>NZ_JBHFIH010000019.1:384659-443253 GCF_057334195.1 Brevibacterium sp. AGC70 | reverse complement strand
GAAGCACTGTAAGGTGTGGAGTTGACTGGTACTAATACGCCGATCACTCATACAACCATTTTTTGTTGGTTGGTGTGTGCGAGTAACATTTATGGGTTTCATAAGATTTTAACGAGTCACGTTATTGTGGTGTTCGCGTTCGCTGTACGGTTCTTGGACCGCTACTCTGCTCTTAGAGGACTGTGAGGTTCTTGGGGTGGTTGGTGGTTTGTTGGTTTTGCGGTGGTGATAGTGGTGGGGAAACGCCCGGTTAACCGTTCCGATCCCGGTAGCTAAGCCCATTCGCGCTGATGGTACTGCAACTTGGTGGTTGTGGGAGAGTAAGTGACTGCCGCAATGTTTTTTGATGGGTTTGGGGTCATTCCACTTTGTGGGGTGGCCCCTTTCTCGTATTCATGCCAGTGGTGTGGGGTTTGTTGGGGGTTGTCTCGTGTGTTGCGGGGTGGCCCCCTTTTTTTGTTTTCGTGTTCGTGGTGTGGGGTAGTGCTCACGGTGGGTGTCGCGGTGTCGCGGTGTCGCGTATTTGGTGGTGGTCTAGTGGAGCGTTTCACATGACTGGCCCCACTGGAACAGCCTAGGGATTAAAAACGGGGCCGTCGCAGCCGCAGCCTTCCTGCTGTTCCGTCCCACCGCGTGGCTAGGCGCCCTCCTCGCTGCTCTCGACATGACCGACGTGGTTGTGCTCAACTCGACCCTCGACGTGCCCGTCAGGCGGCTCTCAGGCATCGTAGCGCTTGGCGGGATTCCTCCTTCTCGTCGCCAATCTGCCGAGGCTCTGTCGCTTCCCAGTGGGCAAGCCGACAGGGTCGACCGTGGCGCGGCAGATATCGACGAACCGTATCTTCTTGGCAACCACACGCTTGACCGGACTTCTGCTCGCGATCGCAATGCTGAGTGGCTCCGGAGCCGTAATAGGAAATAGAACCTATTGGGCCAGGTTCCATCAGCGTAGTGAGATCGCCGGCGTGTACACGGTCTCAGGTGCCACCACGCCGAACTTCAGCGACTCCCAGCTCGCGCAAGCAGTCTTCTGCCGACTGGCGATAGACCGATCAGCGGCCGTCTGTCTGAGATACGAAGACGGGAATCCGGCGAGGTCAGACTCACCTGATTCCCGTCTTCACCTAACTTTGACCCCTGACCCGGAAGGAAAGTCCCTCTTCGAGTGCGACTTCAGGTGGGATCCAGGCGCGCAGATCAACGTCCGAAGAGCTTCGAGAACAGCCCCTTCTTCTTTTTCGGCTCCTCAGCCTTGGTCTCCTGCTCCTCCGGCTGGTGATCGCCGTCCTGTGCCTCGTCCGCCGATGAGGCCGCAGGCTGTTGTTCGGAGGCCGGCGGCTGCTCGGACCCGGTCTCGGGTGTGGGACGATCAGAATCGGAGTCGCGCTCGTGACCAGGACCCGCCTCGGCGGGGGATACGCTCGGGGCAGTCTCGTGGGATGCTTCGGTGGTGGACTCCACTGGCTCCGGGGCAGGTGTCGAATCCATCGACGAGGATGGGGCCGCACCCACGTCGGAGGCCGCAGTTTCAGGAGTTGGGATCGGCGCAGGGGCAGCCGGCTGTGCAGAGGTCTCCGCGGAAGGTGTCCCAACGGATTCTTGGTCTGTCAAGGAAGCCCCGGTGGCCTGTGCATACTGCTGGGCAGCCTCCCCCTCAAGCGGTGTACCCATCTCGCAGTTGGAGATCCGGCGTTCCTCGTCAAAGGACAGGTCGGCCGAACCATCGGCGAAGAGCAGACGCAGGCCGCCCTCGGGCAACTCGGCGGTGGGGATGCCCCGCTTGCTCACATACGCCACTAGCGCTGCGCGATGGTCAGTCACCGTTGTCTGTGTCAGCCCCTGCATCAGGGCGCGCACTGTGGTCTTGACCTGGGGCTCGGGAAGGGCGAGCTCCGGAGCATCGACAAGGAGCCAGACAGTCGTACCGGCACCCGCTCCGGCGGGGTAGTGCGCCCATTTTCCGGTGATCTCCTTCGCCGCCAGGGTCAGGCGCAGCGCCAGCTCCTCATCGAGAGGGAGTTCTTCCGTGATCAGCTCAGAGACATCCTCGGCGGCACCGAACTTGCGCACGTCATGGGCGAGACCGACGACGGGCTCGGGGAACTCGTTGATGTTCTCCCATCCCCACAGCCACGTGCTCTGCCCGCTGGACTCGGAGCCGAGCAGGTGCGGGCGACCACGCAGGACAGTCCCCTCTGAGGAGGTGAAAGTCAGATGTGGGTCGGAGGTGAAATCGACCTCCCATTCGGCATCGGCGATGAGTGCGCCGAAGTGCGTCTGCATCTCTGTGGAGAAGAAGACGGCGCGATTGACGAGGTCCTGCAAAGTTGTGCTCATGATTTCAAGACTAGAGGTGTGCGCCCGATTATCGAGGAGGCACGCGGAGCCACCGCCCAGGTCGGAGCTGGTTTCGTCGGGTCATGTCAGTGGCGTGTGATGAACTGTAACGAATTGAGAGTCGGGTTCGACCTATTGCCGGGGAGGAGAATGCATGTAAGATTGTCTGTTGCGCTTTTGAATTTCTCAACGCTTTTTCGCGAACTACTCACATCTCTGGACGTCCACCGTGGCCCTATTACGCCTGTCCCTGAAATACGCTCGATCCTATTGGCTCTACATTGTCTTTGTCGTCGTCCTCCAGCTGGCCGCGACCATCGCGGCCCTATTCCTGCCGAGCCTGAATGCGCAGATCATCGACCAGGGAGTCGCCAAGGGCGATACCGACTTCATCTGGTCGACGGGAATGACGATGATCATCGTCTGCCTTGTCCAGGTCATCACCGCTGTGACTGCCATCTTCTTCGGCGCCCGCACGGGCATGGGCGTAGGGCGCGACCTGCGGCGGGCCATCTACAGCAAAGTCGACGAGCTCTCGACGCTGGAAGTCGGCAGGTTCGGCAGCGCCACGCTCATCACCCGCAACACCAACGATGTCCAACAGGTCCAGATGCTGGTGCTCATGACCCTGAACTTCATGGTCTCCACGCCGATCATGTGCATCGGTGGAGTCATCATGGCACTGCGCGAGGATGTGGGGCTGTCCTGGCTGGTATGGGTGTCCGTGCCAGCGCTGTTCATCGTCGTCGGAATCCTCGTCTACCTGCTCATGCCGCTGTTCCGACGGATGCAGGAACAGGTCGATGACATCAACGGAGTCCTCCGCGAACAGATCACCGGCATCAGAGTCGTGCGTGCGTTCGTGCGCGAACCCTTCGAGGCCGACCGCTATGCCGACGCCAACCGGGCACTGACAGAGACCTCGGTCAAGGTCGGCAACCTCTTCGTGCTCATGTTCCCGGCGATCATGATGATCCTCCACCTCGCCACCGCCGCCGTGCTGTGGTTCGGCGGCCACCGCGTCGACGCAGGCCAGATGGAAGTCGGTTCACTCACAGCCTTCCTGCAATACCTCCTGCAGATCCTCGTGGCCGTCATGATGGGTGTGTTCATGATGATGATGATTCCCCGCGCCGTCGTCTGCGCTGAGCGCATCTCCGAAGTCCTCGATTCCACCTCGTCCATGATCATCCCGGAGGGCGTCGACGAACTCCCTCGCCGAGGTGAGCTCGAGTTCCGCAATGTCACCTTCGGTTATCCCGGGGCCGAGGTTCCCGTTCTTGAGAATCTCAGCTTCACCGCACGGCCGGGTACGACGACTGCGATCATCGGCGCCACAGGTGCCGGCAAGTCCACCATCGTCAACCTCATCCCGCGTCTGCTGGACCCGCAGTCGGGAGATGTGCTCATCGACGGTGTTCCCGTCAGTGCATTCAATCGGCACCAGCTGGCACAGCTGGTGGGTCTGGTGCCGCAGAAGCCGTATCTGTTCTCCGGCTCGATCGCCTCCAACCTTCGGTTCGGAAACGAGTTCGCCGATGACTCCGAACTGTGGGAGGCACTGACGACGGCCCAGGCAACGGACTTTGTGACCGACAAGACCGACCAGCTTGAGGCTGTCGTCGCCCAGGGCGGCACGAACTTCTCCGGTGGACAGCGGCAACGGCTCTGCATCGCCAGAGCTCTGGCCGCCAATCCGAAGATCTTCGTCTTCGATGACTCGTTCTCAGCTCTCGACGTCGCCACCGACAGCCGACTGCGCAGTGCCCTGGATCAGACCACAGGCGATTCGACAGTCGTGGTCGTGGCTCAGCGAGTCTCCACGATTCGGGATGCCGACCAGATCATCGTCCTCGACGAGGGCAAGATCGTCGGACGGGGAACACACGACGAACTTGTGGATGCGAATGAGACCTACCAGGAGATCGTCGAATCCCAGCTGGCCACGGAAGGGGTGAACTGACATGACGCACCAGGAAACCAACGAGTCAACGACGTCGAACGCCTCGGCGGCAACAACGACTGCCGACCCCGACACGACACAGGCCACCGATGAGGACTACCTGCCGCAGGGCGGCGACGGGGACATGTTCGGCGACACCCCGGCGAGAAAGGCGAAGCACTTCTGGCCCTCGGTCAAACGACTGTTCGGACTGATGGCAACGGAGAAGCTCGGGCTCATCAACGTCGTCCTGCTCGTCATCGGTTCGGTCGTCCTCACCGTCATCGCACCGAAGGTACTGGGCAAGGCGATGGACATCGTCTATTCCGGTGTGATCGGATCACAGCTTCCGGCCGGAGCCGACATCGACGACATCATCGCCGGTGCCCGCGCGGAAGGCAGAGACGATTTCGCCAATATGCTGGCCACCGCAGAGGTCGTTCCCGGCCAGGGCATCGACTTCACCGCGCTCGGTCAGATCATCATCATCGTCCTCCTCATGTACCTCGTGGCCTCGATGCTCATGTGGGCGCAGGGCTACATCCTCAACGCCCTCGTCATGCGGGTCGTCTACCGGCTCCGCGAAGATATTGAACGCACCATCAACAAGCTCCCGCTGAGATACTTCGACACCAGGCAGCGCGGCGATGTGATGTCGCGGGTGACCAACGACGTCGACAACATCCAGCAGGCACTGCAGCAGGCCTTCTCTCAGCTCGTCCAGTCCGCACTGACTATTGTGGGAATCGGCGTGATGATGTTCATCGTGTCCTGGCAGTTGGCGCTGCTGGCACTCATCGCGCTTCCTCTTTCCGCGGTCATCGCCGGAGTCATCGGCACTCGGTCGCAGAAGATGTTCAAGGCGCAGTGGAAACACACCGGCGAGGTCAACGGACACGTCGAAGAATCGTTCTCCGGCCTTGACGTGGTCCGGGCCTTCGGCCGCGACGAGATCATGCTCGAAGAGTTCGACCGTCGCAACGAGTCCCTGTACAAAGCCTCGGCAGGTGCGCAGTTCGTGTCGGGCATGATCATGCCGGCGATGCAGTTCGTGTCCTACCTCAGCTACGTGCTCATCGCCGTCGCAGGCGGCCTGAAAGTGGCTTCGGGGCAGATGACGTTAGGTGACGCGACCGCGTTCATCCAGTACTCCCGTGAGTTCTCCCAGCCGATCTCCGAGATGGCCGGAGTGGCGAACATGCTGCAGTCCGGTGTCGCCTCCGCGGAGAGGACATTCGAACTGCTGGATGCCGAGGAGGAAGAACCCGACGACGCACAGGAGACGCTGCCGCAGCGTACCCCGGGCCGGGTCGAGTTCTCCGAGGTCAGCTTCCGTTACACCGAGGACACTCCGCTCATCGAGAAGGTCTCGTTCACGGCCGAACCCGGTCACACGGTGGCCATCGTCGGTCCGACCGGGGCAGGCAAGACCACCTTGGTCAACCTGGTGATGCGCTTCTACGAAATCACCGGTGGCCACATCTACCTCGACGGCACCGACACCCAGGACCTGACCCGAGCAGACCTGCGATCCCACGTGGGCATGGTGCTCCAGGACGCATGGCTGTTCGAAGGCACCATTCGAGAGAACATCCGGTACGGCCGACTCGACGCGACCGACGAAGAGGTCATGGCTGCTGCGCAGGCAACTATGGTCGATCGCTTCGTGCGACAGCTTCCCGATGGATACGACACGGTCATCGACTCCGACGGCGGCAGCGTCTCTGCCGGTGAACGTCAGCTCATCACGATCGCGCGGGCGTTCCTCGCCGACCCGTCACTGCTCATCCTCGACGAGGCGACATCTTCGGTCGACACCCGTACGGAGGTTCTCGTCCAACAGGCCATGGCTGCTCTGAGAACGGACAGAACATCGTTTGTCATCGCACACCGCCTGTCGACGATCCGTGATGCCCACACCATTCTGGTGATGGAGGACGGAGCCATCGTCGAACACGGCAACCACGAGGAGCTGCTGAACGCGGAAGGAGCGTACTACCGCCTCTACATGTCACAGTTCCGTGGAGAGGATGCGGAGGAGCAATTCACCGCCGAGGTGCTCGCTGAGTCAGAGACCGAGATCGGAATCGTCGTCGAAGATCGTACGGACACGGATGCCGCTGACAACGTCTATGGCGCTGACGACGCTGAGTCTGCGGAGGGAAGTCACGACGGCGGGCCCGCCGCCAGGGGGCTGAAGGGCGACACAGTCACGGACACCTGAACCCATTGCGACTGATGACATGGTCGCAACCGGCGAATCGGCCCCTCCAGCTTCGGCTGTGGGGGCCGAAGCCATCTCATTTCGAAAGTAACGATTATCGGCCCTAGATGACCGTCTGTACACAATCGTGACATGGGCTCGTCCCTGCTCTCACGCTGTCCCTGGTGCTGTGCCTGGAGAGAAAGTCGTGGTGGACGGAGGAACCAGCACCGAAATAGGCAGGACGAACCGTTCTCCGGACCAGGACGATGTCTCAAACGGATAAACATTCTGAAATTACTCAATCACATTTCCGTCATGAACTAAAAGACCAAAAGTCGCGACCCGCTAACTACGGACGTATGGTCCATTTCATCACCGAACACGGCAGCCACGCAGATCTCTGGAAGGATCATCATGAAACGGCTGGCACTTGCAGCAAGCATCGCACTGGCGATCTCCACGCTCGGAGTCGGTCCGGCGACCGCGAGCACATTGACCACAGCTGAAGCATTGGCTGCGCACGAAGGCACGGAGTCTCCGAGTGAAGACGCCGCCGATCCCGGTGAAGCAGACGAGCCCGGTGCTGACGCTTCCGCCCCGGGCGCAGGCACGAATGAGGCAGAGGGTGATGCCGAGGCCACCGAGCCACCTGAGGACGAGGCAGCCGATCCTGATGCAGCTGAAGACGGAGCGGAGAAGGACGGCGCTGCCGATGATGCAGAGAAAGCCGAGGCGATCGATGCCGGCTTCTCCCTCGAGAAGACGGAGATGACCGCCGAAGAGATCGGTGACCCCAACCAGGGCGTCCGGTACACCGTCGATTCCCTCGAAGCTGGGGACGTCGTCACCGCTGAACCCGGTGAGGCCACCTCGACGACAGTCGAGAGCGACGGTGCATTCACCGGGACGATCCTCGGCAACACGGAGCTCAAGACCGGTGACACTCTCGATGTCACAGTCACCGTCAAGCGTGAGGGAGCGGAATCGAAGACCTTCAGTGGCAGCGTCGAGGTCGTGGCTCCCGATGATGAGGAGCAGGAGGCAGACCTTACAGTTTCGCCGAAGACTCAGAACTTGGACGCCTTCATGAACGACGGTGTCCAGATCACCCTCGTCAACTGCGTGATGGACGAAGAGGTCATTTTCCGCATCGCTCGCAAGGGCGACCCAGACACCACCATCTGGGAGGACTCACAGATGGCCGGTGAAGATGCGGCCGGTTCCACCACGTTCATCCCTGGCACGGGCGGTGAGGGCTGGGTTGGTGACTTCGTGGTCACGGCTTCGTGCGGCGACGAGAGTGCGGAGACGACCTTCACCGTGACCGATGGTGACGGCGACGATGCGAACTCGGATCTCACCGTTTCGCCCAAGACTCAGAACCTGGAGGAGTTCCTCAACGACGGAGTCCACATGACATTCGTCAACTGCCATGTAGACGAAGAGGTGACGTTCAAGGTGAGCACCAAGAACGACCCCGACACCACCATCTGGGAAGAGGCGCAGCAGGCCGGTGAAGACGCAGCCGGGCATGCCAGGTTCATGCCCCAAGGAGAAGGCGGCAAAATGTGGGTCGACGAGTACCTCGTCAGGGTTTCGTGCGGGGACAAGAGTGCGGTGACGACCTTCACCGTGACCGGCGACGACACCGACTCCGAAGCGAAGCTTGCCATCAATCCGGTGAAGATCTCTGCAGTCGACTTCATCAACCGAGACAAGGGTGTGACGATCACTGTCACCAAATGTGAACCGGGCAGCGAGGTCAAGTTCGAGGTCTGGGGACTCGAACCCAGTGAGAAGCTCTACGAACAGAGCGCCGAGGCGAATGAGAACGCAGCGGCCTCGGTTCAGATCTACGGACTCGGCGACGATCCCGCACCCTACGTCGGCACCTACACAGTGTTTGCGATGTGCGCGGACCAAGCGGAGATGGAAGCCGAATTCCTCGTCACCAGCAACCGTGGCGGCACTGATGGCGGCAACGGTGGCGAGGCCGGCGAGTCCGGCCCAGCGGATGATCCCGGCAACGCCGGCTCGATGCCGCGCACCGGTGCCGAAATCACCGGCCTCGGCGCCGGAGCAGTGTTGATCTTGGGAGGTGCAGCGACAGTTCTCTTCGCCCGCCGCTGCTCACAGCTCGGGCAGTGATCGGTGACCCGACGGGTTGGTGAGTACCCCCGGCCCGTCGGCGCGAATCGACACTGACAGAAGGGCGTTCGGCCCCGGTGCATCGACTCATCGAATCTGCAGATGAGCCAGTGCACCGGGGCTGAACTGCGTGCCATGACCCAAACATCGAGCCTGTGTCGGCACCAACTCGCGGGCATGCCTTCTGAGTACCGTCGGACCCTTGTCGCACAAGGAACTGCGGTCCTAGATTGACGCTTGTGGCGGCAAGGCTGCTTCCACAGATGTTCACAGCCGGTCAATGAGGATCCACCGGCACCGATAGAGGAGGAAAAATGTCGAACCCCGGTCAGCCGATCATCGAAAAGGGGTCACAAGGCGACGTCGTCAAGAGGGCACAGCGAGCACTGCGCAGAGTGCCGGATCATTCAGTGGCGGTCGACGGAATATTCGGACCCGTCACGGAAGAAGCGGTGAAGAACTTCCAGCGAGGATCTGGGCTGGACGATGATGGCATCGTCGGGCACAAGACTTGGGAAGCACTGCCTGACGGCGGACCGATGCCCGTGCTCAAGGAAGGTTCGACCCATAAAGCCGTCGCCGACCTCCAGGAAGTGCTGAAAAACGGCTCGGTCGAAGGAGACTGGCCCTCACCAGGGGAGCCCGATGGCAAATTCGGAGCCGAGACCAAGGCCGCTGTGGAGGGCTTCCAGAAGTGGGGCGAGGCTGACGTCGACGGCGTCGTCGGTGACGAGACGTGGTCGGTTGAGCTGCATGCGGCATCCGCGACTCTCGAGACGGCCGTCGGCCTCAAATGGGTTGAGGACTGACTCCGGGTCAGTCGGGAGCTGCTCGGCGACCCGAAACAGTCCATAACAATCGGATCGCGCGCCGCGCGAAGACATCAATGCGTGACACTGAAACTGAGCACCAGCTGGGCACCAACCTTGCCCGGTTCAGGTGAATCGCCGGGCAGAAGGAGAGTTCCCAGGCTCAGCTCAACGGGTGAGCAAGTTTCGCTGTCATCACGGAAGCCCGACGAGACGAACGTGAAGTTCAAGTGAGGTCACCGGTCTGTGAGCTCAGCCCCTGACCAGAGTGCGTACGGCCGAAGAGAAGAATCCCTGACCGTCGATGCCGCCGCCGTCTTCGGGTCCGAAACCGGCCTCGACAGCATGTTCGGGGTGGGGCATGAGCCCCACGACGTTTCCGGCCTCATTCGTGATGCCGGCGATGTCGCGTAGAGAACCGTTGGGGTTGGACCCCTGATAGCGGAAGACCACGCGGCCGGTGCCTTCGAGTTCGTCGAGAATCTCGTCGGTGGCGACGAACCCGCCTTCACCGTTCTTCAGCGGAATGCGAATGGTCTGTCCCTGCGTGTAGTCACCGGTCCAAGCAGTATTCGTGTTCTCCACAACCAGTTCCTGGTCACGGCAGATGAAATGCTGGTGGTCATTGCGGATGAGGGCGCCAGGCAGCAGGTGCGATTCGCACAGGATCTGGAATCCGTTGCAGATGCCAAGGACCGGCATTCCGGCGTTGGCGGCGGAGACGACAGCTTCCATGATCGGAGCGAAGCCCGCGATCGCGCCGCAGCGCAGGTAGTCCCCGTAGGAGAACCCACCGGGCAGAATGACACCGTCGACACCGGCAAGCGTGGAATCGGCGTGCCACAGGTTGACCGGCTTCGCACCGGCAAGACGAACCGCACGTGCGGCATCACGATCATCGAGGGTGCCGGGGAACGTCACAACACCGATCGAGACTCCGGACTCAGCACCCGCCTCGGCGATGGTGGCGTCGGTGACGACCGCGGTCATCAGGCTTCCTCGACGGCGCGAACGGCCACGACGTTCTCGATGACCGGGTTGGACAGGAGCTTCTCCGCCGCCTCACGAGCCTGCGCGAGAACCTCCTCGGTGACCTCACCCGCGACCTCGAGTTCGAAGCGCTTCCCCTGTCGGACCTCACCGAAACCGGTGAAGCCGAGTCGGGACATTCCACCGGAGATCGCCTTACCCTGAGGGTCAAGAATCTCGGGTTTGGGCATCACCTCAACGACGACACGTGCCATGCGTGCTCTGCTCCTTCAAGAAAGTGTTCGGGAGTTCCTCCCGCGCTCGCTGAAAGTCTATCAAGCGCGGAAGGAACTCCCGCCTTCGGTCCGAGCTGCGGACGCCACCGGTTGCCCCGGACGCCACCGGTTGCCCCGGACGTCGCCGGCAGCGTCAGGAGTCGAAGCCCATGCCCACAGCATCGAGAGCTTTGAGCAGCGGACCTCGTCGGCCTTCGTTGCTGTCGGCCTTGATCATCGCATTCGTCGTCATCTGGATGCCCAGCCAGGCCACCGGTTCGGGCGGGAAGGGCAGTGGCAGCTTGCGCACCATCTCCAGCTGGGTCAGCTCGGTGTCCTGCCCGGACAGCAGGTCGAGCATGACCGTGCCGGCGAAACGTGAAGCGCCCACGCCCAGTCCGGTGAAGCCGGCGGCCATGGCGACCTTCTTGCCGTAGGCCGTGGTGAAGAAGGAGAAGAAACGCGAACAGGTGTCGATCGGCCCACCCCATTTGTGGCTGAACTTCAGATCAGACAGCTGCGGGAAGGTCTCGTAGAAGTGCTCGGCCAGGGTCTCGAAGGTCTCGGGGCGCTGGTCGTACTTCCACGACACCTGTCTCCCGTAGTGGTAGACGGCGTCCCATCCGCCGAAGAGGATGCGATTGTCGGCCGAGAGCCGATAGTAGTGGAACCGGTTCGCGCAGTCGCCGATGCCCTGCCGTCCGCTCCAGCCGATGGACTCCAGCTGCTCATCGCTGAGCGGTTCGGTCATCAGGGCATAGTCGTAGACGGGGACGGTATGGAGACTGGCCCGCTTGAGCAGAGAGGGGAAGACGTTCGTGGCCAACGCAACGCGATTGGCTGTGATGATGCTGCAGGGAGCGGCTCTGCAGTCCTCCGAGCTCTGGGCTGTCACCAGAGTCGTGATCTGGACCGTCGACTTCCGATCACTGACATCCGTGACCTTCGTGCCTTCGAAGACTTCGACGCCGAGTTCCCGGATGACCCGCAGCAGCTCCCAGCACAGCTTGGCAGGGTTGACCATGGCGACCTCGCGCGAGTCCCAGAGGGCGCCCTTGTAGGTCGGAGACTTCACAATCTGAGCCAGCTCCTCCTGATTGTAGAAGATGAAACCGGCCTCTGGGTCATGTGCTTCTCGCAGCTCCGGGACCTGGTAGTCCTCGGTCGCGACGTCGAGTTCACCGGTGCGTTCGAACTCGACGTCCATGCCGTACCTGGTCACGGCCGCACCGATCGCATCGAGGTTCTCCCGCCCCAGCTGTGCCAGGCGTT
Organism: Brevibacterium sp. AGC70; assembly: GCF_057334195.1. Taxonomy (NCBI): domain Bacteria; kingdom Bacillati; phylum Actinomycetota; class Actinomycetes; order Micrococcales; family Brevibacteriaceae; genus Brevibacterium; species Brevibacterium sp. AGC70. The sequence goes on along the minus strand of NZ_JBHFIH010000019.1, from coordinate 431,295 downwards.
CGTTCTCATTCGGAAGATGGGACTCACCGTTGTCATAGCCGTGGGTCAGGCTGGCTGCGCAGAACCCGCCGTTGCGGCCAGAGGCGGCCCATCCGATCGAATTCGCCTCGACCAGGACGACATGGCGCTTCGGCTCACGCTCCTTTGCCTGCAGCGCCGTCCACAGCCCGGTGAAACCTCCCCCGACGATGACGAGATCGGCCTCGATGTCGTGAGTCAGCGGCGGCAGGGGCTCCGGGCGGCGCGCGGAATCGAGCCAGAACGGCACGGTGGAGGCGTCGGCCAGTGCGGCATTGACGTCCATGTCATCTCTCCTTCTGTCTGACCGCAATCGTCTGCGGCCCGACGGCAATCGTCTGCCAATTGTCGGCATTCGTATTCTGCCTTGCGGCAATCATTGCAGGGGTGGCAACCCTCGGGTCCCAGGACCCACCTCGGCGAGGCCACCCGCCTGCCTCGGCGGGGTTCACCCTGCCATCGTCTTGATGATCTCTGTCGGACTTCCACCCGCCTTGCGCAGCACGAAGCCGACGAAGGCCAAGGCCAGGAGGGTGAGGAGGAACATCAGGGTCGAGATCGCCGCGACTTCTGGACGCAGCGCCACCCTGACGGCAGAGAAGATGTAGACCGGCCACGGGGTGTAGCCGGGCTGCTGGACGAAGCTCGAGAGGATCGTGTTGTCGAGGCTGACCGTGAACGACATCAGCGCACCGGCGAGGATGCCGGGAGCCGCGATCGGCAAAGTGATGTCCTTGAACCGATTCCACGGCGTCGCCCCCAGGTCCGCGGCTGCATCTTCGAGCTGGGAGTCGATGCCGGCCAGTCGGGCGCGCACGATGAACGTCACGATCGCCATGGAGAACATCGCGTGCGAGATGATGAGCCTGACCAGACCGTTGTTCAGCGGTGTGATGCCCCAGTCGACCCCGACGGTGACGAACCACGGGAGGAATGAGATGCCGTCGACGATCTCAGGGGTGACCAAGGTGAGGCCCAGAATCGCGGTCAGGCCCAGCGCCCACCACGCGCCCTTCGGTGCCCTGGCCAAAGCCACACCGCCGAGAGTGCCGAAGATCGTTGAGACGAGTGCGGCACCCACAGCGGCCTGGAGGCTCGTGACGACCGAGGAGATGATGATGTCGTTGTTGATCCCGGAGATGTAGGCGTCGAGGCCGAAGCCGCGGAAGTTCGCCAGCACCTTGCCGGTGTTGAACGAGTACGCAATGATGACTGCGATCGGGAGGAACAGGTAGGCGAAGACCAGGATCCCCCAGACGTGGAGTCCGATGTCTGTCGGGGTTCGGCGGGCGAACGTATTCTTCTTCGACATCTCAGGCCCTCCCATCTTTCAGCGGCACACTGTTCAGTCGGGCCGCGATCGCCTGCCCCAGTTTGAGCAGGCCGAATCCGACCCCGACGACCGCCAGAGTCGCGAGGATCAAGATCACCGCCATGGCCGCGCCGACTGCCCAGTTCTGGGCCGTATTGAATTGGTTGGCGATGAGCTGCCCGACCATGGATCCACTGGCCCCGCCGAGGACGGTCGCCGTGACGTAGTCACCGTTGAGTGGGATGAATACGAGCAGGCACCCCGAGACGACACCTGGCATCGCCATCGGCAGCGTCACCCGCAGGAACGTCGTGACCTTGCCAGCGCCGAGGTCGTAGCTGGCTTCGCGCAGCTTCTGTCCCGAGGCATCGATGGCGACGAAGAGCGGCAGGATCATCAGCGGCAGATAGTTGTAGACGACGCCGATCTGGACCGCCGATCGCGTGTAGAGGATGTCGAGCGGTCCGTCGAGCATCCCCAGACCCTGCATCCACTTCGAGAGGAAGCCATCGGGGGAGAGCATGATCTGCCACCCCAGGGTGCGGACGAGGAAGTTCGTCCAGAACGGAACCATGACCAGGGCCAGAGCCAAGGATCTGCGGGCCGGCGAAACCTTGATGGCCAGCCAGTAGGCGAAGGGCAGGGAGATGATCAGACACAGGATAGTGCCGACGATGGAGATCCGCAGGGTCGCGAAGAACGTCGACACGAAGCTGGCCGACATGGCCTCGGGGTACCTGTCGAAGGAGAGGCGATCGGTGGCCACGGCCGTGAACTCGTCGGGTTTGTAGCCGAAGCTGTAGAAGATGACCAGCGCCACGGGAATGATGAAGAAGAAAAGCGCATACGCCCAGGTCGGGAACGACATGGCCGAGGCGCCGAAGAACCTCGCGGACATGCCTCCGGGCTTCTTATCGGGCGTTGATCTGGCTGCCTGCGTGCTCATGCTCCGCTCCTTGCCTGCGCATCGGCGTAGATCTTCGTGCGGATCTGATCGGCCGGGGTCTGCTTGCTGGGTTCAAGACGGTCGAGGACCTTCTGAGCCGGGAAGATGAGGTCCTGCTCGTCGAGTTCGGCCTTCTTCGCCTGCTCCGCCAGGCCCTTCGTGCCGATCGGGTAGCCGATGTAGTCGAGCTGTTCGACCGCGGTCTCCGGAGAGATCATCTGATTGATGAAGGCATGGGCGGAGTCGGGATGCTGAGCGCCGGTGGCGATGGCCCAGCAATCCATCCACAGGTTCGCCGAGGGAGTCGGAAACACGAACTTCCAGTTCTCAGGATCGGCCGCCTCTGACAATCCCTGTCGGGCATCGCCGTTGAAGGCCTGCAGCAAGGTGAAGCTGCCCTGGATCATGCCCGTGGCGACATTGCCGATATAGGCTTTCGTGTTCGGTGCGAGCTTGTCGAGGACGACGCGGCGTGCCTCCTCGAGTTCCTTCTCGTCCTGGGTGTTGAGGCTGTAGCCCAGAGCCGCCAGTGCGATGGCGGAGACTTCCCACGGGTCCTCGAGCAGCGAGGTGGTCCCGGCCGCTTCCTTCTGTGCGGTGTCGATGAAGTCCTGCCAACTCGTCATCTCGTGAGTGATCTTCTTCGTGTTGTAGACGAACCCCGTGGTCCCCCAGGCCTTGCAGATCGAGTACGTGTTGTCGGGATCGAAGTACTGGTGCGTGAAGTTCGGGTCCATGTGCGTGAAGTTCGGGATGAGATCGAGGTCGAGTTCCTGGAGCAGATCGTGTTTGAGCATCTGCGGAATGTTCGATCCCGTCGGCACCACCACGTCATAGCCCGAGGTTCCGCGCGAGGTGGAGAGCTTCGCGATGAGCTCCTCGTTCGACCCGTAGGAGTCGACTTGGACGAGCACGTCGTTCTTCGCTTTGAATGCTTCGATGAGTTCGGGGTTGTCGTAGTCGCCCCAGGAATAGAGGTTGAGCTTCGACTCGAGCTCACCGTCCGTGGGCGGTGAAGCGGCCATCGTCGTGTTGCGGCCACAGGCGCTCAGCGCGCCCAGGCCGACGACACCGAATCCGGCCAAGAGCGCTCGCCTGCTCAGCCTCGTAGAGGCGGCCCGGGGCGCCAGGAAATGCACATCGGGGATCCTGCCCGCCATCTCAGACACCGCTCTCATAGTCGTAGACGGCCACGTCGTCGGCATTCCAACTCAGGTCCACCTCGGCGTCGGCGGAAAGCACTTCGTTGCCGGCGGCCGGCACCCGAGCCAGGAGCTCATCGTTGTCCCCGGCCACGAGCATGTATTGGATGACGTCGCCGAGAAATGACACAGACAGGACCCGACCACGAGCGGAGTTCGCGGCCAATCCATCGGTCCCGGCAGGGGCGACGCGCATGCGTTCGGGCCGAATGGCAGCCCGCACCTTGTCTCCGACGCTCAGCGTCGAAGCCGTCCCCGACGCCGAGACGGGTCGGATGTCGAGGGTCGTCGTTTCCATGACAGCGTTCGCCGTTCTCAACGTCGCGGTGGATCCGTTGATGTCGGTCACCTCGGCGGGGACGAAGTTCTGCTTGCCGATGAAGCCGGCCACGAAGCCGTTGACAGGATTGGCATAGATGTCTTCGCCGGAGCCGATCTGCTGGATCACGCCGTTGTACATGACGACGATCCGGTCGCTCATCGCCAGCGCCTCGTCCTGGTCATGGGTGACGAAGACGAAGGTCGTGTCCAGGCGAGTGTGGAGGCGTTTGAGCTCGAGCTGCATCTCCTCACGCAGCTTCCGGTCCAGAGCCGACATCGGTTCGTCGAGGAGGAGGACCTGCGGACGGTTGACCAGGGCTCGGGCCAGCGCGATGCGCTGCTGCTGGCCGCCGGAGAGCTGTTCGGGTTTGCGCCCGGCGAAGTCCTCCATCTGGACCAGGGCGAGAACCTCACGGACCCTCTCCGCGATCTCCGACTTCGGAGTCTTGGACTGTTTGAGGCCGTAGGCGATGTTGTCGGCGATGTTCATGTGCGGGAACAGCAGATAGGACTGGAACACCGTATTGACCGGCCGGCGGTGCGGCGGGAGGCTGACGATGTCCTTGCCGGAGAGCAGGATCGCCCCGTCGGTGGGAGCTTCGAACCCGGCGATCATGCGCAGCAGGGTCGTCTTGCCGCAGCCGGAGGGCCCCAGCAGTGAGAGGAACTCGCCCTTGCGCACCGACAGATCGAGCCTTTCGATCGCGGTGTTGTTGCCGAAGACCTTCTTCACCCCTTGAACTTCCAAGTGCTGAAGCTGTGTGGGCGTCGTTGCATCGGGAATGGCTGTTGTGGTCATGATTGCCTTTCAGCGGCGATGGCGTCGTGGACGATGCGGCCGCCTGCGATCGTCATTTCGTTGTGCACCTCGGCGAGCCTGCCGGGGTCGAGGGCGAAGGGGTTGGCGCTGGCCAGTGCGAGGTTCGCGATCTGGCCAGGGCGAATCGTTCCGTTGGCTTCTGAACGCAGCAGATGCGCGGAACCGGAGGTGTAGGCACGCAGCGCCGTCGACAGGTCGATGGCCTGCTCGGGCAGCAGCGGAGCCGGATCGCCGGCGTCCGGATGCGAGCGGTTGACTGCCACGTGGATGGCCTCCCACGGGTTCGGCGTCGAGACCGGCCAATCCGACCCCATCGCCAAGTGTGTGCCGGCATCGGCGAAGGACTTGAAGGGATAGAGCCAGCGGGAGCGTTCGGTCCCGAGGTAGGGAAGGTTGAGGTCGAGCAGCTGCTGGTCGTGACAGGCCCACAGCGCCTGCAGGTTCGCGGTGATTCCGAGCTGAGCGAATCGGCCGATGTCGACGGGATCGACGACCTGAACGTGGGCGATGTGGTGCCGGCGAACACTGTTCCCGATGGACTCGAAGGCGTCGAGGGCCGCCTTGTTCGCTGCATCACCGATCGCATGGCAGTGGATGTCGAAGCCTGCCGCGTCGAGGGCGGCGAAGGCTTGGTGCAGGTGCTCACGGGTGAAGTAGCTGGTGCCGAATCCGCCGCAGGCGCAGCTGTATTCGGCACTCATCGCGGCGGTCCGGGATTCGACGATGCCGTCGAGCATGAACTTGACCGAGGTGGTGCGGAAAGCCCCGTGAGTTCGCCGCTGCTCGAGCAGGGCTGCGACCTGGGCGTCGATGTCGTCGACGTCACGGGGCCACCACAGGCTGCCGACGACCTCGGCGCTCAGATCGCCTGTGTCCTCTGCTTCGATGTAGGCGTCGAAGGGGGAGCGGTGGCCGGAGTAGTCGCCGACGATGGCGTCCATCCAGGCGGTGACGCCGAACGCATGGAGGTAGGACTGTCCGGCGAGGAGTCCGGCGCGGATGTCGGCGTCGGAGGCGGCCGGGACATGGGCGGAGACGAGATCCATGGCAGATTCGTGCAGGCACCCGGTCGGTGCTCCCGCTGCGTCCTTCTCTATCACGCCACCGGGCGGGGTGGGTGTGGAGGCATCGAGGCCAGCGAGATCCATGGCCCGCGTGTTCACCCACGCCGAGTGGTGGTCCGCGCTGAGCAGGATGACGGGCCGGTCCGGGCTCAGTTCGTCGAGGAGCACAGCGGTCGGTGCACCGCCGGGAAAGTCGGCCATCGACCAGCCGCCGCCGGTGACCCAGCTGTCGTCTGTCGTTCCGGCGGCGGTGCCGGTGCCGGGGGCGGTCGCGGTCACATAGCCGCGAATCATCTCAAGTGAGGCCTCGAGGTCCTGTGCTTCGCTGAGATCGCAGGCCAGGGACTCCTGTCCGCCGAAGGTGGTGTGCACATGGGCGTCGACGAACCCGGGTGTGATCAGCTTTCCCGTGGCCGTGATGGTGTGTTCGGAAGGGTCGGCGGCCGCTCCGGTGCCGATCTCGGTGATGATTCCATCGCGGATGCTGATGCGGTTCGCAGGCAGGACCGAGTGTCCGTCGAAGATGCTGACGTCGAGTACGTCGAGGTTCATGTTCCTCCCGACTTCCTTGTCGAAGGTGAGGCCGAGCGCGCTGGAGGCGCTTGGCAGGATGTCATTGTATGTCCGCCGAGGCATCGGGCCACAGGGCTCGGACCGGCTGTTATCCGTTCGTGTCCGAGCCCGTGATCGGCAGCCCGCGGCAGAGTGTCAGGACGTGAAGATGGTGTCCTGCCATTCGTGGTGCGGGCCCTCGTGTTGGTCGATGAAGACGTGCTTGACCTGTGTGTACTCATCGAGCGAGTACTGGCTCATGTCCTTTCCGAATCCGGAGGCCTTATATCCGCCGTGAGGCATGTCGGAGACGATCGGGATGTGCTCGTTGATCCACACGCATCCGGCTTCGATGTCGGCCGCAGCACGCAGCGTCCGGTTCGTGGTCGTCGTCCAGGCGCTCGCCGCCAACCCGTAAGGGGTGTCGTTGGCCAGTTCGATGGCCTCGTCATCGGTGTCGAAGGCGATCGCGACGAGGACGGGTCCGAAGATCTCCTCACGCCATACCTCGGCGTCGGTGTCGATTCCGCTGATGAGGGTGGGTGTGTAGTACGCCGTTGAGTCGATGTCTCCGGGCAGAGCCTCGCCGAGGTGGTTCGTCGTCGGGATCGCTGCGCCGCAGTGGATCGTGGCCCCGGCTGCCCGGGCGCGGTCGACCATCTCGGCGACGCGTGAGCGGTGGGTCAGCGAGATGAGGGAGCCCATGTCAGTGGCGGGGTTCGACGGGTTGCCCAAGCGGACGCCTTCCATGAGTTCGGTGACGCGGGTAGTGAAGGCCTCGAAGTGTTCGCGGGCGACGATGGCCCGGGTCGCCGCGGTGCAGTCCTGGCCGGAGTTGATGAGCGAACCGGCCACGGCACCGCGGGCGGCGGCTTCGATGTCGGCATCGTCGAAGACGACGAACGGGGCCTTGCCGCCGAGTTCGAGGTGGACGCGAGAGCCCTTCGCCGCGGCGAGTTCCATGATGCGTCGGCCCACCTTCGTCGATCCTGTGAACGAGGACATGACGACATCGGGGTGAGTGATGAGTGCTTCACCGGCCTCGAGCCCGTCACCGGCGATGATGTTGATGACACCGGGGGCGAAGCCGGCGGCGGTGGCAGCCTCGGCGAGGATGAGTGAGGTCCCGGGAGTCATCTCCGAGGTCTTGAGCACGATCGTGTTGCCGGCTGCGACGGCGGGGAAGATCTTCCATGCGGCCATCTGCAGCGGGTAGTTCCACGGGGCGATGGAGCCGACCACGCCGAGGGGTTCGCGCCTGGTCATCGACGTCGACTTCTCCCAATAGGTGCCGGCGGCCAAACCGGTGAGCTGCCGGGCGGCCCCGGCGAAGAACTTCGCGTTGTCGATTGAGCCGGGCACATCGAATTCCTTGGCCAGGCGGATGGACTTGCCTGTCTGCTGCGACTCGAGTTCGGCGAGTTCGTCGGCGCGAGCCTCGAGGTGGGCGGCGAGGCCGAGCATCAGCTCCGCGCGCTCGCCAGGGGTGAGTGCTTTGAAAGCGGGATAGGCGGCCTTCGCCGAGGCGACGGCTTCATTGACATCCTCGGCGTTGGCGAGCGTGTACTCACCGATCGTCTCACCGGTGGCGGGATTGATGAGCGTGAAGCTGTCACCGCTGCCTTCGTGATAGGTGCCGTTCCAATAATGCATGTCGTCACTTCCAACCGAGTTTGCACGTCTGTGTGTGAGCCTGCGCGGAGCAGTGTGGGCCTGGTCACACACAGTATCGGAATCAGTGGGTTGAATCCACCGATTCCGTTGTGTGAGACGGTTTCGAGGTGAAAACAATTACCACCCAGCATATTCCCCTGCTGAATCAGTGGTCGCGCCTGCGATTTTCGCGCTATGTCGTTGCTTGCAGCCGGAGTCAGTGCGCGTCTCGAGACAACGCCGCACTGCCGAAACCACTGTTCGTGCAGCGTTGTATCGGCGGTGCGGCGTTGTCTCGGTGTGAGAGGCGGCCCGGCTGCGACCAGCCTCAGCCGGGGAACTTCTGGCCGGTGAGCTTCTCGAAGGCCTCGATGTAGCGGGCACGGGTCTTGTCGACCACCTCGGCGGGAAGGGGTGGCGGGGGAGTGTCCGAGGACTTGTCCCAGCCGGACTCACCAGTCAGCCAGTCGCGGACGAACTGCTTGTCGAAGCTCGCCTGCGGCTGACCCGCTTCGTAGCTCGCCGCATCCCAGAAGCGCGAGGAATCCGGGGTCAGCACCTCGTCGCCGAGGACCATCGTCCCGTCAGGCAGTATCCCGAACTCGAACTTCGTGTCGGCGAGGATGATGCCACGTTCACGGGCGATCGCTTCGGCCCGCTGGTAGATCTCGATCGTCAGGTCGCGGACCTTCTCGGCTGCCTCGGTGCCGATGGTCTCTGTGATCTGGGCGAAGCTGACGTTCTCGTCGTGGTCTCCCAGATCGGCCTTGGTCGCGGGCGTGAAGATCGCGGGCTCCAAGCGGTCGGCTTCGATGAGGCCCGCCGGCAGCTGGATTCCGCACACGGAGCCTGTGGCCTTGTAGTCAGCCATCCCGGAGCCGGTGAGGTAGCCGCGGGCCACACATTCGATGGGCAGCATCGACAGGTTCTTGACGATGAGGCCGCGACCGGCCACTGCCTCAGGGACATCGGAGCTGATGACATGGTTGCCGATGACCTCGGAGAGCTGGTCGAACCACCACAGGCTCAGCCCGGTCAGCACCTTCCCCTTGTCCGGGATCTCGGAGTCGAGGACCCAGTCATAGGCGGAGATGCGATCCGAGGCGACCATGAGCAGCTGCTTCGCCGAAGCCGCATCGGCGGCCGTGTCGGGAATGTAGAGGTCGCGGACCTTGCCCGAGTAGACGTGCGTCCAACCCGGAAGTTCGGGCGCTGCGGAGTCGAGCCCCGCCGCAGCCGGTGCCTCTTCGGGCGCAGGGTAGATGTCGGCCACGGTGATCTGCCCACGAGCGGCCACCTCGGCGATGTCGGTGCGATGCTGCTCACCGTCCCACTTGACCTCGGCCACAGCGGCATAGGCCTTGGCCCGGGCTTCGTGGAGTCCGGTGCCCAGCGAGACGACGGAGAGCACACGTCCGCCGGCGGTGACGATGTCTCCGGTCTCGGCGACGTCCTCGGAGATGACGGTGTCCTCGGGGGCGAATCCAGCTCCCGTGTCTGTGGCACGAGCGGTCCCGGCGTGGAGGATGTGGACGTCCTCGAGCCCATCGGCCGTGTTGAGGCCGCGGATGATGTCGCCGGTGCGCGGAATGTTCGGGTAGTTCTCGGCGGCCATGACCACGGTCACCGAGGTCCGCGGATCCCAGTCGAGTTCACCGACCTCGTCGAGGCGCCCCTCGGCGGCGGCGAGCATGGTCTGGCCCAGCGGGCTGCGCAGACGTGAGAGCACGGACTGGGTCTCTGGATCGCCGAAGCGGACGTTGAACTCGACGACCCGCATGCCCTTCGAGGTCAGGGCGAGTCCGCAGTAGAGAAGCCCCACGAACGGGGTGCCGCGGCGGGTCATCTCGTCGACGACCGGCTGGGCGACGGTGTTGACGATGTCGTCGACCGTGCCGGCCGGGATCCACGGCAGCGGCGAGTAGGCGCCCATGCCACCGGTGTTCGGGCCGCTGTCACCATCGCCGATGCGCTTGAAATCCTGAGCGGGAGCCAGCGGCAGAGTGTGCTGGCCGTCGCAGAGGACGAACAGGGAGACCTCGGGGCCGTCGAGATAATCCTCGATGACGACCCTGTCTGAGACCTCGAGGCAGGAACTGGCATGAGTCAGCGCCTCGGCACGGTCCGAGGTCACGACGACGCCCTTGCCCGCGGCCAGGCCATCGGCCTTGACCACGTACGGAGCACCGAAGTCATCCAGGGCGGCGGCCGCCTCCTCGGAGGTATAGGCGACCACGGTGCGTGCGGTGGGCACATTCGCGGACTCCATGACCTCCTTGGCGAACGCCTTCGAGCCTTCGAGGACCGCGGCCTCGGAACTGGGTCCGAAGACCGGGAACGAGGACTCACGCAGGGCGTCGGCGACCCCGGCGACCAGTGGCGCTTCGGGGCCGATGACCACGAGATCGACGTCGAGTGCCTCCGCTAGCGCCGTGACTGCGGTGGAGTCGTTCATATCGACGGCTTCGGTGTGCGCGATCGCTGCGATTCCCGGGTTGCCGGGTGCTGCGATGACGGCGTCGACCTGGGGGTCGCGACTGAGAGCAAGGACGAGGGCGTGTTCGCGGGAGCCCGAACCGATGACAAGAACCTTCACCCCACCAGCCTATAAGGTCGTAGGCTTGAGTGCGTGACTCGTTCCACTTTCGTTTCCGCCGACGCCGCCGAGTTGGCCTTCGTCGAGCGCAGCGGGTTCGTCGAATCCCGCCACATCGGTTCCGCTGTCGTCCTCGACCCGGATGGATCACCCCTGATCAGTCTGGGTGCGCCGGGGGCTCCCGTGTTCACCCGGTCGAGCCTCAAACCGCTGCAGGCGATTGCCGCGATGAGTCTCGGAGCGCAGGTGTCCGGCACCTGGGCGGCACTGGCGACCGCGTCCCACAAATGCGAGGCCAGCCACGCCGAGGCGGTTGCCGGGATGCTCGAATCCGCCGGCTTGAGCGTAGATGACCTGCAATGCCCGTCCACTCACCCCGCCGACGGTGCCTTCCGTCGGAGTCTGCAGGAGACCGCGCGTCATCTCGGGCGAGACGACACTGATCCGGCATCGCCCCTGTACTTCAACTGCTCCGGCAAGCATGCGGCGTTCCTCATGGCCGCGGCGGCCATCGGTGCGGAGTCCGCAAGCTACCTCGACCCGAACCATCCCGTGCAGAAGAGGGTCGCCGAAGTGGTCGAAGCCTTCGCCGGTGAGGCGCCGGCAGCAGTGGGCACCGACGGCTGCGGTGCTCCCGTCTTCGCACTCAGCCTCACCGGGCTGGCCCGGGCGATCGGCCGTGTGGTGCGACTGGGCAGTGCAGACGCTGCCACAGCAGAAGAGAACCCGAGGACCACCTCGGCGTGGGAACCGTATGTCTCCTACGCGAGCGAGGCCCGCACGCTCATGGACGGCGTATTCGCAGACCCGTGGGCGATCGAAGGTCACGGCAAGCCGAATACGACGGTCATCGAGAGCCTCGGGGTCTTCGCCAAGGGCGGGGCCGAAGGCGTGATCGCGATGTCGACGAAATCCGGGTACTCGGTCGCTCTGAAATGTCTCGACGGATCCTCCCGACCGACGACATGGGTCGCGCTCAACCTGCTGGAGCTGGCCGGCGCGTTTGAAGACCAATACTGGATGCACGAATGCACACTCGAGGACTTGTACCCGCACATCGTCGACCCGATCACCGGCGGCACCGATTCCGAGGGACGGACGAGCATTGTGGGCAGGCTTGGGCTGGGCGAAGATGTAGCGAAGATCAGGTAAGAGAGAGGGTCACTGATGGCGATTCGCAGAAGGATTGACACAGACGAGGGGCGCAACGCGCTCGAGATGTGGGTGGCGCACTCCAAGGCCGACGCGGCACCGGCAGACCGGTCGACCCTGGCCACGGCTGTGCGGTTCACGTTAGAGGAGCTCGCGTCACGGGCGGAGGGCAACAGCGTCGAAGTCCGCGTCCCGCCCTTCGGCGTCACCCAGTGCATTCCCGGTCCTCGGCACACCCGCGGCACACCGCCCAACGTCGTCGAAACCTCGGCGCAGGTGTGGCTGGAGATCGTGACCGGCAAGACCGAATTCTCCGCCGCGCTCGCCGAAGGCTCGGTTGACGCCTCGGGCACGCGCGCCGACATCAGCGACTTCGTCCCCTTGTACACCTCAGCAGAATTGGAAGGTCGGCGATGAACGCCCAGATCACCCAGACCACCTCATTCATCGGCGGACGCCATGTCCCCTCCCTGACCACCTACGCCAACGTCGACCCGGCCACCGGCGAACACCTCGGCGATGTCTCCCGCGGCGGAGCCGACGAGGTCGACCGTGCGGTCAAGGCAGCGGCCCGGGCGCAGAGGGAATGGAGGCGCTCGAGCACCGAGCAGCGGTCGAAGCTGCTGGTCACTACCGCCGAAGTGATCCGAGCCAACCGCGATGAGATGGCCGCACTGGAATCCGAGGACACCGGCAAACCGCTGACCCAGGCCTACGCCGATGTCGACGTCTGCGCCCGCTATTTCGAGTTCTACGGCCACACCATCGAGTCCTACTACGGGCACTCGATCCCCATGGCCGAGGACATGCATGTCTACACCCGCCGCGAACCCTACGGCGTGACCGGGCACATCGTGGCCTGGAACTACCCGCTCCAACTCATCGGACGTGCCGCCGCGACCTCGCTGGCCACCGGCAACTGCGCGGTGGCCAAACCCGCCGACGAGACGCCGCGCTCCACGGTCCGCCTGGCCGAACTCATCCATTCCGTTGGCTTCCCCGCCGGTGCGTTCAATGTGGTCACAGGCCTGGGCGCCGAGGCGGGGGCTGCGTTGGCAGCCCACCCGGGCATCGCTCACCTGGGCTTCGTCGGCTCGACTCAGATCGGTTCACAGATCGCCCACGCCGCCGCAGATCGGGTCATCCCGACGGTGCTCGAACTGGGCGGAAAGTCCGCGAACGTCGTCTTCTCCGATGCCGATGTCGACGCGGCAGTCCCGTCCCTGGTGCGTTCGATCATCCAGAACGCCGGCCAGACCTGCTCGGCCGGGTCCCGACTCATCGTCGCCCAGGACATCCACGCCGAGGTGGTGGAGAAGATGGCGGCCGCGATGGAGAAGGTGACCATCGGCTACGGCATCGACGACCCGATGCTGGGACCACTGATCTCGAAGAAGCAGCAGTCCCGCGTCGAAGGGTTCCTCTCCGACATCGGCAACGCCCAGATCATCACGGGAGGGACCAGGCCCGAAGGTCTCGCCGAGGACCTCACCGGCGGTGCCTTCATCACCCCGACGCTCGTCGACAACGTGTCCCCGGGCTCGAGGATCGCGCAGGAGGAGGTCTTCGGCCCCGTCGTCGTGGCCATGACCTTCGGCGACGAAGAGGAGGCGATCTCCCTGGCCAACGGCACCGACTACGGATTGGTCTCGGCCCTGTGGACGCAGAACATCTCCCGGGCTCATCGGGTCGCCGCCGAGGTCGAAGCCGGGCAGGTCTTCATCAACACATACGGAGCCGGCGGGGGAGTGGAGCTGCCCTTCGGCGGGTTCAAGAAGTCCGGCTACGGCCGTGAGAAGTCCATCGAAGCCTTCGACGAGTACACGCAGACGAAGACCGTTGTCGTGAAGCTGTGAGGTCCTGAGGCTGTGAAGCGGACTGGTCACGGTCGTCGATGACACCTGCCGTCCTCGGACTGGTGCTCTTCGCCTCGCTCGCCCATGCCCTGTGGAACATCGCGGCGAAGTCGGTGTCCGGCAAGGGCTACGCCTTCGTGCTGGCCTATCATGGGCTGTCGGCGATCCTGCTGACCCCGATCGCGATCTGGCTGCTCGCCTCCGGAGCACATGAGTTCAGTCTGGGCCTGCTGGGCGCCGCCGCACTCAGCGCGGTCTTCCACATCGCCTATTCGGTCTCCCTGCAGTCCGGCTATGACCATGCCCCGTTGGGCGTCGTCTATCCCACGGCGCGCGGGGTCGGACCGATCATCACGATCATCGTCGCAGTGCTGTTCCTGGGCGAGCGGCCCACGGCACCTGAGATCATCGGCGCCTTCATCGTCCTCGCTGGCATCGCCGTCGTGACCGTGCACCCAAAGCGGGCGGGCGGAAGCCGGACGGCAGACGGAGGTCACGGGACAAAGAGCAACGGCGTGGGTCGTGGTCTGGCCTGGGGCGGCTTGATCGGAACCTTCATCGCCTCGTACACACTGTGGGACGACTTCTCCGTCAACCACATCACCGACTCACCGCTGCTCTACTTCGCCCTCTCTGAAATCTGTGTCGCGACCATCATGGCGTTGGGCATCGTGACGATCCCCGGCGGTGCAGGACGTCGCGCGGACTTCACATCGATCCTGGCCGGGCACAGACGGGCTCTGGTCACCGTCGCCATCCTCTCCCCGCTGGCGTACCTGCTCGTCCTCTACGCGATGCAGCAGGCGCCGGTGTCCCTTGTCGCTCCCGTGCGGGAGACCTCGATCATCGTCGGCACACTGCTGGCCTGGTGGCTCTTCGGAGAGAAGGACATCGGCATGAAGCTGACCGGCGCGGTGGTCGTCGTCGCTGGCATCGGCCTCATCGCCCTCGGGTGAGATTCCCAGATTCCCACCTCGGGCCACCGCTGGGCAAAAGTGCTGACGTTGAGCACTTGTGCCCTACGCCAGCACTTTTACCCAGCGCTAATGGAGTTGGAGGCGCAGCTTCAGCGCTTCTTCGCCGCCTTCCGGCGGAGCACACGGACCACTCGGGTCGGGCACACAGCGTGTGAGAGGACGGCCTGGGATGTCGACCCGAGGATCGTCGACACGAAACCGCCGCGGCCGCGGGAGCCGATGATCATGAGTTCGGCGGTGTAGGTGGCACTGATGAGCACCTCGGTGGCGGGGGCATCGAAGATCGACCAGCGAACGTCAACATCGGGGAACTCCTCTTGGAGGGACTGCGCCGCTTCTTCACGCGAGGTCACGGCTTCGTCGTACATCTTCTCGAGATGTGTTTCGCTGGGCATCCATTCCGGCGAGAGCACGTGGGCCGCGGTGATGCCGACCAGGTGCAGCGGCAGATCATAGATCCGAGCCTGCAGCGCGGCCTCACGCAGGACCGGCCCATCGGTCTCGAACGGATCGATCGCGGCGACGATCTCACCGGTGAAGTCGGGGCGCCTGTCGCCGGAGTCGGCGGTGGTCGTCTGCGCGTCGGAGGAACGCACAGGCAGGTCGATCGGCAGGGGCCGCTCGGGCATCGGTCGTTGGGGCCAGGTGCTGGGGATGACCACGGTGGGGCAATGACCGTGCGCGGGCATCGCCAAGGCCACCGACCCCAGCAGGCGGCCGGCGAACCCACCGCGACCGCGAGCGCCGATGACCGCGAGATCGGCATTCTTCGAGTTGTCGACCAACGCCCCAGAGGCATCTCCCGGGAAGACCACGGTCGACACCGGCACCGAGGCATCGGTGACGGTTCGTGCGTTGTCATCGACGAGCTTCTGCACCGACCTCTTGACCTCCGCGTCGAAATCGGCCGGGTAGACGATGTCCGCTTGGGTCATATTGACGCCGGGAACGGTGTACGCCGCCACGAGGCGAATCTCGGAAGAGGTCAGTTGTGCGTGTTTGATCGCCCACTGCAGTGCGCATTGACTGTTGGCGGAGCCGTCGACTCCGACGATGATCGTATGAGACATGTCCACCCCTATGTGAGAAGCCTTGCTGTGTCTGCTTCCACCTTATGGGATCGGCCGCATAACTGCCTGGGAGTCGGCGAAAGAGTTCTCGACTAGACTGTCCGCGACGTGAAATGCGGGCGCCATCGACCCGCCACCGACACTGCTGCCCAAGGAGATCATGAAGGACCAGATCGACGTCGCCGTTCGTCGCAGCCCCAAGTACTCGGTATTCATGGGACTCGGCGCGATCCTCGGCGTACTCGTCGCGGGCGTGCTCACGCTCTTCGTTGATCCCGCAGCGATGCCCACCGGCTACACAGTGGCCAAGGGAGCGGGGCTGCTGCTGCTCGTCCTCGCCGTGGGCGGACTGTTCCTCGGCGGTCTGCTGGCAGTGTTCCTCGACTGGATAGGTCGGAGGAAGTCACGCAAGTATCGCGTCGACGCGGAGATCGACATGGTCGATGATCCGAAGGAGATCGCGCGTCGTCGCATCGCCGAAGCCAACGGCGAAGACCCCGATGCCGGTGTCACCTCGGTCGACACCTCGATGGGGGAAGCAGCTGACGGCAACCGCCCTGACAGTGACAGTGCCGAGGACGAGCCCCGAAACGAAGCCCCGAGTTCCGGAGTCTGATCCTCTTGTGAAGTAGAGCTCACCGATGTGAGACAATCTTTCACGTGGCAAGAGGAGACGGGCAACTAACGCACGAAATCGACCCCCTGGATCGCGGACCTCAGGATGCTTGTGGAGTATTCGGAGTCTGGGCGCCGGGCGAGGAAATAGCCAAACTCACCTACTTCGGGCTCTACGCTCTGCAGCACCGCGGACAGGAGTCCGCGGGCATCGCTGCCAGCAATGGCAAGCAGATCCTGATCTACCGCGACATGGGCCTGGTTTCGCAGGTCTTCCATGAGCGGGATCTCGAACTTCTGCAGGGACACATCGCGCTCGGGCATACGCGGTATTCGACGACGGGCTCACCCTCGTTCGAGAACGCCCAGCCCACGCTGGGACCCACCCCGTTCGGGACAGTGGCACTGGCGCACAACGGAAATCTGACGAACTTCGATGAGCTCGAGGCTCTGGCCGACGGCCGTCGCGACGACGCCGACCAGGTCGTCAAGGACGCGACGAAGAAGGTCAGTCGGACTCGACCCTTCCGCGACTCCTCCAATGACACCTCCCTGGTCACCGAGCTCTTCGCCACCGAAGAGGGCGAGAACCTCACCGAGGCCGCGCTCAATCTCCTACCCAAGGTCGACGGGGCATTCTCCCTGGCCTTCATGGACGAGAACACCCTCTACGCCGCGCGTGATCGTCACGGGGTCAGGCCGCTGTCGCTGGGCCGGATGGAGAACGGCTGGGTTGTGGCATCCGAGACCTCGGCTCTCGACATCGTCGGTGCCTCCTTCGTGCGCGACGTCGAACCGGGCGAACTCATCGCCATCGACGAAGACGGTCTGCGTTCCTTCCGCTTCGCCGAACAGGACCAGGCTCGCTGCGTATTCGAGTACGTGTATCTGGCCCGGCCCGACAGCGTGCTCAACGGCAAGACCGTGCATGCGGCCAGAACTCAGATGGGCCGCCAGCTGGCCGACGAGTACCCCGTCGATGCCGATCTCGTCATCGCCACACCCGAATCGGGAACACCAGCTGCCGTCGGCTATGCCGAGCAGTCAGGCATACCCTTCGGCCAGGGGCTGATGAAGAACGCCTATGTCGGCCGCACATTCATCCAGCCCTCGGACACCCTGCGACAGCGCGGCATCCGACTCAAACTCAACCCGCTGCGCGAGAACATCGAGGGCAAACGCCTCGTCGTCGTCGACGACTCGATCGTGCGCGGCAACACTCAGCGCGCGCTCGTGCGAATGCTCCGCGAGGCGGGAGCGAAGGAGATCCATGTGCGCATCTCCTCTCCACCGGTCAAGTGGCCCTGCTTCTACGGCATCGACTTCGCGACCCGGGCCGAGCTCATCGCCAACGGCCTGAACATGGACGAGATCCGTGACAACCTCGGCGCCGATTCCCTGGGATACATCTCCCTCGACGGGATGGTCGAGGCCACCCAGCAGGAACGCAGCCAGCTGTGCACCGCCTGCTTCTCAGGCGAATACCCGATTCCTGTCAACAACACCCCCGCCGACAAAGGATGTTGAGTTGAGCACCGATCCAGCTAAGTCCACCACCTATGCCGCTGCCGGCGTCGACGTCGAGGCAGGTGACCGCGCCGTCGAACTGATGAAGTCCGCGGTCGGCGCCACACACAACGCGAATGTCGTCGGCGAAGTGGGCGGTTTCGCCGGACTCTTCGACGTCTCAGTGCTCAAGGACTTCGAACGCCCGCTGTTTGCCTCATCGACCGACGGCGTCGGCACGAAGGTCGCGATCGCACAGGCCCTCGACAAGCACGACACCATCGGCTATGACCTGGTGGGCATGGTCGTCGACGACATCATCGTGTGCGGTGCCAAGCCCCTGTTCATGACCGACTACATCGCCTGCGGCAAGGTCGTGGCCGAGCGCATCGCGGACATCGTCCGGGGCATCGCCGAGGCGTGTGCAAGTGCCGACGTCGCCCTTGTCGGCGGGGAGACCGCCGAACACCCGGGCTTGCTCGGGGTCGATGACTACGATGTCGCCGGAGCCGCCACAGGTGTCGTCGAGGCCTCCAAACTGCTGGGACCTGATAAGGTCTCCGCCGGTGACGTGCTCATCGGGTTGCCATCTTCTGGCATCCACTCGAACGGGTACTCCCTGGTCAGGCACATCATCGCCGAGGCGGGTTGGGGTCTGGATCGCAACGTGCCGGAATTCGGCCGCACCCTGGGTGAAGAGCTTCTCGTCCCCACCCATGTCTACACCGGCGAACTCAACGCCCTCTTCTCTGCTCTGCCCGATGCCGTTCATGCGGTCTCGCATGTCACCGGCGGGGGACTGTCTGCCAATGTGGCGCGCGTGCTGCCGAAGGGCCTCGTGGCGAAGATGTCCCGAGCTTCGTGGGAGATCCCTCCGGTCTTCTCCACCCTCGGCGATCTGGGCGGAGTCCCGCAGGAAGACCGTGAACGGACCTGGAACCTCGGCGTCGGCATGGTCCTCGTGGCCTCTGCTGAGTCCGTTGACAGTGTGCTCGCAGCCTCACCAGGCTCATGGGTGCTCGGTGAAGTCAGAGTCGACGACGGTTCGCTGGCCTCCGAACTCGACTACGTCCAGGGCGCCAAGGGCGTCGACGGCGGAGCCGCAATCCTCGCTTAAGGCTTTGTGGGCGCAATGCTGAGGGCGCTGTGAGAGCAGCCGCCGTTGGTGCAACGGCCAGCCGGCCCTGAAACGCCCCGTTCGCCCTGAAACGTCCCGTCAGCTCTGAAGCGTCTCGTTGCTGAGGTTGTCAGTGCGGCTGCCGGGGTGTGGTGGTCGAGTACCTGTAGGAGTTGGCGCGCAAGAGTATGAGTTGCTGCTCACTGCGGGCGAACGAAGTCAGGGCAGACATCTTTTGCAATGAGTAGTCCATGGAGCAATCAGGCAAAGCAGAAGGCGGAGGCCGCAGCCTCCGCCTTCTTGCTTGAGCGAATCCGATGCCCGGCGTATCTGAGCGTCGATCACATCAGTGCTGATCGGTCAAGATTCGCGCTGTGTATAGTCGTCTTCTTCGTCGTCATCGTCGACGTTGTACTTGTCGGCGTAATCCGAATAGTCCGGCTCGTTGTCGTACGGATCTGACGAACCGGACGCCTGCGACTCGGAACCCAGTTCCTGCTGGAGTCTATTCAGGTCGGTGTCCGGGCTGTAGTATTTCAGCTTCCGGGCAACCTTGATCTGCTTTGCCTTTGCGCGGCCGCGACCCACTGGCGTGACCCCCTCCGTCGTCATTTGGGGCGAAGCGCCCCGGACTAGATCTCTGCTATGCGCTTAAATCCTACCTGTTCGTAGTAGGAAGTTCCATTTTGAGGCCCGACCTTGGATAGGGTGAACCCATGTCCTACAGTCGCGATTATGTTGTCTCTCTGCGGATCTTCGAACCCATCGTAGTTCATTCCGTATTGCAAGACGAGCAGGTGGAAGACAACCGGTCTCGTGTTGAGGAGCAGATCTCCGAAGACGCGGATCAGCGCTTGATCTCACTGCCGCCGAGCCCTGTGGCCGAGTCCTTTCGCAACACGCCGATCTTCCTCCCGGCGTCTCAGACTTCGGACGGCGTGGATCGGTACTGCCCCGCGCAGGAGGACATTCGCGGGTGGGAGGCGCTCGAAGCTTTGAGCGAGCACACCTCGAAGGCGACGCTGGACATCATCGCTCCGAAGTCGGCGCGCAGGCGTGCGGCCAGTCGTCGCGCCGAGTGGCTCCAGGACACCAAGGATACTCGCGTCTTCACACGCGTCTCGGCGTGGGATGTGCCGCCATCATGGTGGCTGTTCTTCTCGCTGAGCGAAGACCAGATCATCACAAATGAAACCGATGCCGGGCTGAGAGTGCTCATCCGTACGGACATTCTGGCAGCCTCGGCGAGGATGGAATGGGCAGCGGAGACTGTGGCCGATAAGTCCAAGGTCGTCGACATGGTCGAGCAGACATCGATTCTGGCCCAGTGGGTCGACGGCTTCGACATGAACTCCGTGCTCGAACTCGACCTGGGCGGGATGAGCGATGTGCTCTGGCCCAACGAGGCACCGGAGCTCGTCGATTCGTGGGTGACCGCGCTGAGCAACGACGATCCTGAAACCGCGGTCGCATCCTTCCAGAAGTACGCGGCGATGTGGGAACAGCTCAATCTCTACGCGCGCAGTTCCTGAGCTGAGCCGTTCAACTCCTGAGTCTCCAGTACGTGTGCGGCGGCTACGATAGTCTGCGTACCCGCGGCGTCGAGAGAATGAACCACACAGCGCATGGATGAGAAGAAGCGTCGACTTGTGACGAATAGGAAACCGCCGTCGGGGCCCGCTGAGGAGTCAATGACCGCCGACGAACCGATGACTGCCGCCGCGTCTGCGACCGCCACGAAGTCGAAGCCGATGACGACGTGGTCGATCGTATGGCGTCTCGGAGCAACTGCCATGGCCCTCGTCATTCTCACCTGCGGACAGTTCCTCAACACCAACGACTTCTTCCCGCTCGGGTCACTCACTCAGTACGCGACCGCCAAGGACCTCAACGGCACGGTGAACGCGACGTGCATCGAAGCGCAGTTCCCTGGTGAAGATGAACCACGCCGGCTCGGCTTCAACACGGACACCGTCGGGATCGAACGCGGGGACATCGAATCCCAGCTCGATCGGGTCATCGCCAACCCGGAACTTATGCAGACCATGGCCGACTCCTTTGAGCGCCTCCATCCCGACGAGCCGAAGCCGGAGCAGATGATCCTCTGCCGCACCGTGACGCAGTTGGAGAACGGCCGCAGCGTCGGCGAACCCGAACACAAGATCCTGGCGACGTGGGAGGTGCAGTGAGCATTTCCACCTCCGCCGAGGCGAAGGTCGGCAATCCGATCATCGCCTGGTTCACGCCCCAGATCTCCCTGGCCCGCGTCGCGGTCTTCCGCGTCATCGTCTACATCTTCGTCATCATCGACGTGCTCACGATCTCCGCCGACGTCATCCCGCACGGCTGGACTCCCGACCTCTATCAACCGCTGTGGCTGGCCAGGTTCCTCCACATCCCACCGGTCAGCGTCCTCGGTGCGCAGAGCCTGCTCGCCGCGATCATCGTCTTCGCTCTCATGGCCGCCGCCGGCGTCCTCCAGCGAATCAGCGGCTGGATGGTCGCGATCACCTTCGGGCTGTGGATGTTCTACACCCAGGGCTATGGCTATGTCGCCCACGACCACATGGCGCTCGTCATCGCCGTCGTGGTGCTGCCGACGGTCGGAATCGCACGGTTCAGGGAAGTGGGGACCACCTCGGCGAAGGCAGGGTGGGCACTGCGAGTCGTGCAGATCTCCGTCGTCCTCACCTACTTCTATTCGGTGGTGATGAAGTGGATCGCCTCTGGGAACATCACCCACTGGGCCAATGGGGCCGTGATCATCTGGGCGCTGATGCGCCGCGGGGCCGAATGGTCGAAGCCGTTCCTCGAGATGCCGGGCCTGCTCATTGCCGGGCAGTGGGCGACTCTGGTGTTCGAGTTCCTCTCACCGATCGTGCTGTTCCTCAAGGGGAGATGGCTCTATGGTGCCGTCGTCTTCTTCATGCTCTTCCACCTCATGACCTACATCGCACTGGGCATCCACTTCCTGCCGACGGTCATCTGCTGGGCGGCGTTCCTGCCATTGGAGAAGCTGATCCCGAAGCGGTTTGCCGCGACCCGCTGACCTGTTCGCAGCCACTGGGGCTAAGAGTTCCGGTGCAGGGCGTCCAGCACTCGTTTGACGGCTGCGCGCTCGGCCGTGTCGGGAGCCATGACCGCCACGACCCAACGTGTGGTTGCGACCCCTGTCAGTGGGAGGAGCGTGAGCCCGGCGTCTTTCGGGGTCGTGAATCGCGGCAGCAGGGCGACCTGATCGCTTGAGGCCACGATCGCCTCGATGAGTCGGTTGTCCCGGATGCGCTGGGTGACCTCGAGCTCTCGTCCTGTGACGTGTTCGATCGACGTCAGGATTGTGGTGAATGGGAATCCGTGGGGAACGCCGATCCACTGAGCGTCGACGAGGTCCTCTGGTCTCAGCTGGTCCCGGCAAGCCAGGGGATGGGCGTTCGCGACGGCGACGTCGATGGGTTCGGTCGCCAGGCACTCGACGCTCAGCCCTTCGGTCCCGGCCGGACGTTCGGAGATCAGGCTGTGGGCGATGACGATGTCGACGTCGGAGGTCAGGCCCGCGAACTCGTGCTCGGCCAGATCCACATCGAGGGTGCGCAGGGTGATCCTCGGGCTTGTCTCCCGCAGCCGTCGCAATGCAGAAGGCACAAGATAGGCCAGGGCGCTGGGCAGCCCGGCAATCTGAACGTCGCCGGAGGGATCGCCGAGGTAGTCCTCCCAGTCAGCCTGCACGCGGGCGATCGCTGAGGCCACGTCCTTGCCGCCTGTCGCCAGCAGTCTGCCCGCGCTGGTCAGCTTCAGCCCGCGGCCCTCGGGTTCGACGAGAGTGTGTCCGAGTTCCCGTGTGGCCTGTTTGAGCTGCTGCGATATCGCCGACGGCGTGCGATACGTCGCCCTGGCCACGGCAGTCACGCTGCCGAGTTCGTCGAGCCGGCGCAGCAGCTCAAGATGCCGGGGGTCCATGTGCCAATGCTACAACGTTGAAGCTCGGCTACAAGGTCTGTGTAGAACATTTCGATTGTATTAACTGTCTGGCCACTCGAGAATGAAGTCATGTCATTCAAACACTGTTTGCTCGCCGCCTCGGTGGCCGTGATGTGGGGACTGAACTTCCTGGCGATCGACTTCTCGCTCGAACAGTTTCCGCCCTTCTTCCTCGTCGCCCTGCGCTTCGCCGTACTGGCCATTCCGGCGCTGCTGTTCGTGCCGAAGCCAGACGTGAAGCTTCGCTGGATCGTGGGCTACGGGATGGGGTTCGGACTCCTGCAGTTCCTGTTCCTCTACTGGGCGATGGCGGCGGGGATGCCTGCGGGGCTGGCCTCACTCGTGCTCCAGGCTTCGGGACCGTTCACGGTGCTGCTGGGGATGACGGTCCTGCGAGAGCGGGTCCGCGGATCACAGATGGCGTTCCTCATCGTGGCCATGGCCGGGCTCGGCGTCGTGGGCTGGCAGAGACTGGACTCGAGCGCGAGCTTCCTTCCGTTCCTGCTCACCCTCGCCGGTGCCTTCGGGTGGGCGATCGGCAACATCTGCAACCGTCAGGCGCACTCGGTCGAGCCGGTGAAGTTCACGATGTGGATGTCGGTGGTTCCGCCGTTGCCGATGTTCCTTCTTGCGCTGGTTGTCGAAGGGCCAGGCACTATCGGCCAGTCGCTGACGACGCTCATGACTCCCACCGGATGGTTGGGCCTCGCGGGACTCGCCTATACCGTTGTCATCGCGACTATCCTCGGCTCTGGCATCTGGTCGTGGCTGATGTCGCGCAACCCCGCTGGAGTTGTCGCACCTTTCTCGATGCTCGTCCCCATCGTCGGTATGAGTGCCGCGTGGTTCGTTCTCGGCGAGACGGTGTCACTGGGGGAGATGTGCGGAGCCGTGCTGGTCATCGTCGGCGTCCTCGGGGCAGGCATGCGTGCGGCGAAGGGACCGAAGATCCGCGCCGAGGTGGTGCCCACAGGCGTCGAAGACGTGGCCGACGTCCCCGCGGGGACGCGATGTTGACCAGAGACCGCCAAACGGACACAGTTCATGGCGCGGATGATTCGACGCTACGATCACTTCACCACCAGCGGTGAGTCGCGGAAACATGGCAGAACGATCGCGCTCGCAAATATTTCTCAAAGGAGAAGCAGTGTCATCGAAGTTCGCCGATCGCATCGCTCGCGTTCAGCCGTCCGCTATCCGTGAGCTGCTCAAATACGGTGACGATCCTTCCATCACCTCTTTCGGCGGCGGGTACCCGGATGCCGCACTCTTTCCCGCGGCCGAACTCCAGCAGATCTACACCGAGATCCTGGGCAAGGAGAGTGCGACCGCACTGCAGTACACCGCCTCGGCGGGACTGCCCGGATTGCGGGGCCAGATCGCCGAACGCATGTCGAGCGCGGGTTCGGCGACGGATGCTGACGATGTTCTCATCCTCCACGGCGCCCAGCAGGGCCTGGACCTGGTGGCGAAGCTGCTCATCAACCCGGGCGATGTCATCGTCACGGAGAACCCGACCTTCCTCGGTGCCCTCATTGCCTTCAACCCCTGCCAGCCCGAGTACGCCGCCGTTGACATGGACTCCGAGGGCATGGACGTCGACGCCCTTGAGACGACCCTGGCCACGACCGAGAACATCAAGTTCATCTACGTCATCCCCGACTTCCAGAACCCGACCGGTGTCAGCCTCAGCCTCGAACGCCGGAAGCGCATCATCGAGCTGGCCAACGAATACGACGTTCTCGTGCTTGAGGATTCGCCCTACCGTGAGCTGCGCTTCGAGGGCGAAGCGCTGCCGACCCTGACCTCACTCGACACCGAGCACCGGGTCATCCACCTCGGCAGCTTCTCAAAGATCCTCGCCCCCGGAGTGCGGCTGGGCTGGGTGAGCGCGGCACCGGCGATCCTCGACAAGCTCGGTCTGCTCAAGCTCGCCGCCGACACCCAGTCGTCCACGCTGAACATGACAGCGGTGACGCGCTTCCTCGACACCTTCGATATTGATGCCCACGTCTCAGCGATGCGTGGGGTCTACCGCGCCAAGCGCGACCTCATGGTATCGACGATGACCGAACATTTCCCCGCCGAGGTGACCGTGACCAGGCCCGAAGGTGGGCTCTTCACCTGGGTGACCTTCCCCGAAGGCTTCGACGCGACCGCATTCATGGCCGAACATGCCCTGCCCGAGGCGAGGGTCGCCTACGTTCCAGGTGGGTCGTTCTTCCCCACCGAACAACGCAGCAACTATGCCCGGTTCAGCTACTCGGGTCAGTCCGATGATGAGATGGTCGATGCCCTGACCCGGCTGGGCGCGATCCTCAATGAACACATCTGAGCGAGAACCACGAGGTGACGGCGGACGCTGCTTTGGGCAGTGGCATCGTGTCACGCGCGTTCGATCGGCAGCCAGAGCTCGGTGGTGGCCGTGCTGAGGTCCGCTGCCCGGTCGATGATCGCAACGATTGAGGGCCCGGGCCGCAGCTGCCACGGATTCGACGGAAACCACTCAGTTGCCGTCGCTGCCCAGGTCGTCTGCAGTGCTTCGGGAAAGCTGCCGGCAGTGGTGAAGACCGCCCAAGTTCCCGCCTCGACGTCAATGACGTCGAGGTCCTCAGGCGCCGAATCGGGTGTCCCGACCGCGACGCCGTGCAGGTAGGTGAGCTCGGTGCCTTCCCGGTAATCCGGGTCGACATCGGCTGTGACCTGAAGCAGTCCGGTGGGCTCTGCATCGCTGAGGGATTTGAGGCGAGCGTGCTCATCCGCAGGCAGAGATTCGATGTGCTCGCGGATGTGCGGGTTCTCTCCCTCATGGATGAGGGGCACACGCTTGGCGTAGCCGATGAGTGAGAACGCCGGTTTGTCGGTGATTCGAGTGTCCATGGAAGAATTCCCTTCGATCGTCAGGCGGAACCTGATTGTTGATTGACTGCGAAGGGGGCCACCGTCGCGCCGAACCGCTGACGGGCTCACGCCGTGGACGGAGTGGAACGCTCGCCCGAAGGCCTCTGCCGATCCGTATCCGAAGCGGACCGCGATGCCCAACAGGCCCCGGCCGGCCGCCACGTCGGCGGCAGCCACGGTCATCCGGCGACGTCGAACGTATTCCGACAGCGACATCCCCGCCAGGGACGAGAACATGCGCCGCAGATGGTATTCGCTCGTGCCGAGTGTCCGTGCCAACGATTCGACATCGAGATGCGAAACCCCTTCGCCTCCGACAGTGCTGCCGGTATCGGCGAGGTCCGACTCGATGAGGTCGATGAGCGTATTGAGTTCAGCGATCACGGTGTCTCCCTTCACTCATCAATGGTTCCGCGCAGGCGGTGTGCACCGCCCGACAATCTCTGCCCGATTCAATCATGTGCGCGTTCGTGAGTCAGCACAGAGGTGCACCGCACTGCCGAACTGGTCGCTTCACCCCACGAGCGGTGCCAAATCGCCTCCGTGGGCATAGTGTCGTCTCATGGCCGTCATACCCAGGGCCGCTCCAACGCCGGAGCCGCCGACCGCGCTCGCCGTCTCGGCGGTGCTCGCGGGTGCCCTGTGCCTGTCGATCTCGGCGATCTTGGTCAAGCTCGCGGGCGTGGATGCGGCGACGACGGCCGTGCTGCGGTGTGCGATCGCCGTCATCGCCCTCGTGCCCCTGGCTCTGTTCGAGCGCCGACACCACGGTGGGCTCTCTCGAGCAGGGATTCTCTGGGCGATCGCGGCCGGCATCGCGCTGGGCATCGACTACATTGCGTGGACGGCGTCGATCTACCTCGTGGGCGCGGGCGTCTCGACCGTGCTCGTCAATGTCCAGGTCATCGTCCTGCCATTGCTCGCGCTGTTCGTCGATCGTGAGCGTGTGAGCGCACGTTTCCTCATCGCACTTCCGCTGATGCTCATCGGCGTCGGCCTGGTGGGAGGAATCGTCTCGCTGACCGAGGTGGGGGACAGTGCCGTCCTCGGCACCGTTCTCGGTCTGATCGCGGGTATCGGCTACGGGGTGTACATGTTCCTCACCCGCCGTGGGACCCGGCGTAAGGCCGAGGGGACACTTCAGCCGTTGGCCTGGGCGACAGCTTCGGCGGCGGTGACCTCGGCGATCATCGCGCAGTTCACCGGCGGCCTCCACCTCACCGGGATCGGCCCGAAGTCATGGATGTATCTCATTGCCTTGGCTCTGCTCGGGCAAGTGGTTGCGTGGCTGCTCATCAACAGGGGCAGCGTCCGACTGGTGCCGACGATGACGGCGAGTCTGCTGCTCATCCAGCCCGTGCTCGCACTCGTGCTCGCGGCGCTCATCCTCGGCGAAATGCTCACCCTGGGGCAGACGATCGGTGCGGGCCTCGTTGTTCTCGCGGTGGCCGTGGCCAACGGGGTGTGGCGACTGCGGAGGAGGTCCCACGCCGCTCGGCGTCCAGGGGACGAGCTCAGGGCGCCAGGCTCGGCGCCGCTGTGATTGAGAATCGTGTCTTCAGCGCTCGCTGGGCGGCGAACCAGCCATTCATGCCGTGCACGCCGGGTGCCGGTGGGGTCGCTGCCGAACACAGGTAGGCGCCGGGGACGCCGAGGCTGTAGTTGTCCCAGCTCGTGCGCGGCCGGGCCATCATTCGGTAGAAGGAGACGAGGCCGGTGGCGATGTCGCCGCCGATATAGTTCTGGTTGTGGCCCGCCATCTCGGATGCGGGGATCGAGTTGTAGGTGACGATGGTGTCGCGGAAGCCGGGGGCGAAACGTTCCATCTGCCTGATGATGTACTCGGCCGGATCGATCGGGCAGTCGAAGGGTACGTGGCAGTACGTCCACAGCGGCCGCAGACCATTCACCTCACGTGATGGGTCGAACACGGTTGGGTCGGAGACCAAACAGACAGGGTCGGCCGGCATGCGTCCGGCAATGACGTCGGCCTCGGCGGCGGCCATCTGCGCCCGAGTTCCACCGACATGGATGGTGCCGGCGCGGTTGATGTTGGGATCGGCCCAGGGCACGGGCCCGTTGAGGACGAAGTCGACCTTGGCTGCGGCATTGCCCTGCTTGAAGCTGCGCAGCGATTTGTCGACCTTCGCCGGGAGGAGGCCGGAGAAGATCTGAGCCGCATTCAGCGCCGAGGTGTCGAGGAGATAGGCCCGGGCGGGCGGCATATCGGAGACGTGATCGATGCGCGCATTCGTCGTCGCCGTGCCGCCGTGAGCCTCGAGGTCGGCGACCATGGCGTCGATGATCGCCTGCGAACCACCCACAGGGGATGGCCAGCCACCGGCGTGGGCAATGGTCGAGAGCATGGTGGCTGTGGCGGCCGTGCCCATGGCTGGCAGACCGCCGATTGCGTGCGCGGCAACACCGGTGAACAGCGACTGAGACGTCTCATGTGAGAGCGGAATGTTCCAAGCCGGGCTTGCCTGGGACAGCAGCCGCAGTCCGAATTTCACCACATTGGCGATCCCGGGAACATCGCGCAGGGTCTCCGGAACGGAGCGTTTGTCACCGAGGGCGAGCCAGATCGCGTCATCGACACGTTCGAGGAGCGGGGCGAAGAACCGTCGCCATTCGGGTCCGGCCGCGCCGAGGTGGTCGACCGTAGTTTCGAGATCATGGAATGCCAGCGCAGCGGGCTGACTGTCCAATGGTTGGGCGTAGGAGACCTCTGGAGTGGTGAATTGAAGCCCCCGAGCACGCAGGTCGAAGTCGACGAAGAAGGGACTCGAGATCGCCAAGGGGTGCACGGCAGAGCAGATGTCGTGGGTGATGCCCGGAGCCAGGCCCAGGTCAAGGGTGCGGGCGCCACCGCCGATGGTCGACTGGGCCTCGTACACCTGCACAGACAGACCGGCTCGAGCCATGGTCACGGCGGCGGCCATGCCGTTGGGGCCGGATCCGACGACGACGGCATCTACCTCAGCGTTGCTCATGTCTCCAGTCTAGGGGAGAGGGGAGACGACCCCGGTGTGCGGATGCCTCTGATCGCGGGATGAGCCAGATCTTCGTTGTCGAGGACCCACGTGGCGTGGTCCCAGGGCGAACATTGCGCGAAATAGAGTCGCTGTCCGCCGACATAACGATGGTTGGACTGCGCCTCGGGATCAGAATCGAACTGCCCGGCGAAGCGTGAGTTCCCACGACGGACAGACACCGTGAAGGGAACCTGCACCCACAGACTTGCATCCCACAGGTCTCGAAGTTCGGGCCGGTGGAGAAAAATCCCATCCACGAGGAGGACGCAGTCCTTTGGCAGGGAGACTTGTTTCGGTAAGACGGCTAGGTCGGCATCAACATCCCAGACCGCTGGCGTGATCGACAGACCATGTCTGAACGGAGTCACGACGGACCGAATGAAGGCATCGTAGTCATACGAATCCCGATAAAAGGGATCGGGGCCCTGGCCGTTCGCGTACCGAACAGAGCGGGGCTGATGGAATCCGTCGATGCTCAGTGACGAAATGGGGCGCAATCCGTCCTGGTCAGCCACCTCAACGAGTTCTTCGGCCAAGACTGTTTTGCCTGCACCGTCGAGTCCATCAATGGCGACAAGAACTCGTTTGCCTATATTGACCTCGCGCAGCAGTGAGAGCAGTTGGTGGAGAACCACGCGACGGTCAGGCATCAAGTGTGGGACACAGAGATCGCGGCGATCTCAGCGGCTATGTACTCGGCGATCCGGTCCGCGGCAGCGGTGCGCCCGGCCGTGCGCTCGCCATCTTCGACGCTCGGATTGTAGTTCGTGTTGGTGTTGATGTCGTAGACGACCTGGCGGCCATCGGCAGTCTCGATGAACTCAATTCCAGCGATGTCGATGTGCAGTTCGGTCAGGAGCATCTCCAACCTGCCGATGAGCGGCGTACGCGCGGTGATGTCCTCACGCACGGAGAACGGGTCGAGTGGTGCGGCAGATGCGGAGGGGATCTCGCATGCCTCGGCGGGGCACAATTCGAAGGACCCATCGGAGACATCGACTCGCACCGCATAGTGGAACCGGCCGCCGATGAACTCGGCACGGGTGACGAACGGCTGCGCAGGCCGCACATATTCCTGGACCAGTGTGATTCCGTCGATCGGCTCGTTTGCACCACCCGCGGCGAAGTCACTCGCAGCCGCATCGAGTTCGGCATGAGACTCGAAAAGGCGCACGCCGAGTCCCTTGCCGCCCTGGTTGTGCTTGGTGATGAAGGGTGGGACGAAATCGCGCGCCGCCGTGGACAGCGCAGCACTGCCGAAGACCGCCGAGGTGCGCGGGGTGTCGAAGTCGCGCATGGCGAGCTCGCGGTTTTGGCGGATTTTGCTCACTTCGAGCTCGTAGACGTCTGCGCCGTTGATGACGGTGCGTCCTGCTGTCTGGAGCCAGGCAAGCACCGCACGCCCGTAGTCCTTGACGTGCGGATCCGTGCGAGTGTGCGCCGAAGCGGACAGCCGCGACCAGAACAGGCCCTGCGGCGGCTCTGTGGTGAGATCGATCGAGACTTCAGGCAGCAGCCATTCGACGAAGGGGATGTCTGATCGATCGAGGGCCTGCGCAAACGGCGCGATCCATTCGGGATTGTCATGAATGATGTAGACCGCCGGAACGTCCGTGACGGGAAGCAGCTGTGTACTCATCTGTATTACCTCGCATCCTGCAGCGACGGCGGAGTGCGACTGGACACACCCACACACCTGTTCTGCTCAACAATCCTAATCCGAGCGACCTCGTTGAGGCGAGGCACGCAGAATATGAGCCGAGCGCTTCAGCTTCACCGGCTATCGTTTTCAGCGTACGCCTCGTCGAAGAATGCCAGTTCGAGGTCGACGCCACGGTGCCAGATGTGAGTCAGTCGGCCTCGCACCGCGGTGGATTCTGCGTCCTCGCCGGTGGGGAATACCCGCTCAAGTTCGTCGACGAGGAACTGCACCCAGGCCCGGAAGGCGTCACCGCGGTGCAGGTCGATCCACCCGGAATGGACCCGGCGTGGAGGCATCGGATCCGAGCGCATGCCCCAATCGAGGTAGAGCCACTCGGCGATGACGAGCACGACGAGCAGTTCTGCGTAGGAGGCCGAGACGACGGCTTCGTCCATGAGGTCACGGAAGTCCTCGGTCGGCTCAGCCAGCTGGGGGTCAGCGTAGTCGGCGGCGGGGACACCCACCTCGGCGAAGGCCATGAGGAAGTACGAATCCTCGTCGGCTTCGAGGAAGCCGAGCTGCTTGGCGAATCGCAGCTTGGGCCCGAGCGCATCGCCGTGAGCGACGCACGCGCCGAGCATCGAGAGGAACGATTCGAAGAACTGGTAGTCCTGGACCAGGTACCGACTCATCACGGAGTCATCGACCGTGCCGGCGAACAGTTCGGTGACGAACCTGTGCCCGACTGCGGCCTCCCAGGTTGGAGCCGTTTGCGCTCTCAGGGTCGCAACGAGCCCCTCTGGGGTCAGTCGAATGCCGCTGGTGGTCGTGTCTTTCGTGTCGACATCGGTCATCAGTGTCCGAGCTCACTTCCTCCGCCGGTGCTGACCGGATCAGGTTCGAAGGGTCTACTTGCGCACTCTCAGCGCCAATCTCATAGCGCTCCCCTGTGGTGTTTCGAGCCTAGCATCGAAAGGCGCGTAGACTTCCAGCATGGCAATCGCAAAGCAGCCCGTCGTCGTTCTCGACGCTCCTGACGCACGCGAACTCGCGGAGTTCTATGGTCAGCTCCTCGACTGGCAGGTCAGAGTCGATGACGACGGCACCTGGGCAGAGATCACATCCGATTCCTGGCCGCCGATCTGCTTCCAGCAGGTCGAGGACTACCACGCACCCAGCTGGCCGGGCCAGGCCCACCCGCAGCAGATGCACCTCGACGTCGTCGTCGATGACCTTGATGTCGCCGAGACGGCCGTGGTCGAACTCGGTGCAGGAAAGGCGGCAGAACAGCCGGGTGAGACCTTCCGCGTCTTCTTGGACCCTGCCGGCCACCCGTTCTGTCTCGTGCTGAACTGAGGTTCTGGCCGGTGCAGACGCGGCACTAGAGTGATCACATGCGCGTGATCACCTCATTCGATGACCTCGAACCGGTCCCATGGGCCAATGGTGCGGGGGAGACGACCGAGCTCGTCTCGCTCACCGAATCCCAGAATCTGACCCCGAGTCGATTACGGTGGCGCCTGAGCATCGCGCGTCTGGACCGTCCGGCTGCGTTCTCCCCATTGCCGGGCTTGGCACGCACGTTCCTTCCTATCGGCGCCGAGGTTGTCCTCGAGATCGACGGACAGGTGCACCGCGTCGCCCACGCTGAACCTCAGAGATTCCGTGGGGACCAGATTGTCTCCCTCCTCGAACTGGGCGCACCGTGCTTCGCCCTCAACCTCATGGTCGAGTCGGACGACGGGGCAGAATCGGAACACGTCGGGTTGGAGATGTCGACGCGAAACACCGGTTCCGACCTGTTTGCAGTGACCTTGGAATCGGGTGCCGGCTACCCGAGATTCCAGGTGCTGGAACTCGAGGAGTCGGACATACTTCCGGATCACCTCGACGTGGCCATCCTGCGCTGAGACGGCGGTCCTGGCAGAGGCCGAATTCGGACCTGCGAGTATCCTGCCAAGCGCATGTCCTGCGCGTCACACAAATCCGCATCGTTGCAGGTCAAACGCAATGAGGGCGGTGGCTTCTCACAGTGTTGTCCCAGCTTCTGAGGGCGCGGGTCAGGAACTCCGAAAATGGACGGCCCATACTGAACTCAGGGACCAGCCATCGGAGGTATTTTGGTGTCGAATCAGAATGAGTCAGGCAGACTGAACGGGCAGAACGTCGCAGCGTCCGATCAGGACAGATCAGCATCGGGAGGCGGCGGACCCGAAACGACCGTGCAGGCATCACAGACCCTGCCTCTGATCACCGAAGAACTCGCCGCCACACACGCCAGGAACACCCAGTCGACACCGACGACGACCTCGCACGTGACCACACCGGTGATGCCGCCGAATCCGATCCGACGCGAAGAACAGCCGGTGCCAGCGAGGTCGGCGACTCGGATGATGCAGGAGAACACCACTGCCGTCGGTGAATCGACTGACGTCGTCGAGAACGCGAAAGGCGACGTCGGTGAGAAGAAGGAGAAGAGCGAGAGCAGAGTCTCGGCGACCCAGCTCGTCGCCGGTGCCGCAGCCGCAGCTACCTCCTCGGTCATCGGCGGGCAGCTGGGCGTGGCCGGAACGGTCGTCGGTGCAGGAGTCGCGAGCATCATCACCGGACTCGCGGTGACGCTCTATACCAGCAGCCTCGACAAGGGCAAAGAGAAGATCAAAGAAGTCGGCACGAAGCTCGCCCCGGCAGTGAAGGCGAAGTCAATCGGTGCCAAGACCCAGCGATCCTCTGCTGTCTCGTCAACCGGACCCTCCCGCACCACCAGCACCTTCGGAAGCCTGAGCGACGAGGCGGACTTCGCCACGACCGTCGACGCCCCGTCAGCGCAGCACCCGTCACCCGATACCACCGATGCGGCCAACGATGAACCGAAATCGTGGTGGCAGAAGCTGCGCCGCAAACGCGTCCTCTACCCGGTGGCTATCGGGGTGGCGACATTCGGAATCGGGCTGGGTGCCGTGGTCATGGCCGAATCATTCACTGCCGCCGACATCTCGCCAGGGACCTCACAGATCTCACGGTCAGTGACCGGAGATTCCGGCACCGGGGATGACTCCGAAACATCGCACGACGGCGGCGGCACTGCCGAATCCAGCTCTTCCGGGGACGACTCCCAATCCGGCCAGAACCCGAATCAGGGTAGCGGAACCGAGAGCTCGACGACGAGCGAAGGACAGTCCACCTCGGCGAACGAGGGCAGCTCCACCACCTCCTCGACTGCAGATCAGACGGGGACCGACCAGGGTACCGATGCCAGTTCGACCACAACCACCGGCGACGAGACCGCAGGAGCCGCCAGCGATTCGAGCGGATCCAGCAGTGCCGAAGCGGACACCTCGGGCGGGGGCACAACTTCGACGGACGGGAGCTCGAGTTCCGGCTCGCAGGGCGGAGCAGGCAGCTCTGGCTCCGGCAGTTCGAGTGGAGGATCCAGCTCCGGCGGAGGCTCGGGTGACGGTGTGGGCAGCGGTTCCGGCTCGAGCTCTGCAGGCGGTGGAAGCACCGCGACTGCCGAAGGCTGAGGGGCAGGAATATTGAACAGGGTGGCCTTGGTTGTACCGAGCAGGGAACCTGGATAGCGTGAAAATCGGTTGCGCCAGTCTTTAGCACGCTGCCAGGAACTCGATATCAGGGGAGCCGTGATCGGCCTTCGCTTCATCGCATACAGGCGAGCGATGTTCGTCCTATGATGGTTGAAGTGGACCGGGAAGTATGACTCCCCGTCGCTCAATCGGTTGAAGGAGAAGCAATGACCAAACACGCTGATCATGAACATCCAGGATTCGACGGTACGAAGCCCTCGACGACCGAATCAGGTGCCCCACGAGAGTCCGACGCTCACTCGCTGAGCGTCGGAGCAGACGGCCCGCTCCTTCTCCACGATGTTGCACTCGTTGAGAAGCTGGCCCGGTTCGACCGCGAACGCGTTCCCGAGCGCAGCCCGCACGCCAAGGGATCCGGTGCCTTCGGTGAACTGGAGATCACTGCAGACGTCTCCGCCTACACCCGGGCGAAGTTCCTGCAGCAGGGCGCCAAGACCCCGATGCTCGCACGGTTCTCCACCGTCGCCGGTGAGCTGGGCTCACCAGACTCTTGGCGCGACGTGCGCGGATTCGCTCTCAAGTTCTACACCGAAGACGGAAACTTCGACATGGTGGGCAACAACACCCCCGTGTTCTTCGTTCGCGACCCCATGAAGTTCCCCGACTTCATCCACTCGCAGAAGCGCACCCCCGATTCGGGACTGCGCAGCAACAACATGCAGTGGGACTTCTGGTCGCTCTCGCCGGAATCGGCACACCAGGTCACCTACCTGATGGGACCGCGTGGCCTGCCCAAGACTTGGCGGAACATGAACGGCTACTCCTCGCACACCTACTTGTGGGCGAACGAAGCCGGCGAACGCTTCTGGGTCCAGTACCACTTCCACACCGATCAGGGCGTGGAGAACATGAGCAACGAAGAGGCCGGCCAGCTCGCAGGCGAAGACGCCGACATCCATCGTCGCGACCTGTTCGACGCGATCGAACGCGGCGACTACCCGTCGTGGACCGTCCACGTCCAGATCATGCCGTACGAAGAGGCCAAGACCTACCGCTTCAATCCCTTCGACCTCACCAAGACGTGGTCGAAGAAGGACTACCCGCTCATGGAGATCGGCAAGTTCACGCTCAACAAGAACCCGTCGAACCACTTCGCGCAGATCGAGCAGGCCGCATTCAGCCCCTCGAACACCGTGCCGGGCACAGGAATCTCGCCCGACAAGATGCTCATGGGCCGTGTCTTCTCCTACCCGGACGCCCAGCGGAACCGCATCGGCACGAACTTCAATCAGCTGCCGGTCAACGCACCCATCACGAAGACCAATTCCTATGACAAGGAAGGTCAGATGGAGTACCACCACTCAGGTGATGCTCCTGTCTACGCACCGAACTCCTACAGCAGGTCCTACCAGGCCGAGGAGACTCAGGTCGAAGCACGCTGGGAGGCAGATGGTGAACTGGTCCGCAGCGCCGCCACTCTCCACGCAGAGGACGACGACTTCGGTCAGGCACATACCCTGATCCGCGAGGTCTACTCCGAAGAGGAGCGCCAGGGCCTCATCGAAACCGTCGTCGGTGCGCTCAAGGACGGCGTGGAAGAGCCCGTGCTGACCAACACCTTCCAGTACTGGCGCAATATCGACACCGAGGTGGGCCAGGCGATCGAGGACAAGTACAGGTCCGAGACCGCGTAAGTCGCGAGTTGGTGCGGGCATCGGCACAGCACTGATGCCCTGACCGATCGTCCGAGAACTCAGAGACTCTCCGGGTGCTGAGCAGCCATGACAGGTTGCCGAGCACCCGGAGAGTTTCTCTGTGACTGGTCCGGCCTGCGCGCTCAGTCGTCGATCTCGTCGAGAAGCTTCTTCTCGTCGATGGCCAGCTGCTCCTTGTCGAGGTGCTGCATGAAGTGCTTCTTGCCTCGGGCATACCAGAGCACAACGCTGAGGACGAGCACAGCAAGGACCGCGATGGGGGAGTAGTTGAAGGTCGAGATGGTGATCGGCAGAGTCGGTGGCAGCACGAACAGGATGCAGATGAAGATCACCCAGACGACGGCGATCCACCCGATGACTGCGCTCCACCGTCCCAGATTCCACGGACCCGGCTTGAACGAATCGCCCTTGAGTCGGCGCAGCAGCACGGGTGCCACGTAGGCGATGTAGAGCCCGATCACCGCCACACTCGTCACCGCCAGATAAGCGGTCTCATTGAAGAGTGCCGGAACTGTCAGGATTGAGGACAGCACAATGCACAGCCAGATCGAGTTCGTGGGTGTGCCGGTGCGTGGGTTGACCTTCTTCCAGTATTTGGATCCGGGGATCGCATCGTCGCGGGAGAATGCGTAGCTCATCCGCGAGTTCGCCGTCACCGAGGCCATGCCGCAGAAGAACTGGGCGCCGCAGACGATGAAGAGCAGGAACTTCGCCATCGTCGGGTTGTTCAGGGCATCAAGGAACACCTGCGCTGGCGGCAGGCCAGTTGCTGTGGCGTTGAGAGCGGTGAGCCCGGCTTCAGAGCCGTCTTGGATCGCGGCCGTGATCGAGTACAGCAGGATCCAGCCGCCGATGATCGAGATCAGGACGCTCATGACGATGCCCTTGGGCGCTGCGGTCGAAGCGTTCTTGGTCTCCTCGGCCACGTGCGCCGAAGCGTCATAGCCGGTGTAGGTGTACTGAGCCATGAGCAGACCCATGAGGAAGACGAACGGCATGAACGTGAACCCGGTTTCGTTGTGCCAGGCCGTCATGGTCCAGCTGAACGACTGGTGCTTCGTGGGCATGATCCACAAGGCTGCGACGATGACGAGCACACCGACGATGTGCCACCAGGCAGAGACGCCGGAGAGCAGGTTGACCAGATTGACGCCGAAGGTGTTGAGGAGACCATGCAGGGTGATGATGACGAGGAACAGGATGAAGGTGTTGAGCGCAGTGGGCACGACCCCGAAGGTCAGTGCTGCAAAGGCCATCATGGTCGTGGCAGCGCCGAAGTCGATGGCTGCGGTCACCGCCACCTCGCCGAGGAAGTTGAACCATCCTACGTACCAGGCCCAATGTCGCTTGTTGCGTTTGGCCAGGCGACCGGCCCAGAAGTACAGGCCACCTGCCGTGGGGTACTTCGAGCAGACTTCGGCCATGGCCAGTGCCACGCAGAGGACGAAGATGCCGACCAGAGGCCACCCGATCGTGATCGCTGCCGGGCCGCCCGATCCCAGCGCAATGCTGTAAGAGGTGATGCAGCCGGCGAGGATCGAGATGATGGAGAAGGAGACCGCGAAGTTGCCGAAGCCCGACATGCCGCGCTTGAGCTCCTGTTTGTAGCCGAGCTCGGCAAGACTGGCCTCGTCAGCGCTGAGGGCCGGGGCTGCGGCCTCGCGAGGGACCGTGCCATCGTGCGGTGTCGGCCCGGAAGCCGGATCGTTGGGTGGAGAGGATTCATTGCTCATGGAGAACACCGTTCTTCTCGAAATGATTGCGTCCGCTGGCGGGCTCGGTCGTCGCTGACCGATCGGCATCGTCGGAATCCGGCCGTTGAGCAGACACCGACGCCGATGCAGACACGTGCACGTTCGTGTGGAACACGAGCGTGGAACGCCTGCGGACGTCTCATAACTAGTGCGTGATGCAGTTCACAACTCTGTATTGTCGTTGAGCTTGTCACCGTGCAAATGGTTTGTCAATAGGTATTTATGCAGACCTCAAAGCCTCATTCTCCTCAATTTGGACCCAGCTATTGCGCATCAATGGTTCGGTGGCATACCTTAATTAGGAGAGTTTTCCTGAACCGCTGCGAGCCGCCGACCCTGCAAACCACCGCTGCCGCACAGCACCAGCCCCGCAACGATGCGTGACCACCGTAGGGATGCAGTCCGTCGCAAGGATGCGAACACATCGCTTGGGTGGGCTACCGAGAAGAGGAATCATGAGCGTGACTTCATCAGATATGACCATGGAACAGCTGCAGGCAGAGATTGCCGCCGGCCGCGTTGACACAGTGCTCGTCGCCGCCACAGACATGCAGGGCCGACTCCAAGGCAAGAGGATCACGGCCCGATTCTTCATCGATGAGGTGATGGACCACGGCACTGAAGGCTGTAACTATATGATGGCCACCGATGTTGAGATGAACACCATCGACGGGTACGAACTCACCTCCTGGGAGCGCGGGTACGGCGATCTCATGTTTGTTCCCGACTATTCAACCCTTCGCCGCATCCCCTGGCACCCTGCGACCGTGATGGTGCAATGCGATCTGGCATTCATCGACGGCTCACCACTGAGCGTCTCCCCACGTCAAGTCCTCAAGGCTCAACTGGAACGACTCGAGAAGCTGGGCTATTCGCCCATCGGTGCCACAGAACTCGAATTCGCCCTCTACAACACCGGCTACCGTGAGGCGATGGCAAAGGACTACCGCAATCTCGAAGCCGCCAGCACCTACAACATCGACTATTCCCTCTTCGGCACCGGCCAGGTCGAAGGCTACCTGCGTCGTCTGCGCAACGAGATGGACGAGGCCGGCCTCTACACCGAAAGCGCGAAGGGCGAATGCAACCTCGGCCAGCTCGAAGTCGGCTTCCGCTACACCGACATGCTCGCCACCTGCGACAACCACGTGGTCTACAAACTCGGTGCGAAGGAGATCGCAGACCAAGAGGGCAAGTCGGTGACCTTCATGGCCAAACCCAACGACCGCGAAGGCAACTCCTG
Source organism: Brevibacterium sp. AGC70 (assembly GCF_057334195.1). Taxonomy (NCBI): domain Bacteria; kingdom Bacillati; phylum Actinomycetota; class Actinomycetes; order Micrococcales; family Brevibacteriaceae; genus Brevibacterium; species Brevibacterium sp. AGC70. The sequence continues at coordinate 392,705 of NZ_JBHFIH010000019.1, read as the reverse complement.
CCACATCCACATGAGCCTGCGCGACACGGACGGCACACCGGTATTCCCCACCGGCCACGGCACAGAGATGTCAGAGACGATGAAGCACTTCGTCGCCGGAGTAGTCGACACTCAACATGACTTCACCTACCTCTACGCCCCGAACGTCAATTCCTACAAACGCTTCGCCGACGGCTCCTTCGCACCCACCGCAGTGGGCTGGGGGTGGGACAACCGAACCTGTGCCGTGCGGATCGTCGGCCACGGCCCCGCTCTGCGCTTCGAACAGCGAGTCCCGGGTGCCGACGCGAACCCCTACCTTGCCAGTGCAGCCCTCATCGCGGCCGGAATCCACGGAATCGAGAACCAACTCGAACTGCCTGAGGCGCTCGCCGGCAACGCCTATACCCAGAATGCCCCGACCATCCCACGCCGCCTCCACGATGCCGTGGCGGCCTTCGAATCCTCCGAGGTCGCCCGCCATGCCTTCGGCGACGAGGTCGTGAACCACTACACCCACGCCGGTCGCGTGGAGATGACGGCCTTCGACGCCGCAGTCACCGATTGGGAGGTCCGGCGTGGCTTCGAACGACTCTGACTCGGCGCTCGGCAACGCGGCCCTCGACCCGACGATGCGCCGCCCGCTCATCGGCCTGCCCACTTACTACGGCCGCGGCCAGTTCGGAGTCTGGGACAGGGACGCGGCGTTCCTGCCCAGCGTCTACGTCACCGCTGTGACCCGAGCTGGTGGCAGAGTCGTCCTCCTGCCCCCGGAAGACCCCTGGACTCTGAACGAGGTGGCCGAACTCGACGGCATCATCCTCACCGGCGGTGACGACGTCGACCCCGCACTCTACGATGCGCAGGCCCACCCTCGCACCCAGGTGCCCAACGTGCGTCGCGACTCCTTCGAGACCACCCTGTACCGTCATGCCCGCTCCGCGAACGTGCCGGTCTTCGCGATCTGCCGCGGCGCGCAGATCGTCAACACCGTCCACCGCGGCTCCCTGCACCAGCACCTGCCCGATGTCGGCGGCTACGGTGCTCATGAGGCAGAGAAGAAGGACGAATTCGCCGAGGTGGCCGTGAGAATCGTACCCGACACCGCCGTATCCGATCTGCTCGGAACCGGTGCCACGGTCAGGTGCCATCATCACCAGGCCATCGACCGCCTCGGCGATGGACTGATCGTGAGCGCACGCTCCGAGGACGGCTGCATCGAGGCCCTCGAGACTCCGGACGGGTCGATGCTCGCTGTTCAGTGGCACCCCGAGGAGACCCTGGAGGATCTGCGGCTGTTCGCAGGCCTTGTGGCGGCTGCGACCCAGCGCATGAGCACACCACGGACGACACCCGAAACCGCGACACCCGAGACGAATGCGGAGGCCCACCGATGACCGAAGTGATCAACCCCGCGACCGAGGCACTCATCACCTCGGTCGATGCCCACAGCGCCGAGGCGACGAAGGACGCGATCGGCCGTTCCGCCGAGGCCTTCGCTCGGTGGCGGGCCACGGCGCCGGCCGAGCGGGCCGAACTGCTGCGCGCCTTCGCCCGCGCCGTCGATGCCGACATTGAGAACCTTGCCGCGCTCGAGGTCGCCGAGGCCGGGCACACCATCGGCAATGCCCGGGGTGAGGCCGGGAACGTCCGCGATGTCCTCAACTACTTCGCCGGCGGAGTCGAGCGCCACCTCGGCGATCAGATTCCCGTGGCCGGGGGAGTGAACATCACGTTCAACGAACCGCTCGGGGTCGTCGGAATCATCGTGCCGTGGAATTTCCCGATGCCGATCGCCGGCTGGGGTTTCGCACCGGCGCTTGCCGCGGGCAACACCGTGGTCCTCAAGCCCGCCGAGCTGACCCCGCTGACGGCGATCCGCCTCGGCGAATTGGCCCTGCAGGCAGGGCTCCCCGCCGATGTCTTCCAGGTCATCCCCGGCAAAGGATCCGTCGTCGGCCAGACCTTCACCGATGACCCCAGGGTTGCGAAGATCGTCTTCACCGGCTCGAGCGCGGTGGGCGAGGCGATCATGGCCGACGCGGCGAAGACGATGAAACGGACAACGCTGGAACTCGGCGGCAAGTCCGCGAACATCGTCTTCGACGACGCCGACCTCGAACTCGCCGCGGCCACCGCACCCTACGGCGTCTTCGACAATGCCGGCCAGGACTGCTGCGCCCGCTCGCGCATCCTCGTCCACGACTCTGTCTTCGACCGCTTCATGGAACTCCTCGAACCAGCGGTCTCCGGAGTGGTCGTCACCGATCCCAGCCTCGAGGAGGCAGAGATGGGACCGCTCATCTCAGCAGGCCATCACGAGAGCGTGGCCGGATTCCTCGACGGCGTGGACATCGCGTTCACCGGCAGCGCACCCGAGGGTCCCGGGTACTGGATGGCGCCGACGGTCGTGCTGCCGACGTCACCGCGTGATCGCATCGTCACCGAGGAGGTATTCGGGCCCGTCGTGACCGTGCAGCGTTTCCGCGACGAGGCAGAGGCGATCACCATGGCCAATGATTCGCCCTACGGCCTGTCGGGTTCGATCTGGACGCGCGATGTGGGCCGCGGACTACGGGTCGCTCGCGGCGTGGACTCGGGGGCGCTGTCGCTGAACTCCCATTCCGCGGTGCGCTATTCGACCCCCTTCGGCGGGTTCAAACGCTCCGGCATCGGCCGCGAACTCGGACCTCACGCGATGGACTCATTCACCGAGACGAAGAACCTCTTCATCGCCACGGACTGAGCGACCGGCCACCGCAACCAACTACCCACCCACGCGAACACCACCAGCAGGCAAAGGACACACCATGACCGAGACAGCAGCGACGGACTCGACCCAGATCATCTGCCGGCGCCTCCCGGGGCGAACCGCAGTCGTCACCGGAGGTGCCAGCGGCATCGGGTTGGCCACTGCGAAGCGCCTCGCCTCCGAAGGCGCGAACGTCGTCATCGCCGACACCAACGCAGATTCGGGGACAGCCGCCGCCGAGGCGGTTGGGGGACTCTTCGTTTCCACCGACGTCACCGATGCTGACCAGGTGGAGCATCTGTTCCAGACGGCCTTCGACACCTACGGCAGCGTGGATGTCGCCTTCAACAATGCAGGAGTCTCCCCACCGGCAGACGCCTCGATTACGGAGACCAGCCTCGACGTGTGGCGCAAGGTCCAGGACATCAACCTGACGTCTGTGTATCTGTGCTCCCAGGCAGCCCTGAAGCACATGCGCAGGCAGGGACGCGGCTCGATCATCAACACGGCCTCGTTCGTGGCGCTGATGGGATCGGCGACCTCCCAGATCTCCTACACCGCATCGAAGGGCGGTGTGCTGGCCATGTCGCGGGAACTCGGCGTGGAGTTCGCGAAGGAAGGCATCCGCGTCAACGCCCTGTGCCCGGGACCGGTCAACACCGAGCTGCTCCGGGAACTCTTCGCCAAGGACCCGGAGATGGCGGCCAGACGCCTGGTGCACGTGCCGATGGGACGCTTCGCCGAGGCTGACGAGATGGCTGCCGCCGTGGCCTTCCTGGCCAGCGATGATGCCTCGTTCGTCACCGCACAGTCGTTCACCGTCGACGGGGGACTGACCAACGCCTACACGACCCCGCTGTGAGTGGCGATGGCATGACGGCAAGCCAGGCCGCGGGCAGCCAGGTGACTGCGCTGCGGGCGATCGCTCCCGCTCGCTCGGGCAACATCTTCGAGGAGACGATCGAATGCCTGCTCCAGATCATCCGTCTCGGAATCATTCCGCCAGGTCAGCACTTCCCACCCGAACGCGAGCTCGCTGAGCAGCTGCGGGTCTCCCGGGCGACCCTGCGTGAGGCGATCTCGGAGCTGCAGACCGCCGGCTGGGTCAATGTCCGACGAGGTCGTGGTGGCGGAACGTTCGTCTCCCGCACTCCCGCAGGCGGCTGGGCGCCCAATCCGACTCATGACGCTGACACCGGCCTCGGGTCCGGGTTCTCCGCAGCTGAGGTCGAAGACACCCTGACCTGGCGTCGTGTGATCGAGATGGGAGTCGCCGAGGTGGCTGCCGGGCAGGATCTCACCGCACCCCAACGAGGTCAGCTGGCTGGAGCCATGGACGCCAGTCGGCAGTCGAGCCTGGCCGAGTACCGGCGTTTGGACTCCCAGCTGCACCTGACCTGGGCGCAGGTGACAGGGTCAGCGAGCCTCGTGCGCTCGATGGTCGAGAGTCGGACCCGGGCGAACAAACTGCTCGAGCGGATCCCGATGATCGAACCCAATCTGGCCCATTCGCACGAACAGCATCAACGGGTCCACAACGCGATCCTCGCCGGAGACGCAGCCGCGGCCCGCACAGCCATGGCCGAGCATCTCGACGGCACCGCCGCATTGCTGCGCGGCTTCCTCGCCGAGCCCTGATCACGAGTGGTCTCGAGCCGAGCTCAGATCTTCCGGGCCGCCTCCTGCTGGGCGCGTTGGGCGATGCGACCTCCGGCCAGGACCATCTCGACCTGCCGGGGCGAGAGCGTATGGCGGAATTCGAACTGTCGTCGGCCCACCTCGGCGCTCACGGTCCTGCCGTCGGCCAGCTGATCGCGCAGTCCCCGGAACTCGAGGACATCACCCTGGGACAGGGCCTCGTAGTCGTTCTCATCTGAGAATTCGAGGGCGAGGACGCCGAAGTTCGCGAGGTTCTGCCAGTGGATGCGCGCCAAGGATTTGGCGACGACGATGCGCAGTCCCAGATAGCGCGGGGCGATCACGGCGTGCTCACGCGATGAGCCCTGGCCGTAGTTCTCCCCGCCGATGATCGCATGGCCGCCGGCATGCCCCGCTGCACGTTCGGCGTAGCTCGGATCGACCTGGATGTAGACGAACTCGGAGATCTTGGGAATGTTGCTCCGATAGGGCAGGACTCGGGAGCCGGCGGGCATGATCTCGTCGGTGGAGACGTTGTCGCCGACCTTGAGCATGATCTCGAGATCGATGTCCTCGGGCAGCGGATCGAAGCCAGGCAATGAGGAGATGTTCGACCCTTTGACCAACTCGACCTGCCGCGCCTCTTCGAGTGGAAGCGGTGGGACCAGCATCGACCGATTGGCGGAGAACTTCTCCGGCAACATGACCTGCGGATACTCGATGCCCAGCTCGCGAGGGTCCGTGATCTTGCCCGTCAGTGCTGCGGCCACGGCAGTCTCCGGAGAGCACAGCCACACGGCGTCTTCGTCGGTGCCCGAGCGACCGGGGAAGTTCCGCGGCATGGTGCGCAGGCTGTTGCGGCCCACGGCCGGGGCCTGGCCCATGCCGATGCAGCCCATGCAGCCCGACTGGTGGATGCGGGCGCCGGACCCGACCAGCGAGGTCAGCCAACCGCCGGCGATGAGGTCGGCGAGGATCTCTCGCGATGTCGGGTTGACGTCGAGTGAGATCTGCTCGTGGATGCGGCGACCTTCGAGTGCCTCAGCGACGACGGCGAAATCCCGCAGCCCCGGGTTGGCCGAGGAGCCGATGACGACTTGGAAGACGTCCTCACCAGCAGCCTCACGCACGGGGCGGACATTGCCCGGCGAGGAGGGTGCGGCGATGAGCGGTTCGAGCTGCGAGAGGTCGATGGCGTCGTGGAGATCGTACTGCGCGCCCTCGTCTGCTTCGATCCGAGTGAAGTCCTCGCCCCGGTCGCTGGCTTCGAGGAAGTCCCGGACCGCGTCGTCGGCGGGGAAGACCGTGGCCGTGGCGCCGAGTTCGGCACCCATGTTCGCAATCACGTGGCGGTCCATCGCGGTGAGGTCCTTGAGGCCCTCACCGTAGTACTCGATGATCTTGCCGACCCCGCCCTTGACGCCGTGACGGCGCAGCATCTCGAGGATGACGTCCTTGGCCGAGACCCACGGCGGCAGTGTGCCGGTGAGCTCGACGCCCATGATCTGGGGCGCGCTGATGTAGAGCGGTTCGCCGACCATTGACATCGCGATCTCGAGACCGCCGACGCCGATGGCCAGCATTCCCAGGGCACCGGCCGCGCAGGTGTGGGAGTCCGAGCCGATGAGGGTGGCGCCGGGTTTGCCGAACCGCGACTGGTGAACCGGGTGGGAGACACCGTTGCCGGCGGGGGAGAACCACAGGCCGAATCGCTGCGCAGCAGAGCGCAGGAACATATGGTCTTCCGGGTTCTTCTCATCGGTCTGCAGAAGGTTGTGGTCGACGTACTGGACGGAGGTCTCTGTGCGGATCCGGTCGATGCCCAGCGCTTCGAGCTCGAGCATCACCAGCGTTCCCGTCGCGTCCTGAGTCAGCGTCTGATCGATGCGGACCCCGATCTCGTTTCCGGGCTCAAGTGTCCCGGATTCCAGATGTGAGCCGATGAGCTTCTGAGCGACATTCTCAGCCATCGTCACCCTCCTGATGAAGTGGTCGAATTGCTGGCGCAGCACGCTCTCACGTGGTCTGTCCACGGTAGTCCTCGTTCAGGAAACTCACAAGGGCGGTTTTTCCGAGAGCAGTGCGGCCCCGCGCGCGAGGGCGCATACTGGACCCATGCCGGAATTGCCCGAGGTCGACGCACTCGTCCACTTCGTGGGCTCCCGTATCGTCGGGGACTTCATCACCCGAACCGATATCGGTGAGCTGAGCATCCTCAAGACGGCCGATCCGCCCTTGGAGGCGATCAGCGGGCTCGAGATCAGCGGTGCCTCCCGGGTGGGCAAGGCCCTCATCATCGAGTTCGACGGACTCGACCTGGTGTGTCGTTTCGCCCGCGCAGGATGGTTGATCTGGCACGATCAAGTGCCCACCGGGCCGGTGAGGATGGGTAAGGGGCCGCTGGGCCTGCGCGTCCACTTGGCTTCCGGTGCCGGCTTCGACATCAGCGAAGCGGGAACGAAGAAGAACGCCTCGGTGGCTCTCGTCCATGACCGCATCGAGGTTCCGGCTATCGCGAATACCGGCCCCGATGCCCTGTCCATCGATGACGACCAGTTCGCCGCGTTGCTCGCGGACTCGAGCTCAAGGATCAAGACCGTGCTCGAGGATCAGCAGCTCATCGCCGGCATCGGCAACGCCTACTCCGACGAGATCCTCCACACGGCCAAGCTCTCTCCCTTCGCCCCGGCCGACGGTGTCGATGCGGAGGCGCTGCTCGAGGTGATCCGTGGGGTTCTCGGCGCTGCCCGCGAGGCGCTGAACAACCTGTCGCCGGCGAAGGTCAAGACAATGAAGAAGCGCGGGCTTCGGGTCCACGGTCGAACCGGTCAGACCTGCCCGGTGTGCGGTTCGACCATCGCCGAGGTCTCCTATGCCGACAAGTCACTGCAGTACTGCCCCGGTTGTCAGACCGGCGGGAAGAAGCTCAGCGATCGCCGTATGGACCGACTGCTCAAATAGCTGCGGACTCCTGAGATGTTGGCTCAGCCGTTCTCGACTGTCCTCTGGAGCAGGGGAGTGACGCGGTATTCGACCATCTGCTTCATCGACACGAGGGTGCGTGTGCGTTTGACGCCGGGAGTTCCGAGGATCTGCCCGGCGACGCGATAGAGGTCATCGGTGTCTCGGGCGACGATCTGGATGAGGGTATCGGCTGTTCCGCTGACGCCGATGACCTCGAGAACTTCGGGAATCCGGCTCAGTGCCTCTCCGACCTCGTCGAGTCGTGACTGTTTGAGGTTGGCCAGCACATGTGCCCGGATCGGATAGCCGAGCCCAGACGTGTCGACACGATGTCCGAACGGGTGCAGCCCCTCGGACTCGAGCCTGCCCAGCCGTGCCTGAGCGGTGTTCCTGGCCACCTGCAGGCGATGGGCCAGTCCCGCGATCGTCGCTCGCGGCTCGCGGATGAGTTCGAGGAGGATCCTCGAATCCAGCACATCTGCGATTCGTCGCCGTTGTCCCACGGCCATGACACCACCATCCTTCCTCAGCGAAATGCTCACCAGCTGCTCAATTCTATAACTCCAAACTGAGCACTGTGCTCAATTTAGAATCGACATATTGAGCACTCCGATCAGACCTGTTTGGATCGTTGTGAGCCGGTCCGGATCTGGACCGACCTGCGGTTCGACATACACCGTCGGCACCCCTCGGGCGTAACTGCCCTGCGTGCG
>NZ_JBHFIH010000019.1:338053-384610 GCF_057334195.1 Brevibacterium sp. AGC70 | reverse complement strand
ACATGGACCGGCGCACGCGCCAGACAGTTCATTCAAGGAGGAATACGTGTCCGACCGCTCTGCTCTCGAGGCCCTCGATGAGATCCATGACCGCATCCTGTGGCTTTCGACCTCGATCATCCACCACGCCAACCGAGTCCGGCCCAACCTGAGCGGCCTCAAAGTGGGCGGCCATCAGGCCTCATGCGCATCGATCGCCTCGATCATGACCGCGCTGTGGTTCCACGAACTTCGGGCCGAGGACCGCGTGAGCATCAAACCGCATGCTGGTCCCGTGTGGCATGCCATCAACTATCTCTTCGGGGAACTCGATGACGAGCAGATGACGACGCTGCGGGAGTTCGGCGGCCTCCAGAGTTACCCGAGTCGCACAAAGGACCCGGTCCCGGCCGACTATTCGACGGGATCAGTGGGCATCGGTGCCACTGCCCCGATCTGGGGAGCCGTTGCCCGCCGCTACGTCGACTCCAGCCTGCGCGACATCGGCACCGGACGCCAGTATTCACTCGTCGGCGATGCCGAACTCGACGAAGGAGCCGTCTGGGAAGCCGTCAACGATCCCGGAGTCAAGCATCTCGGCGAAATCGTGTGGATCATCGACCTCAACCGGCAGTCGCTTGACCGCGTCGTCCCCGACATCGCCGCCGGACGGATCGAGGCGACGTTCGAGGCCGCCGGGTGGCAGGTCATCACGGTGAAGTTCGGGCGTCTGCTCGAAGATCTCTTCGCACGTGAGGGCGGGGACGCGCTGCGCCGGCGCATCCTCACGATGTCCAACCCCGAGTATCAGCGGATCCTGCGTTGCAGCGCCGATGAACTGCGCACTCGTCTGCCCGGAGAAGGAGGAAGCGACGGCGACGGTGACAGCGAGAGCCCTCAAGCGCTTCATGCCCTCATCTCCGATCTCGACGATGCCACGCTCCTGGCCGCGATCAGGAACCTCGGCGGTCATGACATTCCGACCCTGCTCGAGGCCTTCGCACAGATCGACGACTCTCGTCCCACCGCGGTCATCGCCTACACGATCAAGGGATTCGGGCTGCCGAGCTCCGGTCATCCCCAGAATCACTCGGCGCTCATCGACGCGGCCGAGTACTCGGCATTGGCCGAGCTCAGCGGCCAGGATCCGCAGTCACCGTGGTCGCGGTTCGACCCCGACACCCCCGCCAGTCGAGTCGTGGCCGAGGCCGCACAGCGACTGACCCGCCCCGAATTCGCGCCCGCCGCACCGGTCGAGCTTCCCCGCGACCTGGAACGGAGGCACAAAGGGACCTCGTCCTCGCAGTCGGCGCTCGGTCGGGTCCTCATGGACCTCAGTCGGCAATCGCCGGAGACAGCCCGCCGAGTCGTGACCGTCAGTCCCGATGTGTCATCGACGACCAACCTCGGCGGATGGGTCAACAAGGTCGGTGTGTGGAGCGCGGATGCGGCCCAGAACTGGTTCGCCGACGATGCGGAGACGATCCTGCAGTGGAACGAATCGGCACAGGGCCAACACATGGAGCTCGGCATCGCCGAGACCAACCTCGTCGGACTTCTCGGCGAATTGGGTGCGACGTGGAGACGCTGGGGCGAGCCGCTGTTCCCGATCGGGGTGATGTACGACCCGTTCGTCAATCGTGCGCTTGAACCGTGGACATTCGGCATCTATGCCGGTGGCCAGTCGATCCTCGTCGGCACTCCATCCGGAGTGACGCTGGCACCGGAAGGTGGGGCGCACCAGTCGATCACCACTCCGTCGACGGGCATCGAGGTGCCGGGGCTGGTCACGTATGAGCCGGCCTTCGCGCAGGACGTCGAATGGTCGCTGCTGCACGCGATGTCGCTCATGGGAAAGCCTGGCGGCGAGTCGGCCTACCTGCGCCTGTCCACCCGCGCCGTCGACCAGAGTCTGGCCCGCGTTCCCGCGGATCCTGCCGCACGGGAGCGTCGCCGGCAGCAGGTCATCGCCGGGGCCTACCGGCTCAGATCCTCGACCCGACCGGTCGTGCAGCTCGTCGGAATGGGCGCGCTCATGACCGAGGTGCTCGCGGCCGCCGATCGACTCGCGGAGATGGGAATTGAGGCCGAGGTCGTGTGCGTGACGAGCCCCGGACTGCTCTATCGTGCACTGAGATCCGGGCAGCGCCGTTCGCCGGCGCTGGGGTCCGCTGGTGGGAGTGGATGGATCCTTGATCAGGTGTTCCCTGCCTCGAACGCGGTTCCCATGGTCACGGTCCTCGACGGCCACCCGCACACGCTGTCATTCCTCGCGACGATCAATCAGGTCGAACATGTGGCGCTGGGCGTGAGCACCTTCGGACAGTCGGGCGACATAGACGACGTCTACCGCTATCACGGCATCGACACCGAATCGATCGTCTTCGCGGCCCTCGACGCAGTCCGCAGCTGAGCAGCACCTCCGCAGGTGCGGTGGGCCGACCAGGGGAAATAATCCTCCCGCGATCATCGTTGCAAGGAGCAGGCAATCCGACTCTCGCAGATACAGGAGCATGATGACGCAGCAGCTACAGATCCCCGGCACAGACCTGGCCATCTTCCCCATCAACCTGGGCACGAACACCTTCGGCTGGACCGCCGACGAAGTCGGATCACACGCCGTGCTAGACACGTTCGTCGCCGCCGGCGGCAACTTCCTCGACACAGCCGAGTCCTACCCGGCATGGGTGCCCGGGAACACCGGGCGAGAGTCCGAGACCATCATCGGCACCTGGCTCGCCACCCGCGGCAACCGGGACAAGGTCGTCATCGCCACGAAGGTCGGTGACCATCCGGATCACAAGACGCAGGACCCTGAGTACATCCGCACCGCGATCGATGCTTCCCTCGAGCGACTGCAGACCGATCATGTCGACCTCTACTACGCCCACCGCGATGATGAGGTGACCCCCATCGCCGAGGTGGCCCGAGTCTTCGATGAGATCGTGCGTGCCGGTAAGGCCAAGCATGTCGCCGTATCCAACTACTCCAAGGACCGTCTCGCCGAGTGGCTGGCCGTGGCAGAGCAGGAGAACCTGGCCAGGCCGGTGGCGATCCAGCCTCAGTACAGCCTCGTGTTCCGCCGCGACTACGAGGCCGAGCTGCAGCCGCTGGCCGATGAGCACAACCTCGGTGTCTTCACCTACTTCAGCCTGGCTGCCGGATTCCTCACCGGAAAGTACCGCACAGAGGCAGACCTTGAGGGAGCCAGCCGCGGCGGCATGGTGCAGGGCTACTTCAACGCCGATGGCCTCACAGCCGTCGATGAGCTGAATGCTGTGGCCGAAGCCCATGACGTCGCACCGGCAACCGTTGCGCTCGCCTGGCTGCTGGCCAAGGGAGTCACCGCCCCGATAGTCTCGGCGAGCACACCCGAACAGCTCGATGCCCTGATGGCGGCCCCGGACCTTGAGTTCAGTCCCGAGGACCTCTCGCGCCTCGATCGGGTTTCGTCTCCCTTCGCCTGAACAGGAGCGGTCGCATCGCCACCAGGCCGAGGATCGGACCCGGCAGCAGAATCCACACAGCGGCCACTCCGATGTCGGCAATGAGGCTCTGCAGAATGACGATGCTGATGACGCTGACGGCGAAGCCGAGGGAATTCATCGCCGTCAGCCCCGTTCCGGTCAGCTCTGATGGAGCATGACCTGCGGCGAGATCCGAGAACTGCGGAGAATCTGCGATGACGAGGAGGCCCCATAGCGCCAGGGCTGCGATGAGGAGAGTGCCGACGTCGGGCAGCAGGGGATAGATCAGGCACATCAGCCCCGAGCCGGCGAGCGCGAATGCGGCCACTGCGGCGCTGCCGGTTCTGCGGCTGACCATTCCGCCGGCCACACAGCCGATGACCCCGGCGGCGATGACGAGAAAGCTGGTGGCGGCGAGCGTTGTGGGGCTGCTCGGATCGGCCAGTGCCGAGATGACGAGCGTGGGGACCACAGCCCAGAAGGCGTAGAGCTCCCACATATGGCCCAGATACCCGAAGACGGCGGCGCGAAACATCCTGTCCCGGAACAATCTGCGCAGCGGAGCATCGTCGGCGGCCGTCGCAGACACAGACCGTGCGCTCGCCGGCTGTGCCGACTGAGGCGGCTGCGTGGCCCTGCGCCCGGAGATTGCCCCGATGAGCAGTGCCCCCACGACCGCCAGAGCCGACGACCCCCACATGATCGACTGCCAAGGCAACGAAGCACCGACGGCAGAGAGGAACTGAGGCATCGCGGTGCCCAGTGTGAGCATGGCCACGAGCCAGGCCAATGCTTGGGCGGACTTCGCCTGAGCCCGCTTGACGATCATCTTCATCCCCATCGGGTAGATCCCAGCGAGGCTGACGCCGACGAAGAAGCGAGAGATCCAGACGAGCACGAGATCTGAGGGCCCGAACGTCCAGGCGAAGTTGAGCGCAGCACCGGCCAGGCTGGCGACGATGAAGATCCTCTCCGGCGTGAAGCGATCGGCCACCCCGGTCGCCGCGCTCAGCAGAGTTCCCGCGATGAAGCCGATCTGGGTCGCCGCGATCAGCCACCCGAACTGTCCCGGCGTCGATCCGAGCCAGGCCGCGAGCCCGTCGACTGCGCCGCTGGGGCTGAACCACAGGGAGGTTCCGAACCATTGGGCCACGACGATAGCCACGATGGCGACGCCTGCGCCTCGCCCCAGCCGCGATTTCGAAACAGCCATTGTCTCCCCGATCACCAGCCCATGGTCGGGCCACACTCGCGCCCGTTCAGTTCGATCAAGGTCTCATGATGTCATGCCCCGCTGGTTGCAGACACCCCATGGGCGCGCAGAGCAACCTCGGCGATGTGGGTGAGGAATTCGGCGGTCGACGTTCGCTCCTCAACGGGAGTGTGCACACGCTGGACCAGTGCTTCGGTGATCCCACCGACGAGGATGATGCTGGTGAGGTCCGCACCACCTGCCACCGAGGGCGTGTCGCGGATCGGCAGGTCATAGACGCTGCGCAGATGGGCGACCGCGGCATCGACGGCGGTCGCAATCGTGCGCATCGTCTCCCGCCGCCTTGCCTCGAGCGAATCGTTGACCCCGACGGTCTCGATCTCGAGAACGCGAGCCTTGCGCTCGTCGCTCAGCATCGGCATGAGCGCTGCAGATACCACGTGGACGGTGGTGTCGAGAAGGGGCGCATGCGCGGGAAACGTCAGCGTCGCCAGGGCCTCGGTGATCTCCTCATTGAGGATGACGTAGAGCTGCTCGAGAAGTGCTTCCTGGGCCGACAGTGCCTCCAGCCCCGACTTCGCGCCCCGGGAAGGGAAGAGCTCGTAGAAGGAGCGGCTCGAGACCCCGGATTCGTGGCACAGCGCCTGGATCGAGGTGGCGCGGAAGCCGAGGGTCCCGTACAACTCGAGGGCGGCTTCGAGGAGGCGTTGACGGCGTGCCCCATCACGGTCGGCGCGCGAGGTTCCACGCCACAGCTTCGTCGAGGTGGTGGGGGAGGAATCCGCGGACGCTCGATCAGTCATTTTCCCATTATAGTGAAAATTTAGATTTTAGATGGCAGACTATGTGACATGCCTTACAACGTCAGACAGAAGCATCGTGCCCCCAGGGTCAGCGCCCAGATCCCCCCGAACCCCGCACTGCCGCGGGTGTGCGTCATCGGTGCCGGGTCCTCCGGTATCACCGCAGCCAAAGCTCTCTACACCGCGGGAATCCCCTTCGACTGCTTCGAGAAGGGGAGTGAATTCGGCGGGAACTGGCTCTTCGACAACCCCAACGGCGTCAGCGCATGCTATGAGACCCTGCAGATCAACACCTCGTGCCCGCGCATGGCGTTCTCCGACTTCCCGATGCCGGAGGAGTACCCGGCCTACGCCAGCCACGACCAAGTCCATGCCTACTTCCGCGACTACGTCGAGCACTTCGGCTTCGGCCACACGATCACCTACGACACCGAGGTGACCCATGTCCGCCGGGGTGAGCACGAAGGGTGGGATGTCGACATCCGTGCCGTCGGCGCCCCGGACGAAGAAGCAGTCGAGACTCGCCATTACGATGCGGTGATGGTTGCCAATGGTCATCACTGGGATGCACGCTGGCCCGAGCCCGAGTATCCGGGCCACTTCGACGGCGAGCAGATCCACGCCCACGACTACCGCAGCGGAGACCAGCTCGAGGGCCGCGCTGTTGTGGTCGTCGGTGCAGGCAACTCCGCGATGGACATCGCGGTCGAAGGCTCCCACCGGGCGCGCAGCGTCAACCTTTCGATCCGCCGCGGCCAATGGGTGTTGAAGAAGACCATCTTGGGCATGGCCGCCGACCAGATCACCCTGCCGAGCTGGGCTCCGTGGTGGGCCACAAGCATTCGCCTGCGCGTGGCCGCCCTGCTCTCCGGAGGTCTGCGCAGATACGGTCTGCCCACCCCGGGGCACACCCCGGGCCAATCGCATCCGGTGCAGTCGGATTCGATCAGGGATCGCCTCGGTGCCGGTGCGATCACGGTGAAACCGGGCATTGAACGACTCGACGGAGACCGAGTGGTGTTCACCGACGGAAGCGAAGCTCCAGCCGCTCTCATCGTGTGGGCGACGGGGTATCGGGTGAAGTTCCCGTTCTTCGACGCAGACCTGATCTCAGCAGAGGGCAACGATCTGCCGCTGTTCAAACGGATGATCCATCCTGATCGGCCAGGTCTGTTCTTCATCGGCTTGCTCCAGCCCGTCGGCGCTGTGATGCCGCTGGCCGAGGCTCAGAGCAGACTGGTCGCCAAGGTGCTCACCGGCGAGTACGAGCTGCCAGACAAGCGAGAGATGACCCGGCGAATGCATGAGGATGACCGGCGGAACAAACGCGCGTTCTACGATTCTCCCAGGCACACGATGCAGGTCGACTTCGACCACTATCTGTTGGAATTGGAGCGCGAACTGCGCAGAGGAAAGGTGGCGGCATGAACCGGACACAGGCATTGACAGGACAGGTCGTGGCGATCACCGGCGGAGCCCGCGGTATCGGCCGGGAGATCGCGGCCGCCTTCAGTGCTTCCGGGGCGAAGGTTGCCATCGGCGACATCGACCTGCACGCCGCCCAAGAGACTGCCGCGGAGCTGAGAGCCCACGCCAGCAGGCTCGACGTCACGGACCAGGATAGTCTGAATGCGTTCCTGGCCGAGGTGACTCATGAATTCGGACCCATCGACATCTTCGTCAACAATGCGGGCCTGATGTGGGCCGGCGCCTTCACCGACGAACCCGCATCGGCGGCACGGGCACAGGTCGAGGTCAACCTGCTCGGAGTCATCAACGGCATCAAGACGGTGGCTCCCGGCATGTTGGCGCGAGGGCGGGGCCACCTCATCACCGTGGCCTCAGCGGGCGCTATCCTGCCTCTCCCTGGGGAGGCGACCTATGCTGCGACGAAGCACGGTGTGCTTGGATACCTCAAGGCGGTGCGGGCGGAGATGCGCGGCAAGGGTGTGCGCGTCACGTCGATCATGCCCGTGGTCGTCGACACGACGATGGCGGCCGGAACCTCTCCCGGTGCGGCGAAGCTGCTCACCCCAGCCGAGGTGGCTCGGGCCGTGGTGAAAGCCGCTGTCCGGCCCCGATTCGAGGTCACGGTTCCGGGGTTCCTCGGCCCCATGATCCGGGTCGTGGAGGTCCTGCCGACGCCGATCCGCGACAGGATCTTCGCCGGTCTTGTCCCCGATCAGGTCGATGCGCGCAAGAACCAGCGCCGGGACTACGAAGCCGGTTTCACTGCCGAACTCTGAACGTCGCCTTGCGACGGCCCCGACGAGCGACCTTTGCCGGGGCAGAGCTATGAGCTGCGTCTGCACGTCTCGGAGGGCTTCTCGCCATGCCGATTGGCATAGTCGGAGGCGAAGCGGCCGAGATGGGAGAAGCCGAAGCGCCGGGCCACTTCGGAGACGGAATGATCGCGTGGGTTCGACTCCCGCAGAGCTTCGGCAGCTTTGTCCAGGCGCACTGACTTGAGGTACTGCATGGGTGTGGAACCGAGTTCTCGTCGAAACGCCATCTGCAGCGATCGTCCGCTGACCCCGGCGTATCGAGCAACGACATCGAGGGTGAGGGATTCTTCGGGGATCGCGTGGATGAGATCTCTGCTGCGGCGCAGGGCGGCAGCAGACACCGAAGATGGTCTGTCCAGATGTCGATGAAATGAGTGTTCGGCTGCCCAGAGCAGGCCGGCCACCACCTCCTCGACCATTCGATCGATGAGCAGCGGACCGGCATCGCCCTGTTGGTGCAGGTTGGCCAGAAGTCGCACCGAACGCATCCATGCGGAGCCGTCGCCGCTGGCAACCGTCATCGGAAGTTCGAAGTCGATCGGGGAGGGCACCTCCGCACCCAGATACTGTGCGGCGATGCGTTCGAACTCGGATCGTTCGATCTTGACGGTGAACATTGTGCAGGGAGAGTCCCAACCGCTGAATGCCGTATCGACATCGGGCCTGTAGACGGCGCACCGTGAGCGGTCTGCCACGACGACGTCTGACCCTGCGGACGTCCGGAACGAACCGTTCAGCGCGATATTCACCTGGTAGGCGTCTTCGTAGGGGCCGGTCTTGACCGTGACTGGAGCCGTGTACTTCAGCGTCCCGATCGACAATGGGCCCACCTTGGTCGCCGTTGCCCGCATCTCGAATCGAGAGCCGATTCCCCGAATGCGCAGCTGGTGCGGGTAGTAGAGCTCGGTGCCGACCTCCAGTGCCTCTTCAGGTGACTGCCCGCGCAGCCGCCTCGGCGACAGATCGAGTTCCGGGCTGCGGTCGGCTGAGCTGTCGTTCATCTCAGATCGCTGTCAGCTCGCTGATCCGGTGGAAGCCGCGACCGTAGTAGACCAGCCCCTCTGCTTCATCCCTGACTCGAATCGAGTCGATTTCGACGAAGACCACGGAGTGGGTTCCCTGTGTCATTGTGCTTTGGATGTGGCCGACGAGGGCGACCCGAGCGTCTTTGAGAGTCGGTGCGGTGGTGTCGTCATCCCAGATGTCCCACGCGAACCGGTCCTCCATCGGAACCTTGGTCGCCCCGGAGAAGTGACGAGCCAGTTCGCACTGCTCTGCGGCCAGGACGTTGATCGCCACCACCCCGTTGTTCGTGAAGACGTCATGGGCAGCACTGCGCTGGTTGACACACACGAGCACCGTGGGCGGAGAGTCTGTGACCGAGCATACCGCGCTGACCGTGATGCCGAGTTTTCCGTGGTCTCCTTCGGTGGTCACGATATTCACGGCCGCGGCCAGGTGGGCCATCGCCTGACGGAATTGCTGTTGAACGTCATTGAGTTCGTTCATGATTCTTCTCCTCCTGATACTGCGAAATCGACGATGGTGGCCCCGCCGGTGGCGTAGTTGCCCACATCTGCGGCGACATCCTGGCCCACCTGTGAAGCCATTGCGCTTGCGAATGTGTCCTGGTCGGGGAATGCTGCTTCGAAGATCGCGAAGTAAGGCGAGTTGCCGTCCTTATCCGTGGTGATATCGACCGAGTACGTCCAGCTCAGCATTCCGGGCAGGCGCTTGGCGAGCGGCAGGTGGGTCGTGGTGTAGTAGTCGATGAACGTGGCGCGGTCGGTGGGCTCGGGGTAGAGAACGAGCAGTTTGTGCATGGTCGGCTCCAGTCTTGAGTTCGATTCGGTGAGTGCGGGGCTCAGGCAGATGTGCGCTCAATGGCCGCGTCCACACGCTCTTCGCTGGCCAGCAGGTCAATCTGATGGATGGGGTGGTTGAAGTTCTCGGTGAACTCATCCGTCAGCTCCTGGTTGTCGACCATGGCGCTGAAGAGCTTCGGGATCTGCGGAAGGGTGGGAGTGTGGATGATTGTATTGAGCCAGTCGTTGGCGGCCTCGAGGCGTTCATTGCGACGGGCTGCCACCTTCTTCATGAAACGTTCGTCGAAGACATCGTCTTCGATGATCGCATCGCCGACGACTCGAGCCGAATAGGCGGTTGAGTTCGCGCCCTGTGCTTGTACAGGGTCCATGGTCAGGTGCACGTCACCCAATGCCAGGAGGAATTTGCCGTTGGGGAGGCGGGCGTAGTCTTCGCGCATCACTGGAGTGAAGGCACCCTGGAGGATGTCTTTGTCTGAGTCGGACTGGAGGCGGAATTCGTCGTGGTTGACTCGGTCGTAGACGGTGGGGTGATGCTCCTTGAGCATGTCGAGCGTGAGCTGGCGGTAGCCCTCAGGATCATCCGCATAGCGCTGATCGGTGAGCGGTTCCTGTACGCCGCCGGGCACGCTTTCGAACAAGAGGGCCATGACATCGCCGGAGAACGACCACATCGGAATGGCAAGGAGTTCTCCGACGCCGGGAACGACGCTGACTCCGACGCCGTTCGGATCGCAGCGTTCGACGCCCTTCCAGAACCCCACAGCAAGTTTGCGCTGAGGGCGATCGTAAGGTGACTTGTCCGCGCGTTTGGGGAACATTGCGCCGATTTCCCCTTTGCCGGTCGAGACCACGACGAGATCGTGGACTTCGCTGAGGTCCTGGATGTCGGCGACTGCAAGATCACGATATTCGATGACGCCGCCGCGGTCGGTGAAGTCCTTCATCAGCTGGGGCAGATAGATTCGATAGTCCAGCGTCCGTGAAGGTGACGCGAACTGACCCTGGAAAGTCCGCTCCTCGCCCCAGCCGTTGTAGTGGTAGTGGTGGGTGTAGTAGTACTGGTCCTCGGTCCAATGGTTGATCCCGAGGTCCTCTTCCAGCTCGAGAGTCACGTGCATATGGGCGACACTGTTCATCACCCTGCCATCGGCAACCTCTTCGGGTGTGCGGTTGGTGTAGATGGTAGTGGCGATTCCATGCTGACGCAGTTGCAGACCCAGGTGGAGTCCGGCGACTCCTGCGCCGATGATCCCGATGCTCTTCATCATTCGTTCCTCTCGGATGGACGTCGATGTCCGACAGTAGATTCATGTGTGTTCGCATATCGAGCACATTAGTAACTTCTGCTCTCTATGTGAGCAACGAATCTACCGAAAGTGGCGTACCGCACACAATGGTGCCGGGGATAAAGCTGGGATTTTTCGCAAAACGGATAGTGGAGGTTCAGGCCGTCGACGCGGCCATCGGCCAAGGATGCGAGCAGTCAGAGCTGCCAGTCGTTCGCGGGAGAGATCAGGCGTTCGCTGTATATCCGCAGTTCGTTGACCATGAGCTGCACATCTTTGTCGCCCACAGGGAACAGGAGGGAAAGACTGGCTTCCTGCCCGTCGGGCATTCTCACAGGAGCGGCGACGGCTTCGAGTCCGATGAACGGCTGTCCCTTGGTGTGAACGTAGCCCGTCTGTCTGGCCAGTGCCACCTCATCGACATCGTGCTCACTGTGCTCCTGCAGGGACAGGATCGCCAGGCCGGGCGCGCTGTTGTCCACTGGGAAGCGACTGCCCGTTCGCACAGCGACAGAGGCCGGGCTCTGCCCCGGTCGGGTCGATGACAGGACGACGGCATCATTGCGCTGTCGCGCGCAGAAGATCGCCGTCGCCGAGGTGACATTCGACAGTTCCTGCAGGACCGCCGCGATTTCGATTTCGACGTCGCCGATTCCAGATTTTGCCAGGGCAGTCATGCCCAGTCCGACCCGGAACCGTCCGTCTTCGTTGCGCGTGACGAGGGAATAGTCCTCCAGAGTGCGCAGAATTCGATAGACGATGGACCTGTGCAGGTCGAGTTCCGCTGCGAGTTCCCTGCTGGTGCGCTGTCGTCCATCAGCAAGGAGCTGGAGAGCATCGAGGGCTCGCTCCAGCGTCTGGGAGCGGACTCCGCGGCCGGGCTTGGGCACGGGGTTGGTTTCGTTGCTGCTCACGCGTCTGCCCTCCTCGACGGCCTCGGACGTTCATCCTATCCGAGCCGAACCGCGAGGAGGGCGTACGTGCCTATCCGCTACTGTCCTGGCGCAGTGATTCCCTCGACCGTGGAGCCGATCAGTGCGGCGGCAGCACGTTCGGCGATCATGATCGTGGGCGCATTCGTGTTGCCGGTGGGCACCTGCGGCATGATCGAAGCGTCGGCGATCCGCAGGCCGGCCAGCCCGTGGACCTTGAACGACTGCGGATCGACGACGGCGGTTTCGTCCTGGCCCATTCGGCAGGTCCCGACCTGGTGGTGGTAGGTCACCACAGATCCTCGGACATAGTCTTCGAGATCCTCATCGGCGACCTCGGGGCCGGGGAAGATCTCGGTCGGCTCCCACGCTGCCAGCGCCTCGGCGCGTCCGATCTCCCGGCACTGCTTCACCGAAGCCACGAGGGCGTCGACATCGGCCTGCTCGGCCAGCACATTCGGGTTGACCAGCGTCGGGTCCTGCGGATTCGGTCCGCTGAGCGTGACCTCGCCACGGGACTCGGGACGAACGATCCCACCTTGGAGGGTGAACGCGTTGTCCGGACCCGACTGCACATTCGGCGCGGAATCCTGGGCATACATCGGTACCGAGAAGAACAGGGGTTGGGTGTCGGGCACCGGAAGGTCAGGCTTCGATTTCCAGAACAGATGCACCTCGGCGGGGGCGACCTCACCCATCGGCACGGGCTCGGATCCGGTGGTGAAGATGACCGGGGAGAGCCAATGATCCTGGAGGTTCTTGCCCACCCCTGGCAGGTCGTGGATCGGATCGACTTCGACCTCGCGCAGCTCTTCGGCAGGGCCGATTCCCGAACGCAGGAGCAGCTCCGGTGAGGCCAGCGCACCGGACGTGAGGATGACCTCTTCGGCGGTGATCGTGCCGACACGGCCGCGGAAGTCCACCTCGACTCCCGTGATCTGCTTGTCGTCGGCGAGGAGCCGACGTGCGTGCGTCGACGTCAGGATCGTGAGATTCCCATCGCCGAGGCAGGGCTTGAGGTAGGCGCGCCAGGTGTTCAATCGCTTGCCGTCGCGGACATTGAGCTGGATCCGGGAGATGCCCTCGACGCTGCCGGAGTTGTAGTCCGGGTTGTAGCTCAGACCGGTCTGCTCACCGGCGGTGACCATGTCCTCCTGGATGGGATTGCGCTCGTAGCCGATGCGCACGTCCATAGGCCCGTCCGTGCCCCGATTGTCCGTGAGTTCGCCGTCATAGTTCTCGATGGCCTTGAACACGGGCAGGACTTCGTCCCAGGACCAGCCAGGGCAGCCCGATTCCACCCACTGCTCGTAGTCCCAGGCATCGCCGCGAACCCAGATCACCGCATTGAGTGCGTTCGATCCGCCGAGGACCTTTCCGCGGGGCAGGTGGATCTTGCGATTCATGGCCGCCGGCTGTGGGGTCGTGTAGTAGTCCCAGTCCTGTTTCGAATGCCAGATCAGACCGAGGGTGTTGAGGTGATCGATGTTCGGGTTCGTCTCATCTCCGCCGGCCTCGATGAGGCAGACCTTCTTGCCCGCATCGATGAGTCTGCGGGTGATCACGCACCCGGCAGATCCGGCACCGACTACGACATAGTCGAAGCGTTCGTCGGGCAGGTCGGTCGGGAAGGTCTCGCTGTGCTCGGTGATCGAACCTGTAGGGCTGACTGCGTTGTCTGCTGCGGTGGTATTCATGATGTCAGAATAGAGACCTGCCTCACGCCGCAACAGGGGGCGGAGCGGAACTCTGCGCGCACAGGCAAGCCGGGACACTGCGTGTGCGCGGAGGGTCAATTCGGACCGCGAAGCGCGGACGCCCTCACCGCCTTCTGCCGTGAGCACCTATAGTGGCGTTCGGAACATCCACTCACTCAGCGCAGCTCTGACCCGCAGGGCAGGAGGAACACATGCTTTTCTTGGCACGCATGGACGTCGTATTCCCCGAATCGATGACCGACGAGACCAAAGCCGATTTCCAGGTCAGGGAGAAGGCCTATTCTGCCGATCTTCAGGAACGCGGAATCATGAAGGGCATCTGGCGCGTGGTTGGGGAATACTCGAACTACTCGATGTACGAGGTCGATGACCTCGACTTCCTGCACGCGACGTTTCAGGGCTTCCCGATGTTCGCCTATATGAACGTCAAGGTCACGCCCTTGGCGAAGCACCCCAACGCAACCACGGATGATTTCTTCCGCGAACTCTGAGGCTCACGTTTGGTGAACCAGGCGACCCTCGAAATAGGTTGTGAGGACCGTGGTCTCATGCAGATGGGCAGGGTCGGCGGAGAACAGGTTCCGGTCCAGGACGATGAAGTCGGCGGACATTCCGGGGCGCAGCATTCCGGTGACCTCACCCAAGCCCATTGCGTGAGCCGGGTTGCGGGTGAATGCTGAGATCGCCTGTTCGACGGAGAGCGCCTCGCCGGGGTTGAGTTCTCCTGTCACCGCAGGGTCCGGGTTGGCTCGGGTGATCAGGGTTGCCAGCCCGGTCCACGGATCCGGAGTCGGAGCAGCGCAGGGCCAGTCTGAACCACAGGAGACCTGTGCGCCGGAGTCGATGAGCCGACGCAGCGGCCAGGAACGTTCGAAGGTCTCTGCCGACACCTGCTTGGCCATCGATTCTTGCATCACCGAGGGAAACCACAGGTACGGAGACGCGTCGGGGACAACCTGCAGCTCGGCAAAACGAGCCAGATCATCGTCGTGGACATACTCCACGTGTGCAATGTGGAACTTCGTCTGCCAGCCCCGTTCACGTCTCACGGTCTCCACGGCGTCGAGGATCATCCGGACGGCACCATCGCCGGTGGCATGCAGCTTCGCGCTGAGGCCACGGTCGGCCAGGGAGAGCAGCGAAGCGACGAGCTCTTCGCGGCCCCACAGCGGTTCTCCGGTGAAGGTCGGATCATCTCCGGGGTGGTGGCACTGGTACGGAGTGAGCAGTGCCGCGGTGCGAGTCATCGGAACGCCGTCGAGCACGTATTTGGCGAAGGTCGGATGCAGATGAGCCGTGTGGTTCGCGTCTCCGACTCGATAGAGTTCTTCGCCGGTGATGCCCTCTTCCAGAAAAGGCTGTGCAGGCATCGAGGCCACCACATGGGCGGTCAGTTCTCCGGCTTCGTCGAGGACGCGCAGCGTTGTCAGTGCGTAGTCCATCGTTGCAGATTCCTGTACAGCAGTGACTCCGAACGAATTGAGAGTCTGCACCGCAGTGCCGATAGCCCGTGCATGGAAGTTCGCGACGTCGCCGATCGACTCCAGCACCGCGGCCTCGGCTGCGCTGCAGGCCAGCTCGGTGAGGACGCCATTGAGCAGACCGTCGCTGTCCCGGACATACGTTCCGCCCTCTGGATTCGGTGACCCCTCGGTGATGCCGAGGATCTCGAACGCGGCCGAGTTCACCCATCGGTTGTGCATCGTGTCATCGCGCAGCAGTACGGGATGCCCTTCTGCCGCGTCATCGAGGGTCAGCAGATCCTGGTGGGTGAGATCGTCCATGACAGTTGAGCCGACGATTCCGCCGACCACCCATTGGCCGGGCTCAAGCTCCGCTCGCCACTGTCTGACTTTTGCCGCAATCGCGGCGACATCGTCGCTGGGCAGCACCTGGAGTTCGAATGCGAGCTGGCGCCCGCCGAGGCCGAGGTGAGCGTGGACGTCGACCAGACCGGGCATGGCGAACCGACCTGCGAGATCGACGACCCCGGCGTCGGCGGTCACCGATGAACGAACCTCGTCGAGGGTTCCGACCGTGCCGATCCTGCCGTCTTCGACAGAGAAGGCTTCGGCCCATGGGCGTTCGGGGTCGCTGGTGTAGATGGGGCCGTTGGTGACGATGAGTGTGGTCATGTCGACAGGCTAGTGACACGACTCGGGTCGCGACACAGCCTGGTCGCAACTGTGCGCGAACTGGCAAGCCGAGGGGGCCGAACTGCGTGGAAAATCAAGTTCACCCCACCTCGGCGAAACTTTCGATCAGCGTGATTCGGAGGGTCGCGTCCGTGCATTGACGATGAGCAGCACCAGCAGGACGAGGCACAGACCGGCGATCATCGCACTGGCGACGCTGACTGCTGAACCCAATGTGCCAGCTGTGGCAAGGGCACCCATGCCGATGGCTGTAGCAGCTTGGAGCGCATAGGCTGCCAAGTAGAGCAGAGACAGAGTCCCGCCGCGGTGGTGGGCAGGAACTGCTTGGTTGATCACCCCGAGCCCGCCGGTGAACGCAAAGGCGTAGGCGACTCCGCCGACGAAGCACCAGGCCAGGAACAGTTCGATTGAACCGATGCCCGCCGCCGCGGCCATGAGGCTCAGGCTGACGAGCGTCAGCAGTGCGCCCATCAGCACCGAGGTGCGTGGACGGATACGTGCGAGCAGCAGACCGGTGACGCCGATGGCTGCCGAGGAGCTTCCGAGCAGTGCTCCCACCGTTGCCGCATTGGTGGTGTGGGTGAATTGGCCGATCATGTGCGCGCCGAGTGAGAGGAAGATCGCTCCCACGCAATATGCCAGAGAGACCGACAGCGTTGCGATCGAGAAGCTGCCACGCTGTCCGCGGGCGAGACGCAATGTCTGAGGCCGCCACCGGCGTGATTCCGAGGGGCGGTCGTCCGGGGTCAGAGTCAGCGCGATGATGGCGGCCACGGCCAGGCCCATCAGGAGGATGTAGCTCCAGAACAGGGGCATGGGGAAGTATCGAGCGAATACTCCGCTGAGCACGAGTGCCAGGGTGAGCCCGGCGGCGGTCGACACGGTTGCCAGAGAGCTGGCGAATCGGGCGTTGCCGGTCGTGTTGTTCTCTACCAGGGACGCCGTTGCGGCTCCCATCGCCAGTCCGGAACCTGCGCCCTGGAGCACGCGTCCGACAAACAGGAACGCGACGTTCGGGGCGATGGCGAAGGCGACGGCCGACGCCGCGATCATGGCCACGCCCCACACCATCACCAGTCGTCGCCCGAACTGATCCGACAGATTGCCGAAAAGAGGGAAGGTGACGATCAGCGCCAGCTGATAGGCGGCGAACACCAATGTGATCAGGGCTGGGCTCAGCTCCCACTTCTGAGCGTACAACGGGTAGAGAACGCTCGGAGCTCCGCTCGACCACAGCACCAGAGCGAGCACCGACGCCGAGGTCCAGAAGGCTCCCGCCCTGCCTAGCCTGCTCGCTGCCGGCATCAGTCGTCGGCGTCGAGGTGGGAGCGGACCGCGGCGGCGAAATCGTCAACGTACTGGAACACGCCGCCGTGCCCGGAGCCGGGGTAGATGATGAGTGTGCTGCCGGGGATGCGAGCATGCAGATCGTGCGACAGCGCGGTGGGCACCATTCGGTCGTGGTCGCCATTGGCGATGAGCGTCGGGGCGCTGATGCGTGACAGGTCGTGAGGAGCGGCCCGGCCCCAGGCTCGGATGACTGAGATTTGACGGCGGAAGGACGACACAGCGATGGGGTCATCGCGGTCCATGATCCTCTCGCGCAGTCGGGCGAGGTAGTCTCGTGCCGCAGCCTTTCCTGTCCGGGTGCGAGCGAAGAAGAGGAATTCCTTCGCGTCAGTCCGGGCCAGAAGGGCTCGGAGCATATCCCAGTAGATGTAGGTCCCACCTGCCGGGTGGTCGATTCCGGCACCGCCGGAAGGGCCGGTGCCGGCCAGGATGAGGCGTCGCACGAGGTTCGGGGCCTCCAGCGCCACCTGTTGGGCGATGAAACCACCGAGTGAGAAGCCGAGCAGATCGAAGCGGGGCAGTCCAAGGGAGCTGACGAAAGCTTCGACAGCTTCCGACATTGCTGTGATGGTGTCCGGAACCCGGCCTGTGGAGCCGCCCACACCGGGCAGATCGACGGCAACGACCCTCCTGTCGCGGGCAACCGCATCGACGAACCTCGGATCCCACTCATCGAGTGTGGCGCCGAGGTGAGTGAGGAGGACCAGCGGAACACCCCGGTCAGGACCGAGGTCGCGGTAGACGAACATCTGCTGACCGACGACGATGCGGCGAGTTGGTGTCGAGGCCCAAACGGTCGGACTCTGCTGAGCGAATTTCTCATCCATGAGTGGTCACCGAGTTCGGGTCGGTCGTGACGAGGACCTTGCCGCGTGTTCCACCGGCGAGGACATCGTCGAGTGCCGTCTGAGCCTGGTCGAAGGCGCGTACACGATCGATGATCGGGCGCAGAACCCCATCGTCGGCGAGTTTCGCCACTTCCTGCAGGGCGGCTCTGTCGGGAGTGATGAACAGAAATCTGTATGTGACGCCGAGGCGGCGCGCTTTTCGGCGCACACGTGCACTCATGGCCCGGATGGCCAGCCGAACCACCCGGTTGACGCCGATGCGGTGCGCGAACACCGGCTCGGGTGGTCCTGTGACTCCGATGGCTGTGCCGCCGGGTCGAAGCACCTCAAGCGAATTCAGGAGCGTGGTCCCACCTTGAGTATCGAGGACGAGGTCGAGTGACGTGCCGCCGAGTCGCTGGACAAGGTCGTCGCGTGTGTAGTCGATGACGATGTCTGCGCCGAGTTCTCGAGCGGCATCGATGTTCTTCGTCGAGACAGTGGTGGCGACGGTAGCCCCCAGGTGCTTGGCGAGCTGGATCGCAACAGAGCCGACACCTCCGGTGCCGCCGTGCACGAGAACGGTATCGCCCTCTGCCGTGTGCCCCATGTCCACCAGGGCCTGCCATGCGGTGAGTGCCGCGACAGGAAGGCCGGCAGCCTCCGACAGACTCAGCGATTGAGGCGCGCGTGCCACATCGTGAGCATCGACGGAGACGAACTCCGAGAGAGTCCCGGCGGCGAAGAGACCGACGTATCCATACACGTTCTCGCCCACGGTGATATCGGTGACAGCGGAGCCGGTCTCGACGACGACCCCGGCGAACTCACCGCCCGCGACCTTCGGAAGGTCGATGGGGAAGAGGAGTTTGAACTCGCCCGCCCGGAGCCTCTCATCGGCATGGTTGAGGCCCGCGGCGACCATACGCACCAGTACTTCATGGGGTGCGGGGGTCGGAACGGGCATCTCGGTCGGCCGAAGTGCGGAGCCGTACTTCTCGAGGACGAAGGCTTTCATAGTGAGCTCCTGGCAGCATAGGTGGTTGCATTCTGTTACCAGTAGTACTCTAGAGCTATCCGGTAACACTTTGCAATCACTTCGGAGTTCCCATGATCACCACCCCACGATCGAATTGTCCGATCAACCGCGCTTTGGAGATGCTCGGCGACCAGTGGAGTCTGTTGATTCTGCGCGATATCGCGATGCGCGATCGTCGTTCGTTTCGGGAACTGGTCGCAGGCAGCGATGAAGGGATCAGCGCGCCGGTGCTGTCTCGCCGGCTGGCCGACCTGACTGCGGCCGGATTCCTCCGCAAGTCGGAGGTCGGTCGCGGCAAGCAGGGTCGGTACTCGCTGACCGAGCGCGGACTCGAGGTCATTCCACTCCTCGTCGAGCTCGGCCGTCTCGGTGCAGCCATCGACCCGAGCACCGCCGGGAATGCTCCCGCGTTCGCCGCCGAGGGCCCCGGCAGTCTTGAGGACCGTTTGCGCTCTCTGCGCGCTGCGCACCTCTGAAGCCGCAGTCGTGAGTGAGAGCTTCAGCTCTCGCAGCAGCCTCCGTCGGATCCTCCGCAGTGTCTACCGGGCTCCGGAGCGGGGACGTCGAGGACGGGGGAGCGGTCGAAGAATCCCTCAGGGCGCAGCTTGAACCCGACGGTGTCCACGGGCATGATCGGCCAGTCCTCGACCCGGGGGAAGTGCGTGAGGCCGAAGCTGTGCCACACCACGATGTCCTCACCGTCGACGCTGCGATCGGCGGCGGTCCATGCGGGCAGCCCTGCGTGACCGGGATGCTGGTTCGGGAAGTCGCCGGTCGGATAGCGCTCGTCCTCGTGGTACTGCGAGACCCATAGGGCCTTTGATGCGAACGTCGCCCGCTTGTGGATCGATGAGTCCTCTGCCGCAAGCAAGGTCGGCAGTCCCGTGGGGTGGAGCTTGTAACCCACGGGTTCGCCGAGGCGGTTGGCCGAGTCCGGGTTCGTCACCACCCAGGTCCGAGCCTTCGACTGATCTGCGTCGCGCTGGGCGGCCAGTTCCGTACCCAGTACGGTGCGTTTGCGGCTGAAGGCATTGCCGCGCGGATTGGATTCCGAGACCGGCAGGCGCACGACGTCCTCCTCCTCGACCCGGCATCTGCCGCCGTCGAGGGCGAAGTCGAGACGCGCCCCGAACAGATGCTGATGGAACGGTGCACCCAGGCCGGGTGCGATCTCTGAGGCGAAGTCGCTTGATCCGTTCGGCAGCGCCGAGGTGAAGACCACCCCGGTGGCCTTGGCCTCGAACTCGATCGTGCCGTCGAGGTAGAGGTACCAGTAGAAGCCGTAGTCGTAATTGCCGACAGTGGTGAAGAAGGAGACGACGAACCTCCGGTTGCGCCGGGTGTAGTCCACTCCCGACCACAGATCCGAATGCTTGGCGAGGATCGAGGCGTCCTCCTCGTGCATGCAGATGCCGTTCTTGATCTGCCGGGGTTCGCCGAGGTTGTTCGCCACCCACGGGGACAGGTACGTGATGTCGCCGAGGCAGTCGCAGCCCAGCTCGAGCGAGTTCGCCCACTGCCCGACGAGGTATTCACCCGTGTCGAAGTAGTTCTGCCAGGACCGCACCGGGGACGGGTCACCATAGGGCACGACCATCTCTGCAATCGCGGCCCGGTCGAGGATCGTGCGGCTGGCCTCGCCGTCTTTGAAGGCGATGTTGTGCAGGATGAGGCCTTCGCGCATGTCGAAGCCGACGTCGAATGACCACTTCTCCCATTCGATGTGGTTGCCCTCTGAGAGTGTGAAGCTCGGCCCTTCCGGCTGAGTGATCTCGATCGGCTTCTGCGTGGTGCGCACCGGGCCGGTGAGCTCCGGATCTGTGTAGTTTCCGTGCTCGGCGGGAACCGGAACATCCTCGAGGTCGAGGATCTGATCGACGGTCCGGGTGGTCACATCGACGTACGCGACGAGGCCGTCGATCGGATGCGCCCAGGCCGAATCGGTCTCGTGCGGTTGGAGGAAGGCGAGCCCTCGCAGGATCCTGCGCCCCGACTCCTCAGGGTATTCGAAGACACCGGCCGATAGCGGTGCGACCCGAACCTGTTCGATCGGCAGGCCACGACGGGCGAGGATCTGCTGCCACTTCGGATCCGCGGCTAGGACGTTCTCGACGATCTCGAACTCCTCTTCCATGACCGGGAACTCACCTTCGGCCGTCGAATCCACCTCGGCGACGGAATCGATTCGGGCATGTGTTGCGGACACGATGATGTCGCGGGATGTGCCAGCGGACTTGTCGATGACGAGGGCACGGAAACGGCGGTCCGCCTCCGCAACGGTGCGCGCGTGACCGCGCACAGGATCGAGCAGCCCGACGTAGGACAGGCGCGCCTCGGTAGGGAAGTGCCCGGCTTCGCGCAGCACCGAGGTCACGGTCGCGATCTCTGCCTCGGTCGGGAGTGAAAACGGTGTGAGCGCGGTCGGTGTGGAGGGATCGGCGGGAGTGGAATGGCAAGACATGTGTGCACCTTCGCAACGTCATTGATGTGTGCTGATTCACTTAATAACCTACGCTTGTAGAAAATAAAGTCAAGGCCGGGACCGGAGGAAGAATGCCTAAGATCGTCGATCACGATCAGCGTCGGCGCGAGCTCGTCGAAGCGACCCTGCGCATCATCGTCGACCAGGGGCTGGCCGGAGCGACGATGCGTGACATCGCCGCGGAGTCCGGATTCGCCAATGGGGCGATCAAGTCCTATTTCGCCTCCAAATCGGACCTGCTGGCCGCTACCTACCTCTTCGTCTACGAAGCCACGAACCGCCGCGTCGAGCTCTCCACCTCCCACCTGCGTGGCCTCGCTGCCCTGCGGGCCTTCGCGAATGAAGTCCTCCCGGTCACGCCCGAGCTTCACGATGAGGCCCGCGTCGTTCTCTCATTCCTCGCCGAGGTGGCCCAGAGTCCCGATCATGCCCGGACCACCCGCGAGACCATGGCTCAGTGGCGGACCTGGATCCGAGGCTGGCTTCGCCAGGCCGACGACGATGAAGAATTGGCCGCCGAGGTCGAGCTTGAGACTGCAGCCGATGTTCTCCTCACGTATCTGCTCGGTGCCCAGACCGCAGCCATCATCGGAGGCGGATCGTTCGACTTCGCAGGCTTTCGCAGGCAGCTCGACCATGTGATTGCGCAACTTTCCACGTAATCATGACCATTCGGTCGGTAAATGCCTGGGAAGCCGTGACTCCCCGCGTGGTTGGGGATAGAGTGGCGCCAAGTGACCGTCGACACAGCAGTCGGTCGTCGGATGTTTCTGAGAAGGACGAAGATGTTACTTGAGAGCACAGCCTCTGATTTCGACGGGTGGCAAGCCCTCGTCTCGGACTCGTTCGTGCCACTGGACACCGAGCCTGCGCGCCGCGGCGGATTCAGGGGAGCGATCAGCGCCCGCGATTATGACTCCGTCGTCATGTCCCACATCAGCGCCAACCCTCATGCTGTGCTGCGAACCCCTGAGCTCATCGGGGCGGATTCACTCAGCAACGCAACCGGGCCCAGCGACGCGGGTGGGCTCAAGGTGGGCTCGTCGACGAACTATTACAAGGTCTCGCTCCAGCTCAACGGGCATGGACTGCTCATCCAAGATGGTCGAGAAGTGTCTCTGGCACCCGGTTCCTTGGCGATCTACGACACCTCGCGTCCCTATACCCTGAGCTTCGACTGCGACTTCTCGTCCTACGTGATGATGTTCCCGCAATCGCGGGTGAACCTGCCCACCGACACCGTAGGTCAGCTCACGGCCACCTCGATCGGCGCCGATCATCAGCTCGGCGCCGTTGCCACGCAGATCATCACGCAAGCGGGAGCCATGCTGCCCACACTCAACCGGTCCATCGGAATCAGGTTGGCCGGAAACGTCGTCGACCTGCTCACCACCGTCATGGCCGATGAGCTCGCAGAGTCAGAAGATGCACCGGGGGAGAGGCAGCGACTCTGGACGGAGGTCACCTCCTATATCGACGCCAATCTCGCCGACCCGCAGCTGACACCCTCAACGATCGCCGCCGCTCATTTCATGTCGGTACGCACACTGCATCAGGTATTCGAGGGCAGCGGGGAGACGGTGTCCGGGGAAATCCGTCGTCGCCGAATCGCGGCCTGCCGACAAGACCTCGCCGATCCGCAGAAGTCGCAGGTTCCCGTGGCAGCGATCGGAGCTCGGTGGGGCCTGAGCGACCCTGCCCATTTCTCCCGACTCTTCCGCAGCCTGGTGGGATCGCCTCCGGCGCAGTTCCGCCGCAGCGCATTGCGCTGACTCGAGCAATCCGCGACGCGGCTTTCTCTGCGCCGAAAGTCAAGAGGCCTGCTTCCAGAGCCAAGACACTGGCAAGGCTGATGAGAGAACCTGACGATACAGCCACTATCGCAAGGGGGATCACATGGGCGTGAATCTCGGCACTGGCAGCGAACCTGACAGCGCATCCCATCAACCGATCAGTTCGGGACTCGACTCCCGCCGCATCGGCACTCTCGCTCTCGTCTTCATGATCATTGCCGCCTCGGCGCCGCTGACCGTGGTTGCCGGCGGCGTCCCCAGCAACTTTGCGGTCACCGGACTGCTCGGCATCCCATTGTCCTTCGTCGTCCTCGGCGTCATTCTCATTCTCTTCGCCATCGGCTACGCAGCAATGAGCCGGCACGTGCACAATGCCGGTGCCTTCTTCGCCTACATCGCCAAAGGTCTGGGCAAACCCGTCGGGATGGGCGCTGCCATCACCGCGCTGGTCGCCTACAACTCGATGCAGATCGGCATCGCCGGAATGTTCGGCTTCGTCTTCTCCTCCTTCCTCGATTCGCTGTTCGGTCTGCAGGCGGCCTGGTGGATCTGCGCGCTCATCGCCTGGGTGATCGTCGGTCTCATGGGCATCAGCCGCGTCGACTTCTCCGCGAAGGTCCTCGGCATCATTGTCGGCACCGAATTCCTCATCGTCATCGTCTTCGACGTCATCGGATTCGCCCACAGCCCCGAAGGCATCACTGCCGACGGGCTGCTGCCCGACCAGCTCTTCGCTCCCGGAGTCGGGGCCGCGCTGGCGTTCTCGATCGCGGCGTTCATGGGCTTCGAGTCGGGCGCGATCTACAACGAAGAGGTCAAGGACCCTAAGCGCACGGCCGGACGAGCGACGATCATCGCAGTGAGCATCATCGCCGTCTTCTACGCCCTCTCAGCCTGGGCGATGACCGTGGGCGAAGGCGCCTCGAACGTCGTCGGACGCTCCCAGGAGTTCGGTCCCGACCTGATGTTCGTCTACCTCGGCGAACATACCCCGGTCTGGTTCGTCGACCTGTCGAACCTGCTCTTCCTCACCTCGCTGCTGGCCGCGCTCGTGGCCTTCCACAACATCGTCTCGCGCTACTTCTTCGCCTTGGGCCGCGATCGGGTGCTGCCGACGATCCTGGCCACGACTTCGCGGCGTACCGGCGCTCCAGTCGCCGGCTCTCTGGCCCAGTCGGGACTCGCTCTCATCGTCATCATCATCTTCGCCATCGTCGGCTCCGGCAGTGACGACCCGCTCTTTCCAGTCGTCACCCTCTTCACCTGGCTGACGAATATGGGCGCCTTCGGCCTTGTCCTCCTCATGGCGCTCACGGCGTTGGCCGTCGTCGGATTCCTACGGTCGCATTCGAGCGACTACTCACTGTGGACGCGCGTGATCGCACCTGGGCTCTCCGCCATC
The DNA here is from genome assembly GCF_057334195.1 of Brevibacterium sp. AGC70. NCBI lineage: Bacteria > Bacillati > Actinomycetota > Actinomycetes > Micrococcales > Brevibacteriaceae > Brevibacterium > Brevibacterium sp. AGC70. The sequence goes on along the minus strand of NZ_JBHFIH010000019.1, from coordinate 360,049 downwards.
GGACTGATCGTTCTCTTCGTAGCCATCGTCATCAACTTCAACGTCCTCATCGGTCTCGAGGGCGCCTCGGTGCTCTCCTGGCTGCTGCCGGCCATCGTGCTTGTTCCCGGGATCTTCGGCACCATCTGGGCCCTCGTCCTGAGGTCGAGTCGCCCGCAGCTCTATGCAGGCATCGGCACTGGTGGAAGCCTGGGATGAAGACCCTGCCGATCCGCCCCATGAACCATCGACAACCACCGAGATCAGCCAAGTCAACCTCCAGAAAGGGAGAATCATGAGCACCGACGTCACCACTTACGCAGGACTGCTGTCGTCCATCGAGGACCCGAGCGGTCGTGAGCTGCTCGACCCCGCCACAGGCGAGGTTGTCGGCCGCACCCGTGAGGGCAGCCCCGCCGACATCGACACCGCTGTGGCTGCCGCCCGCAGGGTCCAGTCCGATTGGGCAGCGCGGACCTTGCAGGAACGCAGCGGCCTGTTGAATCAGGCCGCCGACGCGATCGAAGCCTCCGCCGAAGCCCTGGCAGAACTGCTCTCACGTGAGCAGGGCAAGCCGCTCAACGGACCCAATGCCCGCTTCGAAGTGGGTGCCTGCGCTGCGTGGCTGCGGGCGAATGCTGCCTTCGAGCTCGACGCCGAAACTCTCGTCGACGATGAGGAGACCCACGCCGAACTTCACTACGCACCGGTGGGCGTCATCGGTGCCGTCGGGCCCTGGAACTGGCCCATGATGATCTCGGTCTGGCAGTTCGCGCCCTCGCTGAAGATGGGCAACACCGTAGTGCTCAAGCCCTCCGAATACACGCCTCTGTCAGTGCAGGCACTGGTCGCGGTGGTCAATCAGGTCCTTCCCGCCGATGTGCTGACCGTGGTTCCCGGCGGTGGCGAGGTCGGTGCAGCATTGACCTCCCACACCGATGTCGACAAGATCATGTTCACCGGTTCGACGAAGACGGGCCAGGCGATCATGGCCTCGGCGGCCGATACTCTGGCCCGGCTGACCTTGGAACTGGGCGGCAACGACGCGGGAATCGTGCTTGAGAACGCCGATCCCGCGGCCATCGCCGGCGACCTGTTCTGGGGTGCATTCATCAACACCGGTCAGACCTGTGCAGCGATGAAGCGCCTCTACGTGCCCGAATCCCTCTACGACCAGGTCTGCGATGCCCTCGTCGAGGTGGCCAAGCAGTCACCGATGGGAGTGGGCCTGAAGGAGGAGAACGTGCTCGGGCCGCTGCAGAACAAGCAGCAGTACGATATCGTCGCCAAGCTCGTCCAGGCGGCGAAGGACGGTGGAGCTCGAGTCCTCACCGGAGGTGACCCCGCCGCCGATCAGCCCGGATACTTCTATCCGACCACGCTCGTTGCCGATATCGACAACAGCAACCCGCTCGTCGCCGAAGAACAGTTCGGACCAGTCCTGCCGATCATCAGGTACACAGACCTGGAACAGGCCATCGGGTGGGCCAACGAGCTCGAGGTCGGCCTCGGCTCCTCGGTCTGGGGCAGTGACCTCGAGGAATGCAAGAAGGTCGCAGCCCGCTTGGAGGCAGGATCGACGTGGATCAACAAACACGGCGCCGTGGACCCGCGGATTCCCTTCGGCGGTGTGAAGAAGTCCGGCTTCGGCCTCGAGTTCGGTCTCGAGGGCCTCAAGCACGTCAGCGTTCCCCACGTGATCAGCTGGTAGTCCGCGCCCCACTAAACCTCCCCGACGTCACTAAATACGCGTGGCGCCGGGGAGTTTTAGTGACGTCGGGGAGGTTTAGCGGGAGGTGCGCGCCGCGGGGATGATCTCCTGCACGATCTCGACTACCCGAGCCAGGGCCTTCGAGGGATTGTTGCGGCGCCATCCCAGCGCGAGGGTGAACGCATCCCCACCCTCGGCGAGGCGAACATAGGTGACCCCGTCGATGCGGATGTGATTCGAGGACTCGACGACGATTGCGATCCCGACCTGCGCTCCCACAAGTGCGAGCAGGCTGTACGGATCCGGCGCCTCCTGCGCGATGTGCGGAAGATAGCCGGCCTGATCGGCCAGGCGCATCATCGCCTCCCGCACCTGCGAACCGTGCGAGGGCGCGTAGGTGATGAATGGCTGCTCCTTCAGATCCGCCATTGATACGCTCTCCGCCCCGGCGAGTTCGTGGCTGGTGGGGACTGCGACCATGACCCGCTCCTGCCGGATGACGTGCACGGCGATGCCCGCTGGTGCTGGCGGGGAGATGATCCCCATGTCCATGGTCCCGTCGCGAACGGCCAAGGCCGACTCACCGGAATACGTCTGTGGGTGCATCTCCAGGCTGATGCCGGGTTGTCGGTGCGCGACCTCCCGGGCGAGCAGGGACAGGATCGAATAGCCGCTCGTGCCGCCGAACCCGATCCGCACCCGGCCGACCTCGCCTTCCTTGGCAGCGCGAGCGATACGTCGCGCACCTTCGACCTGGGCTTGGATCGCGCGAGCGGGCTCGAGCAGCGCCTCACCTGAAGAAGTCAGTCGCACCCGGCGCGTTGTCCGTTCGAACAGCGCCACGTCGAGGTCCTTCTCGAGGGCGCGAATCATCTGGCTCAAGGCCGGCTGCGCGATGTGCAGTGTCTCCGCCGCCCGTCCGAAGTGCAGCTCCTGTGCCACGGCGAGGAAAGCCGAGAAATGCCGTAGCTCCATGGTGCCCGCTTTCGTTGTTGTTCGGCCGTCTCCGCAGACAGCTAAGTATTAATAAAGAACTCCAATTAATACACATGAAATTACGTCTTGGACACCGTGTAATACAAGTGGAACAGTAAGGAACCATGAATTACATCGACCTCGATCCCGCTCTGCAGCCCCTGATCGAGTCCTACCTCGACACGAGCGATCAGGAGCTGCTGGCCCCGGTACTCACTGCACTTGGCGCCGACGCTGCACAGCGTCTCGCCCCACTGGCAGACGTCGCAGACAAGAACCCGCCGACGCTGGCGCAGTTCAACCGCGAGGGCGATCGCGTCGACATGATCGACTACCACCACAGCTACCTGGAGCTGCAGAAGGCCGCCTACGAAGAGTACGGACTTTCCGCACTCTCACACAGAGGCCTCCACGGCTGGGCAGACGTACCACCTCACCTGGTCAAATACATCCTCTCCTACGTATTCGTCCAAGCCGAGTTCGGCCTCGCATGCCCGGTGTCGATGACCGATGCCGCGGCGCGGACCCTGCGGAAGTTCGGGGAAGGCGAGCAGATCGCCGAGGCGATTGATCGTCTCATCTCGACCGACCCCGAGCGTCGGTTCACCGGTGCGATGTTCATGACCGAGATCCATGCCGGCACCGACATCGCTCAGACTTCGACCGTGGCCGAACTTGACGGCGAGAACTGGGCCCTGTCCGGCCGCAAGTGGTTCGCCTCGAACCCGGACGCCGACATCATCCTCACCCTCGCCAGATTCCCCGGCGGCGATGACACCACACGTGGAGTCGGACTGTTCATGCTGCCCAAGCACCGTCCGGACGGGACGAAGAACTCCTATGTCATCGACAGGCTCAAGGACAAGCTCGGCACCAGGTCCATGCCCAGCGGCGAGGTCACCCTCAACGGTGCCTATGCCATTCAGGTCGGCGAACTTGAACGCGGATTTCGACAGATGGCGGAGATGGTCAACACCTCCCGACTGTCCAACGCGATGCGCGCCACCGCCCTCATGCGCCGGTCGATCAACGAAGCGCTCGCCCACGCCCGCCAGCGCGTAGTCTTCAGCAAGGCGCTCGTCGAGGCACCCTTGATGCGTATGACGCTCCTGCCGCTGCAGGCCGAAGCCGAGGCCGCACTGGGTCTCGTCTTCTACTGCGGTGACATGCTGCAACGAGCCGACGGCGGGGATGCGGATGCGGCCGCGCAGATCCGCGCACTCACCCCGCTGGCCAAGCATTACATCTGCAAACGCGCCCGGTTCGTCACCGGTGAGGCGATGGAGGTCCGCGGCGGTCGCGGCTACATCGAGGAATTCCCCGATGCCCGCCTCGTCCGCGACTCCCACCTGGGCTCGATCTGGGAGGGCTCGAGCAACGTCATCGCCCTCGACGTCCTGCGGTGCATGCGCAAACAGAACACCCACAGGCTCCTGGCTGAGACGATGACGCAGAAGCTGAACACCATCAACCTCGCCGAGGCGGGCCCTGAGATCCGTGAGATTCTGAACAGTTGGAGCGCGATCGCCGATCGCGGTGACGCGATTCTGAATGCCGAGGCCGATGCGGGCGAGGCTCTCATCGGCGGCTTTGCCGACGATCTGGCACAGCTGATCATGGCGTCCCTGCTGCTCGAACAGGCCGATGCCGAAGTCACCTGCGATGCCAACTTCCGAAAGCTGCTCGTCGCCAGGACCTTCATCGGCAGCAACATCACAGGCGATGAGCACACCGTGGTCGACACCCTGTCCCACTTCGAGGACATCGTCGATGGCAAGACCGTGCCCCGCGACGCTATGCGAGTCGACGTCGCCCCAACACCCGCACCCGTGGCCTGAAACCACGCACAACACCGGAGCAAGTCGTGAGAACCACAGAAACAGAATCCACTCCCGATGCGAGCACTGCGGCAGGCGGGAGTTTCGAAGGACCACTCGCCGGCGTGCGCGTCATCGATCTCTCGAAGATCCTCGCCGGACCCTATGCCACGATGTCACTGGCCGACCTCGGTGCCGAGGTGATCAAGGTTGAGCACCCTGATGGGGGAGACCCGACCCGAGCCTGGGGCCCGCCGATGGTCGGCGCCGATGCCACCTACTTCCACGCCGCCAACCACAGCAAGAAGTCCGTGACGATCGACCTCAAATCCGACCGTGGACAGGCACAGGTCCACGATCTGTTAGCCGAGGCCGATGTCCTCGTCGAGAATTTCAGGCCCGGCAGCTCCCTGCAGACGATCTTCGACTACAAGGAGCTCTCGGCGGAGTTCCCACACCTCGTCATCCTCCACATCTCCGCCTACGGGGACCACGGCCCGATGCGCGATGAACCCGGCTACGACATGGTCGCTCAGGCCCGCGGCGGGCTCATGTCCCTGACAGGAGAAGCAGGGGGACCGCCGATGAAGGCCGGGTTCGCGATGGGCGACCTGGGTGCGGGACTGTTCGGCATCATCGGCATCGTCTCCGCGCTCTTCGAACGCAGCCGAACAGGCAAGGGCCAATACCTGACGACTTCGCTCTACGAAGGGCAGCTGGCGCTGCACGTGAACTGGGCGACGAACTACTTCGCCGACGGCCAACGCCCGCACGCTCTGGGTTCCGGTCACCCCAACCTCGTGCCCTACCAGGCTTATCCTGCCGCCGATGACTACTTCGTCATCGCAATCGGCAACGATTCCCTGTGGCGGAGCCTCTGCACCGCCATCGACCGGCCGGATCTCGGCGGTGACGAACGCTTGTCGGCCAACCGCGGTCGAGTCGAGAACCGCGAATACCTCAACGAGGAACTCTCCCGCACCCTGCGCACGAATACCGTCGACCATTGGTGTGCACTGTTCTCGACCTCCGGAATTCCTGCTGCGCCGATCAAACACCTCGACGAGGTCTATGCCGATCCGCAGACCGAGGCCCTGGGAATGGTCCAGACCGTCGAGCACCCCACCGCCGGACCGATGCGACAGGTGGCCTTCCCCGTCAACTTCAACGGAGTCCGGCCACCCGTGCGTTCCGCGCCACCGGAGCTCGGCGCAGATACTCACGAGATCCTCGGCGGCGCCGTCCACCCACACCCAGCCACCACAGGAGACTGAAATGACTACGACCGCCACCGCGCACGATGCCGCCGACCTCGACAAGTCCGACCTCCTCAACCTCGAAGGACTCTTCAGCAGGTCCGAGATCGAACTTCGCGACAAGGTGCGGGCCTTCGTCGATGAGCGTTTCCGTCCGAACATCGCCGACTGGTATGAGAACGCCGTCTTTCCCCGAGAGATCGTGGCCGAGATGGGCGACCTCGGACTGTTGGGAATGCACCTGCACGGCTACGGCTGCCCGGGGCGATCCGCCGTCGAATACGGTCTCGCGGCCATGGAGCTCGAAGCCGGTGACTCGGGACTGCGGACCTTCGTGTCCGTGCAGGGATCCCTGGCCATGTCCGCGATCCACAAATTCGGCTCCGAAGAGCAGAAGAATCGTTACCTGCCGGGCATGGCCAAGGGTGAGATCATCGGCTGTTTCGGCCTGACCGAGCCCACTGCCGGGTCCGACCCAGGATCGATGGCCACCACAGCAGTACGCAATGATGATGGCACGTGGACCCTCAATGGAGCCAAACGCTGGATCGGCCTGGCCTCCATCGCCGACATCGCGGTCATCTGGGCCGCCGCCGACGACGGTATCCGCGGCTTCCTCGTCCCCACCGACACTGCCGGATTCTCCGCGACTCCGATCGAACAGAAGCTCTCCATGCGAGCCTCCATCCAATGCGACATCGCCCTCGAAGACGTCCAACTTCCCGCCGAGGCGGTCCTTCCCGAAGCAAAAGGCCTTAAGGGGCCCTTCTCTTGCCTCAACGAAGCCCGCTACGGAATCATGTGGGGTGTGATGGGTGCGGCCCGTGACTCCTATGAGGTGGCTCTGAAGTATGCGCAGGAGAGGATGCAGTTCGACAAACCTCTCTCCGGCTATCAGATCACCCAGCAGAAGCTGGTGAATATGGTCCTCGAGATCCAGAAGGGCATCCTCGTGGCTGTGCAGACAGGGCGACTCAAAGACGCGGGCACGCTCGACCCGATTCAGATCTCGGTCGGCAAACTCAACAACTGCCGTGAGGCGATCGCCATCTGCAGGGAGGCCAGGTCCATGCTCGGCGGCAACGGCATCACGCTCGAATACTCACCGCTGCGCCACGCCAACAACCTCGAATCGGTGCGCACCTACGAAGGCACGGATGAGGTGCACACTCTGATTCTGGGTCGTCACATCACAGGTGAACAGGCGTTTCGGTAGGCCGCTGAGGCAAGTGGATGGGGTGCTGAAAAAGCGGCACGCAACGAACCACACGACCTAAAGCGGAAACCCAACCCCTGTCAGCTCCTCCGACACCGTCCACAGACGTCGGGCAACTTCGGCGTCCTTGGCTGCAGCTGAGCGGCCGACGAGTTTCGGCTGTCCGAAAGTCTCCTTGAATCGGCGTGGGCCGACATAGCTGTTGCCTGGGATGTCGGCTGTGGCTGCGCACAATGTCGGCACAGCACCTTGCTGCTCGTTCTGCGAGATCAGACCGATCAGGGCCTCGGTGACGGATGCGAGCGTTCGGTTTCCCTGCAGCCGGTAGAGGTTCGTCGCCGCCAAGCCCGGATGGGCCGCGGCCGCGATGACGGAGGAGGACACCTCGGTGAGCCGTCGCTGGAGTTCGGAGGTGAAGAGAAGGTTGGCGAGCTTCGACTGCCCGTAGGCCGCCATCGGCTTATACGGTCTGCGTTCCCAATTGAGGTCATCGAAGTCGATGGTCCCCATCCGATGCCCGATCGAAGAGATGGTGACTACCCGATCTCGGATCTGGGGAAGCAACAGGTTGGTCAGGGCGAAATGGCCGAGGTGGTTCGTGCCGAACTGAGATTCGAACCCGTCGGCGGTGTGACCCAAGGGCGGGGCCATGATCCCCGCATTGTTGATGAGGATGTCTATGGGCTCTGTGAATTCCTCAGCGAAGGCGCGCACCGAGGCGAGATCGGCGAGGTCGAGATGTCGTACGTCGACGGTCCCACGCATCGCGTCAGCTGCAGCTCGTCCCTTGTCCAAGTTGCGAACGGCAAGCACCACTTGAGCATCCATGCCCGCAAGCATGGACGCTGTTGCCCGACCGATTCCGCTGTTGCCACCGGTGACGACGATGGTGCGGTTCGCCGCTGAGGAGATGTTGTCATCGAGCCTATTGCCCATAAGGCAATCGTAAGCCCAAGCAAGCCGTTCATGGCTCCTCGCAAAATGTTAGGGTAGCCTTCGTGCCGAAGACTCCCTCATCAGGTTCGATGCTGCTGCGCAGGGCCGCCCGGCGTCGACTCGCGCTGCTCGTGCCCGGAGCCTTCACCCTGTCGTTGTGGCAGGTCTGTGAGGCGCTCGTGCCCGTCGCCATCGGAATCGTCGTCGACGTCGCGATCATCCCGCGCTCCCTTCCGATGCTCGCCGTCTCGATCATCGGCATCGGCCTGCTGTTCACGGTGCTCAGCCTCGGGTATCGTTTCGGCTCCCGCTTCTGCAACTCCGCCCGTGAACACGAAGCCCATGCCCTTCGCGTCGAGATCACCCACGCCGCGCTCACCTCGGCGAGCCTTCCACCCGACCGAGCCTCCGGCGAGGTCCTCTCGATCGCTTCGGCAGACGCCGACACCGCAGCTCAGTCCTTCGCCCAGGCCGGGCGCGGTATCGCTTCGGTGCTGGGCATGGTGACTGCCGCAGTATTCCTCCTCATCGCTGACCCAGTGACCGGGCTCGTCGTCCTCATCGCCGTACCCTTCGGGCTACTCATCGTCGCCCTTCCCAGCCGTTCCGTGTCCGCGAAGGCCGCAACCCAGCTCGAAGCAGTCGCCGGAGCCGGTCGTTCCGCATCCGACCTGATGCACGGTCTGCGCGTGATCAAGGCCATGGGCGGTGAGCCCTGGGCCGTGCGCCGCTATGAGAAGACCTCCGACGAGGCCGCGACAGCCGGCATCGCCACCGGTGAGAGAACAGGCCGACTCGCAGGCCTGGGTGCTCTCGTGATGTCGATGGTGCTCGCGGTCGTCCTCGTCGTCGCAAGCCTGCGGCTCGTCGAAGGGCAGATGAGCGTCGGCGCACTCATCGGCATCCTCGGTATGACCGCGTTCCTCACCGAACCGATGCGCGCGCTCGCCGACATCGTCGGCCTCTTCGCCCAATCGCACGGCGCGGCAGGCAGGATCGCCAGGCTCCTGACCGACATCGACTCCGCCGAGGCTGTTCCCTCGGCCGCGGCACTCACATCGACCGACGCAGACACTGAGACAGAATCAGACGAGACAGAATCCGACAAGAGCGCCCCTCGCCGAGGCGGGAGGCTGATCAGGATCCATATCGGCGACACCGCGGTCGACGTCCGCGATTGGGCAGTCGGTGAGGACCGCAGTGTCGACTTCACAACCGAGTTCGGCTCGCTGACGTGCATTGTCACCGAGCGCGCCGAGCCGACGACGGCACTCCTCGCAGCGCTGGCATCCCATGCCCGCGGAACGAGTCCCGACCAGATGATCGTCTCGCCCCACACCGTCGACCTCTTCGAGGGCACGATCCGCTCCAACATCACCATGGTCGTCGGCACGACCGACCACCCTGTCCCCGCAGAGGTGCTCCTCGCATCGGGGGTCGACGAACTCCTCGGACTCATCGACGGGGGACTCGACCACCGAATCCAGGAACTCGGCGGCAACCTCTCGGGCGGCCAACGGCAGCGCGTGGCCCTGGCCCGAGCGCTGAACGCCGACCCGAGCATCCTCGTCCTCCACGAACCCACCACCGCCGTCGACGCCGTCACCGAGGCACGCATCTCGAGCGGAGTGAGCGATCTGCGTCGAGCCAGCCGATCGGCTGCCACCGTCATCGTCACCAGCTCTCCGGCATTCTTGGCAGCCGCTGACACGGTTGTCTTCGTCCCTGCGAACGGACAGGTTCTCATCGGCGGTCACGCCGAACTCCTCGCAGCGGAGTCAGCGGCCGCAGAGTCCTACCGTCAGGCGGTGACCCGATGACCGCGTCCCCCGCGCCCGCTACTCTGTCGATCGCCTCGAGGCGACGCTCCTTCTCCCACCTGGCACCGCTGTTGCGGGCGCGAACCGGATGGCTTGTTGTGCTCGCCGTCTCGGGTCTGGCCAACGCCGGTGCCGGGCTCGTCGGGCCCTGGGCGATCGGCCGCCTCGTCGACGAACTGCCCACCGGCGCCGGCTCGGATCTCGTCTGGACCTGCGCGATCGCTGTAGCGGCCGCCGGCATCGTCATGGCACTGGGCACGTGGGTCAGCGCTTGGTCACTGGCCCATATCGCCATGCCCGTCGTCGCCGAGCTGCGCACTCAGGTCGTCGAGTCCGCGCTCAGACTGGATTCCCAGCGCATCGAGAAGACTGGCACCGGCGACCTGGTCTCCCGCGTCGCCGACGATTCCCGCAAGATCAGCGAGGCGGCCGCCCAGGTGCTGCCTCTCGTCGTCGAATCGCTGCTCATCGTCATCGTCTCCGCCGTGGGCCTGGGCGCGATCGACTGGCGACTGGGACTCGTGGGCCTCGTCGCACTGCCGATGTACTGGCTCACCCTGCGCTGGTATCTGCCCCGATCGGAACCGATCTACAAGGAGGAGCGGGCGGCGTTCGGCAGGCGCGCCGGTCGACTGCTGGGCGGGCTCACCGGAGCACAGACTCTCCGTGCCTACCGAGCTGAGTCAGGAGAGCTGGCTCGTATCGACTCGGCCTCCGGGCAGGCCAGGGACCTGTCGATCGGAGTGTTCAGCTTCCTCACCCGCGCCTTCTCGCGCAATAACCGCGCCGAGGCTGTCGTACTCTCCCTGCTCCTCATCGCCGGATTCGTCCTGGTCTTCGCCGGCGAGACGACCGCAGGCGCCGTGACCACCGCGGCCCTGGTTTTCCACCGCCTGTTCAATCCCATCGGCGCCCTAGTCGGCCTTTTCGACCAGATCCAATCCGCGGGTGCCTCGCTGACCCGCATGGTCGGCGTCATCGACGAAGCCGCCAGCTCGCCGAGGCGGACGACCGACATCAGCATCGACCGGCCCGCACTGGTGTTGGAAGACCTGTGGTTCACCTACGACGAGGATCCGGAATCGAGCAACCACGTCCTCAAGGGCGTGAATCTGCGACTGGAGCCGGGCGAAGTCGTCGCCGTCGTCGGCACCACCGGGGCCGGGAAGTCCACGCTGGCACGGATCGCGGCCGGACTCTCCGCACCCACGCACGGTTCGGCGCGACTCGAATCCGGCACAGCCTCCTCGGCGAAAGAGCGCACCGAAAATGAACAGTCGGCGGCTCCTCTGACCGCGCTGCCCGAATTCGTGCTGCGCTCGCACATCACGATGGTCGCCCAGGAGGTCCATACCTTCAACGGCACCCTGCGCGACAACGTCGCCCTGCCCGTCCCTGACGCATCGGACGAACAGGTCGCTGCGGCCTTGGACATGGTGGGAGCCGATTGGGTGAGCGAACTTGCACACGGTTCCGACACCGAGGTCGGTGACGGCGGAACCCGTCTGAGCGCGGTGCAGGAGCAGACGATCGCCCTCGCCCGTCTTGTACTGGCGAATCCGGACTTCGCAATCCTCGACGAGGCCACCGCCGAGGCGGGATCCGCCGGAGCCCATACCCTCGAGCAGTCGGCCAGGGCCGCACTTGCCGGGCGCGGAGCCCTCGTCGTCGCCCACCGCCTCAGTCAGGCCGAGACCGCTGATCGCGTGCTCGTCATGGAGCACGGACGGATCGTCGAAGAGGGCCCACACGAGGAACTCGTCGCCCAAGGCGGTCGCTACGCCCGGCTGTGGGAGGCGTGGTCGGCCTGAGCCCCCCGGGCGTCAGCGAGGATTGCGAGTCAGCTCAGACCCAGCACCGCCGTCGCGATCGAGAAGTAGAGGATGAGGCCAGTGGCATCGCAGAACGTGGAGATGAAGGGGTTGGAGAACACCGCAGGGTCCGCGCCCACCTTCTTCGCGATGATCGGCATCAGTCCGCCCACGGTAGCCGCCATGATGCACACGGACAGCAGCGTGAGCCCGATGACCAGTCCGATCGCCCACCCGTAGACGAGGCCGGCGACGAGGAAGCCCAACAGGCCGAGAACGGCTCCCAGCAGTGCGCCGACCCGCAGCTCCCTCCAGATGACCCGGCCGAGGTCGCGGACTCTCACCTCGCCGACGGCCAGCGCCCGGGTCACTGTCGTCGCAGCCTGGTTGCCGGTGTTGCCGCCCGTGCCGGTCAGCAGGGGGATGAACAGGGCAAGGATGACGACCTGATCGAGCCGGTCCTCATACACTTCGAGGACCTGGACGGTGAGGATCGCGGAGACTGCGAGGACGAGCAGCCAGACGATGCGGCTCCTGACCAGGCGCACGATGGTGCTCGACAGGTAAGAACGGTCGAGGGGTTCGGAACCGCTGGACCGAGCGATGTCCTCCGCGTCCTCCTCGTCGACGATGTCGAGGACATCGTCCATCGTCAAGATGCCCACGAGCCGTTCCTCCTCGTCGACAACCGGCATCGCGATGAGCCGGTGCGAGAGGAACTGGCGGGATGCCTCCTCACGGTCGGTGAGCGCATGGGTGCTGATGGAATCGCGGACGATTTCACTGATGACCGTCGACTCGTCGGCGGCGATGAGATTGCGCAGCGACACGACGCCGAGGAGCACACGGCCAGGGCCGACCACCGGCAGCAGGTAGACGGTTTCGGGTCCGTCGATGCGGGAGTGAACGACCTCCATCGCCTCGGCGGCCGTCCAATCCTCGTGGAGGCTGAGCACCTCAGGGGACATGTAGCGGCCGATCGCCGACTTCGGATACCCGAGAACGGCCGTCGTCATCTCCCGTTCCTCGGCGTCGAGTCCGCTCATGAGCCGTCGGGTGACATTGGCCGGAAGCTCACCGAAGAGTTCGGCACGGTCGTCGGGGTCCAGGCCCTCGACGATATCGGCGATCTCGGGTTCGCGGAGGTTCTGGATCAGGTCCGCCTGATAGCTCGGCGTCAGATTCTCGAACACCGCCAGGGCCCCGTCCTTGTCCAGTACTCGGAACAGGACCGCCGACTGCAGCGGGGTCGTCGTGTGGACGAGCCGGGTGAGCTCAGGGAGGGAGACCTGGTGTGCGAGATTTGCGACGGTGTCCATGGCCGACCGGTCGATTCGTCCCGACAGTGCGGATTCCAGGCGGTCTGCCGCCGAGTCGTCCACCGTCATGTCTGTCATGACTGCCCCCTCACATCCGCTGTCTCTGTCATCGTTGTCCACCATATGCCACAGCGCGAGGTCACTTCGGCACTGCCCGAACCGTTGGAGTCCTAGCATGGAGGCATGAGCAGGGCACACCAGGAAGCGGCGCCGGACATCGCCGCACTCGCATCGGCCATCGCCGAGCCCACACGAGTGATGATCTGCACCTGCGTCCTCGACGGCAGAGCCTGGACGCTGACCGAGTTGTCCCGTGCACTCGGGCTGCCGATGTCGTCGACCTCGGAACATGTCAGCATCCTCATCGACCGCGGAGTCCTGGCGGAGCGCCGACAGGGTCGGCACCGTTATGTCCAGCTCGCCTCGGCAGATATCGCCGATTGGCTCGAGCACACCGGAGCCCTCGCAAGCCAGCGGGTCGAATCGGCCTCGTCTCTGGTTGCGAAGACCCGTGACCGTCACCTCCTCGAGGCGAGGACCTGTTACCGGCATATCGCAGGAAAGCTCGGCGTCCGATTGTTCGCAGCCCTGAGCGCACACGGGTGGATCGACGAGGCGGTGACCGTGACCGATTCCGGTAGGGAGGCAATCGCGGAGGCGTGGGGCATCGATGTGCCGACCACAACGACATCTGCCCGTCCGGTCACACGCCGCTGCCTCGATTGGACGGAACGACGGACCCACCTCGGCGGGTGGCTCGGAGACGAACTGTGCCGCGACTTTCTCGACCGCACGTGGATCACGCGCCGACCGAGCAGTCGAGCTCTCAAACTCACACCTGCCGGCCGGGAGCGTCTCGACTGGATCCTGATCACAGAGGTGACACAGCTATGAGCACACCGTCCGCACCGATCCCTACCTTCCACCGTCTGCACCGCCCGGGGGAGCCATTCATTCTGCCCTGCGCCTGGGATGTGGCGAGTGCCCGATTGTTCGCCGAGGCTGGTCACCCTGCCGTCGGCACGACCAGTCTCGGTGTGGCGGCCGGCATCGGCGCCGCCGATGAGGACCGCGAGACTCTGACTGCGATGGCCGCTCTCATCGCGAACATGCGGCGAGCACTGCCAGAGGGCCTGCTCACCTGCGACTTCGAAGATGGGTACAGCGACGATCCGAAGGGCGTCGTCGATATTCTGCGAAGGAGTTTCCCGAGTCTGCCTGCCCCGGCGGTTGCACCGGGTGGACATCGTGCCTCATCTGAGGGTGTCCTCGCCGTCGACGGCATCAACATCGAGGATTCTGCTCGCGGTCGACTCCTCCCCGCGGTGGCGCTTGCTGGCAAGGTGAACGCGATCAAGGACGAATTTCCGGATCTCTTCGTCAATGCTCGGATCGACACCTATTGGACAGGGCAGGACAACCTCGGCGATACCCTCGACCGGATGCGGCGCTACGTTGATTCCGGAGCCGATGGGATCTTCGTTCCCGGCGATCTCGAACTGAACGTCATCGCCGGCATCGTCGATGCCTGCCCGCTGCCGGTCAACGTCCTCGCCAGTCCTCGCTTCTCACTTGAGCAGTTGGCCGACGTGGGCGTAGCGAGGATCAGCACGGGGTCGCTGCTCTATCGAACTGCGGTGTCTATGGCTCTGCAGTCCTTGGAAGGCCTGGCTTCTGGCCGCCCGGCACAGACCGCGAACGTCCTGTCATATTTCGCGGTCTCGGACGTGGACTCATAGACCCCGTTGCTCGATCCCATCGTCGGCGAGTGCGTCGACATCGAGGTCATCACCGGAAAGTTCGGCTACCTCTGCATCGTCGTGGTCCTCGGAGACCATGTGATCGCTGCGCCGGTTCCCCTGTTCGGCTGCAGGTGAGGAATCGGTGGAGAATTCGTCCGGTATGTCGGGCGCTGCATTTCCCGATTCCATGTCTTTGGCATCCAACAGCTCGTTATCGGCGCCTTCGATGCCGGTTCCCTCCGGACCTTCGGCGCCGGGTTCGACAGAGGGAGCGGACGAAGCGTCGAGATCACTGTCGACGTCGAGGGCGTCGGCCTCAGCCGCGTTGAGCTCTGGGTCGTCCAAGTCATCAGCGGTGGGCTCGTCGAGCGTCGGGTCCTCGACCTCCAGGTCGTCCTGCCACTGCGTCGGTTCGTTGGGATTGTCGCTCATGATCTCTCCTTCGCGTGTGGTCGATCAGTATAACTCTCACGGACATTGTTGCACGCGAGCTCGGCCTTGCCGATAGGGTCCATGGCGATACCTGTGGTGCGGCGGCTCAAAGGCGCCGCAGCTCATCGGCGCCCGTGGTGCTCCTTCCATTCAAGCCAGTCCCAGCGTTTGAGGAATGATCGAGCCGCGTTCGCCCCCGAGTCGATGAGGTCGAGTTTGTCCCCCCGTGACAGGGCGAAATCGGTGCTGCTGTGGCGGACGGTGTCGACGAAGATCGTCCGCTCGGTGATCGAAGGTTCGTCGATGTGGCGTCGGTCGTGGGCATTGATCATGGTCGACAGGAGAGAAACGGCGTATTGGTAGGTGTTCGCATTCGGTCGCCATTGTGCGCCTGCCGTCGTCCTGGCTGACAGCATCACTCCCAGAGTCGGCCAGCGCGCTGGTCGCTGATCCTTTCGGTCGAAGAGGTCGACGGGGAAGTTCGACAGCAGGCCCCCGTCCGAGCCGAGCACCGATGAGCCGCCGGCGATGCGGCGATCGGCCGGCAGTGATCTGGGTCGGAAGTAGAACGGCATCGCCGCCGAGGCGCAGACAGCGTCCGCGACGGACTGCGAGTCCGGGTCGACGCCGAGCGCCGGGCGGTAGTCCCAGGGCAGACGCAGCATTCGACCGCGGGAGACATCCGAGACGATGACGACGAGGCGGTACTGCCGTTCGGGAGGCAAGGCACTTTCCGGGTCGTGCAGGCGGAGGTCTGCCCATGTGCGGATGCCCTGTGCGGTGAGGATATCGTCAAGGAAGTCGTGGAGGGCAGTGCCGAGGTACATTCCCTTGTGGAACAGCAGCCCCTGGACCTTTCCGAGCCATGGCGTGAATCGGAAGGCGGGGCTGAGGTCCTCGAAGTCGGTGAAGTCTTTGCCGAGGATCGTCTCGGTGAGGCGCTCAGGTGGAATGCCCGCGGTGGCCAACGCGCCAACGATCGCGCCGGCTGAGGTTCCCGCGATGCGGTGGATGGAGTAGTCGGCCGAGGTCAGCGCATTGACAGCGCCGACGAGCCCGGGAAGTTTTGCTCCTCCGCCTTCGAGGACCAGATCGGTGAGGGGCATAGCGTCCTCCTTCTCAGCGGCCTCAGTGCGCCTGTGAACTCCGCGTCGATGCTCCTCCTCTCATTGTCACCCAGGCTGGGTGCGGACGAGGAAAGGAGGAGCTCGTGTCCCTCGTCAGCCCCTGGCAGCGGCGGGGTCGGCAGAATTGAGCTCCGCAGCCGGCGAGGCAGTGTTGGGTTCCGCGGCCACGGGACGACGGCCGGTGAAGTGCTCCATGGTCTTGTTGACGCCGAGGAAGTCCAAGGTTCGGTCGAATGCCCGTGTCGGCAGCAAACGCAGACTTGGCAGCAGACGGACCAGGGCGGGCATAATCAGCTGCTCACGTCCGGCTTCGATGGAGTCGATGACCTTGGTGGCGACGTAGTTCTCCTCGAGGATGGGCAGGAGACGGGGGAACTTCGTCGTGACACCCTCGAACATGCCTGTGTTGATGTAGAAGGGACACACGACGAGAGTTCCGACCTTGCTGCCGTCGGTGCGCAGTTCGTTGCGCAGGGACTCGGTGAAGCCCAGAGCTGCGAACTTGCTGGCCGAGTAGTCGGTCTGCTTGGCCACACCGGTGAGGCCAGCGGCGCTGGCGATGGTGACCACGCTGCCGCGGTTCCGTTCGATCATTCCAGGCAGGAAGGCACGTGTCGTCCAATACAGGGCGAAGACATTGACGTCGTAGACGCGTCGAACTGCGTCCTCATCGGCTTCCAGCAGCTTCTTGCCGGTGACGATTCCCGCGCAGTTGATGAGGACGTCGATCGGTCCGGTTTCCTCTGCGGCCGCTGTGACCTGGCTGGAGTCGCCCACGTTGACTGCAAACGAGCGGGCTTTCGCTCCGGTTGCCACGAGTTCATCGCGAACGGCCTGACCGGTCTCGGCAGAGAGGTCCCAGATGAGAATCTCTGCGGCTCCACGTGCCGCAGCGTCCAGAGCCATCAGGCGTCCGATGCCGCTGCCTGCACCGGTGATCAGTACTCGTGCACCTCTGATTTGGGTACCGCGGGTCATATGTCTGCTCCTTTGCATCGTGAGTCTGAGCGCATGGTTCGATTGGGAACCCAGTTGCAGACATCACATTACATGCCATGGTTACCGATACGTAACCAGTTGGTCGCATCCGTTTTCACTCTCAGGAGTGATGTCGGCCCGGACGGGTGCCCTCTACCGTCGTGGATGGCCGAGGCAGACGCTTCCGGTCATCCTGCGAATGGAGTCAGTATCGTGCGTTTCATCAAACAGCTCATCGCCGTCGTGGCAGTCACCGTCCTCGGAAGCGTCGCCACAGATTTCGTCGGAGGGAATGGGGTGCTGGCCCTGGCGGCCGGGCTCATCACTGCGACCCTGACGCTCGTTGTCTATCACGCAGTCGTTTCGCGCACGGAGAATCGCACTGTCACCGAGGTGTCCCACGCAGGCGCAGACCGGTCGCTCGGCCTCGGAGCGCTCATCGGCATCGGCCTGTTCTCTCTCGTCATCGTGATCATTGCGCTCCTCGGCGGATACACCGTCGACGGCCTCGGATCCCCGGGGGCACTGCTGGGATTGCTCGGGTTCATGGCAGCAGTCGCAGTCACTGAGGAAGTGATCTTTCGAGGTGTCCTGTTCCGGGTCATCGAAGAGCGGACAGGCTCATGGATCGCCATGGCGGTCACCGGTCTGGTGTTCGGCCTCATGCACCTGCTCAACCCCAACGCCTCCTTCTTCGGTGCGATCGCCATCGCGGTCGAGGCCGGCTTCATGCTCACTGCCGCATACATGGCGACGAGACGACTGTGGGTGCCTATCGGTCTGCATTTCGGGTGGAACATGGCTGCCGGTGGAATCTTCAGCACTGAGGTATCCGGAGCCAACACGCCGCAGGGACTGTTGGATGCAACGATGTCTGGACCGGTGCTCATCACCGGGGGAGACTTCGGTCCCGAAGGCAGCGTGTTCTCCATTGCCCTCTGTACGCTTGCCGGTGCCATCTTCATCGTCACAGCCCATCGTCGCGGCAGAATTCTTCCTCCGCGCCATCGGCAGCAGGTGCCCGGGGACTCCCGGCCGGTGCTCGCAGAAGGCTGAGCCCGGAATCGCAGAGAACCCCCGGATTTCTGAGGAAATCCGGGGGTTCTCTTGTGTGGTGGCTCCGACCGGCGTCGATCCGGTGACCTTTCGATTTTCAGTCGAACGCTCTACCAACTGAGCTACAGAGCCAGGCCGCAAACATACGTCAAGTATGTTGAGAGAAACAAAGGCCCTTCCGAAGAAGAGCCTCGTGCTCCGCGACCCTGACCGGACTCGAACCGGCGACCTCCGCCGTGACAGGGCGGCGCGCTAACCAACTGCGCTACAGGGCCTTACTATGTTGCATCTGATCCGATGTCGGACTTTACAATCCTACACCGTACCCCCAACGGGATTCGAACCCGTGTCGCCGCCGTGAAAGGGCGGTGTCCTAGGCCTCTAGACGATGGGGGCCCAGGTTGACCTCGGATTCCCCGGGGCAACGACGTTAAGCTTATCCCAACCATTTCGAAGAGTGCAAACCGGCAACCCGTGTCCTCGGTCACACTGTTTCCGGGCTCCGCGAGAGGGCATGGAGGACAAAGGTTTGAGGCCCGCGGGACAGCGGCCCACAGTCCCTTCTGAGATCGTCCCGTTAGGCTGGTGGGCATGGAAGACCTCAGTGAAGAAGAGTTCGAAGCGATCCTTGACGAGGCACTCGACCAGCTTCCAGCGGGCGTGACCGATGAGCTCGACAATGTCGCTCTTTTCGTCGAGGACCGGCCTGAGGATGGCAATACACATCTGCTGGGCCTCTATGACGGAACGCCGGTGGGGGAGCGCGGCATCTCCGGACTCGAGCTGCCGGACAATATCTTCCTCTACCGCGACAACCTCATTGCCTTCGCAGAAGACCGAGACCACCTGCGGAGCGAGATCGTCATCACCATCGTCCACGAGATCGCACACTTCTACGGAATAGATGACGAACGGCTCCACGAGATCGGCTGGGGCTGAGCTGTACAACCTCCGCAGTTGACCGTGAACGCCGGCGTCACCCCAGGTCGTAGGTGGTATCTGACTCTTCAGCAACCGTCATTGATTGGCGCTCGGGCCGGGACTTCGCTTATTGTGGGCGGGTACCCATCAGCACTCGATACAACATTCCGTCCGTATCGACGCGGGAACACAGGGGCGAATGCCCTGGGCAGAAATGCTCCGCGTGTCCTCGCAGATTTACGGGCAGGAGGCACGACCCCTTTATGACAGTGGCATCCAAACCGACAAGCGCGGCTACCCCGGCCGTCCGTGTGCTCAACCTGGCAGGCATCGATTACACCCTGCACAGCTTCGATCACGATCCGAGCACACGCCGTTACGGAACCGAAGCAGCCGACAAGCTCGGCGTGGGCTCGGACCAAGTATTCAAGACCCTCATGATCCAGGTCGACGGCGCACCCGTCACCGCCCTGGTTCCCGTGTCCGGGCAGCTCGACCTCAAGGGCCTCGCCTCCGCACGCGGAGCGAAGAAGGCTCAGCTGGCTGGCGTGGCCGAGACCGAGCGTCGCACCGGCTACCCGGTCGGCGGGGTCTCCCCGTTCGGGCAGCGCCATGCTGTGCCGGTCGTCATCGACCGCACCGCACTCGAGCACTCCTCGGTCTTCGTCTCCGCAGGTCGTCGCGGCCTCGAGATCGAAATCCGTCCCGAAGATCTCGTCATGCTGACCAATGCACAGGTCGGAAAGATCGCAGCCCTGGACTGATCAGTCCAGCACTGATCACGTCCATTCGACGTCACCGACGGCGGGCTCTGCCTGCCCTGCGGTGACGTCTGCGTAGATCGCCAGGGCCGCGTCCACCTCGGCGACGGGGACCATCATGTCGATGACGACGGCGGCACCGTAGCGCGACCGCGTCGTCCATCCTCTGTTCCCGGCCGCCCGGTCCAGGGCATTGGCCTGGGCATAGTCGACCTCGGCGCGCACAGGCACCAGCTCATGTTTGGTCACCACGCGTGCCGTCTCCAATGCCGCCGAGGTGGCCTGGCCGTAGGCGCGGACGAGTCCTCCCGCACCCAGCAGAGTTCCCCCGAAGTACCTGGTCACGACCGCAACGACGAACGTCAGCTGGTGACCGGAGACGACGTCGAGGATCGGTGCCCCTGCCGTTCCTGCCGGTTCGCCGTCATCGCTGAAGCGCTGCGTGCGCGAATCCGGATCGAGGACGAACGCGGTGCAATGATGGCGCGCCTTCGGATGGGCGCTGCGGCGCTCGGCGATGACCTCCCTGGCCTCTGCCTCATCGGCGACCGGTGCGAGGAATCCGATGAAGCGTGACTTCTTGATCTCGATCTCGGCTTCGGACACGGCGGCGAGCGTGCGGTAAGGCATGCCGGTCACTCTACCGAAAACCACGGACGCGGACCGTTTCACCGGAATCTGATCTACGATGATCGGACGAACCTGAACAATGGTGAAAGGGTGATGCGTTGTGCAGCAGCTCAGCGAGGCAGACATCTCAGCGATCAAGGACGAATCCGCCAGGGCCTACGAGCTCGATCGGGCGCACGTCTTCCACTCCTGGTCGGCGCAGGAGCTGCTTGAGCCGATGACCGTCTCCCGTGCGCAGGGATCGACCATCATCGACGGCCAGGGGCAGTCATTCCTCGACTTCTCCTCCCAGCTGGTCAACACCAACATCGGGCACCAGCATCCGAAGGTCGTCCAGGCCATCAAGGATCAGGCGGACCTGCTGTGCACGATCAGTCCCGCCCATGTCAACGGCGCTCGTTCGGAGGCCGCCCGCCTCATCACCGATCGCACCCCGGTCGGACTCGACCATGTGTTCTTCACCAACGGCGGAGCCGACGCGAACGAGCACGCGATCCGCATGGCCCGGCTGCACACGGGCAAGCATAAGGTCCTCTCCCGCTATCGCTCGTATCACGGCGGCACCGAGACCGCCGTCAACGTCACCGGCGACCCGCGTCGCTGGTCGAATGATCGTGGTGACTCAGGTGTCGTCCACTTCTTCGGGCCCTTCCTCTACCGGTCCGAGTTCTCTGCCACCACAGAGGCGGAGGAGACCGAGCGGGCGCTGCGGCACCTCGAGCGCACCATCGAACTCGAGGGGCCGTCGACGATCGCCGCAATCATCCTCGAGACCATTCCGGGCACAGCAGGCATCATGCTCCCGGGCAGCGACTACATGCGCGGCGTCCGTGCGCTGTGCGACAAGCACGACATCATCTACATCGCCGACGAGGTGATGGCCGGGTTCGGTCGCACCGGCAGATGGTTCGCCTTCGAGCACTTCGACGTGGTGCCCGACATCATCACCTTCGCCAAGGGCGTGAACTCCGGCTACGTGCCCTTGGGAGGGGTGATCATGGACGATGCGATCTATGGTTCATTCGCACAGAAGGCTTACCCCGGCGGGCTCACCTACTCCGGTCATCCGCTGGCCTGCGCAGCAGCGGTGGCCACGATGAAGGCCATGGACGAAGAGGGCATGACGGAGCACGCCAGACGTATCGGCGAGGAGATCATCGGGCCACGGCTGCGCCAGATAGCGGAGAACTCGAAGCACGTCGGCGAAGTCCGCGGAGTCGGCGCCTTCTGGGCGATCGAACTGGTCTGGGACAAGGAATCCCGCGAACCGCTGGCGCCCTACGGTGGGGGCTCGCCCGAAGTCGCCTCGGTGGTTGCTGCACTCAAGGAACACGGCGTCGTCCCTTTCAACAACTACCACCGTCTTCACGTCGTCCCGCCGATCAACATCAGCGAAGAGGACCTCGAGACCGGGCTGGGCGTCTTCGAGAAGGTCCTCACCGACCTCGACTTCTCCCGCAAAACCTGCCCGACGTCACTAAACACCCCCGGCGCCGGGCGCTATTAGTG
>NZ_JBHFIH010000019.1:308855-338018 GCF_057334195.1 Brevibacterium sp. AGC70 | reverse complement strand
GGTTTAGCGGGCGTCGTGGGTGAAATCTCCGCCGAGGACGGTGGCGCGGACCGTGATCTGTGAGATCTGCTCGGGTTCGACCTCGGAGGGGTGGGCATCGAGGGCCACGAAGTCCGCGAGCTTCCCGCGCGACAGGGTTCCCTTGTCTGCGCCATGCCCGGAGGCCTCGGCCGCGACCGAGGTGTAGGCGGCGATCGCCTCATCGGCGCTCAGGCATTCCTCGGCCGAGCCCATGATGTCGCCGTCGCGGGTCTTCCTGGTCACAAAGGCTTCGATGCCGCGGAGTGCATTGCCGTCGGCGCAGGGGCGATCCGAGCTGCCGGCCAGGAGCACGCCGGCGTTGAGGAAGGACTTCGCGCGGTAGATCAGTGAGCGGCGTGCAGGTCCCAGTGAGGCGTTCATTCCGTCGCCGATACCTTCGGCGAACGCTGACTGCGGGGTCACGACGATACCGTTGTCGGCCAAGGTGGACAGGTGCTCATCATGGACGAGGGCAGCGTGCTCGATCCGGTTGGGAACGGCGCGGCGACCATACTTGGCCTGGGCGTCGACGATGTTGGCCACTGCAGCGTCCACGGCCGCATCGCCGATCGCATGGACCGCGACGGACCACCCGGAGGCGTAGGTGTCCAGGATCTGCTTGCGCAGCACCTCGGCGTCGTCCTGCAGATAGCCGGGATGGTCCTTGCCCTCGTAGTTCTCCCGGAGAGCCGCGGTCTCGCCGCTCAGCGCCCCGTCCATGAAGAACTTGACGGGTCCCAGCGAGACGAGGTCATCGCCGAGGCCGGTACGCACTCCCGCATCGAGTCCGATGCCGAAGCCGTCGGCGGAATTCGCTGCGATCTCGTGGAGACCATCGGCCTGCGGCAGGAGCTGGGCGCGGGCACGCAGCTTGCCCTCTTCGCGAGCACGCAGGTAGGCGCTGACCTCGATGGGGGAGTGCCCGATCCACCCGTAGGCGACGCCGCAGTCACCGAAGGATGTGATGCCCTCCTTTGCGTAGTAGGCAGTCGCAAGGTCGATGGCCTCGACGATCGTGTCAAGTGAGTAGGGGCGGATGAGGTCCTGGACGAGGCCCTGCGCGGTCTCTTCGACCAGACCTGTGGGGTGGCCCGCCGCATCGGTGACGACCTTGCCGCCCACGGGGTCGCTGAAGCCGGGGTCGAGGATCCCCGCTCGCTTCATCGCCTCGGTGTTGACGATCGCGGCATGCCCGGAGGTCTGCCGCATGAACAGAGGCCGGTCGCCGGTGATCTCGTCGAGGCGGGAGAGCTCCGGGTACTGTCCGTCGTAGTCACGGTGGGCGTAGCCGGTGGCGTTGATCCACTCGCCGGCCGGTGTCGTCGCGGCCGCTTTCTCGAGCGCAGCGTAGACATCGGGCAGACCGCCGGGCAGCGCTGTGACGTCGATGGATGCCAGGGTGAGTCCGAACCATGCGGTGTGGCAGTGGACGTCGTTGAAGCCAGGAAGCACGGTGGCCCCGCCCAGCGATTCGACCCGATCTGCGGTGACGCCGTCGAGTTCCTCGTCGAAGCCGATGATGCGCCCGGCGAAGACGCCGATCTTCTTCGCCCGCGGACGTGCCGGGTCGAGCGTATGGGCATCAAGATCGGTGAAGATCGCGTCGATGTTCATGTCAGTCACCTTTGCAGCGTGAGAATCAGTTGGAGCGTGGGAATCGGCTACAGCGAGAGAGCGTGTGATTTCGCGGAGACCGAGGTCGTCGCGGCCTCGGAGAACTCGGAACGCGGTCCGAGCGCCCAACAGTTGGTCACTTCTGGTCGATCCGAAGCGAATTTTCGACGAGAAGTCACCAACCGTTGGGTCCGTGGCTGTGCAGCCGGTGGGAGGGAGCGCATCGGCCCGCTCACACCCGGGCACCGCGGATCGCGGGATCCGTGAGGCAGCGGACGAGGGCTGGACCCTCATGAGCCAGGGCCTTCTCGAAGGCGT
Source organism: Brevibacterium sp. AGC70 (assembly GCF_057334195.1). Classification (NCBI taxonomy): domain Bacteria; kingdom Bacillati; phylum Actinomycetota; class Actinomycetes; order Micrococcales; family Brevibacteriaceae; genus Brevibacterium; species Brevibacterium sp. AGC70. Next base: position 336,065 of record NZ_JBHFIH010000019.1, on the reverse strand, counting down.
CCCGGAAGTCCGCGGTGCGTTCGACCGTCAGCCCCATACCGCCGAAGGCCGTGGCCAGGGCCGCAAAGTCGGGACTCGACAGGGCAGTTCCCGTTGCGCGACCCGGATACTCGCGGTCCTGGTGGCCGCGGATCGTGCCGTAGACCGAGTTGTCGTTGACGACGACGGTGAGGTTCACCCCGTACTGTGCGGCTGTGGCGAGCTCCTGGCCGTTCATGAGGAAGTCTCCGTCTCCGGCGATGCAGAACACGGGCCGCTCGGGATGGACGAGACCGGCGGCAACGGCGGCCGGGAGCCCGAAGCCCATCGAGCCGTTGCGCGGTCCCAGCGCCGAGGGGAACCCGTGCGTGGGCAGGAACCTGGTGGCCCAGCCCGAGAAATTCCCGGCCCCGTAGGTGATGATCGCGTTGTCCGGCAGCAGCTCCTTGACATGGACGAATGCCTCATCCATGTCGACGAAGCCGTCACCGGCATCATCAGGGCCAGAACTCGCCGAGGTGGTGACCGGCACCCTCCATTCCTCGAGTTCGGCGCGGGCATCGCGGATCCAGTCCGGCAGCGGCACGGGCTCATCGTTGCCGCTCAGGTGCTCATCGCCGACAGCGGGTTCATCGATGGACCCGTCCGAGGAGACCGAATAGGCACGCGAACCGTCCTCGGTGAACAGGGCCTGGGCGAAGCGGTTGACCGAGGTGACGATGTGCTGGTCGAGGCTGCCGAAGTGTCCATGGGCGTCCGGGTCGGGGCCGATGACGACAGTCTTGGCCTCGGTGCCGATAGTGAAGGAATCGGTGGCCACATCGGTGCGGACACAGCCGAGGAAGATATGCAGGTCGGCTGAAGCGAAGGTTCTCTTGGCCACCGCAGAAGCGCCGAAGCCGAGCATGCCGAGGAAGTTGGGGCTGTCGTGGTCGATGCCGTCATAGGCACGGAAGGTGCCGATCACGCCGAGGCCGCGATCGCGCGACCATTGGGCGATCCTGCGGGAGGTGGCCGGGGACCAGTCCTCGCCGCCGATGATGAGCACAGGAGAATCGGCCTGGAGGATGCGGGCCCGCAGCTCGGTGACATCGCCGGCATACGGTGCGGCGGAACCGTGTGTGCGCGGGGCCAGAACTCGACCGCCGCTGGCCTGGACGAGCACCTCCTCGGGCAGGCCCACGACGACGGGACCCGGCCTGCCGGTCACAGCGGTGTGCATGGCATCGGCGACCACCTCGGCGGCCTTGTCCGGGTCATCGAGGGTCAGGACCTTCTTGGTCGTCGTCGAGAACCAGCCGCCCAGATCGAATTCCTGGAAGGACTCGCGACCTCGCTGGGCGGTGGGGATGAGGCCGACGAACACGACGAGCGGTGTCGCGTCCTGGTAGGCGGTGTGGACGGAGACCATGACGTTCGAGGCACCGGGGCCGCGGGTGACCATGGCGATTCCGGGGATGCCGGTCATGCGTCCCTCGGCCACTGCCATGTAGCCGGCCCCGCCCTCTTGGCGGCAGACGATGGGGGCGATGGTCGAGTCGTGGAGGCCGTCGAGCACGTCGAGATAGGACTCGCCGGGGACCAGGTAGGCACGCTGGACGCCGTGGGTTTCGAGCTCCTTGACGAGGAGATGGCCGGCGGAAAGGGGCGCGGAGTTGTCCATGACTTCATGCTTATCATTCTTTTGTCTCATGTGGGTGGGCTGTTGAACATTCGGTCATGCAACGCCGTATGATCTTGGCACAACGGATTCCGCAGGGGATCGCTCGACATCGAGATACTTCATCGCCAGGAGGCTCAAGTATGACCGGCATCGGCTCCGACGAACACTCGGGACAGGCATCATTCATGCCTGGACCGGCAGCGGCCGGAGGGACGCCCCGGAAACGGCTGGACTCTCACTCGTCTGGGGGATCCACAGAGACGGGATTCCGGTCTCGGCCGAAGAAGTCGCAGCTCGAACGCGATCCGGGAATGCCTGCGAGCACCTGGCGTCTGCGCTCGGATGCCTGGGAGTACCTGAAGTTTGCGATCAAACGTCTGGCCATCAGCGGCGGGGACTTCTCGATGATCGCCGCCGACGGTGAGGTCTGGCGTTCGCTGCGGTCGCTGAAGACGATCGAACTGTACTGGGGCGGCTTCGGGCAGCGCTACGTCGAGGACATCGCCGAGCTGCTCTCCAACGGTGAGTTCGACAAGGCCCATGACATGATCACGCGTGCCGTCAATCGCCTGCGCGGAACCACAGTCCCCGACGTCGCCGAGGATGACCTCACCGAGGACGAGCGCGCAGAGCACAAGGACCGCCAGGATTCGCGCCCCCGCTTCGAGGTCCTCATCGTCGATGAGACCACAGAGGGCGGCCGCGATGAGCTGCATACCGACCTGCTCAAGCTGCGCCACTCCTCCGACCAGTTCATCTACGACTACGTCATCGTCCCCACCGCAGACGATGCAGTCGCGGCTGCGCTGACGAACCCGAACCTGCTCGCCTGCGTCATCCGCCCCGGCTTCACCGACCGGACCCGACAGGTGCTCAGCCGCGATCTGCGCAGCGCCGTCGAGCTGGCCCATCAGGGAACAACCGACTCACCGACGATGCCGATGAGTCCGCTCAATTCGGTCCGTCGAGTGCTGCGACTGGCAGACACTCTGGCCGGTCTGCGCCCGGAGCTCGACCTGTATCTCATGGCCGGTGCCCACATCGAGAGCCTGGCGGGAGCCCTGACCCATCGGTTCCGTCGTGTCTTCCGCCGTGAGGACCAGTTCGAGCTCCATCTGTCTCTGTTGCGCCGCGTCCAGCACCTCTATGACACCCCGTTCTTCACCGCGATCCGTGAGCACGCGCGCCGCCCGGCCGGTGTCTTCCATGCCCTGCCCGTCTCCCGTGGCGGTTCGGTCGTGGGATCGAAGTGGATCAGTGACTTCGTCGACTTCTACGGCCTCAACCTGCTGCTGGCAGAGACCAGTGCCACCTCGGGTGAGCTGGACTCCCTGCTGGCGCCGGTCGGCACGATCAAGAAGGCGCAGTCCCTGGCGGCCAGGGCCTTCGGCGCGAAGCGGACCTACTTCGTGACGAACGGGACCTCGACGGCGAACAAGATCGTCCACCAGGCCGTCGTCTCACCCGACGAGGTCGTCATGGTCGACCGCAACTGCCACAAGTCGCACCACCATGCGCTCATGCTCACGGGCGCCAGGACCGCCTACCTCGAGGCGTACCCGCTCAACGACGTCGCCTTCTACGGCGCGGTGCCGCTGAACCGGATCAAGCAGCTCCTGCTCGACTACCGGGCCGCCGGCCGCCTCGATGAGGTCCGGATGATCACGCTGACCAACTGCACCTTCGACGGGATCGTCTACGATCCGGAGAAGGTCATGGCCGAATGCCTGGCGATCAAGCCCGACCTCGTCTTCCTCTGGGACGAGGCGTGGTTCGCCTTCGCCCGGTTCCACCCGGTCACCCGCAAGCGCACCGCCATGGTCGCCGCCGAGCGGCTCGAAGCGATCCTCGACACCGACGCCCATGGCAGGGCGTATCGCGAGCAGCGTGAGCGTCTCTTCGATGCAGAGACCGGTGAGCCCGCCCCCGACGAGGTGTGGCTGAACGAGTCGCTGCTGCCGCCGCCGGACGCGGTTCTGCGCGTGTATGCGACCCAGTCGACGCACAAGACGCTGACCTCGCTGCGGCAGGGGTCGATGATCCACGTCTACGACCAGGAGTTCTCCCACGGAGCGGAGGACTCGTTCCACGAGGCGTACATGACGCACACCTCGACCTCGCCGAACTACCAGATCCTCGCGTCCTTGGACTTGGGGCGCCGGCAGGTCGAGATGGAGGGCTTCGCCCTCGTGCAGAAGCAGCTGGACCTGGCGATGAGCCTGGCCTCCGCCGTCTCGCGCCATCCGCTGCTGAAGAAGACCTTCCGGGTGCTCACCGCGGCCGACCTCATCCCCGAGGAGTACCGGCAGACCGAGCGTACGATGCCTCTGCGCGATGGTCTGGCAACGTTCTGGCATGCGTGGACGACCGACGAGTTCGTCGTCGATCCCAGCCGTATCACCATCGAGATCAGCGGCACCGGAGTCGACGGGGACACCTTCAAACACGACTTCCTCATGGACCGCTACGGCATCCAGGTCAACAAGACGAGCCGCAACACGGTGCTGTTCATGACGAACATCGGCACGTCTCGGTCGGCCGTGGCCTACCTCATCGAGGTCCTCGTCAAGATGGCTGAGAAGTTCAACGACCCACACGAACTCCAGGCCGAATACTCCCTCGAGGAGCCGGCCGAGATCATGCCGCCGCTGCCGGACTTCAGCGCCTTCGCCCCGGAATACGCCGCCGAGGTACCGGCTGCGGATCCGTCGAGGCAGCTGCCCGACGGTGATCTGCGCACCGCTTACTACGCCGGGCTGCGCCGGTGGAACATCGAACACGTCCTCCCGGAGGAGTTGAGCCGGCGGGTCGAATCAGGAGATCAGCCGGTCTCTGCCGGGTTCGTCACACCCTACCCGCCGGGATTCCCCGTACTCGTACCCGGTCAGATCATCACCGCCGAGGTGCTCGACTTCATGTCCGCCCTCGACACCAGGGAGATCCACGGCTACGACGCCCGGCTGGGCTACCGTGTCATCCTTCCGAAGGACGTACTCGAGTCGAAGAAGTAGGCGAACGTCCACACGCCTGGCCCCGGGCGCCACACGCCTGGCCCCGGGCGCCACACGCCTGGCCCCGGGCGCCTCGTCGAGAGTACAGCTGAGCCCCGAGAGCAGACTTCAGGGAGTCGACTCTCGACGCTCAGGTGTGCTGTCGATGCTCGGCCGGTGCGCGGCAGGTCTTCAGCCGCGCCGACCGGCGCTCAGCTCGCGAGGTTCTCGAAGACTGCTGCCATGCCCTGGCCGCCGCCGATGCACATGGTCTCGATGCCATAGTGCGAATCGCGGCGCTTCAGCTCGTGGAGCATGGTGGCAAGAATCCGACCGCCGGTTGCGCCGACCGGGTGTCCCAGTGAGATTCCGGAGCCGTTGACGTTGAGGCGTTCAGCGAAGTCGGACTCACTCAGCTTCCACTCGCGGGTGCAGGCCAGCGCCTGGGCTGCGAAAGCCTCATTGAGTTCGATGAGGTCCATGTCGGCGAGACTCAGCTCGGCGCGTTCGAGTGCCTTGGCCACTGCCGGCACGGGACCGATTCCCATCGTCTTGGGCGGAACGCCTGCGACGGCCCAGCCGACCATCCGGGCGAAGACGCGCAGCCCGAGTTCACGAGCCTTCTCCTCGGTGGCGATGATGCACAGTGCGGCTCCGTCGTTCTGACCGGAGGCGTTGCCAGCCGTCACGGTCGCCTCGGCGTCTGAGGACCCGAGGATCGGGCGCAGCTTGGCCAGCGATTCGACGTTCGCGTTCGGGCGGATGTGTTCGTCGGTCGTGATGACCTGCTCCGGGGCCTTCCGGGTCGCCGGGATCGTGATCGGTGCGATCTCGTCGTCGAAGCGGCCGGTGTCACGGGCCTTGGCTGCCTTCTGGTGCGAGGCGACGGCGAATTCGTCCTGCTCCTGGCGGCTGATGCTGTATTCGGCACGCAGATTCTCTGCGGTCTCGATCATCCCGCCGGGGACCGGGTAGTTCGTGCCGCCTGCGGTGACTCGGCCACGGGCCAGGCTGTCTTTGAGGTCGATACCGGAGCCCTTGACTCCCCAGCGGATCTCTTCGTTGAAGAAGGCACCGCGGCTCATGGTCTCGACGCCGCCGGCGATGACGAGGTCGGCGAATCCGGCGTTGATCATCGCATGGCCGTCGGCGATGGCCTGGAGGCCGGACCCGCAGCGACGGTCGATCTGACGTCCGGGAGTGGTGATCGGCAGTCCGGCGTCGAGGGCGACAACGCGGCCGATCGCCGGGGCCTCCATCGTGGGATAGCAGTTGCCGAGGATGACATCGTCGACGACGTCGACGTTCAGCCCGGACTTCGTGATGAGAGCCTCGAGGACCTGACGGCCGAGCTCCTCTGGTGGCAGATTCTTGAACTGGCCGCCGAATCCGCCGACGGCAGATCGCACGGGCTCACAGATGACGATGTTCTTCGACATTCTTCCTCCTCGGAAGGGTTGGTGGGTCTCAGCGTCTCAAATGGGGTGGCTCAGCGTCCGAGCAGTTCATCGGAGATGATGCGCATCTGGATCTCAGACGAGCCCTCGAAGATCTTCGTCAACCGGGCATCACGCCAGTGACGCTCCACGGCAAAGTCCTTCGTGTACCCGGCACCACCATGGATCTGCACGGCCTCCGAAGTGACCTTCTCCGCCATCTCCGCGGCCAAGTATTTGACCATCGCCGCTTCCTTGTCACAGCGTGCACCAGAATCGATCTGCGTGCACACGTGATACATCAACGCACGACTGGCCTCGATTTGGGCGGCCATGTCAGCGACCTTGAACCGCAGATGCTGGAAATCAGCCAGAGGATGCCCGAACTGGACCCGCTGCTTCAAGTACGCGATCGAGTCCTCCAACGCCGCCTGCGCCAAACCGATCGAGCGAGCCGCCGTATGCGCACGCCCCACTTCAAGACCCGACACCGCTTGGTAGAAGCCACGATCTTCTTCCCCCAGCAGAGCATCTGCCGGCAGGTGGAAGTCGTCGAAGGCCAGATCCCAGGTCTTCCATCCGAAGTACCCGATCTTCTTCACAGCAGTCCCCGACATACCGTCGGGGAACTCACCCCGATTCTTCTCAACGAGGAACGCTGAGATCCCACGATGGCGCTTGGCCTCATCGGTCGACGTGCGGGCAAAGAGAATCACATAGTCAGCCTGATCGGCAAACGTGCACCACATCTTCGTGCCATTGATGACCCAGCCACCGTCCTCGGCACGACTGGCCTTGCACCGGATGTTGGCGACATCGGATCCGGCTTCTGCCTCGGACAGGGCGAAGGCACCCAAATACTCACCTGTGGCGACCTTCGGCAGCAGCCTGGCTTCCTGTTCGGGTGAGAAGCCACCGCCCATCCCGTTGCCCCGAGCCAGCAGTCCACCCACGCTCATCCAGGCTCTGGAGAGTTCCTCGGCAACGAGGCAGTACTCGAAGACACCCAATCCGAGGCCGCCGTATTCTTCGGGAATGAGGATGCCGAAGAACCCCATATCGGCCATCTGCTTGATGAACCAATCGGGGAACTGCCCCTCGATGGGGTCGAGTTCATTGGCCAACGGGAGGACAACGTCGTGGGCGAACTCTCGAGCGAGCGCCTGGATCTCGAGGCGATCCTCGGTCATGAAGTGCGGGGTGTTCGGCCTGGGTCTGGGTTTGTGCGTCATGGTGTATTTCCTAGCTTTGAAGTCACTTCTGCGGCTCGAGCGGCCTGGCCGCCCATTCGCGCAGGACGGCTGCTTTGATCTTCGACCCGTTGGTTCCGGCGGTCACGGGCATGGTCTCGACGAGGCGAACCTCGGTGGGAATCTTGAAGCTGGCCAAGCGCTCCTTGCAGTACGCCCTGATCTCCGCTGGATCCGGATTCGTGCCCGGCACGGGCTGGACGAAGGCGACCACCTCAGGCGCTCCCGCTTCACTGTTGCGCCCGACGACCTTGACGATCTCGACCTCGGGGTGGGTGATGAGGTGGAGTTCGATCTCGGCCGGGTCGACGAGGAATCCGCGCAGACGGATGACGTCGCCCATGCGGCACACGTATTCGAAGGAGTCGGGTCCCTGAGCGCGGCCGAGGTCGCCGGTGGCGAACCAGTCGTCGGTTGTGAAGTTCTTGGCGCCTTCACCCTTGTCACCGAGGTATCTGTCGACGATGTTCGCTCCGCGCAGCTGTACTTCGCCCTCTGACCCTTCGGGGACGTCGAGGTTTGAGAGCGGATCGACGATGCGGTACTCGTATGCGGGATCGGTCAGTCGTCCACCACCGGAGTAGCGAAGCTCCTCGGCAGTGTCGACGGGCCAGAACGAGGTGAGGGCGAAGACTTCGGAGGAGCCGTAGACGCCGACGGTCCGTGTTCCGAATTCTTCGGCGGCCCATTTCGCGATGTCTGCGGACATACCCTGGAAGTCGGCCACGCCGGCCCACTTCCACGAGCCGATCGTCGTGCCGGTCTCTTCGCATACACGGCGTACCCGCGAGAGCATGTCGTCGGCGCCGACGAAGTGCGAGCCGTTGAAGTGGCCCCAGGCCGACACGAGTTCCTGCTCGTCGAAGACGGGATGGAGGAGGACCGCGGCACCGCCGAAGAGCGCACCCATGCCCGCCGAGTATCCGAAGACACCGGAGTAGGGCAGCGGCTCGACGAGGACGTCGCCGGGCTCGAATCCCACGCGCGAGGCCACGTGCTGCGAATGGGAGACGACAGCGGTCTCTTTGTGGGCGGCCAGCTTCGGCATGCCCGTCGACCCCGAGGTCGTGAACGCGACCGACAGTCGGTCCGCGCTGGGTTCGACAGCCGACAGCTCCGGCGCCGAGGTGGTGGCACCGAGGCCAGGTACGACCACTGCACCTGAACCGAGGTCATAGTCGGCAGCAACAGGTTCCTCCGATGCCCCCGGCACGGCCCAGACGGCAACCGTGGGTGCGTCGTCCTGCGATTCGGCGACGGCCTTCGTCGCAGTGGCGAGGAAGTCGATGCCGCGGAATCCGTGAGCCATCACGAGGAGTTTGGGCCGTGCCCTGCTAAGTACATGTCCGACCTCGGCGACGTTGTAGCGGGTATTGACGCCGATGACGTGGGCTCCGCGGGCCGAGGCCGCGAACTGCCAGGCGTAGGAGTCTGCCCAACTGGGCAGCCAGATGGCCACGCAGTCGCCTTCGCCGACTTCATGCTCGGTGAGGAGGGTGGCGAACTGGTTCGCACGAGCCAGAAGATCGCCAACGCTGACACGGACGTGTCCGTGGTCGAGGCCGCCGGTCTGAGCGCTGGCAGGCACCGGGTCGATGAGGGCCAGTCGCTGCGGGCCGGCTTCGACCCATGATTTCAGGTGGCCGTAGAGAGTGCTGGGCTGTGCGGTCATGATCGGGTGGTCTCCGTTCCTTCGTCACTGGCTTCCAGGGTGCGCACCCATGCGTCGACCTGGCTGGCGAAATCAGACATCTCCTCCATCGGATAATGCCCGATCCCGGGAAGGAACGTGAACGATCCTCGAGGGATGGACACAGCATCACGGCGGATCGCCTCGGCGTCGATCCAGAGATCATCCTCACCGGCGACGAGGATCGTGGGGCATGCGATGTCGTGCAATCCTGCGCTGACATCGTGACGGCCCCAGCCGATGAGGTCCGAGTTCGAGATGATGGGATCTTCGCGGCAGTGCATGCGGGCGATGAGCGAACGACGTTCCTCGCTGACGGCGGAGCCGACGACGGCGCGTGTGCCCCAGTAGGTGCGGTCGCCTCGCGAGGGCGTCGAGATGTCGTTGAGTTCGCGGGTCAGTCCCCGGATGGAGACGTGGCCACCGCTGGCCCCGGCGGCCATCGCGACCGCGGCCTGGATGCGGGACCCTGCCCGCACAGCGAGGTCGATCGTGATCTTCCCGCCGATTGAACATCCGACGGCGACGAAGCGGTCGATGCCCAGCTGATCGAGGACGGTGAGTGCGAATCGGGCATATTCGCCGAGGTCGGTCACCGGTCCGTGAGCAGCGGGTTCGCTGCGTCCGTGGCCGGGGAAGTCGGGGACGATGACGCGGTAGCCCAGTGCCGCGAGATCAGCGGCGACGTGGGCGTACTGGACGCCGCTCTGACCGGCGGTATGCAGAGCCAGCAGCGGGGTCGCGTGGATGTCGCCCCAGTCTTCGACGAAGGCGAGGCGGCCGTCGATGACGAACTGGTGCGCACGCAGCGTGCTCACTGTTGAGGCGGTGGGGCCGGTTGGCTGTGTGGCTTCAGTCAGTGTCGTCATATCAGGCCACCTGCTGGGTCTCGATGGAAGTCGTGTGTGCGCCGACGTATCCGGCGGTGCCGGCGAGGGCGCGGGCGTTGTCGATGATGCGGATGAGCGCGCTTGTCATGCGCAGATATTCGTAGCCGGATCCTGCCGACCGCATCTTCCCCACCATGGCGGTCTCCATGAAGCTGTTGTCGCCCGAGGTCATGAGATCGATGAAGACCTCGCCGGGGATGTCGAGGACGAAATCGGCACCCTTGATCGCGCGGGCCACGACCTCGAGGACCTGGCCGCGGTAGCAGCGGATGTGCACGGGGCGGCCGCCGATCGAGATCCCTATCGTTCCGTCGTAGGACTCGATGAGGCGGGCGAACGACTCGTCCTCGCTCAGCCGGCGGTGGAGCTCGGCGTTCCACTCCCTGCTGCCGGGGCACAACAGGCCGGAGAAGGAATCGGAACGGTCGAGGGCCCAGGCGTCGGGCATCGTGCCGGTGAATGCCAACCGCAGGACGGCAACGGCCCCGGTGTCATCGTCGAGGAAGGCAGTCACCTCGGCGCGCACACTTGCGTCCCGATCGGACAGGATCGCTGTGACGACCGCAGTCGGGGACAGAGACTCGGCGATAGGCCCTTTCAGCTCGAGGTGTGCGGACACCAAGTCCGCTGAGACCAGGTCGGAAGCGTCGATGATCTCGGTGCGAAGCGCAGTCGCCACAGCGTCAGCCAAGGCCAATGTCGAACCCGGTGCGAGGGTGGGGGCGGCAGCGAGCAATCGCTGTCCGGGGGCGAGCGGCGGTGTCATTGAGATTCCTTCCGAGGGGGCTTATGAGAAGATTGGTGGCAATGGACGAGCATGTGGACAAGTCAGGCAGGCGGCGGGCTGCGCCACGTTTCATCGACCGCGAAACGGTCGTCGATGCGGCGCTCGAAGTGCTCGCAGCGAAGGGTTTCCACGGGGCGTCGACGCGTGAGATTGCGAAGGCAGCCGGGACCTCGCTGTCGAACCTCTACAACTACTTCGGTTCGAAGAGCGAGATCCTTGAGGTCGTCCTCGAGGACACTGCCCGCACGCTCGCCGACTCCCTCGAGGCGGCAGTGACTGCGGCCGGTGAAGCGCCGTTGGCCAGGCTTGATGCGGCAGTGCGGGCCTACGTCGATTTCATCGTGGAGAAGCCGCGCGCCTCGGTGGTGGGCATCACCGAGTTCCGTTACCTCGAAGGTGAGAACCGCGCCGAGGTGGTTACTCAGCGTGATCGGACGGAGAAGGTCTTCCGTACCGCCATTGCCGACGGCCTCGATGCCGGAGCCTGCGATGTGCGCAACATCGGCTCGGCCACACGGGGTGTTGTGACTCTGTGCAACTCGATGTCCACGTGGTACCGGCCAGACGGCAGACTTTCGCCCGGCGAACTCGCCGATCTCCAGGTCGACCTGGTGTTCGGCCTCGTGCGTGCTGCGAACCGACCGGACAACGCCGGTCGGTAGTCCGTAGCAGACCTCAGACTGACTGGCCACGATCGACTCGTTCCATGGTGCGCGCATCAGCGGCCCCGCTGGCGGGCGGGAATGAGAACCGCGCTGCGTCCCATCCGGCTTCGAGCGAGGACCAGAAGAAGAACGAAACTCTGCGTTCGGTGAAGCGCCATCCCTCTGCGGTGCGGACCATCGTGTCGTCGTAGCGACCCGCGGCCAACTGCGATTCGCCCTCGACGACGCAGGGCTGGAGCAGCCAGGTCGTGCCGGTGGCGAAGTCGCCGTCGAGGTCGACGGTTTCGTTCGAGCTGAAGTGCCACCACGAGGTCACGGTCGTCGAATTGAGCTTCGGGAAGAACTCGAGCATCTCCTCTCGACCGCGGGCAGTCGAGAGTCCGACGAATGCCCCGTCTTCGGTGAATGTGTCGGCCAGAGCATTCCAGTGTCCGTCATCGAGAGCCTGGCAGTAGCGGGCGCGAAGCTGTCCGATCGCCTGGATGTCCTCGAGGCGGGCGATGCGCTCCTCGAGTGATGCATTGTGCTCAGACATGTTCGACACCTGCTGCTTCCGAAGCTTCGCGCTCCTCGATGTCACGAGTCGTCTCGTGCAGGTTGGCCCGGAAGCGCTCCTTGATCGTGTAGACGGCGATGAAGGTGATGATGGCCATGACGATGATGTAGGCCGATACGCTCGCCGAGGTGCCTGTGAACTCGATGAGGGAGACCATGATCATGGGTGCGAGTCCACCGGCGAAGACACTGGCGAGCTGGAACCCGAGAGAGGCTCCGAAGTAGCGAACGTCGGCGGGGAACATCTCCGCGAACAGTGCCGCCTGCGGGCCGAACATCATTGCATGCAGTGTGAGACCGACGATGAGAGACAGACCGACGAGGACAGGATTACCGGTGTCGACGAGCCAGAAGAACGGGAATGCCCAGACTGCCATGAGCACTGTGCCCACAAGGAAGATCTTTCGCCGGCCGTGGCGGTCCGACCAGGCCCCGAAGTAGGGGATCGTGAAGATCTGAGTGGCAACGGCGAGGCAGACGATCATGATCATCGTCGTCTGTGAAAGACCGACGTTGGCCGTTCCGTAGGAGAGCATGCCGGAGATCATGACGTAGAAGGTGCCGTTGACGACGAAGAATGCTCCAGCTGCCTGGAGGATCTGACGCCAGTACCTGCGCACGGCGCCCAGCAGTGACACCTTGGGCATCTCCTTGCCTGCGGTCGCGGCCTGGGCCTTGGCCTGCATCGATTTGAAGACCGGAGTCTCTTCGATCTTCATCTGAACGAAGATGCCGACCGCGACGAGAAGGAGTCCGGAGAGGAACGGCACACGCCAGCCCCATGCGATGAAGGCCTCTTCATCGACGAAGAGCAGGATGCAGAGGAAGAAGGCATTGCCGATGATGATGCCTGCGACGGTGCCGAGCTGAACTAAGGAGCCGTAGAAGCCGCGACGCTTGATGGGGGAGTGCTCGGTCAGCAGCAGTGTCGCGCCGCCCCACTGGGCGCCGACTCCAAGTCCCTGGATCAGGCGTGCGGTGATGAGGAGGATGGGTGCCCAGATTCCGATGGTGTCGTACCCGGGCAGCATGCCGATGGAAGCCGTCGCGAGGCCCATGATGACCATGGAAGCGACAAGGGGTCCCTTGCGTCCGAAGCGATCGCCGAGTGCGCCGGCGATGATGCCGCCGACTGGTCGTGCGATGAAGCCCACGGCGAGGGTGCCGAACGAGGCGATGGTCCCCAGTGCGCCGTCGAGGGAGGGGAAGAAGATGTGCCCGAACACCAGCGCCGAGGCGGTGGAGTAGATGAGGAAGTCGAACCATTCGAGGGCTGTGGCGAGGACCGAGGCACTCGCCAGCTTCGTCATCTTGCTCTCCTCAGGGAGGTCAAGATCGACGGCGTCAGGCCCGGAGCGGTCGACGGGTGGTTCGATTGTTGAGGCCATAGCACTCTCCTTTGAGCAGGGAAGAACGTTCGTTCTTGTATAGTGAGTATGGCAGATCACATGAGGGCTGGCAATAGGGGGTCCGCAAAGGACCGTTCCGGCCCAGAAGAACGAAGGAGTCGGCAATGACGCAAGATCCCGCGCAGTCCGGACCGTCCCTGGGCAGGTCCATCTCCACTGACCATAGTCTCTACTTCGAGGACATGGACGTCGGCCAGATCTATCGGTCCTCCTCACGAACTCTCTCGGAGGCCGACCTCACACTGTTCTCCATGGTCTCCGGCGACTGGAACCAGGTGCACTCCGACGCCGAGTACATGGAGGCAGGCGGTGGTCGGCTCCTCCACGGAGTACTGGGGATCGCGGTGATCACCGGACTGATGGACCGGGCCGGCTGGTTCACCAGTTCCGCGATCGCGATGACCGGCATCGACGACTGGAAGTTCAAGCGCCCGCTCCACATCGGAGACACGGTGACCATGGAGATGGAGATCCTCGGCAAGCGGCTGGTCTCGGCCGAGGACAAGGGATTCCTCGACCGGCAGTTCACCCTGTACAACCAGCATGGCGAGATCGCCCAACAAGGACGATGCGGCTTTCTCATCAAGCTTCGAGACGAGTGTGCAGCCAACGGGCAGGACTGGTGAAGCGCCCCTACCCCAGCTGCCCGGGATTGAGGACGCGGGCGAGGAAGTCCTTCGTCCGCTGCTCCTGCGGGTTGCCGATGACCTCCCTGGCGGGTCCGGACTCGACGACGTACCCGCCGTCCATGAACAGGACGCGGTCGGCGACCTGCCGGGCGAACTCCATCTCATGCGTGACGACGACCATCGTCATGCCCGCCTCGGCGAGGTTGCGCATGACCTGGAGGACATCGCCCACGGTCTCTGGATCGAGTGCCGATGTGGGCTCGTCGAAGAGCATCACATCGGGGTCCATGCTCAGGGCCCTAGCAATCGCCACTCGCTGCTGCTGGCCCCCGGACAGGGACGAGGGCTTGGCCTCGATCTTCTCAGACAGTCCCACCTTCGCCAGGTTCGCCTCGGCGACGGTGTTCGCCTCAGCCTTCGAGCGCCCCAGGACCTTGGTCTGGGCGATGGTGAGGTTCTCTCGCACGGTGAGGTGGCCGAAGAGGTTGAAGGATTGGAACACCATGCCGATGCGGGTGCGCGCGGCATCGATGTCGAGATCGAGGTCCATCATGTCCATGCCGTCGACGACGATCGAGCCGCCAGTCGGGGTCTCGAGCGTGTTGATGCAGCGCAGCATCGTCGACTTGCCGGAACCCGAGGGGCCGATGACGCAGACGACTTCGCCCTTGTCGACGTCGAGGTTGATGTCCGTGAGGACCTGGTTGGACCCGAAGCTCTTCTTGAGGTTCCGAATCGCGATGATCGGAGTCGCGGTCTCCCGTGCCGAGGTGGTGGCTGATCTGGACATTACTTCGCTCCTGGCTCGGCGGAACCGTATTTGCGTTCGAGGACACGTGAGAGATACGACAGCGGGATCGTGATGATGAGATAGCAGACCGCGATGACGATGAACGGGGTGAGGTTGGCTGTGTTGACGATCTCGGCTCGACCGAGTGCCGCGAGTTCGCGCCCGTCGACCGAGGACCCGAGGATGTAGGCCAGTGAGGAATCCTTCGTGAGCAGGATGAGTTCATTGGTCAGCGGCGGGAGGATGATGCGCATCGCCTGGGGCAGCACGATCGTGATCATCGCTCGCGAGGACGACATGCCCAGCGAGCGTGCTGCCTCGACCTGTCCCTTGGGCACCGCTTGAATGCCGGCGCGGATGGTCTCCGCCATGTACGCCGAGGACACGAGGCCGAGGGCGATCATGATGATGACCAGCTGGGGGAGTAGGAAACCGGGGAACGCGACGGGAAGCCCGAATCCCATGACGAGGAAGACGACGAGAGCCGGCAGTCCGCGGAAGAATTCGATGTAGATCGTCGCGAGCCAGCGATAGACGCCGACCGAGGACAGCCGCATGAGGGCGACGACGAGAGCGATGGCCAGCCCGAGGACGAAGCCGAGGGCCGTGAAGATGACGGTGTTCTTCAGCGCACCGGTGATGACCTCAGGAAACATGTCGACGGCGATGTCGACCCGGCCGAAGGAATCGATGAGCGTCGGCCAGTCGGCGACGAGCGCGATGACGACGGCTATGAGGATGAGGATCGCGTATTGGATGCCACGGGAGAGCTTGGCCTTCTGACGCTTGCTCATCTTGGCCTTGGGGGTAGCAGTGGCGAGAGGGACTGCGGGGCCGGTTGGGCCGTTGCCTCCGGTCGCGGGTGTTGGTGACATGGGTGAGTCCTTCAACGATGGTGGCGTGGTGTGCCGAGTCTGCTCAGGTCAACGGGCGGCCGGCCCAGACGTGAAAGTCGTGGCCGACCGCCCGGTCAGCGATCTCTATTTGGGAGCTTCGCCGAACCACTTCTTGTAGATCTTGTCGTACTCGCCGTTGTCCTTGATCTCCTTGAGAGTGTCGTCCACGGCCTTCTTCATCTGGGTGTTGCCCTTTTTCATGCTGATGCCGTAGTGCTCATCGGTCTTGATATCGAAGCCGATCGCGAAGCCCTTGTTCTCGGTGTTGTAGTTGTAGAGCACGCCGTTGTCATTGATCACGGCGTCGACCTGTCCGGTCTTGAGCGCTTCGAGGGACAGCGGCAGGTCCTCGTAGGTGATGACTTCCGAGTCCTTGAAGTTCTCGGTTGCGTACTCGAGTCCCGTGGTGCCGGCCTGGGCCGCGATCTTGAAGCCCTTGAGCGCTGCCTCGTCTTCTGCCTTCTTGTCGCCCTTGGTCAGAATCGCCTGGTTGGCAGCGAAGTACCCCTCTGAGAAGTCAGTGGCCTCTTGACGCTCGGGAGTGATCGTCGTCGCGGCTGCCGCGACATCGCACTTCTGCTGGTTGAATTCCGCGCCTGAGGTGATCGTCTCGAACGAGGTGTTGATGATCTCCTGCTCCACGCCGAGCTTCTTCGCCACGGCATCGACGATGTCGACGTCGAATCCGACCACCTCGCCGTCCTTCTCGAACTGGAAGGGCTGGTAGGACAGGTGGGTGCAGGTCGTCAGTTTGCCCTCTTTGATCAGGGGGACTCCACCTTCGCCGGTCGCTGCCGGCTCTGATTCGCCTCCGCCGCCGCCCGCGGACAGAGCGAGCATGGCGCCGACGGCCACCGTGGCCAGAGTCAAGCGTCGTTTCATAGTTCCTCCAGGAGAGTCAGTGACATCGATGTCATAGAAAAGTGTCGCTCGCGCGGGAAAAGTCCGAGCAACGTCTGAAAGGAATCGTACCGTGTCTTGCATCACACGCATGACGAACGGAGCCTCGCCGAGGCGGTCGTTGCCAAATCGTAGTGTTGAAATTCCGTATCAGCCTGGGGCAGCGTCAGTCTTCGGCCCTGATGAGGTCCGAATGAAGGTGATGAGTCATGGCCGCGCCAACTGCGGCCATTGAGAAGTCGACCGACAGCTGATTCTTCACCAGACGGTAGGTTCGAGCGGTTGCTGCAACGGGTTTCGCCGAGGCTGCCACGAGGACCTGCGGTGACTGCAGCTCGAGAACCAGTCCGTCCTCAGCTGCAGTCAGGGTGCCTTCGGCCAGTTCGGCGTGCCCGGTCGGTTGGGCCAGCACGAGTTCGACGGTCGAGGGCGTGGGGCTGCGCAGGAACCCCGTTTCCATGTGCAGGGGCCGTCCGTCGGGTGACCAGGTGCGCTGCTGATAGACCAGGAAGGGCTTGGCGACGTCGCGGAGGATCAGTTCTTCGCTGTAGCTGAACGGGTCGATCGTGGGGTAGTGGCCCGATCCCGGGCCCCGCCAAGTGCCGATCAAGGGCCTCAGCTGCGGTGAAAGTGCCATGGTCGTCCTCCCCAGGATCGGTTGCCTTCGTCTCGATCCTAGGGCATGAGGTCTCAGCTCAGCTGAGCTTCCATGTCGAGGTCAGAGGTGTCCTTGGCCAGGAACAGGGCGATGAGCGTGAGGATCGCCGCACCGATGATGTAGAGGCCGCAGTAGAAGATCGTTCCGCCTTCGGCCTGCCACAGGGCCACCATGACGAACGGCGCCGGACCCGCACCGATGACGCTGGACATGTTGTAGGAGATCGCTGAGCCCGTGTAGCGCACATTGGCAGGGAACAGCTCCGGCAGGTACGCGGCCATCGGACCGAATGTCAGTCCCATGAGGATGAAGCCGACGATCAGGGCGATGATGACGCCTGGGGTTCCTGCATTGAAGAGGACATTGACGACGAGACCATAGGCGGCGATGAGAACCGTGACCCCCATGAGCATCGTGCGTCGCCCCAGCTTTTCGGCCAGCGGTCCGGAGACCACGGTGAAGATGCCGAAGAAGACGACGCCGATGATGAGGTAGGTGAGGAACTCACTCTTCGTATATCCCAGCCCAGCGACGAATCCGGCGGGATCGAAGCTCGTGCCGGCAGCCTCGGCGGCGGTCTTCGCCTGACCGGTGGTGGCTGGTGAGGTGCCGTAGGTGAGGGTGAACGCGGTCATGAAGTAGAAGATCACGTAGGTCGCGAACATGATGAAGGTGCCGAGGATCAGCGGCTTCCAGCTCGTCTTGAAGACGGCAGCGAGCGGGGCCTTGGAGATCTGCTGCTTCTGGGCGACCAGCTGGAAGGCGGGAGTCTCCATGAGGGACATGCGAACGTAGAGGCCGACGGCGACGAGGAGCGCCGAGAGCAGGAAGGGGATGCGCCAGCCCCAGGCGAGGAACGCCTCGGGGGATGTCCACTTGTTGAGGCCGACGAAGAGCAGGTTGGCGATGATGAAGCCGACAGGGGCGCCCAGTTGCGGGAAGGTTCCCCAGATGGCACGTTTGCCCTTCGGCGCGTTCTCGGTGGCCAGCAGTGCCGCACCCGACCATTCGCCGCCGAGTCCGACGCCCTGGCAGAAGCGCAGGAGGACGAGGAGCAGTGGGGCCAGGACGATCCAGCCCGGAGCGCTCGCGGTCGGGAGGAGGCCGATGAGGAAGGTGCCGATGCCCATGATGAGCAGGGACGCGATGAGTGTCTTCTTGCGGCCGATGCGGTCGCCGAAGTGGCCGAAGATGATGGAACCCAGGGGTCGGGCGACGAAGGCGACGCCGAAGATCGCGAAGGAGCTCAGCAGCTGGGTCGTCGACGTCTGATTGGGGAAGAAGAGGGCAGGGAACACCAGCGACGAGGCGGTCGCATAGGCATAGAAGTCGAAGAATTCGATCGTGGTGCCGACCATCGAGGCGGTGAGAACCTTGCCCCGGGTGTTGTTCTTCCGAGTCGCTGCGATGACATCGGATTCGGACTCCGGGCCCGGCTGAGCGCTCGGGTTTCCCGGCTGTGTATCGGTGGACATGTTCTTTTGTGCTCCGCTGTTGTCGAGATACGAAGGCACGGGCGGGATGGTGCTCGTGTCAGATGAAAGTCGCCGGACACAGGCGTGAAAGGCGACTGCTAGACACTACTCTTGTCTCACACAATGCGACCCGAAGGTATCAGAAGTTGAGATTACTTGTACGTCCGAGTGATCTGCACGACTCAGACCCCACGTCACGCCAGGACGTGAAGCCGGCCTCAGAGCTCGACGGTCGAGCGGTTCGTCGTGCCGCCTCGGCGGAGGGAGATCGCGATGACGAGGACGATGAGCCCGAGCAGACACAGGCCCACGCCCACCCAGGCCGGGGCGCGGTAGCCCAGGCCTGCGGTGATGACGATGCCGCCGAGCCAGGCGCCGAGGGCGTTGGCGAGATTGAACGCGGCATGGTTCATGGCCGCTGACAGGCTCGGTGCGTCGTGGGAGTCGCGCAGCAGGCGCATCTGCAGCGCGGTCGTGATCATCGAGCCGGCGATGCCGATGAGGAAGAGAGCGATGATCGCGACGGCCGGGATCTGGGTGAAGGCGCCGAACGCGGAGAGCACGATGGCGGAGAGGATCATGCCGCCGATGCCAGAGCGTTCGATGGACTTGTCGACGAGGGGCCCGGCGATGAGGGAGCCGGCGGTCATGCCGAGTCCGTAGACGGCGAGAACCCAGGGGATCGCGACCTCCGGGACGCCGGCGACGTCGGTCATGGTCGGGGCGATGTAGGTGTAGACGGCGAACATGCCGCCGAAGCCGACGGAGCCGGCAACGAGGGTGAGGATGATCTGCGGTCGGGCCAGGGCCTTCATCTCACCGCGAGCCGAGGGCACGCCGCTGAGCTTCACGCGGGGTACGCCGACGGCGACCATGATGACGGTGAGGATGCCGAGAGCGGCGACGAGGGCGTAGGCGCTGCGCCAGCCGAGCATGTTGCCAAGGGCCGTGGCGATGGGGACGCCGACGATGTTGGCGATCGTCAGACCCAACATCACGCGTGCCATCGCTCGCCCGCGGCGGTTCGGGGGCACGAGCGAGGAGGCGACGATGGCGCCGATGCCCAGGTAGGCGCCGTGGGGCAGTCCGCTGGCGAAGCGCGCAATATTGAACAGGGTCGCGTCGGGTGCGAGCATCGAGGCGACGTTGCCGAGGGCGAAGAGACCCATGAGGCCCAGCAGCAGGTTCTTGCGGTCCATGTGCGCAGCGATCGTGGTGATCAGTGGTGCCCCGACGACGACGCCGATGGCGTAGAACGACACGGCGTGGCCGGCCTGGGGCACGGTGATGCCGAGTTCGCGCGCGATATGGGGCAGCAGGCCCATCGTGGCGAACTCGGTCACACCGATGGCAAATGCGCCGATCGCTAAGGCGAAGACGGCGAACTTGTAGACGCGGCGTGGCACCGGAGCGTCGCTCATGGAGTTCCTTCGGGCGAAGTGAATGATCTGGACCGCTGTGACGCCCGAGGTCGGAGACTCACGCGGGCGATTCACTGCAACCGAACAAGCCTATTGCCCATCGACGGCCACCGATAGCCCCGCGGACGCAATGTGACGATTCGAACAGCGTCAGCCTTCTTCGTCCATCTCTGCCAATGCCTGCGAAGCCACGGAGAATGCGGTGTTCGCACTGGGAACGGAGCAGTAGATGGCGGATTGGAGGAGGACTTCCTTGATCTCGTCGCGGCTCAGCCCGTTGCGCACTGCGGCCTTGACGTGCATCGCGAGCTCGGCCTCGTGGCCGCCGGCGATCATCGCGGTCAGTGTGATCGCTGATCGCATGCGCTTCTCGAGGCCCGGGCGGGTCCAGATCTCACCCCAGGCGTAGCGGGTGATGAGGTCCTGGAAGTCGGCGGTGAAGTCATCGACCTTCGCATTCGCGCGGTCGACGTGAGCATCGGAGAGGACCTGGCGGCGCACGGTCATTCCGGCCTCGCGCACCTCGTCCCGGCTGGCTTCACGTGGACCGGAGGCAGTGGGCAGGTCCGCCGAGGCGGCGTCCGAGCCCTGAGTGTTCGCAGTGTTTCCGCCCGTGCCGTTTCCATCCAGGAAGTCGTGGAGCAGACCTGCGGCGACCGCCGGCGCTTCGGCAGGCACGAGGTGGGCGGCGCCCTCGATGACCTCGAGGAGGGCACCGGAGATGCCATTGGCGATCTCCGCGAGTTTGGTCGGTGGGGTCGGCTGATCCTCGGACCCGGCGACGGCGAGAACCGGCAGGGTGATCTCCGATAGGCGCGAGCGGACGTCGAAGGAGGCCAGTGCGTGGCAGAGCGCGGCATAGGAGAAGCGGTCCGCGTCCTGCAGCGAGTGCAGCAGGGCAGCCGAAGCATCGGGCTCGCGATCCATGAAGCCCTCACCGAACCAGCGCTGGGCCGAACCGATGACCTGTGTGGGTGTGCCCGAGGTGGCGACGACCTCCGCGCGTTCCTCCCAACCGCTGGCCTCACCGATCTTGGCTCCGGTGCAGAACACGGCGGCACGATCGAAACGATCACCGTGGTCGAGGGCCAGCTGCAGGGTGATCGCGCCGCCGATCGAGTCACCGGCCAGGCTGATGCGGGCAGCAGCAGAACCGGCCACGTCGGGAAGGACTCGGTCGATGGTGGTCAGGACCGCCTCGGCGAGGTCGCTCATCGTCAGTCTGGGCACCTCGGACGTGCCCGCGGGGACGTTGACCGGCGTCGAGCGGCCGTGGCCGGGCAGGTCGATGCCGATGACCGTCGTCTCAGGATCCACGCCGCCGAGGTGGGTGGCAGCCGTCTGCCACAGCGCGCTCACCGAGGTGCCCAGTGAGGGCAGGACGACGAGGACGCGCGGGTTCGCTGTGGCAGGGGCGGTCGGTGCGGCAAGGACGGTTGCGGTGAGTTCCACGTCAGGTCACTTTCTTGAGGCGAAGGGGAGGAGCCCCGGCGATACGGGCTCGGGTCCGTTGATGGTGGCAATGATGGTCTGTCGGATGTCTTCGGCGTCGCCGAGGTAGTTCTCCGGAGAGAAGAAGCTCTCCAATTCGTCGGCCGAGGCATCGTCCCCAGCATCCGGGTTCTGGCTCAGGGCTGCTTTGAGCGCGGCCACAGGGTCACCACCAGGGGCGATGATGTCCTGAACCTGAGTCTTCGTCAGCCGGTCGCCGAAGGCGGTGTTGAGGCGTTCGGCAAAGATGCCGGGGCTGGCTGCGTCCACGTTCTTGCGCATCGCATCAGGTTTGACGCTCAGTCCTTCGACCATCGTCTGGAGCATGATGAGGGAGGACACGGCCAGGCCCATGAGCTCGGAGAGGGCAGGCCATTCGGCGTGCCAGGCTCCGTCGGAGCGCTCCTCGATCGCCTCGGCCGCGGTCGAGGTCAGTGTGGCCATGAGCCCGGGAGCGCGCATGCCGTTGCGGTGAAGCAGCACCGCCGAGGTGGGGTTGAGCTTCTGCGGCATCGCCGAGGACCCACCGGTCGCAGCCAGGTTCAGTTCGCCGACCTCCGGGCGGGTGCCGATGAGGACATCTCGGGCGATTGAGGCCCCGACAGTCACACATTGGGTGAGGTGAGAGGCCCAGTTGAGGACCCGTACGCGGTCGGTGTGCCAGGGCGCGGGAATGCTGGTGAGTGCGGCGTCGGGTCCGCGCAGCTGCACATGGAATTCGCGCAGCAGCGCCTCGGTCTGGGCTCCCGCGAACTCGCGGATCGCGGCTCGAGTGCCCGCGGCTCCTCCGACCTGCACGTAGTCGATGCGCGGGGTCAGGCTCTGGACCTCGTGGACCTCGGCGGCCCAGGAGGCGATCTTGAGCCCGAAGGTCGTCGGCAGCGCCGGTTGAGTCAGGGTGCGAGCCAAGCACACGGTCGAGGCATGATCCTCGGAGAGCCCGACGAGCACCTCGGCGATGACGTCGAGGCGTGCATGAGTCTGGCGGGCGACTCGGGCCATGAGCAGCCCTAGCGCCGAATCCATGACGTCCTGGCTGGTCAGGCCCTTGTGCAATGCGCGGGACGCATCCGGACCGAGTCGTGTGCGCACGGTCTTGAGGAACGGAATGACCGGGTTGCCGCCGGATTCGGCGTCAGCGGCCAGTGTCTCGAGTTCGGCGGAGTCGGAGAGCAGCGACCGTGTGGTGGCTTCGATGCCCTCCACCGCCTCGGCGCGGTCATCGGAGGAGATCAGCCCGGCATGTGCCTGAGCATTGATCCACGCCGACTCCACATCGCCGAGTGCAGACACGAGGGCGACATCGTCGATGGCCTCGGCGCCTCGCAGGTCGCCCGGGGCGAACAGGAGGCGCGTATGGGCAGCGGTGTCAGTCATTGTGTGTCCTCTCCGGTGGCGGCAGCGGTGACTCGGTCTTCGTGAGTCCTGTCAGTCTTCGTGGCTGGGGAACCGCAGGAATGGGGTCTCGTTCTCACCCTGCAACCGTATGTCGAAACGCAGCGATCCGTCAGCCCCGCGAGTCGCGATGAGACGGTCCCGCTCTGTCGCATCGAGGGAGGACAGCAGCGGGTCGGCCGCCAGAGCCTCGGTGTCCTCGGGGAGATAGATCCTGGTGAACAGCCTGTTCAGCAGTCCACGGGCGAAGATGACGACGCTGATGAACGGTGCCTTGCCTGCCTCGGTCGCCCCTGGGTTGAGGGTGGAGAAGACGTATCGGCCCTCCGGGTCGACCTCATTGCGGCCGAAACCGGTGAAGGTGAATCCGTCACGGCGCAGGGAGCCCGAATTGCGGGAGACGTTGCCGTTGCCATCGGGCTGCCAGATCTCGAGGATCGCATCGGGGACGGGCGCACCCGCCCCGTCGTAGATATAGCCGTGGAGCTGGACTGCTTCGGCTTTTGCTGGAGGAACGATTTCGTTGTCGCCAGGCCATGGCATGGCATAGCCGTAGAACGGTCCGACGGTCTGGCCGGGTGTCGCGGTGAGCTTCTGGTCAGTCATCGTCCTCTTCTTCCATCCAGGTGCGGTTGCCTCCGGTGAGCACGATGTCCCAGTTGTAGCCCATGAGGAATTCGTGCTCGGTGATGTTGTGATCGTAGGTGGCGACGAGGCGGTCGCGGGCTGATTGATCCGTGATCGACTGGTATATCGGGTCGAGGGCGAACAGCGGATCGCTGGGGAAGTACATCTGAGTGATCATGCGCTGGGTGAACTCGGAGCCGAAGAGCGAGAAGTGGATGTGGGCCGGCCGCCACGCATTGTGGTGGTTCTTCCACGGGTAGGGTCCCGGCTTGATCGTTGTGAACGAGTAGGAGCCGTCGTCGCCGGTCAGGGTGCGGCCGACGCCGGTGAAGTTCGGGTCGATCGGGGCCGGGTGCTGGTCGCGCTTGTGGATGTAGCGACCGGCGGAGTTGGCCTGCCAGATCTCAATGAGCTGGTTTCGGACCGGGCGGCCGTTGCCGTCGAGGACGCGACCGGTGACCTTGATGCGTTCGCCGATCGGCTCCCCGCCAGCCTGAATCGTGAGGTCGGATTCGAGGTTCGCTAAGTCGCGGTGGCCGAATGCAGGGGAGAAGAGCTCGATGGTCTCCGGGTCCGTGTGCCGAGGGTCCTTCGTCGGGTGCCGCAGAATCGAGGACCGGTACGGCGGGTAGTCCAGGCGCGGCTGGGTCTCGGCCGGTGTGCCGGCGGCGACTGCATTCTTATGCTCGGTCTCGATGGCTTCGACCTCGGCAGACAGCGTCTGCTGTGACTCGGCCGCATCGTCCGGGCCGGAGAGTTTCTGTGCTCCCATGTCGAACCTTTCTTCTCGGTGTGGGGGTTCTTTGTGTTGAGCCTGCTCAGCCCTCGGGCCAGCCTGTGTAGCACTCGGCGAGGTAGCGCCGCCCGTGCTCGGATTCGAGGATCGAATTGAGCTCGCCGAGGCTGCGCTTCGTTTCGAACGCATCCTGGCTGGGGTCGGAGTGGAGCATCCGGGTCATCTGGTAGGAGAAGTTCTGAGCTTTCCACACACGTTTCGTCGCGGTCCGCGAATACCCGGCCAGCGCCTCGGCGTCGGAGTTCTTGAGAGCTGAGATCAGCGCCGGGGCAAGCACTGACACGTCGGCGAAGGCGAGGTTGAGGCCTTTTGCCCCGGTGGGAGGAACAGTGTGGGCGCTGTCGCCGGCGAGGAACAGGGAACCATGCTGCATCGGCTCGGTCACGGCCGAGCGGAAGGGCAGGATGTTCTTGTCGATGATCGCGCCCGTTTTGAGCTGGAAGCCGTCGGGTCCCTCGACTCGGGACTGCAGCTCCGACCAGATGCGGTCATCGGACCAATCGGCCACCTCGGTGTCGGGGGAGGTTTGGAAGTACATGCGCTGCACGGACTCGCTGCGCTGGGAGACCAGGGCGAAGCCGCGTTCGGAGCGGGAGTAGATGAGGACCTCGTGGCTGGCCGGTGCCTCGCAGAGGATCCCGAACCAGGCAAAGGGATATTCGTGGAAGAAGCGCTGCTTCGTGTCTGCTGGGATCATCGCCCGGCAGGGCCCGCGGGAGCCGTCGGAGCCGATGACGTAGCGGGCATTGATCGTCAGTTCCTCACCGTTTTCGGTCGTCGCACTCACCCACGGCTGTTCGGTCTCTATGTCGCCGATCGCGGTGTCGGTGATCGAGTAGAAGGTGGGGCGTCCGGTGCGTTCGCGGGCGGCGGAGAGGTCGACGAAGATTTCGTTCTGCGGGTAGAGCCACACGGATTCGCCGACAAGGTTCGGGAAGTCGAAGGAGTGGCTGACGCCGTCGACGCGGATGTCGATGCCGTCGTGGCGGTGGCCGGAGGTGTGCACGCGGGACTCGATGCCTTCGGCCTCGAGCATTCGCACGGACCCGGCCTCGAGGATGCCTGCCCGGTGAGTGCGGGCGATGTCGTCGCGGCTGCGGTTGTCGATGACGACTGAGTCGATCCCTGCATTGTGCAGCGTGTGGGCGAGCAGCAGCCCGGCCGGACCTGCTCCGACGATAGCGACGTCGGTCTGAAATTCTGGCACCTGGGCCTCCTTGCCGTATTCGTCCTCTCAGTGTGCGCCCAGTCACTGACACAAGGCGAGGAAGTTATCAATGAATGAGAAGAGCGGCTGTGGGGACCCCAGGATCGGCGGGGATTGGAGCAGTGGTGTTGACGAACGGTCGGATTGTTGAGCAGAATGTAGGGCGTTGTGTTCGCGAGGTGCGGTCTGAACGTCTTTCCCAGCCCGACTCGGCAATAGATAGCTCAACACATGCATGTATCGTCACGGCAGCCAGCTGCCTACAAGCAGAAAGCTCATGAATGATCATCACCGGACTGATCGTCGGCCTGGCACTCGGATTCGTCCTCCAGCGGGGACGTTTCTGCGTGACCGGGGCCTTCCGCGATCTCACGCTGACCGGGAACACGCGATGGTTCTCGGCACTCATCCTCCTCATCGCCGTGCACTCGATCGGGTTGTTCCTGCTCAACGCACTGGGCGTCATCACCTTGGAGGCCTCGCCGTTCCCCTGGTTGGCGTCGATCATCGGCGGCCTCATCTTCGGCTTCGCCATGGTGCTGGCCGGCGGATGTGCCACCGGCACCTACTACCGGGCCGGTGAAGGTCTGGTCGGCAGCTGGTTCGCACTGATCTTCTACGCGCTCGTCTCCGCGGTGATGAAGAACGGACCGGCCGCCTCGGTGACGGAGGGGCTGCGCTCGATCACGATCGAAAGCGGCACGCTCCAGGCATCGACGGGGCTGAGCCCGTGGGTCTTCGTTGCGATCATCTCCGCCGTGGCCATTGCCGTCACCGTGCACCACAACAAGAAGACCGCCACGCCCGTCGCGACCCTGCCGCCGCTGAAGAAGGGGCTGGCTCATATCCTCACGGAGAAGCGCTGGAACCCGTTCGTCACGGCCGTCGTCATCGGCGTCATCGCCACGATCGCCTGGCCGCTCTCGGCTGCGACCGGACGCAACTCGGGTCTGGGGATCACGACCCCCTCGGCGAATCTCACGACATTCCTCGGCACGGGCGACTCCTCGCTCGTCGACTGGGGCGTCATGCTCGTCATCGGCATCCTCCTCGGATCGTTCATCGCGGCGAAGGCCTCGGGAGAGTTCCGGATCCGTGTCCCCGATCAGTCGACCGTGGTCAAGTCCATCCTCGGCGGAATCGGGATGGGTGTCGGCGCCGCGATCGCCGGCGGCTGCACCGTCGGCAACGCCATGGTCTCGACCGCGCAGTTCGAATATCAGGGGTGGGTCGCGACCTTCTTCATGATCGTCGGCGCTGGAGTCGCCGCGAAATTCACCATCAGATCAGGAGCGCGGACAGGTGCCGCGCAGCCCGTAGAGAGCAGGAGCATATGAAACAGGTATTAGAGACAAACGGTCTTGTCTGCCCCTTCCCCCTGGTTGAGGCCAAGGACGCAATCGGTGGAATGGACAACGGAGATGAGCTCGTCATCAACTTCGACTGCACCCAAGCCACCGAGGCGATTCCTCAGTGGGCGGCGGAGAACGGCTACCCCGTGACGCACTTCGATCGCACCGGTGAAGCGAGCTGGACCATCACCGTGCAGAAGGCCTGACCGGCCACAGATCTCTTCTCGGTCACACGACCAACCCCACTGCCGAGGCGGGC
>NZ_JBHFIH010000019.1:273330-308802 GCF_057334195.1 Brevibacterium sp. AGC70 | reverse complement strand
CCCCCCCCCCCCCCGCCTCTGCGGTGCCCGCGCACAGAATGCGAATATTTCGGGGCTGTGCCGGAAAGCACAGGTGTGATTAACGATTTTATTGCACAAGTAATTGTATGATAAGGAACAAGTCACCACTGTTGGTGTTTTGTGCACATATGTGCTTTTTCAAGGAGTCAGAATGACGCAGTCCACGACGCGTTCTCGCAAGTTCAAGGCCATCCTCGCCGGTGGCATCGTTCTGGGTGTCGGAGCTGCGGTGACGCTGGCCGCCTGGACGGACAACGAATGGGCCGAAGGGACCTTCGGCGCCGGTTCGTTCAATGTGCAGGGAAGCACCAACGGAACCGACTTCACCGATCACGAGAGCTCAGCGGGCGCCGCGGATCTCACCTTCGACCTCGACGGCGGCGACAACCTCACCCCCGGCGACACTGTGGCAGCTCCGTTCGTTCTCAGGCTCGACGGCGACACTTCATATGACGCGAGCGTGGTTCTTGAAAGCGCTGCAGGAAACGGCGGCAACGCTGAGGCGCTGACCTACGGAATAGTCGCTGTCGCCAACGCCGGCGCCTGCAGCGCGGACGCGACCGGCACGTCGATCGTCCCTGCTGGCACAGCCATAGGCTCTGTCGCAGGCGCCCAGGGCTTTGACCTCACTGCCGGCGCAGACGCCACTGCAGGTGCCCCCGTCGCTCTGTGCTTCCAGGTCACCGCCGATGACAGCCTGACACAGGGTCAGGCCGCGACTGCCCAGTGGCAGTTCACCGCGACCTCGGCTGAATAGTCAGATCGGTCTCCGTGAGGTTCACCTTGGGTCCGCTGCGTGACCCCAGCCCGTCTGAGCGGGTCTCGTCAGGGCCCCGTTCAGACAGTCGACGGCAAAACCGAGCTCATGCGCCCAATGGCCGAGCGCTGCGCAACCGGCGAATCAAAGCGGTTCTCGCGGGAGGCCTGGTCTTCGGCATCGGTGCCACCGCAACCCTGGCAGCCTGGACCGATACCGAGACCGCCTCGGGGTCATTCGAGGCAGGCAGGTTCAAAATCGACCTGTCGGTCGACAAGACGTGGAGCAGCAGCCGTGAAATGACCTTCAAAGCCACCGGAATGTACCCGGGCTCGACTGTCTACGCTCCCGCCTATGTGAGGACGACAGCCGATACCACGATGAAAGGTCAGATCCAGGTCGCAGGAAACGGCGTCGCCGGGTCCTCGAGCACTATTGCCGGAAATCTCGAATATCGCGCCGTGACGAAGTCGTTCCCCTCGGCTGCCGAGGCCTTCGCCTCTGCCTGCGACGCCTCGGCATTCGCCGGTTCGCCGAGCTATGTCTTCGGCGGGGGTGCTTCCAAACAGCCGTTGAGGACGTCTGTCACGAGTACATCGAAGCAGACGGTCAATTCTGTGGCAGGCTCGGTCCAGGCCTACTGCTTCGAAGTCGTCCTGCCGATCTCCACTCCGAGTGCTGCACAGGGTACGAGCGCCGCGCATACGTGGACGTTCGACGCTAAGTCCGTTCCGGCAGGGTCCTGATTGTGGTTAAGTGGCTCGGGGGAGCGCTCCTCAACATCCTCGCCGCCTTAGGCCTCGTATGCATCGTCCTCGTCATCCTCAGCTTCGTCTTCAACGTGTCGATCATGATGTTCAAGACGGGATCGATGAGCCCGACCATCGAGGCCGGATCGATCTCCTTCGTCCATGAGATTCCGGCAGAGGAGATGAAGGTCGGCGACATCATCACCGTCGATCGCGGCGAGGGTGTCCTTCCCGTCACCCACCGTGTCACCTCGATCAGCGACACCGAGAGCCGGTCTGGTCAGGTCACCTTCGAAATGAAGGGGGATGCCAACGAGGCGAAGGACCCCGAGCCCTATGCCGCGGACACCGTCCGGAAGGTCATGGTCTCAGTTCCGGGAATCGCCCCCGTCATTCAGCAGTTCCGCAGCCCCTGTGTCCTCGGCGGCATCACGATCGCAGCCTCCCTGCTCGTCGTCTGGGCCTTCTGGCCACGACGTGAGAAGCACGAGGTTGATGAACTCGCCGAGGAGGAGACGGACAGGACCACAGCCGCCGAGGTTTCGGCGCACGTCACGGACCAAGCGGGCGCTAGCCGCTCACCGAGGCACGCCTTCGTACTGCCTGCCGTCGTTGTGCTGTTAGCGGTCAACAGTGGTTCGATCACTTCGAGTGGGGCTCCGACTCCACTGGCCGCCGCGGCTGACGACACCACAAACATCACCGCCGAGGTGCGCGGGCAGTACCTGCAGATGCGCGCCGTGGGTGACGAATCGAAGATGCTCAACCTCAGCCCAGGCGCCTCAGCGGCCTGGACCGTCGATGTCTGGGCCGAGGCACCCGAACCCGGGACGGTGGAGTTGGAGATCGGCTCCGGGAAACTCTCGGACGAACTCGCTTCCGAACTGGTGGTCGATGTGCAGACGTGCGCACGGATCGTGCCGATGCAGCAGTGCCCCGGCGGTGCTGCTCACCTGATCCGGCAGATTCCACTCAACGACCTCGGGGCTGCTCCCGATAACGATCGACCTCTTCTCGAGATGCCCAGCGACCAGAAGCGCCGCGTGCAGGTGACAGTCACAATGGCCAAGAGCGCCAACGCCGAGGCTGTCGCTGGGCAACGCAGCGGCGTGCGGCTGACTGCAATCGGTCAGGGCGAAGAAGTGTCGCTGGGCCCAGGCGACCCCGGAGACCCCGATGATCCGAACAGCCCGGACCCCGATGTGCCCGGTGACCTCCCTCGGACGGGAATCGACGGATGGCAGTGGCTCCTGCTGGCCGCAGTTGTGCTGATTGCCGTTGGTTCCGCACTGGTCGTCAGGGCACGTCATCGGAGAATGTCGTGAACCTGATTGAGCGCAGACACCAGTCGCTGCATAAACGTCGCTTGCAGGCGCTGATCGCAGGGCTCGCACTCGTCATGCTCGTGGTGGCCTTGTCGGCTGTGAAGCCGACGATGGCCGGGTGGAAGAGTTCAGACCAGGCCAGGGGGTCGTTCGCAGCGGGATCGTTGACGATCAGCAATCTCAGATGCACGGACAACAGCGTGTTGCTGGGATTGGGCGGGGACCAATTGAAGCTGGACTGGAACAGGCCCCAGATATCCACCGCTCTGCAGCTCGACTACACGGTCACTGTGGTGAGGACTCCCTTGGTGGGGTCGCCGAGCACGGAGACCTTCTCCACCCAGAATACGACGTACACCTACCGAGACACGAAGCTGTCGCTGGTGTCTTTGCCGAGCTACAAGATGACCGTGCAGGCTAAGCCGGTCGGAGGGTGGACGGGAGCGTCAATGACAGTCAACGGATATGGGGTGAATCTCCTCGGTATCGGCGTGGTGCTTCGCTGCAGGGCCTGACTCGGGCGATCGGACTCGAATCGGACCGCACCATCCGAACGCTCGCGATGGCGGCGGCGAGCAGACACTCGCCCCCTGTCACAGCCCTCCCCGGCTGACTAGACTCGAATCATGAAGATCACGGTACTCGAGGGAGACATCACGCAGACGTCCGTGGACGCGATCGTCAACGCCGCCAACTCAGGTCTGCTCGGCGGAGGCGGTGTCGATGGAGCCATCCACAAGGCAGCCGGGCCCAAACTGCTCGAGGCCTGCCGTGAGGTCCGCCGAACCAGCCACCCGCGCGGACTTCCCGCAGGTCAGGCAGTCGCAACACCTGCCGGCGAGCTCGAAGCCAGGTGGGTCATCCACACTGTCGGTCCCAACCGGCACCAGGGCGAAGCCGATCCCGAAGTGCTCGAATCGTGCTTCGAGTCGAGTCTCAACGCAGCCGAGGAACTCGGTGCCGCCTCGGTGGCCTTCCCTGCCATCGGCGGGGGAGTCTATGGTTGGTCGGCCCGGGACGTCGCCGAGGCGGCCCACGCCGTCATCGTCGACGGCAGGGAACGCGGACGCTGGGAGCAGATCGCCGAGGTGGTCTTCGTTCTCTTCAGCGAATCGATGACCAGCGTATTCTGCCAGTTGTTCGACCACGACCAATGGTGAGGAAGATCCGATGAAGGTCCGCG
Organism: Brevibacterium sp. AGC70; assembly: GCF_057334195.1. NCBI lineage: Bacteria > Bacillati > Actinomycetota > Actinomycetes > Micrococcales > Brevibacteriaceae > Brevibacterium > Brevibacterium sp. AGC70. The sequence goes on along the minus strand of NZ_JBHFIH010000019.1, from coordinate 304,767 downwards.
ACCCCGACGGCAACGTCATCAACATCACCCGACACCGAGTCACCGAAGACAGGGAATGAGGAAATCTGTGACAACGAAGTCATATGCGCAGGCCGTCGCCGATGGGATCGGGGGCGCCGGTGTCGACCTCATCGGCTACATTCCATCCGTCACCATCGCCCCGATCATCGAGCATCTGGTCACCGCTGACGGTGGGACCGCCGGAAGTTCGGAGCGAGTGAAGCCGCTCTCCCGTGAAGAGGAGGCAATCGGAGTCCTCGGGGCGCTGCCGCTGGCAGGGAAGTTCGGGGCCGTCGTCATGCAGGACAACGGCTTCGGCAACAGCCTCACGGCACTGACGACATTCTCGATGTCCTATCACCTGCCGCTGCTCATCTTCGCCAATACCCGTGGCGGCCCGGGGGAGTACAACTCGATGATCCACTCGATCAGCCAGCCCATGCCGACGGTGCTGCGTACGGTAGGACTCCAAGTCCTCGAACTCGACCGTCGATCCTCGGCTGAAGACTGGGAGCAGACAGTCGCCGAGGCGGGTGTTCACGCCCGTATGACCTACCGTCCGGTCGTCGTCCTCGGATCATTCTGGAACACCGATGGGAAGGTGACCTGAGATGAAGCGCATCGAAGCACTCGAAGTCCTCAACGAACTCACCGCCGAACTGCCCGTCGTCGTGACATGTGCGGCAACCAGCCGTGAGCTGGCCTCCGTGGAGAACCGGGACAACCACTTCTACGTCCTCGACTCGATGGGCCTCGTCGGTTCCATCACCACAGGCCTCGCCCTGGCAGCCAAGGACTCCGACCTGCCCAAAGTCATCGGTCTCGAAGGCGACGGATCCTTGCTGATGAACCCGAACGTGCTGCCCACCGGTGGATTCCTCGGCGCCGAAAAGCTGTTTCTCGTCCTGCTGGACAATCAGGTGTACGGATCGACCGCAGGACTGCCGACCTACTCCTCACACGTCGACCTCGGCGCACTCGCCCAAGCCGCGGGCTGGACGGTCGGCCGAGCCACGGACGAATCTCAGCTGCGCGATGAATTCGATCGCCTGCTGACGACGACCGGGCCGACGCTGCTGCATGCGAGCATCGAAGCAGGCAATGCCGCCGACATTCCCAAGCTCCTTGTCGACCCGGTGGTCCTCGCCCACCGTTTCCAGACATGGCTGACAGCGAGAATGGGACCTCACACTGCTGTGTAGCCGCCGTCGATGAGGTAGTAGGCGCCGGTGACGAACGAAGCGTCATCGGAGAGCAGGAAGTTCACGACCTTGGCGACCTCCTCGGCGGTGCCCAAGCGGCCGAGCGGGTGCTTGGCCTTCAGGCCCTCCAGGGTCTCAGCGTCGAGGTTGCTTTCGAGCAGCGGCGTGGTGATGTAGCCGGGTCCGACGGAGTTGATGCGCAGACCCTGTGCGCCATATTCTGCGGCGGCATTCTTCGTGATGCCGACGACTCCGTGCTTGGCTGCGGTGTAGGCACCGTTGTTGATCGCAGCGACCGAACCGTGAACCGAGGCCATGTTGACGATGGCGCTGTCCCTGGCGCCGGCCTTGAGCATCGCCGGTATCTGGTATCGCATTCCGTAGAGCACGCCGTTGAGGTTGATGTCGATGACCTTGTCCCAATTGTCGAGGTCTGTCTCCCCCACGGGAACCTGGACGCCGCCGATGCCGGCATTATTCACGGCATAGTTGAGCCCGCCGTACGTGTCGACGGCGAACTTGACGACCTTCTCAGAGTCTTCCTTCGCAGCCGTGTCCTGCTTGATCGCCGAGGCGGTTCCACCGGTCCCGGTGATCTCATCGACGACTCGCTGGGCTGCCTCGAGATTGATGTCGGTGACGACGACCTTCGCGCCCTTGGCTGCGAGTTCTTTGCTGATGGCCTCGCCGAGTCCGGATCCTCCGCCGGTGACGAGCGCGACCTTGTTCGTGAAATCTGCCATTGCGATGACCTTCTTCCGTTCTTCGATGAGCCATGCTCTGTGGCCCTCACCTGGTGCAACGAACCTCAGGGCGCCGAAATTCCGTCTGCTCGGTCACGTCTTCTGCTTCTTCCCTTGTCACTGCCGGACGGCAGTGGTTCAATGGGAAGAAAGTGATTGTCAAACGCAATCACTTCTGCTCAAGGAGGAGCGATGGCACGAGTCACGTGGGGTTTCACGAGTTCACTCGACGGGTTCATCACCGGCCCGAATCACGACATGTCCTGGATAGCTGGGCTCGGTTCGCTCTCAGACGGCACCGTCGAGGACCTCGCATCACAGGTTGCCGTCATCATCTCCGGACGCCGCGGTTACGACGCGGCCAAGGCACAGGCGGCCGAGCGCGACGAAATGACCTCCGAAGCCTACGGCGGAGCGTGGGAAGGCACCGAGTTCATCCTCACCCATCGTCCCGAGGAGCTCGCGCAGGACACGACGATCACAGCCGTGAATTGCTCAATCGCCGAGGTGGTCGATCGGGCCCGGGCCATCGCCGGTGATCGTGACATCCAGATCATCAGCGCCGACATCGGTCGGCAGGCGCTCGAGGTCGACCTCATCGACGAGATGCAGGTCTTCGTCGCGCCCATCTTCCTCGGCGACGGCACGCGTATCTTCGACGTCCCAGGCGGCAGGCGCGTCTATTGGGAGCTCATCGCAGAGGACGAAGCCAACAAAGACGCGTGGTTTCGCAGATTTCGCCCGAAGCAGCCGTAGGCCTCGGAGCCTCAGGCCTCAGCTCTCGCGCCTGCTCAGCTCCCACAGAGTGCGCATCGCCTCGTCATCGAAGTCCTCGCTGGTCGAGCCGTCGGGTTCAGAGTCGTGGACCTCGGTGTGCAGCTGTTCCATTTTGCGATCGAGCTGGCCGGCCACCTCGGCGGCGCGAGTGAGTTCCTCCACGAGCCGATCGGGAACTTCGCCTGCGAACTTGTAGTGGATCTTGTGTTCCAGGCTGGCCCAGAAGTCCATGGCGATGGTGCGGATCTGGACCTCGCAGATCACGGGGGTCGGGCCGCCGCTGAGGAACACGGGCACCTCGAGGATCGCATGCAGGCTCTTGTAGCCGTTGGGCTTCGGGTGGGCGATGTAGTCCTTGATCTCCACGACCCGAACATCATTCTGCGATGTCAGCATGTCGAGCACCTGATAGGTGTCGGCGATGAAGGTGCAGGTGATGCGGATGCCCGCGATGTCGGTGATCTTCGTGCGGATCGCATCGAGGTCGAGTGGAAGCTCTCGGCGATTGACCTTCTCCAGCAGACTCCGAGGTGATTTCACCCTCGAGGTGATGTGCTCGATCGGGTTGTAGCTGTGCGTGTGTGAGGACTCTTCGCTGAGAATGGAGATCTTGGTCAGCAGCTCGTCGATGACGAAGCGGTGTTCCATGAGCAGTCTGGAGAAGTCGCGCCGCAGGGCTCGCACACTCGACACTTGGCCAGGAGTCAGCGCCATGCTCGAGGGTGGGATTCGATCGGTCATCGTTCTCCATGGCGGTGCTGTTGAGGGAGCTGGACTGTTGAGGGGGCGCCCGACCAGTCTATCGGCGGCAGGCCCCTATTCCGTGTCCGTCCCGGGGCGTACCTTTGGAACATGTGCAGGAATATCAGAACCCTTCATAACTTCGAACCCCATGCGACCTCGGACGAAGTGCACGCCGCAGCGCTGCAGTACGTGCGCAAGATCGCGGGCACGACGAAGCCCTCCCACGCCAATGCGGAGGCCTTCGATGCAGCTGTCGAGGAGATCGCTCACACGACTCAGCATCTCCTCGACGCATTGGTGACCACTGCTCCGCCGAAGAACCGTGAGGTCGAGGCCGAGAAGCGACGAGCCAGATACGAGGCCCGCGCATGATGATTCTCGGGCTCGTTCTCGCCGGTCTTGCAGCGGCTCTGCACGTCGTCATCTTCTATCTGGAATCGATTGCCTGGATGAGTCCGCGTGCCAGAGCGACGTTCGGCACCAGCGTGGAGGAAGCCGGGGCCACGAAGTCGATGGCCTTCAACCAGGGCTTCTACAATCTCTTCCTCGCCCTTGCAGTATTCATCGGCATCATCGTCTGCCTCGCGGGCGCACCGGTCATCGGCCTGACTCTCGTGTTCACCGGCGTCGGCTCGATGCTGGCGGCGGCCTTGGTGCTCGTGTCCTCGTCACCGAGCCTCGCTGCCTCGGCGATCAAGCAGGGGCTCCTGCCCCTGTTGGCGGTTGCGAGCCTCGCCATCGGCATCGCAGTCTGAGTCGGTGCTCAGGTGCTGATCCTGATCAGTCCACCACGGATTTGCCCTGAGCCTCGAGATCCTTCGTGATCCCCGCCGAGGCGGTGCGCAGGGCCTGCATGATCGCCGGCCCACCCACATGGTGCTCGGAGTCGACGACAACGCCGATGGCGGCGATCGTCAGCCCTTGACCGTCGAAGACGGGCACCGCTATACCGGTGGTGCCGTCATCGATATGTCCGGCAAGCTCTGCGAAATGATAGGTCCGGATCGTGGCCAGCATCTTCCGCAGCACGGCCGGATCGGTCGTCGTCTTCTCGGTGATTGCGGCCAGCGGTCCGCGCAGGTAGGCCTCCCGCACGTGCTTGGGGGCGTGGGCGAGCAGCACCAGCCCGCACGAGGATGCATGCGCAGGGAGTCTCCCCGCTGTCTTCGATCGGTGGATGACCGCGGTCGGCTTCGACATCCGCTCGATGATGAGGACCTCGCGTTCGCGCAGGATTCCCAGCTGGGTGTTCTCGCCGACGAAATCGTGGACGGCCATCATGTGCGGTCTGGCCACGGATGCCAGGTCGACAGCGTCGGAGGCGCGGTTCGACAGCTCCCACATTCCCACGCCGATTCGCAGCCGTCCGCTGGGGTCGCGCTGCAGCAGATTGTGCCGCATCATGTCGTTGATCAGCCGATAGGCCGTGGACTTCGGCAATGCCGCTCGTGCGGAGAGCTCGTCGGTGCTCAGACTCTGGTGATCGGGGTCGAACGAGCCGAGGACCCGAACCAGCCGGTCGATCATGGAATCGCCCGATTGAGAGTTCGCCATGTCCGCAATCGTATCCCCAGGGCGCGCGTATTCTCAATCAATGGAACACCGATGGCTCCCCGTGGTCCGCATCACTATTGTGGCCGATAAGCGTGGCTGTCACGTGCATCACCTGTGTCCGAAAAGGCCGACTTCGAACGTCAACACAGTCACAACCCGACCAGAGCAGGAATAGGGGAGAACGACATGAGCGAGAACAGTTTCCTAGGTACCCAGTGGCACGGCAAGATCTTCACCGGCGCGTGGACGAATGGCGCAGACGCATCCTATGACGTCATCGAACCCGCCACAGGCCAGACCTTGGGGCGCTTGGGCGCTGCGAACGCCGATGACGTGAACGCGGCCGCCACCCGCGCGGCCGCAGCACAGAAGGAGTGGGCGAAGACGCCACCTGCCGAGCGTGCCGCTGTCCTCCGCCGGGCCGGGGCACTGTGGGCCGAGCACGCCGAGGAGATCTCCGGCTGGATCATCCGCGAATCAGGTGGGATTCCCGCCAAGGCCGGGCTGGAAGTCAGCTCCGCCGAGCAGATCTGCTACGAATCCTCCGCCCTGCCCAGCCACCCCAAGGGACAGGTCCTGACGTCGAACGAACCCCGCTGGTCGTTCTCCCGCCGGGTGCCCGCCGGGGTTGTCTCGGTCATCGCACCGTTCAACTTCCCACTCATCCTCTCCATCCGCTCGGTCGCACCGGCGCTGGCCCTGGGCAATGCGGTCCTGCTCAAACCGGACCCACGCACCGCGGTCTGCGGCGGCGTGAGCCTGGCCCGGATCTTCGCCGAGGCGGGGCTTCCCGAAGGGCTCCTGCAGGTGCTGCCCGGAGGCCGGGAAGCTGGCGAAGCAGTGGTGTCGGCACCCGAGGTATCGGTCATCTCCTTCACCGGATCGACCGCAGCCGGACGCAAGGTCGGTGAATCCGCCGGACGCCTCCTCAAGCGCTGCCATCTGGAACTGGGTGGAAACAACGCGCTCGTCGTCCTCCCTGGGGCAGACGTCGGTCCGGCCACCTCGGCGGGGGCATTCGGCTCGTGGATGCACCAGGGACAGATCTGCATGACCACGGGGCGCCACCTCGTCCACGACAGCATCTACGACGAATACGTCGAACAGCTGGCCGAGCGTGCCAGGAACCTGCCCGTAGGCAATCCCGCCACCGAGGAGGTCGCGCTGGGGCCGATCATCGACGACAAGCAGCGGACGAACGTCCGCGACATCATCGACAAGGCCCAGGCCGACGGTGCACGACTCGTCGCCGGAGGAACCGGTGAAGGAGCATTCGTGCCGCCGACGGTATTGGCAGACCTCAGCCCCTCGAACCCAGCCTGGACGCAGGAGATCTTCGGACCGGTAGCGCCCGTGAGTCGTTTCTCGACTCTTGAGGAGGCCGCGGAGCTGATCAATGCCAGCGAATACGGTCTGTCGGTGGGCATCCTCGGTGATGTGGGCATGGCCATCGAACTGGCCGACCTCGTCGACTCCGGCAAGGTCCACATCAATGAGCAGACCGTCTCCGATGAGGCGAATGTGCCCTTCGGCGGTACCAAAGATTCCGGCAACGGATCCCGCTTCGGTGGGGCCGAAGCCAATATCGAAGCCTTCACCGAAACCCAGTGGGTCACGATGCGCTCGCAGATCGCGCCGTATCCCTTCTGATTCGCTGACCGTCCAACCACACTGACCTGCTGAACGACCGGAGACACTGATGTCCACACCTGCCGCAGTCCCTGGCGCTGCCAACACCGTCCGCGCCGGCGATACTCGCTGGCCGGCGATTCTGTGCTGGCTGGCCGTCGCACTCGAAGGCTTCGACCTCGTCGTGCTGGGAGCCGTGATCCCCGAACTCCTGGCGACCAACGCCATCGGCTTCACCGCCGAGGCTGCGACCCTCGTCGCGACCTTGAGCTTGGTGGGTGTGGGCCTCGGTGCTGCGGCGGTGGGACCGATCGCCGACCGCTTCGGACGCCGTTACACGATCATCTTCTGCGTGCTCGTCTTCTCCATCTTCACGATTCTCGTCGCGTTCTCCCCGAACGTCGCCCTGTTCACAACCTTCCGGTTCATCGCCGGACTTGCCCTGGGTGCCGTGATGCCCGGCTGCCTCGCCTACATCAGCGAGCACAACAAATCGGGCAAGACCGGCAAAGCGACGACCCTGACGATGACCGGCTACCACGCCGGTGCCGTCGCGATCTCGCTGCTCGCCGTCTTCTACTCGCACAACTGGCACCTGCTCTTCATCGCCGGCGGCGTCGCCGGGCTCGTCCTCGTCCCGCTGCTGTGGTGGAAGCTGCCGGAATCTCAGGAGTTCGTCGAGGCTCAGGCTGCGAAGCAGGCACCTGCGCAATCCACTGCCATGGCCCCGAAGACGGGCATGGCCGGATTGTTCGTCGGCCGGTTCAAACTGGTCACGATCGGCGTCTGGGCCGCCAGCTTCATGGGTCTGCTGCTCGTCTACGGACTCAACACCTGGCTGCCGAAGATCATGGCCGATGCGGGCTACGAGGTCTCCGACTCCCTCGTTATGCTCTTCGTGCTCAACCTCGGCGCCGTCGTCGGACTCGTGATCGCCGGCTGGCTGGCGGATAAGCACGGCACCAAACCGATCGTGCTCATGTGGTTCCTCCTGGCAGCCGTGTTCCTCGCGGCATTGAGCATCCCGATGACGAGCCAGATCCTGCTCAACATCGCCGTCTTCATCACCGGTGTCTTCGTCTTCTCCGCCCAGGTCCTCGTCTATGCCTTCGTCTCAGCGATCTACCCACCCACCGCACGCGGAACGGCGCTGGGCATGGCCTCGGCCGTCGGCCGCATCGGCGCCATCGTCGGACCGTTCATCACCGGCACCCTCGTCACGGCAGGCATTGCCTATCCGTGGGGCTTCTATCTCTTCGCCGTCGTCGCCGTTCTCGGTTTCGCCGCGATGGTCATCGTTCCGAAGGCTGTTGATGCAGCCGGACGGTGATTCGCAGGTGTCGTAATCTTAGGTCTATGACCGACTGGATCGATGCCGCGTTCGTCCGCGGAGGCACGAGCAAGGGACTCTACTTCCGTGCCGATGCCCTGCCCGAGCTGGACACGGTGCCAGCCCAGGGAGCCGCCGGTGACACCTCGGCGTGGGATGCGATCTTCTGTTCCGCGCTCGGCTCCCCGGACGCCTTCGGCCGTCAGCTTGATGGCATGGGTGGTGGAATATCGTCATTGTCGAAGGTGATGGTGGTGTCCACGTCGACGCGGTCAGGTGTCGACCTCGACTACACCTTCGGCCAGGTCGATGTCGCCGAGGCGGTCGTGGACTATTCCGGCAACTGCGGAAACCTGTCCTCGGGTGTCGTGCCCTTCGCCCTGCTGGCCGAGATCATCTCGGCAGATGATGGGTGGCACGTCTTCCGCCTGTTCAACACCAACACCGGCAAGCTCGTCGATGTCAGCCTCAGCGTGGTCGACGGCCAAGCCGCCGTCGCAGGAGACTTCGAACTCACCGGCGTCAGCGGCACCGGAGCACCGATCGAACTCATCTACCCGGATCCTGCCGGCTCCCGTACCTCAGGCCTGCTTCCCACCGGTGTGCCCATCGAATCGATCGACGTCGACGGACGCATGTTCGACGTCTCCATGGTCGATGCGGCGCTGCCCGTCGTCATCGTGCCGGCGAACGCGATCGACCTCAACGGTGATGAGACTCCGGAGTCCATCGACGCCAATGCTCCCACGAGGTTGATGATCGAGGAACTGAGACGCAAAGCGGCTGTGCGAATGGGCTTGTGCGAGACTCCGGAGACAGCTCCGCAGGTCGTACCCAAGGTCGCGGTCGTGACCTCACAGAAGCCGACGACCCTTCTCGACGGCACCACCTTGGATGCGAGAGATTCCGATGTCGTCGTCCGCATGATCTCGATGGGTCAGACCCACAAGGCTGTACCGGGTACCGGAGCAATGTGTCTGGCCGCGGCCGCGCAGATCCCCGGCACCATCGTCGGCTCCATCATCGCCCGTTCTGAGCGTTCGGTGCTCGGCCCCGAGGTCCGCCTCGGCACACCTTCGGGTGTTGTCACCGCCTCCGCCGTCTGGGATGACAAGCAGAAGACCGTGACTGCGACCTCCCTGTTCCGCACCGCACGGGTACTCATGGTCGGGAAGGTCGCCGTCACGGTCTGAATCCGTGAGGGCCTGGGCGCTCAGAAACCCTTGTCTATGCCGTTCTTGCCGGCATTGTGGTTGCCTTTGGCAGTGCCGTTCTTCCCGGCGTTGTGGTTGCCGTTCGAACTGCCGTCCTCATCGCCGTCCTCATCGCCGTCCTCATCGTCGGGCCCGAAGAGCCCGACGACCACAGGATCGTGGTCCGAGGCACGGAACGGATCCGGGGCGTAGAAATCGCTGATGTTGTAGTTGAAGCGGCTGTATTCGAGTGCAAGGGCCTCGACGGAGTTGATGTTCCAGACATCGGCACCGGTGATCGCATCGAAGGCACTCGAGGGCAGATCCGCCTGTGCGCCGGGAGCAGCCGCTTGGTCGGCCGTAGCCTGGTCGCCGGCGTCAGAGCCCGAAGCGTCCAGTGCCAGCACATGGTCGAGGCTGCCGGTACGGGACTTGAACACGTAGGTCGACTTATCCGTCATCTCGGACGCGACATCCTTGAACCCGGCTTCGTAGAAGACCTGCATCGGGTCTTCCTGCGTGTAGGCGTTGAAGTCGCCGAGCAGGTAGACGTAGTCGGAGTCCGCTGCCTCCTGCTGCTGACCGGCGAAGTCCACGAGCGACGTCGCCTGCTTCACCCGGTCAGCATTCGAGGCACCCTGGCCGTCGCCGCTGTCCTCATTGCCCGGACCCGAGCCCGAACCCTTGGACTTGAAATGGTTCGAGATCGTCACGAAGGTCTTGTCCGTGTCTGTCTCGCCTGACTCGTCCTTCGGCGCGAATGCCTGCGCGAGGGGTTTGCGCGCGTTCGAGAACGCGGCCTCATCGTCAAGGATCGTCGAATCCTTCTGCGGGACCACCTCGGCGGGCTGATAGATCAGGGCCGTGCGGATGACGTCCTCATCTGCGGGTACGGCCTCGGGGGAGGGAACGAAGTCCCACTTGTCGGTGCCGGCTGCCTCGTTGAGGCGTTCGACCAGCGTCTCGAGAGCGTCATCGCGGTTCTTGTCGAACGCGGCCGAGTTCTCGATCTCCATGAGAGAGACCACCGAGGTGTCGAGCTTGTTGATGGCCGAGACGATCTTCGACTCCTGCCGCTTGAGGCTCTGCGCGTTGGCAGCACCGCGAGCATCGCAGCCGCCGCGAACCGTGATCGGGTTGCCTTCGCGATCAGAATAGTAGTCACAGCCGGAGAGCTGATCGCCAGTCGTTGTGAAGTAGTTGAGGACGTTGAAGCTGGCCATGCTGACCTGTCCGCCGACATCTTCCGGAGCCTCTGTGCGAGTGTCCGAGAAGCTCGCCGGCTGAATCGCTTCGGCGTTGTCCCCGGTCAGACGCGTCGTGGGCTGAAAGCGCCACTTCCCATGGTCGAAGCCCAGCACCACAGGAGAGGTCATCGTGGCGCTCGCCCCGACACGCACAGGGGCGTCGTTTGAGACATAGGGCAGAGGAATGTCTTTGTCGTTCTGCAGGTAGTTGACGGTCGCGCCGTCGTCGAGGACGACCTCACGCTCGAGGTTCTCGGCCTCGAGGGCCTTGGCCTCATCGCTGCTCGGTCGGGCGACGTCGGTGGGCTGAGGGAGCGTGCCCTCTCCGGTGGCCAAGACGACCTCGCCGTAGGTGTTCGTGTTGTAGTTGTCGGCCACGGTCATCTCACCGCTGGGCTGCAGGAGCATTCCCTCGAGTGCCTCACGTGCGGCAGCGTCGGTGGGGAACGCGTCTTCGACGGGCTTGACCGCCTCGGCAGGTTCGTCCAGGGCCGTCACTCCATTGCCGCTGACGGAGATCTGGGTCTGACCGTAGCGTTCGGAGACTGCGCCGGTGAGTTCGAGGTGATCACCCATGCTGACATCGTCAACCGAGTCGGGGGAGTAGACGAATACACCGTCCGAGGCTCCGGGGGTCTCGTCCTCGGCTCCGCCGGTTCCCGGCGTCTGCACGTAGTAGCCGTTCAGCCCGCCGGTGGGGTATGAAGCGGTGACGACTCCCTGAGTCTTGACGGTTGTGCCTGCCAGGGGACTCTCATCTCCGGTGCCCTGAATGTCGGCGATGGGCGTGACGTCCTCAGGGGCCGGATCATCGCCGCCCCCATCGTCGCCGGGAAGCGCGTCGGGGGTTGGGGCCGCAGAGTTCCAGATGCCGTCGATGAGTTGGATCGACTGTCCGCCCGAGGCGGTGGCACCCGTGGGTTCGGCATCCTTGCCGACAACAGCCTCGGGGGTGTTCGTATTCGCCTTGCCCGTGACTCCCTTGCCGTCGACGACGCTGCCGACCTGATCGAAGTCCACGAGCACGCCGTCATCATCGATGGCGAAGGCCGAGGAGCCATAGCTGCCGTCGGCGGCGGTCCCGGAGTTTACGGAGTTCGTGATCGACACCTCGACCGCCAGTGCTCCGCTGTCGCCGACGGTGGTGCCAGCGGGAACGGTGGCGAGATTCTCCTCCGCCTGAACGCTTCCGCCGCGAGTCACGGACCCGAAAGTCCATCCGGAGACGTCGGTGCCCGGCTCGGCTGCGATCTCAATGAAGTCGGTGTCGAGCGTGTACCCGATCTCGCTGATGTGCGGATCCTCGGCGGCGGTTGCCGGCATCGCCGGAAAGGTGAGGCCGATCGCCGCGACGAGGCAGAGCGCCGCGCACGATGAGGCCGTCTTGGAGACTGTCATGGGAGCCTTTCGGAGTTTTGTGCACCGGAGTAGATGACGGCGCAGACGCATGCACACTATCCGTTGACGAGGCGTCATCGGTGACGACCTTGTGAATACGTTGTGAACTGACTGTACTATGTCTCATTGGCACTGACGCTGAAAGATCTAAACTGATGGCAAACCATCGATCTGCAGGGAGGCAGAAGATGCGTGTGCTGATCGTCGGTGCCGGAATCGCTGGCTCCACGCTGGCACATTGGCTGCAGCGAGCGGGGCATGAGCCCACTCTCCTCGAGCGCTCACATGGTCTGCGCAGCGGTGGATACCTGATCGACTTCTGGGGCACCGGATTCGACGTGGCGGAGCGGATGGGCCTCGTCCCCAGGCTGCGCCGAGAGGGATATGAGCTCAAGGAGGCCCGCGACGTCGCAGGAGACGGACACCGGATCGCCTCGCTTGATCCCCAACGCCTCGTCGCGGGAGCAGGCGGCCGATATGTCAGCATCCTTCGAGCAGACCTCGCAGCCGCGATATACGACAGCCTCGACGACGGAGTCGAGACGATCTTCGGTGATACCGTCGCCCGACTCACCGATGGGGAACAGAGCATCAGCGTCGAGTTCGACCATGGCGCCCCACGCGAATTCGACCTCGTCGTCGGTGCCGACGGGCTGCACTCTCGCGTCCGTGAGCTGGCCTTCGGACACGAGTCCCTGTACGAGCGCGATCTTGGGATCGCCGTCGCCGCGTTCGATGTCGTCGGCTACCGCCCACGCGATGAACACGTCGCGCTCATGCATGCCGAAGTCGGGTTCCAAGCCATCCGTGTCGCGCTGCGCGAGGACCTGACGATGTTCATGCTCACCTTCGGCCACCATGGTCCTGTCCCCACCGATGACGTCGGGGCCCAGCAGGAGCTGCTGCGCACGAGCCTGGCCGATGCAGGGTGGGAGATCCCAACGATCCTCGACGAGCTGCCGCGAGCACGGACACTCTACCTTGACCGGGCGAACCAGATCCGGATGCCCTCGTGGACCAGTGGCAGGGTCGCACTGATCGGTGATGCGGCGGCGAGCCCGTCATTGCTCGCCGGTCAGGGATCGGCGTTGGCGATGGTCGAGGCCTATGTTCTGGCGGCCGAACTGGCTGCCACACCTGAGGACCATCGCCGAGCCTTCGATGCTTATGAACGTCGGCTGATGCCGATGCTGCGCAGCAAACAGGACGCGGCCAAGGGCCTCGGCACGGCGTTCGCCCCGCCGAATCGCCTACGCCTCATGCTGCGAAACACACTGATGAGGCTCATGGGACTGCCGCCCGTTGCGAATCTCGCCATGGGGCGCAGCCTGCGGGATCCGATCGAGCTCCCCGCCTGGCCGGGCACCTGAACCCAGGCGCCCGACCAGCTCCAGTACCCGAGTGGCTCAGGCCTTGAGCTCGGCCGCCAGCTCGTGGAAGTCACGGCTGGGATTGCCGAAGCGGTGCAGGGTCATCGACACTGCCTGCTCCTGCACGTAGTACCGCATCTCCACCCGCGCCGAGGAGGTCACAGGCTCGTCGATGACCGCAACCTCCGGGCGTGGTGCTGTGGCAGCCAGCAGCTCAGGTTCCTGTGGTCCGAGCACGCGGATGCGGGCACCGACGGAGTCGTCGTAGCGTCCTTCGCCGACCATGTTCGCGAACGTCGCTGCGGACTCGGTCCGGGCTGCGACACCCGCGTTCGTAGCGGCGATCTTCACCTCGGAGGCCACCTCCTCGGCGACGGACAGCTGCACGGTCGACCCGACGCACTTCGCTGCGTGCAATGACCTCTCCAGATCGAACAGCGACGACGTCGAGGTCACTCGCAGTGTGACAGGACGGGGCCGGTAGCGGAAGATGTTGGCCTCTGACTGCAGGCCCGTGTGATCCTTCGCCGCTCCGAATTCGCGTGCCAGCCAACGCTCATCGTCAGCCTTGGCCAACTCGAGGTTCTGGGTTGCGTCAGTGGCGCCCGGCAGAGTGGAGGGATCGTCGGAGTAGTGGCCGAAGAGCATGAGGTAGTTCGGGCCACCGGCCTTCGAACCCAGACCGACGGAGGACTGCTTCCAGCCGCCGAAGGACTGGCGCCGCACGATTGCGCCGGTGATGCCGCGGTTGACGTAGGCGTTGCCGACCTGCACGTGGTCGAGCCAGGTGCGCACCTCCTCGGGGTCGAGGGAGTGGATGCCGCCGGTGAGGCCGAAGTCCACATCATTCTGGAACTCGATGGCTTCGTCGAGGTCGCGGGCGTGCATGAGACCGAGCACCGGACCGAACACCTCGGTGAGGTGGAAGAAGGATCCAGGCTTGACCCCGTCCTTGATTCCCGGGCTCCACAGCCGACCCGTGTCATCGAGCTGCTTGGGCTCGAGCAGCCAGGACTCACCCGGTTCGAGGGAGGTCAGGGCTCGTTCGAGCTTGTCGGAGGGATCCTCGGTCAGCGGTCCCATCGTCGCCGACATGTTCGCCGGCCAGTCGACGACCATCGAGGAAGCTGCATCGATGAGCTGCTTGCGGTAGCGCTCGGAGTCGTAGGTCGAGCCGACCATGATGCCCAACGAGGCGGCCGAGCACTTCTGACCGGCATGGCCGAAGGCGGAATACACGAGATCGGCCACGGCCAGATCGCGGTCAGCCGCCGGAGTGATGAGCAGTGCGTTCTTGCCCGAGGTCTCCGCATTGACGTGCAGGTCAGGACGGAAGGACTTGAACAGGGCTGCCGTTTCGGAGGCACCGGTGAGGATGACACGGTCGACATCCGGGTGGGCGACGAGATGACGGCTGAGATCCCGGTCGGACGGTGTGCACAGCTGCAGCACGTCCTTCGGGACGCCGGCTTCCCACAGACAGTCGATGATGAGGGCCGAACAGTGCGGTGTGGGCTTCGACGGTTTGTGGATGACGGCCGAACCGGCCGCCAACGCGGCCACGGTGCCGCCGGTGGGAATGGCGATGGGGAAGTTCCACGGCGGAGTCACGACGACCATCTCATCGGGAACGAAGTTCGCTCCTTCGAGGCTGTCCAGCTCTGCGGCGTTGAGCGCGTAGTAGCGGATGAAGTCGATGGCTTCGGAGATCTCCGGATCGGACTGGGACGGCATCTTCCCGACCTCGGCGGCCTCGACGGCGATGAACTCACCACGGCGGGCGGCGACCACTTCGGCGGCCCGGTGGAGTATCTCTCCACGACCGGCGGCACCCAGTGCACGCCAGGCCTTGGCAGCCGCGCGGCCATCGGCGATCATCTCATCGAGCTTCGCGGCCGAGTCGACCTTCGGCGTCTTCGGGCGGTCGTCGAGATATCCGGGGGTGGTCGCCTCGGCGATGATCTCCTTGGCCCACTTCTGGTTCGCCGGCAGCGAGGGATCGGTATCCGGTTCATTGAAGAACTCAGTCGGGACAGCCCCGGAAACGTCGCGTTCGGTCGAGCGATCCTGGTTCCGGTTCGGCCTGGGCGCAGTCTCGCCATCGGCAGCGAGTATCTCCTCGAGCTGTTTGACGGAGTCCTGGAAGCGGTCGGCCTCCCGGACGAAGACCTCGTTTCCGTTGGCCAGGTCGAAGATGCCCGACATGAAGTTCTCGTGAGAAGAGTTCTCCTCGAGCCTGCGCACGAGGTAGGAGATTGCGACGTCGAATTCCTTCGGATGCACAGCAGGGACGTAGAGCAGGAGGTCTCCGACGTCCTCGGTGACCGCTGCGGCCTGTTCCGAGGCCATGCCCTGCAGCATCTCGAATTCCACGCGGTCGGTAACCTCGCGATCGAGCGACAGATGGTGGGCGAAGGCGATGTCGAAGAGGTTGTGACCGGCCACGCCGATGCGCAGCCCCTTCATCCGCTCGGGAGTGAAGAGCCAATGGAGGACGCGCTTGTAGTTCGCGTCGGTGGACTGCTTCGAGTCGCATGTCGTCGCTGGCCAGCCGGCGATCTCCGCATGGACGGTCTCCATCGCCAAGTTCGCGCCCTTGACGAGGCGAACCTTGATTCCGACCCCGCCGTCGGCGACTCGTTCATTGGCGAATTCGCTCAGGCGCTGCACGGCACCCAGCGCATCGGGCTGGTAGCCCTGGATGACGATTCCGGCCTCGAGGTTCTTGAACTCGGGTTCGGCGAGCAGGCGGGTGAAGACCGCGATCGTGAGTTCGAGATCCCGGTACTCCTCCATGTCCAGGTTGACGAACTTGGATCCGGTCGGTGCCTTCGCCGCCTGCTGGTAGAGCGGTCGCAGGCGTTCGACCACGTAGTCGACGGTCTCGTCGAAGGCCCACATGGAGATCTGAGAAGCGACAGAGGAGACCTTGACGGAGACGTAGTCGACGTCTTCACGGGCCAGGAGTCGGTGGGTCTCCTCGAGGTGGTGATCGGCTTCGCCATCACCGAGGACAGCCTCGCCGAGGAGGTTGATGTTGAGCCGGTGACCGTCTGCGGTCAGTGCGGCCACAGCCTTGCCGAACTGCTTGTCGCGGGCATCGACGACCATGTGCCCGACCATCTGACGCAGGCGTGTGCGGGCTGCCGGAACGACGACCTGCGGCAGTACCCGAGCCAGTGCGGCACCGGTCTTGATCTGGGCGCGGTCAAGGGCAGACATCGTCTCGGGTGCGAGCTTGCCGACCTCGGCCAGGGCATCGGCGGCGGCGTGCACATCGTCGGTGCGCACGACCCGATCGACGAATCCGACGGTGAAGTCGAGGCCGTTGGGGTCGGAGAGCACTGCGGAGAGGCGTTCGGCAGCAGGGTTCTTCGCCGTGGTCTTGCTCGTTGCCACCCGCAGCCATTTGCGGACGGTGTCGATTGAGCGACTGGTGAGCTGATCGAGATCGGAGTCTGTGTGCAACAACTGCTCGTTCCTTTTCTGTTGGACGAACTCTGGATGAGTCTGGCTGGGGTCTGTACCAGCAGTTCCCGCGTCGCCGTTGACCGTTGACGGGATCGTTGAGAACAGTATGCGCCGGAGAGAATACGGGGTGAAGGGCTCGTGACCAATCGCAGACATGGTTGAGTCAGAAGTAATAGAATGGCGTGATGTACTCCTCAGAAATGCGTCGTGACGCCGTTGCCAGGACAGCCTCGTCCTCCATCGCCGAGGTGGCAGCTGAGCTGGGCGTCTCACCGTCGAGTCTGCGTCGGTGGATGGTGAGATCCGATCTCGAGGATCGTCCCCGAAGCGGCCGTCCGCAGATCCAGAGCACGGCCGATCAGGTGGTGGAAGCTCTGGTGAGCACCGCAGGGGCGAGGATCTCGGGGAAGGACTATTCGACCCGGGCGCTGGCCGATGCCACCGGCCTGAGCCAGAGCATCGTATCCCGCGCGATGAGGGGGATGACAGAGCCGAGGGATCAGGTGCGAGGCGGCGATGAGATCACTGTCGTCGCCGGAGGATTCCCCCTGTTCATCATCGGCATTCGCGTTGCCGATCCACGAGGTGGAGGTGCGAGCGCGGTCTCGGCGCGGCGGGTTCAGCGCCGCATCGCCGGCATCGTGGCCGGTCTGCGTTCGGCAGGTGTCCAACATTGGCCGCAGCGATTCGACAGTGAGCATCGCCAGACCGATGCGGCGGCGATGCTCGAGCTGCTTCAGGCAGGGGGCGACCGCGAGCGCTTCGTCGTCTTCGATCCCTTCGGCGAGACGAGCGCCTCAAGCGGGAGTGAACTGGCCGAGAGTGCGAATATCGCGGTCCACCGTGAGTTCGCAGAGTTTCTCGATGACGCGAAATCTGCCCTCGCGGCCTGCCGCGATATTCCCGGGTCTCTGCTCGATATGCTCGCCGTTCGCGTGCGGCATGGTTTCGAAGGCGTGATGTGGCGGCAGTCGAGTCAAGCAGATGCCCGAAGAAGTTCCATTATTTCTGACTCAATGGAGATCTCTTCGTGGCTGCCGAAGGAGACGCGATCCATCACCGAGCATCTGGCGATCGCGCTGCGTGAGGAGATCATCGACTCCGGTTATGAACCCGGAGACAGAATCAACCCGCGCCTCCTGTCACGCCGTATGCAGGTGCCCCGATCCTCGGTGGATGCAGCGCTCCGGCGCATGGTCGATGACAAGCTGCTTGACGGATCACGTGGTGGCTCGAGAATTCCTCTGATCACCACCCTCGACGTTCTCGACCTCTATGCCGGGCGTATGGCGGTGGGGGAGGTTCTGCTGCGGTCTCTGGCGCTTCGGCCGAAGCGCTACTTCGTACCGGTGCAGCTGGCGCTGCGGCAGGTGGAGGCGTCGGCGGCGACGAAGAGCGGCATCGACGTCGAGGACGCCGACCTCCACTTCCAGCAGGAACTGGCCCGAGCCTCCGGACTGCGGCAGAGCACTCGCGCCTTCGAAGCCCTGACGCTGCGTCTGCGTCTGTTCATCTCTGTCCTGCAGCTCGACTACTCACCGGCCAGCGATCGCATCCTCATCGATGACCGTGCCATCTTCAAGGCGCTGTCGCTGGGGGATGCCGACACCGCTGTGAGTGCCTGGCGGGGCAAGGTCGACAACGCGGTCAGGCACATGGCCGGACTTTTTGCTCGCCGCAGGTTCGACCAGGACCTCTGGGCACAGCTCACCCGGCGGCGTTGAACGGCCCCGCCGGACAACCTCGGCGAGGGTGACTGGTATAAATTTGGGGAAAGTCAGTGCTTGAGTCCGCACAGCCGAAAGGGATAGTTGAACCGTGGAGACCTTAATTGTAGGCGTGGCCGGCGGCACCGGCAGCGGAAAGACGACCTTGACCCAGGCGCTGCTGGACAAGTGCGCGGGACCGCCCTCGGTGCTGTTTCACGACAACTACTATCGGCGGCGAGACGAACTGACGTACGAAGAACGGGAGAAGGTCAACTACGACGACCTCGACGCCTTCGACAACGACCTCTTCGTCGAACACCTGCGCGCTCTGCGGTCTTCGCAGTCGGTGGAGAGTCCGGTCTATGACTTCTCGATCCACAATCGCAGCGATCGCACGACATTGGTCGAACCATCGCCGGTGATCATCGTCGAGGGGATCCTCATCTTCGCAGAACCCCGGATCTGCGAACTGCTGGACATCAAGCTCTTCGTTGACACGGACGCCGATGTTCGCCTGCTGCGACGGATCAAGCGCGATGTCGTCGAACGAGGCCGAACCCTGCAGTCGGTCGAGGACCAGTATCTGGGAACCGTGAAGCCGATGCATGAACTCTACGTCGAGCCCTCGAAGCGCAACGCGGATATCATCATCCCTGATGGCGGGCACAACATCGTGGCCATGGACATGGTGCTCAATCGAATTCAGAGGGACGTCGGCTAGTATCCCGATCGGTCGAGAGATCTCGTGTCAGTAGCGACTCGTAGTGTAATGACATGGACGCGACCATCGTTCCGGAGACTCCACCGGCGTATCATGATCTCATCGCCGAGATCGACCGCTTCGCTTCCATGCTGCGTGGCGCCTCGTCTGCGGTGAGCGAGTCCGCAGCGCTCGCTCGGATCGGCGCACTTGAGTCCCTCAAAGCGACGATTGCTTCCGTGCAGTCGTCCGAAGCCGTGGCCTTCGAGGTGCTGCGTCGGCGTCGAGATGCGCTCAACCAGGTCCCGGACCGCGACTGCGGTATGCACGCCGCGACGGAGATCGCCTTGGCGAAGAGAGTCTCCCCCGGCAGCGGCCGCAAGTTCCTCTCCGCTTCGCGGGCAATAGTCGGCGAATTGCCAAACACATTCAAGGCACTGTCCGCAGGTGAGATCTCCGAGGACAAGGCACGCATCATGGTCGACGAGACCGCATGCCTGGCTTCCGCCGACCGACGCAAGGTCGACACTCGAATGAAATCGAGTATGGGGCCATCGGGTCTGCGGAGTCTGCGGACCGAAGCGCGAGCCCTGGCAGAAGAGATGGACGACGAAGCCGCTGCCGAACGGGTGAAGAGGGCAACAGCCAATCGGCGGGTGACGATGACCCCGCTCGACGACGGGATGGGACGTGTCTCTGCGATTCTGCCCGTCCAACAGGCAGTCGCGGTCTATGAAGGACTGCGAGAGGCGACAGATTCAGCCCTGGCGGCCGGGACGGCAATGGGGCGCAGGCACAATCAGCTCATGGCCGACACCTTCGTCGAGCGGCTCACCGGTCAGGCAGGCGCCGAGGCAGTTCCCACCGAAGTCCACCTGGTCATCGAGGCGGAATCCCTGTTCTCCGACGGCATGGTTCCCGCGTGGCTGCCCGGATTCGGCCCCCTGCCTGCCAAGACGGCCCGAAGCTTCATCGCCGCCAATGAGGCGGAGGTCTTCATCCGGCGCATGTTCACTCAGGTCACCGATGGCCAGCTGGTGGGCATGGAATCACGCTCGAGGTCCTTCACCGGATTGCTCAGGCAGATGGTCGTCTACCGCGATGACGTGTGCCGGACGCCGTGGTGCGATGCCAGGATCAAGCACGCCGATCACGCCGAGAGATATGCATCCGGGGGAGCGACCTCGTGGGAGAACGGCTCGGGACTGTGCGCAGCCTGCAACTATGCCAAGGAACACCCGGGGTGGAAGCACGAGGCCACGGCTCAGGGTCTGAAGGTCACCACACCGAGCGGCCTCGACTACGAAGCGGCAACACCTCCGTTCGTCAGACGAATGAGATGCCCACGACCCGGTACAGCACCACCGGATGCGAACGCCGCGGACGATTGGCGGCTGCAACTCGCCGGGCTGCTCGAACCGCAGAGAGACCCGCCTGAGGCTGAGTCGGAGTCGGGCGAGGTCGGCGGGCGCGAGGTGGAGCTGCCGTTCCTCCCGATCTCGGCCTCGGAGGCCAGGAAGTTCGTGGAAGCGGCGCCGGCAGGAGAGAGCATCGAGCGCGAAATCGCCGAGGTGGTCGAGATCGCCGAGGTGGTCGACCCTCTGCGTCTTCCGCCGGCAGGGAGTCTGAGATACCGTCCCCGGTCCCTTGGGCCTGGTCGATCTCGGCCGTCTGGACGGCGGCGTGTGCCAGAGGCTTCGACGGGAAGCACAATTGAGGAGGCTCTGCGTTCAGGGATGCTCGACATCGGGTGACGTGCTGAGACTGCAACAAATCCGACACGGCTGACACCACGATCCGCCGCAGGATTCTGAGTATGAATGTTGACGATGGTAGCTCCCACGGACCCTCCGACCGAACAATGCGCCTCCACCGGATTGCGACTCTCCTGCCTCTGGCAACTGTCGTTGCGTGGGTGGCCACGATCTTCGTGCCCGTCCTCGACAGCGGAAACGATGACGGGCCGAGGATCAGGATCACGTCGCTGGGGGAGACACCGTTTGATCAGGAGACTGCTGTTCCCGGATTCTTCGCGGCCTGGCTGTTGGTGGTCGTCTTCTCGATTCTGCCTCTGGTCTTCGGAATCTCGCGCTGGTGGTCCGGTGCAGCGATGGTCATCGCCGCACTCCTCATCATCGTTCTCGTCTTCGCCGCTCTCAACCCGCCGTCTCTGTTGTGGGACGGTCAGACTGCTGATGGAATGCCGACAGGAGGCATGGAAGTCGCACTCCCTGACTTCGGGTTCTTCATATGCTTGGTGGGAGCTTTGGCGCTTGGTGCAGCGGGCAGTGCCGGATCGTCTGCTGGAAGATCTCGTCCGAGGCGACAGCCGTGACAACGCCGACGCCTCTTCAGATGAGGTATGCCCACACCGCAGAGACGCCGGCGTCACTGGATCCGACACATCACTGTTCGGAGACGAAGACTCCGTCGAAGAAGCCGGCGATCTCGTCATGGGCATCCAACGGGAAGATGCCCGAGACGTACTGATCGGGACGGACCACGACCACGGCGCCGTCACGGCTGATGCCGCGCACGTCGAAGATGTCCTCATCGGCCAGCGTCGCGTAGATCTTTTCCACATACTCAAGGTCGAACTCGCCCACATGCGGACGGAAGACCGTCGGCACATCGGGGAAGGAGAACTCGGTGTGTCCCTGCTGGTAGATGACGCTGAGCTCGAGGAGGCTGTCGAGGTCCTCACCTGCACGACGGTACTTGATCAGCGGCGAGGCAGGGTCGGCACTGAGCCAGTCGGCCAACCGGGTGACCTCGGACGAAGCGCTGTTACCCGGTGCCGGCGCATCGGCGAAGACATAGACGCGCCAGCGGCCGTCGGCCCGTGCCCTGTGCCCGAGGTGGACGTAGTTGGCGTCGCAGCTGCGCTGGACCCGAGCAGACTTGAACCTCTTGCCGACGGGGAAGCCGGTGGCCAGCTCCTGGTGCGCGGTGGACGCGGTGATCATCGACTCGGTGTATTCGGTCATGAACCCGGCCGGGAACTCAGCGGTCTTGACATAGAAGTCCTGCAGATAGGTCTCGTCCGGCAGCTCCTCCTGCGGAGTGGCCATCAGCGTCGACCATTCCTTGTCGAAGTCGATGAGGTTCTTCGCCGTGACCTGACGCTCGGCGGAATAGGTCCGCAGCAGCTCCTGTGAGGATCGTCCGGACAGCACTTGGCCGAGCTTCCACGAGATGTTGAACCCGTCCTGCATCGACACGTTCATGCCCTGACCGGCCTTCGCCGAGTGTGTGTGGCAGGCGTCGCCGGTGATGAACACGCGTGGACACGGTGATCCGGGAGTCGTGTCGTCGGTGTCGTCGAAGGCATCGGTGAGCCGGTGCCCGACCTCATAGACACTGTGCCAGGCGACGTTCTTCACGTCGATGCTGTAGGGCTTGATGATGGCGTTCGCACGATCGATGATCTCGTCGACGCTCGTCTGCCGCACTTTGCGTGCATCGTCCTCTGGGACCTCGCCGAGGTCGACGTACATGCGGAACAGGTGCCCGCCCTCGCGGGGGATGTGAAGGATGTTGCCATGTTTGGAGGAGATGGCGCACTTATTTCGGATATCGGGGAAATCGGAGTTGGCCAGCACGTCCATGACGCCCCAGGCATGATTGGCCTGGTCGCCGGTCATCGTGCGACCGATCGACCTGCGTACGCCCGAGCGGGCTCCGTCGCAGCCGACGACATAACCAGCGCGGATCGTGCGCTCTTCGCCTGCGCGCGCTCCCGCGGAATAGCGAACGGTCACCGTCACCGGGTGATCGGAATCGGTGTCACCGTCGACCGCCAGATCGACGAACTCGATGCCGTAGTCGGGCTCGACGCGTCCAGGGGACTGCTTGGCGAACTGAGCGAAGTAGTCGAGGACGCGAGCCTGGTTGACGATGAGGTGGGGGAACTCGCTGATTCCGGTCTCATCGTCCTTCGGCCGTCCCGTGCGGATGATGTGCTCGGGGTTCTCCGGGTCCGGGTTCCAGAAGGACATGTCGATGATGTGATAGCCCTCGCGGATGATCTCCTCGGCGAATCCGAACGCCTGGAAGGTCTCGACCGATCGGGCCTGGATGCCATCGGCCTGACCGATGACCAGTCGTGAGTCCCGCTTCTCGATCATCCGGGTGTTGACCTCGGGATACTGAGACAGCTGTGCCGCCGCGACCATGCCCGCCGGGCCGCTGCCGACGATGAGGACATCGACCTCATCGGGCAGGTCCTGTGGACGATCGATTCCGTAACCTGCTGCAGCTTCGATCCGCGGGTCTGCGGACACATAGCCGTGCTGGTGAAAATGCATGTCAACCTCCGGTTCATCACACGTCTTCGTGACTTTCCAATATTAGCAGTTCATATACGATCTTGTGTTACTCAGGTCATCTTGAGCCAATGCCTATGATCGGGCTCACTGACTGCTCCTCCTCGTGGTCGGGGCCCAGCGGGATGCGCGAACGGTCACGCAGGGCCAAGGTTGCGGCCAGAGATATGAGCGTGATGATGGCCAGGTAGATGGCCACCGAGGTGGTTGTGCCGGTGGACGCCACCAGTGCTTTTGCGATCGTGGGAGCAAAGGCTCCGCCCAGGATCGACCCGATCGCATAGGAGACCGAGACACCGGAGAATCGCACGCTGGAGGGGAAGATCTCGGCATACATCGCCGGTTGCTGCCCGTAGGTGAATCCGAGCCCGACGGTGAGGATGATCAGCCCCAGGAAGAGCATCCAGATGCTGCCGGTGTTGACCAGTGGGAAGAGTGAGAAGATGCCGATCAGCAGCAGCATCCAGCCCAGCAGATAGGTGTTCCTGCGACCGATCTTGTCCGAGACGGAGCCGGCGATGATCGTGAAGATCAGCCATGACACCGCCGAGGCAGAGACCGCCCAGAGTACGGGACCGCGATCGAGCCCGACCGGTCCGGTTGGGTCCGTGGCGTAGTTCTGGATGTAGCCGCCGGTGGTCATGTAGCCGGCGGCATTATTGCCGACGAAGAGCAGCGAGGCCAGGATGACGAGCAGCCAGTGGCTTTTGAACAGTTTACCCAGAGGGTTGGTCACCTGCTCCTTGCGCTCGGCGATCTCGTGGAAGACCGGGGACTCTTCGACCCCGCGGCGGATCCAGTAGCCCACGGCGACGAGCAGGATCGAGAGGAAGAACGGCACCCGCCAGCCCCACTCGAGGAAGGCCTCTCCGGGTGCGATCGTGGTCATGAGCGCGAGCACGCCCGAGGAGAGGATGAGTCCGATGGAGACGCCGATCTGCGGGAAGGATCCGCGCAGCCCGCGATGCTCGGGCTCCGCGTGCTCGACGGCCAGAAGAACCGCTCCGCCCCACTCGCCGCCGGCTGAGACGCCCTGGACGATGCGCAGGACGATGAGGAGGATGGGTGCTGCGATTCCGATCGAATCATAGGTCGGCAGGAAGCCGATCAGAGCGGTGGCGGCACCCATGGCGATGAGTGTGATGATGAGAACGACCCGTCGCCCCAGCTTGTCGCCGTAGTGTCCGGCCAGGAAGGCACCCAGAGGTCGGAACAGGAAGCTGATGCCGACGGTGGCGAAGGCGACCATGGTCGACAGCGTCGAACCCAGCGGGCCGAAGAACAGCTGGTTGAAGATCAGCCCAGAGGCAGCCGCATAGAGGAAGTAGTCGTACCACTCGATGCTGGTACCGACGACGGTCGCGAATGCCACCCGACCTTGGGTGTGCTTTTTACTCACCATGACTCCTGTGTCGCATTGAGACTCCTGCGTTGGTGCCGCTGTCCCATGAGTAGGAGATCGCAGCTATCTGAAGGCTGACGTGACCTCAATCATGTGACGCGGACTACTTGTCCTCCGGAACCGTATCATATACGATCTGGGTGAAAGCCAATCGAAATGAGGTGCGAGATCGATGTCGACTCCAGCTGGTGTCCCAGTCCGACCGGGCAAGATCATTGCCGTCCACGTGGCGTACGAGTCACGCTCCGCCCAGCGCGGAAAACGGCCGTCCCAACCGTCCTACTTCCTCAAGGCCACCAGTTCCCTGGCCGCATCGGGTGAGGCGATCGAGCGTCCCGCCGGAACATCGCTGCTTGCCTTCGAAGGCGAGATCGCGGTCATCATCGGCACTGCGGCCCGATCCGTCAGCCCCGATGAGGCCTGGACCTTCGTTGAAGGAGTGACCGCGTCCAACGACTTCGGCCTCTACGACATCAAATCTCCCGACAAGGGCTCGAATCTGCGGTCGAAGAGCCGCGACGGCTACACGCCGCTGGGTCCCAACATCATCCCCGCCGTAGAGGTTGACCCCCAGTCGCTGCGCATCCGCACCTGGGTCAACGGCGAGGTCAAGCAGGACGACGGCACGAGTGCCGCACAGCTGATCTTCCCCCTGACCCAGATCATCGCCGATCTCAGCCAGCACTTGACCCTGGAGTCCGGTGACGTCATCCTCACCGGAACTCCCGCAGGATCAACTGTTGTAGCACCCGGGGACACGGTCGAGGTCGAAGTCACGACCACCTCGGCGAGCACCGGAGCAGAACTCAGCTCGGGTCGCCTCATCACAAATGTCGTCGAAGGACCGGGCACATTCGACCCGAACCTCGGCAGCACCCCTACCGTGACCGAAGCACTGCAGGCCGACGCCTGGGGATCACGCGAGGAGGCCGGTCTGGCACCGGAGGAAACGTCCACCGGTCCGCTGAGTGAGGACCTGCGCGCCAAGCTCATCGAGGCTCCGACCGCTGGTCTCTCCGCGCAGCTGCGTGCACGCGGACTCAACAACGTCATCATCGAAGGCGTCTCCCCGCTCGTGCCTGGCGACAAGGTCGTGGGCACCGCGAAGACGCTGCGCTTCGTACCCAACCGCGAGGACCTGTTCAAATCACACGGCGGCGGATACAACGCCCAGAAGCGGGCCTTCGACTCTCTGCAGTCCGGCGAGGTCATCGTCATCGAAGCACGCGGCGAGTCCGGCTCGGGAACCCTCGGCGACGTGCTCGCGCTGCGGGCCAAGGCTCAGGGCGCGACAGGCGTCATCACCGACGGGGGAGTCCGTGACTCCGCCGAGGTGGCCGGGATCCTCCCCGTGTTCTCAACGTCGAAGAACCCCGCCGTACTCGGCCGCAAGCACGTCCCGTGGGAATCCGACGTGGCCGTGGCCTGCGGAAACGCCACAGTGCTTCCCGGCGACGTGATCGTCGGAGACGACGACGGAGTCATCGTCATCCCACGCGATCTCGTTGAGGAAGTCGTCGATGCGGCGCTGACGAAGGAGATCGAAGACGGATGGGTGGCCGAGCAGGTGGCCGCCGGCAACCCGATCGAGTCGCTGTTCCCACCCAAGGGCGAATGGAAAGAGAAGTTCGAAGCCTGGAAAGCCTCACGATGACAACCGCTGACGCCGTCGACGTAACGGCGGAGCCGAGCTCACTGAGCAAAGCGGAGACGGCCTACCGCTGGATCCGAAAGTGCATCGCGGACCAGATCTTCGAACCCGGGCACAAACTGGTGCTGGCTCAGATCGCTCTCGAGCTCGATACCTCCGTCGTTCCGGTCAGGGAGGCCATCCGTCGCCTCGAGGCCGATGGGCTCGTGACGTTCGAACGCAATGTCGGAGCCCGGGTCGCCATGGTCGACCAGAGCTCGTACGCTCAGTCGATGGAGGCCGTGGCGATCCTCGAGGGAGCCGCGACCGCGCAGGCTCTTGAATTCCTGGACGAGCACGATCTCGCCGAGGCGGATGCGATCAATGAGCGCATGCGTGACCTGCTCGCCGACTTCGATCCCACCGAGTTCACCCGCCTCAACCACGAATTCCATGCGGCACTGTTTCGACGGTGCCCGAACGAACGGCTGCACACCCTGGTCGCCGTCGAATGGGACCGTCTGGCGCACCTGCGGAACTCGACCTTCTCCTTCGTGCCCGAACGGGCACGGGGTTCGGTCGACGAGCATGCCAGGATCGTCGCACTCATCCGGGCCCGCGCCTCGGCGGAGGAGATCGAGCGAGTCGTGAGGAATCACCGTTCAACGACCCTCGCCAGCTACCAGGAAGCCCAAGCCAAAGCCCCCGATACCCCTGCAAGCACAGGAATCATCGACAGAGAAGAGGACAAGTCATGACCGAGTCCACTGCAACTCCCGCGAACCTGCCGGAGAAGATCCGTCACTACATCAACGGCGAGTTCGTCGATTCGATCGACGGCGAGGAATTCGACGTCATCAATCCGGTGACCAACGAGCCCTACATCAAGGCCGCATCAGGCAAGAAGGCCGACATCGACGCAGCCGTCGCCTCGGCGAAGCAGGCCTTCGACGAGGGCCCGTGGCCCTCGATGCTCCCACGTGAGCGTGCCCGCGTGCTCAACAAGATCGCCGATATCGCAGAGACCCGCAGCCAGGAACTCGCCGAGATGGAGTCCTTCGACTCCGGTCTGCCGATCACCCAGGCCAAGGGCCAGGCCAACCGCGCCGCGGAGAACTTCCGCTTCTTCGCCGATCTCATCGTCGCTCAAGTCGATGACGCCTTCAAAGTTCCTGGACGCCAGGCCAACTACGTCAACCGCAAACCCATCGGCGTCGCCGGGCTCATCACCCCGTGGAACACGCCGTTCATGCTCGAATCCTGGAAGTTGGCTCCAGCCATCGCGACCGGCAACGCCGTCGTGCTCAAGCCTGCGGAATTCACCCCGCTGTCGGCCTCGCTGTGGCCGGGCATCTTCGAAGAAGCCGGACTGCCCAAGGGCGTGTTCAATATGGTCAACGGCTTCGGCGAAGAGGGCTTCGCCGGAGACTCCCTCGTCAAGCACCCCGACGTCCCGCTCATCTCCTTCACCGGTGAGTCGACTACCGGGCAGACGATCTTCGCCAACGCCGCTCCCTGGCTCAAGGGCCTGTCGATGGAGCTCGGCGGAAAGTCACCAGCCGTCGTCTTCGCCGATGCCGACCTCGACGCGGCGATCAACGCCACTGTCTTCGGCGTCTTCTCTCTCAACGGCGAACGCTGCACCGCCGGTTCGCGCATCCTCGTCGAAGAGTCCGTCTATGACGAGTTCGTCGAGCGCTACGCAGCCCAGGCCAAGCGTGTGAAGGTGGGCCTGCCGTCGGATCCCAGCACCGAGGTGGCCGCACTGGTCCACCCCGAGCACTACGACAAGGTCATGTCCTACGTCGAAATCGGCAAGCAGGAAGCTCGCCTCGTCGCCGGCGGCGGCCGCCCCGAAGGGTTCGACACCGGCAACTTCGTCGAGCCGACCGTGTTCGCCGATGTCAACCCGGACGCTCGGATCTTCCAGGAGGAGATCTTCGGACCCGTAGTAGCGATCACACCCTTCAAATCCGATGAGGAGGCGCTGCAGCTGGCCAACATCACCAAGTACGGTCTGGCCGCCTACATCTGGACCTCCGACCTCAAGCGGGCGCACAACTTCTCGCAGGCCGTCGAATCCGGAATGGTGTGGCTGAACTCGAACAACGTCCGCGACCTTCGCACCCCCTTCGGCGGCGTCAAGGCTTCGGGCCTCGGCCACGAGGGCGGCTACCGGTCGATTGACTTCTACACGGAGCAGCAGTCCGTGCACATCAACCTCGGCGAGGTCCACAATCCAGTCTTCGGGAAGCAGTGAGAGGAAACCACATGTCCCAAACAATCCCAGTCCCAACAGTTCCGGCCCCGGACATTCTGCGGTGCGCCTACATGGAGCTCGTCGTCACCGATCTGAAGAAGTCGCGCGACTTCTATGTCGATGTGCTCGATCTGCAGGTCACCGAGGAAGACGAGAACACCGTCTACCTGCGGTCCATGGAAGAGTTCATCCACCACAACCTGATCCTCCGCCAGGGCCCGGTTGCCGCGGTGGCCGCATTCTCCTACCGCGTGCGCAGCCCCGAAGACGTCGACGCCGCCGAGGCGTACTACCGCGAACTCGGCTGCCCGGTTGTGCGGAAGAAGGAGGGATTCGTCGCCGGCATCGGTGATTCGGTGCGCGTCCAGGATCCCCTCGGGTTCCCCTACGAGTTCTTCTACGAGGTCGACCACGTCGAACGTCTGGCCTGGCGCTACGACCTCTACTCTCCGGGTGCACTCGTGCGTATCGACCACTTCAACCAGGTGACTCCGGACGTGCCGAAGGCTGTGGACTACATGGAGAACCTGGGATTCCGCGTCACCGAGGACATTCAGGACTCCGAGGGCACTGTCTTCGCTGCGTGGATGCGGCGCAAGCCCACCGTGCACGACACCGCGATGACCGGCGGTGACGGACCGCGCATGCACCATGTTGCGTTCGCCACGCACGAGAAGCACAACATCCTCGCCATCTGCGACAAGCTCGGTGCGCTGCGGCTGTCCGACGCAATCGAGCGCGGACCGGGCCGCCACGGCGTCTCGAACGCCTTCTACCTCTATCTGCGCGACCCTGACGGTCACCGGATCGAGATCTACACGCAGGACTACTACACCGGCGACCCCGACAACCCCCGAGTGACTTGGGACGTCCACGACAACCAGCGTCGTGACTGGTGGGGCAACCCGGTCGTGCCCTCCTGGTACACCGACGCCTCCACGGTCCTCGACCTCGAGGGCAACCCGGTGTCGCTGACTCAGCGCACCGACGACTCCGAAATGGACGTCACGATCGGCGCCGACGGATTCTCATACACTCGCCGTGAGGACGCGACGACGAACTTCGGTGAGCATTCGGGTGCTGACGACGGAGAAGACGAGTTCAAATTGGGCCACCAGCTCTGAGGAGACGTGCACATGCTCGATGAATCAACGATCGCGGCAATCGCCGACGATCTGGCGCAAGCGGAGAAGGACCGGACGAAGATCGGTCTGCTCACGACCAAATACCCCGACATGACCGTCGAGGACTCCTACGCCGTGCAGAACGAATGGCGTCGCCGCGGTGAAGCATCCGGGCGCAGACTGATCGGTCACAAGATCGGACTGACCTCGAAGCCGATGCAGCAGGCGACGGGGATCAGCGAACCCGACTACGGTGCGATCTTCGCCGACCAGGTCTATGACACAGGTTCGGTCATCGACCACTCGCAGTATTCGGGCGTGCGTGTCGAGGTCGAACTCGCCTTCGTGCTGAAGGACGAGCTGCGCGGACCAGACATCAGTCTCCTCGATGTGCTGCGCGCTACCGAATACGTGGTTCCGGCGCTTGAGGTGCTGTCCTCGCGGATCGAGATGGAGGGCCGCACCATCGTCGACACGATCTCCGACAATGCTGCGTTGGGGGCCATGGTCCTCGGTGGCAATCCGGTGGCTGTCGACGCGGTTGATCTGCGCCGGGTCGGTGCGCTGCTGTACCGCAATGAGTCGGTTGAGGACTCCGGCCTCGCAGCCGCCGTCCTCGACCACCCGGCCCGCGGCATCGTGTGGCTAGCGAACAAACTAGCCGAACACGGCGATGTCCTCCAGGCCGGCGAGACAGTCCTGGCTGGGTCCTTCACCCGTCCTATGTGGGTCAGCCCGGGCGACACCGTCCACGCCGACTACGGAGATCTGGGAGTCATCACATGTCGTTTCGAGTAGAGCTGCCGCAGACCTTCACCCAGCGCGTGACCGAGCTGGGTGAAGGAGAGTATCTGGCCGGAATGTGGGTCTGCTCCGGCTCGCCCGCAGCTGCAGAGATCGCCGCGGCCTCAGGGATGCAGTGGGTGCTCATCGACGCCGAGCATTCGCCGATCGGCCTGGAAACCACGACCGCTCTGCTGCGCGCCATGAACGGATACCCCGCGACACCCGTCGTGCGGGTGCCCGTGAACGACCAGGTCCTCATCAAGCAGTACCTCGACCTCGGTGCGCAGAACCTGCTCGTGCCGATGATCGATACCCCTGCCGACGCCGAGGCGGCCGTGCGTTCCGTGTACTACCCACCTCGTGGTGTGCGTGGGGTGGGATCGGCACTGGCGCGGGCCTCCCGCTGGAACGCGGTGCCGAACTACCTCGCGCGGGCCGAAGAACTCGTGTCCCTGACCGTGCAGATCGAATCGGCAACGGCGGTGGACAACGCTGCGGAGATCGCTGCAGTCGATGGAATCGATGCAGTGTTCGTCGGGCCCTCTGACCTTGCTGCTTCGATGGGTCTGCTCGGGCAGCAGACGCATCCCGATGTCACCGATGCGGTGCTGCGGACCTTCGACGCGGTCAAGGCGGCCGGCAAACTCGTCGGCGTCAACGCCTTCGATCCCGAACAGGCACGGAAATACCTCGACGCCGGTGCTTCATTCGTCCTCGTCGGGGCCGACGTCGGACTGATGATGAACGGCGCTCGCGCCTGGGCCGAGACCTGGGTGCGCGACCCAACGGCTGAACAGCAGCAGTCGAGCTGAGCCGGGTGGCGGTGGCCCGAAGGACGTGTGT
>NZ_JBHFIH010000019.1:263877-273281 GCF_057334195.1 Brevibacterium sp. AGC70 | reverse complement strand
CGTGTGTCCTCCGGGCCGCCGCTTTTCTCCTTATCTTCTTACTCCTTGCTTCGTCGGCTGCCGGTGATGAGCAGCGCCGTGGCTCCGAGACCGATGAGGAAGATTCCGGCGCCGATGAGCATTCCGTTGCCAGTCGTTCCCGTCCGCGGGAGTTGTGCCGTTGGGGTTGGCGCCGCAGGTTTGTCAGCGACAGGTTCGGCCGGTGGGTCAGCTGGCGGCGCAGGCGATTCTGGAGGAGCAGGCGCTTCAGGCGATTCTGGCGCTTTTGGTGGAGCAGGTGGCGTCGAGGGCTCCTCGGGTGGCATCGTCGGAGTCTCTTCGGGCGGCCTGTGCACTGTTTCAGCGGGGATGCCCCAGTCGCTCGTCCACTTCTGGTGCTCGTCATTGCCCTGGATCGTGGTCACATAGGTCACCCACCCGACGGGCATGTCAACAGCCTCTGAGCTCACGGTTGCCTTTCCCTCGTGGTCTCCGACGACTGTGATGTCCTGGGAATGGAGCTTCGTACCGCTAGCATCCTTCGACTGCTGCGGCTCTGACTCTGAGTGATATGCCGTCATCGTGATCACAGCTTCACCGCCCGGCCGCAATCCGCTGACCGTGACTTCGTCGTGGACGGCGTTGACCTCAAGAACCGCTTCCGTCTCGGCACTCGGGGTCCAAGGAACGAAGCCTGTCTCCCGCGGCTGACCGTGGGTGCCCTTCCATTCCCTGGTGGACTCGTCGCCGGTGATGGTCTCGGTGAAGTACATCCATCCGTGGAAGTCCTTCGGGACTGTGATTGCGTCGGAACGGTGCGTGCCGTTGCCGATGCCCTTCGACGTCACCTCAGCAATCACTTCGGCGTCGTCGTTCTTCTTCCCGGGTTCGGGTGCCGATTGCGTCTTCCACAGTTCATGTTCGACGGTCACCGTATGGTCGCCGACCAGGCCGGAGACAGTGAACTTGTCGGTGATCGAATCGCCGGGCTGTGGACTCTGGTCGGAGATGTCGGTGGACACACGAGGCTGCGAGGTCATGTCGACCTTCGCCTGAGCAGAGATCTCGACAGGCTCGTCAGGGGTGATGACGCGTTGGACACGTTTGGTCTTCTGCGGTTCGTAGAGCAGGACAGACTCGGGAGCGAGACTCGCTGAGGCCTTGGCCGTGACTGCGCCCGGAGCGTTGAGTCTGAGGGTGGTGACAACGGGTTTCACCTCGCTGGTCAGGGACTTCGGTGCGTCCTCGGTTCCGTCGATGTCGAGAGTGATGGGAATACCTGGCACGGCAGTGCCGGAGGAGCTGGTCAAGGACACCGAGAGCGTGACTGTATCCGTCGAGGGGAACTGGGGCCTCGCATCGTCGTCCTGATCGTCATCGACTCGTTCGAAGTCACCGCCCTCGGGTCCCTGTTTGCCGTACGGCTCGAGCACCGGCATGGCCGCGACGGGAGTCAGGCTGACATCGAGGGTATAGGGGCCCGCGAGCTTCTTCGCCTCGGCGCTGATCTTTGAGAACTGCTTGGCAGCACCCTTGAACTTCTTTCCCAGATCGCCCGGCTCCTGCGGTGGAACCTTGTGATCATGCGGGATTGCCTCATCCAGACGCGCCAATGCGCTCAAGGCCGCCTGCACGTCCGCCGATTCAGATCCGGAGTACTCGTGCAGCGCCCACGCGGTCTGAGCGGTGGTGATCTTCTGCGCTTTCGAGGTCGTGAAGTACTTGGGCAGAGGCGACTGCTTGCCGGCATCGATGCAGTACGCCTGCGTGTCATCGAAGGTTCTGTAGGAGCCGTACCAGGTCTTGCCCTGCGGTGCGTGATGCCAGATGCCAGGACCATAGGTGTCGCTGGCCTTGAGCATAGGCACTTCCCCGAGCGAGGAGGGCGGCCCTTGGGCCATGGCCGGACCGAGCCCGATGAGAGCTGTCAGAGCCAGGACCAAGAAGAAGAGAGCGGAGCGGAGAGTGAAGCGTCTGCGAGTAGTCATACCCCGATTCCACGATGGACGAGTCGTGCCTGACCAGAGCAGTAAATCTGCCTGTGAATTCACTCGGCGCCGTCCACAGGAAAACGACCATGAGTCGACGGCGATCGCAGCGGGGGTGTGGACAGGCAAACACGACCCCGGATGCGCATCGTTCCAGATCACGATGGGTGCCGTTGAGATTGGACGGGCAGCGCACGATTTCATGGCTGCTGTCCCTCGCCAAGGTGGTGCCGGGAATGGTGATCCGTCCACATAGCAGCGAACTTGAGTGGCCACCGAATGTCAGCAACTGTTGCGGTACGGCAACACCGTTTTGGGCCTGACGTCAGCATTGGACCGTAAACTTGGCGAGGCGGTGAATTCCATACCAAGAAGGACGATATATGTCGCATCAGGCGGGCCCCGGAAACAGCCCCGACTCGCAGCAGAACGCGCACCTGGGCAATTCCGTGCCCCCGCGCGCGCAACCGCCTCGGGTCGCTGACCCCCGGAACCTCAACGGGGCGCCTCAACAAGGGATGCCGCAGCAGGGGCAAGTACCGATGCAGGGGCCGCCACAGGGGCCGCCACAACAAGTCCCACCGCCACAGCGCCCGAACAACGACCGGTTTCGGCCGCGACCGCAGCAGCCCGGTCCCGGTTCGCAGGTGCCAGGCTCTCATGTGCCGCCGCGGCAGATTCCCCAACCGGGGATGAACCCCGCGCCACAAGGCCAGGGCAACCCCCACCTCGGCGCCCCGATGGGCCAGCCGCCGATGCAGGGCCAGCCGCAGATGTATGGCCAGCCGCCGATGCCGGGACGCGTTTACGAACAGGCGCGGTTCGCCCCGACCGTGACCCAAGAGATGCGGGTCCGCGCGCGCCTGCAGGCGCCTCAGCAGGTGGTTTCGGAGACTCCATGGACCGGCGCCGTGCGCCAATCTCAGCCTGAGGAAGAGCCCGGGTCGACCGCCAACATCATCCGTCTGGTCATCGCCATCCTTGCTGTGGTCGGGCTATTCATCGGGCTGTTGGTTCTCGCTCTTCTCGGGGGACTGAGCTTCGGCCTCAGGCTCTTCGCCCTGGTCGCGCTGTCGGCGATACCGCTGATCGGAATCATCGCCTATGTGCTCTGGCTCGACCGATGGAAGCCGCAGCCGAAGATCATCCTCGGCCTCTGCCTCCTCTGGGGTGCCGTCGCTGCCGTCACCCTCACGCTCGTATTCTCCATCGTCGGCAAGGTCGCACTCTATTTAGCCGGCGTCGGAAGTCTGCCCGATGCCTACGGAGCAGTCGTCGAGGCCCCGGTCGTCGAAGAGACGACGAAGACCGTGCTGCTCGTCGTCATCGTCCTCGCCGCTCGGCGACACTTCGAAGGTCCCCTCGACGGACTCGTCTACGGAGCCCTCATCGGCGCAGGCTTCGCCTTCACCGAAAACGTCCTCTACCTCGGCGGAGCCTGGGAACAGAGCGGCGGGGACCTCCTGGGAACATTCATCCTCCGCTGCCTGTGCTCACCGCTGCTGCACACTGTGTTCTGCACCTGTGCTGGTGTGACCATCGGCTTCGCCGCCCGCAAGTGGAAATGGTGGGCGACCGTCCTGATGTGGCTGCCCGGCCTTCTCGTCGGCATGCTTCTGCACGCCGTCTGGAACGGAACGATGACCGGGTTGGGCCAGATCAACGGCATCGCGTCGATCATCGGTCTCATCGTCCTCAGCTTCATATTCACCACTTGCTGGATTGTGCTCGGGATACTTCTGCGGCGCAGCGAGCGACTCCACACACAGAACATGCTCGGCGACTACGCGAACACGGGATGGATGACTCACTCCGAAGTCGACATGCTCGCAACCTGGAAGGGACGCAAATTCGGCAAGCGCTGGGCCGATTCCTTCCCCGGCGGCAAAGAGGAGATGCGCACCATGATCCGCACCTCCGGAGATCTCTCGACCACGCGCATGCGGCTCCTGGCCGGAGTCGGCGGGCAGAAGGAACGTGACATCGAGAGCTTCCAGCTGAAGAAGTTCGCCTCCGCCCGCGATCGCCTTCTTGCCGCATCGGGAAGCGTGGTGCGCTGAGTCTCGTGATGCTCGTCGACGTCGTCATCATCGTCCTGGGGATCGCTGCGCTCTTCTCCGGGTTCCGCCAGGGTTTCATCATCGGCCTCGCCACCGTCGCCGGCTTCGTGGTCGGCTGGATCGTGGGCAGACTGCTCTCACCCCTGATCGAACGCCTGAGCGAAGGCACGCAGGTCATGGAGAATCCCGGTGTCGTCATCCTCCTCGCATCGATGCCGCTCGTCCTCAGCGTTCTGTTCGCCTTCGCCGGCAACGGGGTCGGCGTGTGGATCAAACGATCCATGGACTCTGAACTCGGGCAGGGCATCGACTCGATCGGCGGCACAGTCACCGCGGGCGTCGTCTACGTCCTCGTCATCTGGCTGGCGGCGGGCTTCATTCGGACCACACCGTGGGTCGAGCCGAACCGATGGGTCGCAGACTCCACCGTGATAGCGGCCGTTGACAAGACGATCCCGTACTCCTCACAGATCGCTCTGGGTGACATCTCCCAGGGTCTCGAGGCAACAGGTTTCCCGCAAGTATTCTCGGGGCAGACAGAGCAGATCCGCGGCGTCGGGGAGCCCGACTCCGCGATGGTCGACGTCGGTCGTGGTGTGGAGGAATCCGTCGTCAAGGTCACGACGACTGCCACCACCTGCACGACAGGATCCGAGGGCTCGGGGTTCGTCTACAGTGACGGACTCATCGCCACCAACGCCCACGTCGTTGCAGGCTCAACGGACCTGGCCGTCCAGGTCGGCGGTAAGGGCAGGCCGTATTCCGCCGAGGTGGTGGAATTCGATTCCGAGGCCGACGTGGCCGTCCTGCGGGTTCCCGAGCTCGATGCTCCCGCCCTCAAATTCGGCAGCGGGCTCGGACCGGGAGATGACTCCGTAGTCGCCGGGTTCCCTCAGAACGGGCCTTATACGATCTCTCCTTCGCGAGTGCGGGAGAAGATCGACGCGCGCGGCCTCGACATCTACGATTCAGGCTCAGTGGTGCGAGAGGTGTATTCGGTGCGTGGAATCGTCCGTGAAGGAAACTCGGGAGGTCCGCTGCTCGACGCGAACGGTGACGTGGTGGGGATGGTCTTCGCCAGGTCCGCCACCGATGAGGAGACAGGGTATGCCCTCACGCGAGCGGAGATCAGCGACGAGCTGCAAGCAGGAGCACAGAACCGGACTCCGGAGCCGACAGGACACTGCACCGGCTGAGGCAGCGCACAGGATTACGAGAACTGCTTCACGTCAAGTCCGACGAACTACTTCACGTCAAGGCCGGCGAGAACGGCGCGGTGGTCACTCGAGCCGCGGTCGAGCACTTCGTCGGAGGTGGCTTCGAATCCGCGATAGAGGACATGGTCGAGCCGGGTGACGGGGAGGCGGGCAGGCCAAGTGAATCCGAATCCGCCGCCGGTTTCGACCCGCGTATCCTCAAGCGGGGGAGACAGTGTCGAGAAGTTGGTATCCGTCGTTGCGGTGTTGAAGTCACCGGCCACGATGACATGCTCGGCTTCATCGGTTTCTACCTCTGTGGCCAACCTGCGGATTGCGGCATTGCGCATGGCTTCGTGACCAGGTCGCACCGAAGGCATGTGTACGGAGTAGAACCTGATGTCGCCGTGGTCTGTGGAGACGGTTGTGGCGAAGGCACGAGGCCACTGCAGTCCCAGGTCCACCTCTTCGGGTGCGGACATCGGCCATTTCGACCACACGCCGATCGTGTCGACGACCTGCGAATGCTGGAACGAGGAATCGAGTTCCTTGTGGATGATCTTGCCCGACAGGGACTCGAGCTCCTGAATCGTGACGATGTCGGGGTCAGCGGAAACGAGATTCTTCGCCGCTGCTGTGGGCTCGGACAACCTGGCACCCACATTGTGCGTGGCGACGGTGATATCCGGGTCGCCTTTGTCGCTCGCCGGAATCACCGCGGAGCCGAACATCGAGGCCCAGACCACTGTCGGCACCAGGAAGCCGATTGCTGAGAGCAGCGAGAAGCGGATGAGGAACATGAGCAGGACCAGGGCCAGGAAGATTCCCGTCCACGGAAGAATGCTCTCGATGAGCAGCGCAATGCCCATTCTGGTCGGCAACAGGTGGTGGAGCAGGAGAAATGCGGCATAGGCGATGCCGAAGATCAGTGCGGTGATCCCCTTGGCCGGGCTATGCGTTTTCCTGGGTTGAGAATATTCCTCGTTCATCGATTAAGAATCTTAACCGTT
Organism: Brevibacterium sp. AGC70; assembly: GCF_057334195.1. Lineage (NCBI taxonomy): Bacteria > Bacillati > Actinomycetota > Actinomycetes > Micrococcales > Brevibacteriaceae > Brevibacterium > Brevibacterium sp. AGC70. The sequence goes on along the minus strand of NZ_JBHFIH010000019.1, from coordinate 267,048 downwards.
GAGTCTGTCCTCATGCTGGGCGAGCCATGCGACGTGGCTCACTTTCTCGCCCAAGAATAGGCATCAGTCACCGGTGGGCGGTCGCGGACCACACTGTGACATCGGGGTGAGTGTCATAGCGGTAGCCGGAACCCCTCATCGTCCGAATCACCGAAGAGTACTCTCCCAGACGCCGGCGCAGGCGTCGGATGTGCACGTCGACAGTCCTCTCATCAGGGACTTCGCCCCCCGACCAGACGGCAGTGATGAGATCTTCACGGGGCAGTGTGGAGTCGGCATGAGATACGAGAGTCGCCAGGAGGTCGAATTCCTTGGTGGTGACATCGATGAGATCGCCGTCGATGCGGACCTCGCGGCGGGGGATGTCGATGCGCAGGCGCTCGGCGGTTCTGTTCTGGAAGTTCCCATCGAATCGGGATCCGAAGCCGCCTGTGGGGGCGGCTTCCCCGACGCCCTGCTCGGACTCGCGGCGCAGGGTCGGCGGATGGATCCGGTTGGGAATGCGCGAGCGGACCGGGCCGTGTGATCCAGCCGGGGTGCCCGTGGCGGCGGGGGAGCCGTTGGCCACGGCACGAACGGCATCGATGTCGTTGCCGCGGCCCTCAGGTGCCAGAGCGATGACCGCTTGGGTCTCGGCCTGGGAGGCCAGCTCCCTCGCGTAGGCCTGCAGCTCACCGGCGATTGCAGAGAGGTTGGTCCCATCGGCCGCCGCCTTAGACTCATCAAGGCCGACGTAGACGATGATTCCGCGGGCTGCCTTCGGAGAGGGCACGACGCCGGCGGGGCCGAAGGTGTGGGGCGGGTTCTGCGGATCTACTGCACTCAACCGGGCTCCTGCGCGACGGATGGCAGCTGCGCTGCGTGGATGTGCGTACGCTGGTTCTGGATTCGACATGGCTGTCCTTTGCTTCGACCTGTCAGGCCGTTGTGACTGAATGAGTCCGCTGCGGAGTCTGCGTGTACTCGTTCGAAGCCGGACAGCGGAGGGACGGTCACCGACAACGAACGCAGGGCATACACATGCCTGCGGAGCACAATCGCGTCGGGTGCGTCGAAGAAGTCATGTCTTCATTATTTGTCACAAAACTCGCCGGTTGCAAAGGAAAGCTCGAAAATGAGACGAGTGTGACGAAGTATGACGCCGAATAGTTCGTCATCCGGCGTCATCCGGCCTCGGTCAGTCGACGATTCCGTACATTCGGTCACCGGCATCGCCGAGCCCGGGGACGATGTAGCCCTTCTCGTTGAGCTTCTCGTCGAGTGCCGCCGTGTAGATCTCGACATCCGCCGACTGCGCGTAGTCCTTCTCAATGCGCGCGACGCCCCCTGGGGCGCTGACGAGGCAGACCGCCGTGACGTCCCTTGCGCCTCGGGCGAGGAGGAAATCGATGGCCATGGCCAAGGTCCCACCCGTAGCCAGCATCGGATCGACGACGAAGATCTGCCGACCGCTGAGGTCATCGGGCAGACGATCTGCGTAGGCGCTGGGCTCGAATGTCTCCTCGTCGCGGACCATCCCCAGGAAGCCGACCTCGGCGGTCGGGAGGATGCGCAGCATGCCGTCGAGCATGCCCAGGCCTGCGCGAAGGATCGGCACGACGACCGGGCGCGGTTCGGCCAGACGGGTGCCGGTGAACGTGGTGACGGGGGTCGTGATCTCCTTGTCCTCGACCGCAACCGAGCGGGTGGCCTCATAGGCGAGGAGCATGACGAGCTCCTCGGTGAGCTGACGGAAGCGAGCAGAATCCGTGCTCTGGTCACGTAGGACGCTGAGTTTGTGGGCGATGAGCGGGTGATCGGCTACATGAAGGCGCATAAGGGAAATGGTACGGAACTTTTCATCTTCGCGCGTGGAGCTGTGGTGATTGCTCGGCCGAGGAGTCACAATAGGAGCATGTCCTACTTCACTGAGATCCTTGCCGAAACTAGCGATGGTTTTCGTGCGCTCGATGTCGATGTCCGGGATGCCTCGGATCTCGACAGCCTTGTTGAGATGATGCAGGCGGCCGGCTCGGAAGACGGCGAGTCGGTCGCGGTCATCGAGCACGAGGACGAATGGTTCGGCCTCGTGCGAGTCTGCGAGAACAACGAGATCAAAGTCTTCCTGTCCGACCTGCGTGCCGTCGAGCTCAGCCCCTTCGCGGATGTATTCGCCGACTTCCTCGATTCGCAGCCCGATGCCTATGAGGCCGAGCCTGAGGAGGAATTCGGTCTCGAAGAAGATGCGGTCGCCGAAACCGATGACGACGCCGAGGATGAAGAGATTGCGATGCTCGAGTTCGACGTCGACGCCGAATGGGGAGGAGATGCCGAGATCTACGCCGACCGCGGAGTCCTGCCCGCTGACCTCATTGAGCAGGTGGAGAAGTACCGCTCGGACCCTGCCCGCGTCGTAGCCCATGTCGGTGAGACCGTCGGGTTCGCCGATCAGCTCCAGGCCGCCCGCTGAGCTCACCGGAGGAGGCTTCGGCGGAGGGGAGTGCGGATCTCGGCTTCGGTGCCCACGCGCACTTCCAGGATTGGATGGCACTCGCCCTCGCCGAGGCGGCTCTGGCGAGTGCGCATGACGACGTTCCCGTCGGGGCTGTGGTGCTCAGCGCTGATGGTGCGGTGATCGGGCGTGGTCACAACAGACGCGAAGTCGATCAGGATCCGCTCGGGCATGCCGAGCTCATGGCACTGCGCAATGCCGCCGAGGCGACCGGACGGTGGCGTCTCGATGACGCTACCCTTGTCGTCACCCTCGAGCCCTGTGCGATGTGTGCAGGTGCAGTCGTCGGGTCCCGGGTTGCGCGAATCGTCTATGGAGCATTCGATGAGAAGGCCGGTGCGGCCGGGTCTGTCTGGGATCTGCTGCGCGACCGCGCCGCGCTGCATCACCCGGAGGTCTACTCCGGGGTTGCGGCCACGAAGTGCCGGAACCTGCTCAGTGATTTCTTCGCCGCGAAACGAGGGGAACCCGCTGGTCGAAGCACGTCGACGGAGTGAGTCAGCACAGTGGCTCAGGTCACGCCCGCTCGATTTGGACGCCGCCTCGGGCTGACTGTAATGTTGTCCGCGGTGGCGTGTCCGAGCGGCCGAAGGTGCAACACTCGAAATGTTGTGTAGGGTAACCCCCTACCGTGGGTTCAAATCCCACCGCCACCGCGTTGTGGGGGGGGGGGGGTATCG
>NZ_JBHFIH010000019.1:252064-263795 GCF_057334195.1 Brevibacterium sp. AGC70 | reverse complement strand
ATATCGTGTGCAAACGATATCGCGCCTCAGGCATTTTTGTGCGCGGAGACGGGCGATGATCCTCCTGCAGCCGAACCCCGCCTCCGAGGGCCGCGGACCACCACCCCGATGACGGAATCGACCATGACGTTTGCGATGATTGCGTGTGGTCGACACGGGCGAACTGTCCCTGATCGGACAGCGTGATCAGATTGTGATCGTTGACACATTATGCAAAACGGACTTAACTGGTCAGTCGGAACGGAAGTGTCTTTCCATGATGCGAAAATAAATTTCTGTTGTGGAAGCTGTGTCCGTTTCTCTGCGCATGTTCAAGGCGCATGGTCGCCAACGATGATGTTGCCGACTGATCAAATCGAACAACTTGAGGTGGTCCATGAAAATGGCTGACAACGACCAACAGCGGGACACGAAGACCGCTGAAAACAGCAGCGGGAGTCCCGGTCTGCTCGACAGATTCTTCGAAATCACATCACGCGGATCCTCGGTCAAACAGGAGATCCGCGGAGGCATCGTCGCCTTCTTCGCGATGGCCTACATCGTCGTCCTCAACCCGCTCATCCTGGGCGGTTCCCAGGATGTCGCGGGCGGGGCGCTCGACTTCGCCCAACTGACCGCTGTCACCGGCCTCGTCGCCGGCGTCATCACGATCCTCTTCGGCGTCGTCGCGAAGCTCCCCTTCGCACTCGCCGCGGGGCTGGGCATGAACAGCTTCCTGGCCGTCTCCGTGGTCCAGGAAGTCACCTGGGCCGAAGCCATGGGGCTCGTGGTCATCAATGGTGTCATCATCGTCGTCCTCGGAGCCACCGGCATCCGAACCGCGATCTTCAACGCCGTGCCCCACGCCCTGAAGGTCGCGATCACCGTCGGAATCGGTCTGTTCATCGCGTTCATCGGCTTCGTCAACTCCGGCTTCGTCACCCGCACCCCGGCCGGGCCTCCCGTCCAGCTGGGACAGGACGGGTCGATTGCATCTCTGCCGACGCTGGTGTTCGTCTTCGCTCTCATCCTCATCGGTATTCTCGTCGCACGCCAGGTTCCGGGCGGAATACTCATCGGCATCATCGTGGCCACAATCGTCGCGATGGTCATCCAGGCCTTCGCGAAGCTGGGAACCGTGGGCGACCCGGTCAATCCGGACCCGGTGGGCTGGAACCTCGCCGCCCCCGAGATACCCAGTCAGGTCGTCGCATTGCCCGACTTCTCGCTCATCGGAGCCTTCGACCTGTTCGGGTCCTTTGAGCGCATCGGCGTCCTCGCTGCCACGATGCTCGTCTTCACCCTGGTGTTCACGAACTTCTTCGACGCCATGGGCACCATGACCGGCCTCGCCCGCAGCGCAGGGCTGCAGACCAAAGACGGAATGTTCCCCCGTATCCGCGGTGCATTCATCGTCGAGGGCATCGGTGCAGTTGCCGGTGGTGGAGCGTCCGCCTCGTCGAACACCGTGTTCGTCGACGCAGCGGCAGGTATCGCCGAAGGTGCTCGAACCGGACTCGCCGCCTGCATCACGGGTGTGCTGTTCCTGGTGTCGATGTTCTTCGCACCGCTCATCGGCGTCATCCCGATGGAAGCCGGAGCCGCCGCGCTCGTCGTCGTGGGCGCCATGATGGTCACGCAGATCCGCGAGATCGACATGAGCGACTTCCGCACCTCGCTGCCGGTGTTCCTGACCATGGTCACGATGCCGCTGACCTACTCGATCGCCAACGGAATCGGCGTCGGATTCATCTCCTGGGCCCTCATCCACGCGATGAGCAAGCGCGGCCGGGACGTTCACTGGCTCCTCTGGGTCGTGTCAGCTGGATTCGTGCTGTACTTCGTTCGCGGCCCGATTTCAGCTATGTTAGGTGGATGAGTGAAATGATTGGACATCTTGCTTGGGGAAAGGGCCAGATCGCACACGGCGATTGAGGCTCCGTCAGTCGCTGCACTGACGGGTCACCCAGCCAACCGGGTCACCACGTCAACTCGACACCACGTTCTTCGCTGCTGTTCGCATGGATAACCAGAAGTTTCGAAGAATGAAGCAAATGTTCTAACCATGCACTGTGCGCCGCATAGACGAGGCGCAGGAGGTAAGTGCGATGTCTGCTCCGGCAACTCAACGTTCCACCGCCCAGATCTCAGTGAACTCAACGGTTCACGAATTCGACGGGCCACCACACACCAATGCTCTGGACTTCCTTCGCGGAGTCGGCCTCACCGCAGCCAAGGAAGGCTGCGCCGAAGGCGAATGCGGGGCCTGCGCGATCATGGTCGCCCGCCCCGACGCCGATGGGACGACCCGTTGGACCTCGATCAACTCGTGCCTGCTGCCGGCCGCGGCACTCGACGGCCAGGAGGTCATCACGGCCGAAGGCCTCGCCGACGGTGAGTCCGTCCATCCCGTCCAGGAGGAGATGGCCGTGCGCGGCGGATCCCAATGCGGATACTGCACCCCTGGCTTCATCTGCTCGATGGCCGCCGAATACTACCGACCCGAACGTGCCGACGATGCCGCCGACCACCACTGCGGCCCCAACGGCTTCGACATCCACTCCCTGTCCGGCAACCTCTGTCGCTGCACCGGCTACCGCCCCATCCGCGACGCAGCCTACGCCCTCGGCCAGCCCGAAACCGGCGATACGATCGCACGGCGTCGGCAGAACCCGGCACCCACCTCGGCGAGCACCGATATCCACCGAGCCGATACGGCCACCGGTGAACCAGGACGCTACCGTCGCCCGTCCACCCTCGCCGAGGCGCTCGACATCCTGGCCGCCGAACCCGAGGCCCTCGTCGTCGCCGGCGCCACCGACTGGGGCGTCGAGGTCAACATCAAGGGGGCACGCGCCAAATCGATGCTCGCCATCGATCGCCTGCCAGAACTGCGCGGCATCCGCCGGACCGAGGACCATATCGAACTCGGTGCGGCTCATACCCTGAGTGAACTCGAACGTGAACTCGCCGGCTCGATCCCGCTGCTGGGCAAACTGATCCCGCAGTTCGCATCCCGACTCATCCGCAACGCCGCCACCATCGGCGGCAACCTCGGCACAGGCTCACCCATCGGCGACACCCCACCGGCACTCCTGGCCCTGGATGCACAGCTCGTGCTCACCTCGGTGCAGGGGTCACGGGTCGTGGACCTGGCCGAGTACTTCACCGGATACCGGCAGACCGTCCGCGCTGCCGGGGAACTCATCACCGCGATCCGCATCCCGCTGCCCCTGGCACCCATGACCTCGTTCCAGAAGATCGCGAAGCGCCGCTTCGACGACATCTCCTCGGTCGCGATCGGCTACGCCGTGAGTGTCGAGGACGGGATCGTGGCCAAGGCTCGGATCGGACTGGGTGGAGTCGCGGCCACCCCGCTGCGTGCTGACGCCACCGAGGCTCTGCTGGAAGGTTCCCCCTGGACGCTTGAGACCGTGCACGGCGCCGCAGAGACCCTCGCCGCCGAGGGCACCCCGATGGATGATCACCGGGCGAGTGCGAAATACCGGACCGCGATGCTGCGGTCCTCGTTGGAACGTTTCTATGCCGAACAGGAGGCAGGACGATGAGCCAGCTCTCACAGCGCCCCACCGACCCCATCGTCGGTGAGTCCCACCACCACGAAAGCGCCTTCGGCCACGTCACCGGAGCCGCCCTCTACACCGATGACCTCGTGGGGCGCCTCGCCGGAGTCCTCCACGCCTACCCGGTGCAGTCCACTCAGGCACACGCCGCGTTGAAATCCGTCGACATCGCGCCCGCCTACGAGGTGCCCGGAGTCGTCCGCGTGATCACGGCCGCAGACATTCCCGGTGTCAACGACCAGGGCGTCAAGCACGACGAGCCGATGCTTCCCGTCGACGAGGTCATGTTCTTCGGCCAGCCCATCGTCTGGGTTCTCGGCAACGATCTCGAAGCGGCGAAGGCCGGGGCAGCAGCCGTGACCGTCGACTACGATCCGCTGCCCTCCCTGGTCAGCGTCAGGGATGCGATCGAGGCGGAGAGCTTCCACGGCATCCAGCCCGTCATCGACAAGGGCGACGCCACCGGAGCCTTCGCCGATGCCGCACACGTGTTCGAAGGCGAATTCGAGTTCGCCGGCCAGGAGCACTTCTACCTCGAGACCCAGGCTTCACTGGCCCAGGTCGACGAGAGCGGGCAGATCTTCGTCCAGTGCTCGACGCAGCACCCCACCGAGACGCAGGACATCGTCTCCCATGTCCTCGGGGTTCCCGCCCACGAGGTGACCGTGCAGTGCCTGCGCATGGGCGGCGGCTTCGGGGGCAAGGAGATGCAGCCCCACGGGTACGCGGCTCTCGCAGCACTCGGCGCGAAGCTCACCGGTCGACCGGTGCGCTTGCGGCTCAACCGCACTCTCGACATCACAATGACCGGCAAACGCCACGGCTTCCACTCGTCCTGGAAGATCGGCTTCACCGCCGAGGGCAAGATCCTCGCCCTCGATGCCACGCTGACCGCCGACGGCGGGTGGAGTCTCGACCTGTCCGAGCCCGTGCTCACCAGAGCCATGTGCCACATCGACAACGCCTACTGGGTGCCCAACATCCGCGTGGCCGGTCGCATTGCCAAGTGCAACAAGACCTCGCAGACCGCCTTCCGCGGGTTCGGCGGCCCCCAGGGCATGCTGGTGATGGAGGACATCCTCGGCCGTGTCGCTCCGAAGCTGGGCCTATCCGCCCGTGAGCTTCGCCGCCGCAACTTCTACACCGCCGGACAGGACACCCCGTACTACCAGCCTGTGCGTCACCCCGAGCGGATGGAGGCGGCCTGGGACCAGGTCGTGTCCACCGCCGAGGTGGAGGCCAGAGAAGCTGAGATCGACCAGTTCAACGCGGGCAGCGAGAACGTCAAACGCGGACTCGCGCTGACCCCGGTGAAGTTCGGGATCTCGTTCAACCTCACGGCCTTCAACCAGGGCGGTGCACTCGTGCTCGTGTACAAGGACGGTTCTGTCCTCGTCACCCACGGCGGCACCGAGATGGGCCAGGGCCTGCACATGAAGATGCTGCAGGTCGCGGCCACGACGTTGGGTGTGCCTCTGTCCACGGTGCGGCTGGCGCCCACGCGTACGGATAAGGTCCCCAACACCTCGGCGACGGCGGCGAGCTCCGGCACCGACCTCAACGGCGGTGCGGTCAAAGACGCCTGTGAACAGATTCTGGGCCGCCTGACGCAGGTGGCCGCCGGGATCCTCGGGGCACCCGCGCACGAGGTCAGCGTCACCCGCGGCATCGTCAGCGCGCTGTCTTCGAAGAAGACCATTGCCTGGGAAGAGCTCATCAACGCCGCCTACTTCCAGCGGATCCAGCTCTCGGCCTCAGGGTTCTACCGGACCGAGGGGCTGCACTGGGACCTGTCGATCATGACCGGCGAGCCCTTCAAGTACTTCGCCTACGGAGTGGCAGCGAGCGAGGTCGAGGTCAACCGCTTCGACGGCTCCTACAGATTGCGTCGGGTCGACATCGTCCATGACGTCGGCGATTCTCTCTCACCGCTGATCGACCTCGGCCAGATCGAGGGCGGATTCGTCCAGGGCGCCGGATGGCTGACCCTGGAAGACCTGCGGTGGGACGAGTCAGACAAGCCCAGCCGGGGGCGCCTGGCGACCCAGGCCGCGAGCACGTACAAGATCCCCAGCTTCTCCGAGGCCCCGGAGGTCTTCAACGTCTCGCTGCTGGACAAGGCGCACGAAGAGGGCGCCGTCTACGGTTCCAAAGCTGTGGGCGAACCCCCGCTCATGCTCGCCTTCTCGGTCAGGGAGGCCCTGCGAGGTGCCGTGGCCGCGTTCGGTTCGGAGAACTTCGGCGCCCGCGGTCCATCGGTTGAGCTGGCGTCACCGGCGACACCCGAAGCCGTGTTCTGGGCCATCGAATCGGTGCGCGCACCTGTCACCGGCGACGCGGCTGCATCGGGGGATGCTGCTGCCGCGACGGCAGCGGAAGGCCTCAGTGTCCCATCATGACGTGGATGGACACAGCGGCCGAGCTTCGGAAGACTCGGGTGCCGGCCGTCCTCGTCACTCTCGCCTCGGTTCGCGGGCACGCCCCACGTGAGGCGGGAGCGAAGCTGATCGTCACTGCCGATGGCCTGCATGGGACCATCGGCGGCGGCAATCTGGAGATGACAGCCGTCACCCGCGCCCGCGAGATCCTCGCATCCGAGTCGGACTCCGAACCCGAGATGCTCACGCTGCGGCTCAACGACAAGGCACCGGCCAGATACGGACGCCAATGCTGCGGGGGAGAGGTCAGCGTTCTGCTCGAACCGCTGCCCGTTCCCGCCTCGGTGGCGATCTTCGGGATCGGCAACATCGGACTCGAACTGACCCGTATCCTGGCCCGCCACGACATCGACGTCCACGTCAGCGATTCCCGTCCCGAGCACCTCGAGGAGCTCGACCGATTGGAGCCGCCTGTGGCCCAGGTCCATCGCGAGTTCGCCGTCATCGGCGAAGAGGTGCTCCTCGGGCTGCCCCCGGGCACCCATGTACTCATCATGACCCACGACCACGCCGAGGATCTTCACCTCTGCGATGCGGCGCTGACCCGCGGTGACCTCGGCTCCATCGGGCTCATCGGCTCGAGCGCCAAATGGCAGCGGTTTCGGAAGAACCTCATCGCCGAAGGCCATGTGCCCGAGCTCGTCGACACCATCGACTGCCCGATCGGCCTGCCCGACCTGCCCGGCAAGCAGCCGGCGACGATCGCTCTCAGCGTCGCCGCCGACCTGCTGAGCCGCATGGTCTGAACCACTGACCTCATCATTCTTCACCTGCAAGGAGCACCACCATGTTCATCTGCCGCGCCCGTGTCTTCGACACACCGACCAGCCCCTTCGCCGGGGGCACCCTGCGCTCCGACTCGGACGTCGCTCTCGTCGTCGATGACGGACTGATCATCGCCCGCACCGACTTTGCGAGTGCGGTCTCAGGCCATCCCGACGCCGAGGTGGTCGACCTCCGTGCCGGCGTCCTCATCCCCGGCCTCATCGACACCCACGTCCACTACCCGCAGGTCCGCGCCATCGGCTACCTCGGCAAGCCGCTGCTCGAGTGGCTCGACCACTGTGCCCTGCCCGAAGAGGCCAAGCTCGGTGACGAGGCCTATGCGGCAGTCGTGGCCGGCGAGTTCCTCACCGGGCTGACCTCGGCGGGGACCACCTCGGCGATGGTCTTCGGTTCTCACTTCGCCACCGCGATGGACTCCTTCTTCACCCAGGCCGCCGAGATCGGTCTGCGGATCACATCGGGACTGGTCACCAGTGACAAGATGCTCCCAGAAACGCTGCTGACGAGCGTGGAGAGATCCGTGTCCGAGAGCCAGGACCTCATCGATCGCTGGCATGGGAAGGGCCATCTCCGGTATGCGGTGACCCCGCGCTTCTCGTTCTCAGCGGGTCAGGAGCTGTTGGCTGCCGGAGGCCAGCTGGTGGCGGACAACCCGGGCATCTGGGTGACTTCTCACCTCAATGAGAACCGCGACGAGATCGCCGGTGTCGCCGAGATGTTCCCTGAGGCACTCGACTACCTCGACACTTACGATCGGGCAGGACTGCTGGGGAGGCAGACGGTTCTGGCCCACAACGTCCATCCGAGCGATCGCGAACTGGCGCGGATGGCAGAAGTGGGGGCCGCCTCGGCGCACTGTCCGACATCGAACTCGAATCTGGCCAGCGGTTTCTTCCCGCTGCGCCGACACATCGAGGCCGGGGTTCGTGTGGCACTCGGCTCCGATGTGGGAGCGGGGACAGGATTCTCCCTCCTCAAGGAGGGCGTCCAGGCCTACTTCATGCAGCAGCTGGACCCGTCCGGCGGACTGCCGCTGGGCTCAGCACACCTTCTGCACCTGGCAACGGCCGCCGGCGCCGAGGCCTTGGAACTGTCAGATCAGGTCGGGGACCTGTCCGTAGGCAAGCGCTTCGACGCCGCCTACATCCAGCCGAGCGCTAGCGAGCCCTTGGCCGTGGGGCTGGAGCACGCCAGCAGCGATGACGACGCCTTGGCGAAGATCTTCGCCATGGGGACTCCGGCCGACATCGCCCGAGTGTGGGTCGACGGTCAGCTCGTCAAGGACTGAGCCCTCGTCCGGGGGCGAGCCTTCGTCAGGAACGGCGGTGCGCGACCTGCTTCACGTCGGGGGTGTCGACGATGTCCCCGCAGTCGATTGCGGCCTGGATCTCCTGGGCCTGCTCATCGGGCACGAGTGGGATCTCCTCGCCGTCGCAGTCGACGAAGACTCCGTCGATGAATTGATCGCCCTCGCGCAGATCCTTGAGGTTCGAGGGTGTGAGGAAGCGTGCCGGTTTCGCTGCGTAGACGGAAGGGTTGGTCGAATTTCCGAAGCTCAGTTCGTTGAACAGGAGATTCAGCAGCACCGCCATGATCGCGGCCGAGGAGATTCCCGAGTGGAGGATCGTCTGCACCCAGGCCGGGAAGTGCTCGTAGAAGTCGGGCTTGACCACGGGCACGAGGGCGAAGGCGAGGGATGCGGAGACGATGATGAGGTTCATGTTGCCGTCGAACTTCACCTCTTTGAGATTGCGGATGCCTGATCCCGAGACGGTTCCGAAGAGGATGAAGCCGGCGCCTCCGAGGACGGGCATCGGCACCGCAGCAACGACCTGACCGAGCACGGGCATGAGCCCCAGGAGAATGAGGATGACGCCGCCTGCAGAGACGACGAAGCGGGAGCGGACTCCGGTCAGCGCCACGAGTCCCACGTTCTGCGCGAAGGCCGACTGGGTGAAGGAGCCGAAGAAGGGTGCGATGACTGATGAGGCCATGTCAGCGCGCAGACCGGCCGCGACCCGTTTCTTGTCGACCGGGGTGCCGATGATCTCGCCGACGGCCAGCACATCGGCCGCAGTCTCGGTCTTGATCACGAGGATGACGATGAGCATCGACCCGATCGCCGCGAGGTCGAAGCTCGGTGCGCCGAAGGGAAGCAGGCCTGGGATCGCCACGGGAGCCCCCTGCCCGACCCCGGAGAAATCAGACATGCCCATGGCGGCACCGATGCCCGTGCCGATGACGAGGCCGAGCAGGATCGACAGCCGCGAGATGGCGGCCGAGCCGACCTTGCTCAGCAGCAGGATGACGGCGAAGGTGATGAAGGCCAGGGCGATGTTCTGCACGGAACCGTAGTCCGCAGCGGCCTCATCGCCGCCCATGGCCCAATCGGCCGCTGTCGGGATGAGCGTGAGACCGATGGCCGTGATGACCACCCCGGTGACCACAGGTGGGAAGAGGCGGATGATCCGCGCGAAGAACGGAGCGACGACGAAGCCGATGATGCTGGCGACGATGACCGCGCCGAATATGTCGCTGAGGCTGCCGCCACCGGTGAGAATGGCGAGCATCGTCGCGACACCGGCAAAGGAGACGCCCTGGATGAGCGGCAGCTTGGACCCGACCAGCGGGATCCCGATGCTCTGGATCAGCGTGGCGATGCCGCCGACGAAGAGGCTGGCGGTGACCAGGGCGACGAGCTGGTCGCCGTCGACGCCGGCTGCCTTGCCGATGATGAGGGGCACCGCGATGATGCCGCCGTACATGGTGAGGACATGCTGGAGCCCGTAGGCGAAGAGCTTGGGCACAGGGAGCCATGCGTCTTCGGGTCGCTTGGACCCGGGCGGGAGGGACTTCGTCGTCGAATTATCGGTCATATCTCAACCTTCCGGAGTAAGCCTCATTACTCTTCCGTATCGTGGATTCACTCTTCCATAAAGTGTGATGTGCACTACGTTCTGCCTCTTTTTCCGTGAAGTCAAATAGGCGATTCGGGTAGCTGGTTTCGGCGCTGGGGGCAAATGCCTGGCGGCGAGCCGGTTCCGAAGATTTCTGACTTACCCGCCCTGGAGGGTTGACTCCGTCTCTATCGCCTGCTTATGCTTGATTTCATCAAACGGAAAGTAATTTCCACAATACGGAAAACAATGAATCCGCACTCGCAGAGACGCGAAGGAGAATCCCATGACGACATTCGATTTCACCAATGCCGACAGCTACATCCTCAACTGCTCCACCCTGCTCACCGAACTGCCCGTGATGGAGCGGGCTCAGGCCGCCAAGGACGCCGGTTTCAGCCAGGTCGAGTTCTGGTGGCCCTTCGACGGCAACCCGAGGCCCACCTCGGCGGCGGTCGATGAGTTCATCGCCTCACTCGACAAGGCCGGAGTCGAACTCAGGGGTCTGAACTTCTGGGCCGGGAACATGGCCGCCGGCGACCGGGGCATGGTCTCGATCAAGGGCGCAGAAGCGGACTTCGCGGCCAACGTCGAGATCGTCGTCGAGATCGGCCGCCGTACAGGCTGCCGAGCCTTCAACGCCCTCTACGGTCTGCGCACCGAAGGCCAGGCGCCCGAGGAGCAGGACGAGGTCGGGCTCGAGAACCTCAAGTTCGCGGCCGACGCCGTGGCCGCCATCGAGGGAACCGTCCTTGTCGAGCCCGTCTCCGGAGCTGATGACTACCCGCTCAAGCGCGCCTCAGATGCCGCCGAGGTGGTCCAGCGGGTCCGTGCTCAGGGCGTTGCCAACATCGCCGTCCTCGCCGACTTCTTTCACATGTCGATCAACGGCGACGACGTGGCCGCAGTCATCGAAGCCGACGCCGCGAAGTTCGGACACATCCAGATCGCCGACGCCGCCGGCCGCGGAGCACCAGGTACGGGCGAGCTGCCCTTGCAGGACTGGATCGACCGCTCCTACGAACTCGGCTACACCGGCTCCATCGCCCTCGAATACAAGCAGGACCGCGCCACCGCATTCGAATGGCTCGCGAACTGAATCTGCCTCCACCTCCAGCTTTCCGCACCAGATAGGACACGAACATGAGCAAGACAATCGCATTCATCGGACTCGGAATCATGGGCCTGCCGATGGCCAAGAATCTCGTCGGCGCCGGCTTCACCGTCCGCGGGTACAACCGCTCACCCGAGAAGGCCGCCGAACTCGCGAAAGCGGGCGGCCAGGCCGCAGGCACCATCGCCGAGGCGGTCGACGGTGCCGACGTCATCATCACCATGGTCCCGGATTCCCCGGACGTCGAAGACGTGTTGACCGGCGAGGACGGAATTCTCGCCCACGCCGAGGCCGGCGCGTACTGGATCGACAACTCGACCATCCGTCCCGACGTTGCCAAGAGCCTCTCCGATCAGGCGGCCGAGAAGGGACTCAAGCCTCTCGATGCACCGGTCTCCGGTGGCGAGGCAGGAGCGATCAACGGCGCACTGTCGATCATGGTCGGCGGCGCACAGGCTGACTTCGATGCGGTAGCCGATGTCTTCGACGCGGTCGGCAAGACAATCGTCCTCGTCGGGCCCTCTGGGTCGGGCCAGACCGTGAAGGCCGCGAACCAGCTCATCGTCGCGGGAAACATCGAACTCCTCGCCGAGGCAGTCGTCTTCCTTGAGGCCTACGGGGTCGAGACCACCTCGGCGCTGCAGGTCCTCGGTGGGGGACTGGCCGGATCGAAGGTCCTCGAGCAAAAGGGGCAGAAGATGCTCGACCGCTCCTTCGACCCCGGGTTCCGACTGGCGCTGCACCACAAGGACATGGGCATCGTCACCGCCGCAGCCCGCGAGGCCGGCGTCGCGATCCCACTCGGATCGGCCGTCGCGCAGCTCGTCGCCTCGACCGTCCAGCAGGGCAATGGGGGACTCGACCACTCGGGCCTCTTCACCGTCGTCGAGCAGCTCTCAGGGAAGAAGTAGACACCACCACGAACCGCGCCCG
>NZ_JBHFIH010000019.1:240541-252044 GCF_057334195.1 Brevibacterium sp. AGC70 | reverse complement strand
GGCGACAGCGGCGTCGCCGGCTCACTGAACTCGGCCCATGGCGGGCCGCTGAACCCGGTCCGCTCGAACGTGGGCCGCTTGAGCGAAGGAAGAACAATGACACGTATGCGCGCAGTTGACGCGGTGGTGCTCATCCTCGAAAAGGAAGGCGCTACCCAGACATTCGGCCTGCCGGGCGCGGCCATCAACCCGCTGTACTCAGCGATGAAGGCCCACGGCGGAATCCGCCACACGCTGGCCCGCCACGTCGAAGGGGCCTCACACATGGCCGATGGTTACACGCGGGCGGCGGCCGGGAACATCGGCATCTGCCTCGGCACCTCGGGGCCTGCCGGGACCGACATGATCACCGGCCTCTACGCCGCAGCCGCGGACTCGCAGCCCATCCTGTGCATCACCGGACAGGCTCCCGTCGCGGTCCTGGACAAGGAGGACTTCCAGGCCGTGGACATCGCCTCGATCGCGAAGCCCGTGACCAAGATGGCCAAGACTGTGCTCGAGGCAGGGCAGGTCCCCGGCGTCTTCCAATCGGCCTTCCAGCTCATGCGCTCGGCTCGGCCCGGCCCGGTCCTCATCGACCTGCCGATCGACGTCCAGCAGACCGAGATCGACTTCGACATCGACACCTACGAGCCGTTGGAGCCTGTGCGACCGACGGCCACCTCGGCACAGGCGGAGAAGGTCCTCGACCTCATCGCCGCCGCGTCGCACCCACTCATCATCGCCGGCGGCGGAATCCTCAACGCCGATGCCGCGGACAAGCTCGTCGAATTCGCCGAGGCGACCTCGATCCCGGTCTCCCCGACGCTGATGGGATGGGGCGCGATCCCCGACAACCACCCGCTGCAGGCGGGCATGGTCGGCATCCAGACCCACGTGCGCTACGGCAACGCCACATTTCTGGAGTCCGATCTGGTCATCGGCATCGGCAACCGATGGGCCAATCGTCACACCGGTGACCTCGGGGTCTACCGCAACGGTCGGAAGTTCGTCCATATCGACATCGAACCCACGCAGATCGGGCGTGTGTTCTCACCCGATTACGGTGTCGTCTCCGATGCCGGTGTCGCGCTCGATGCGCTGCTGTCCGCGGCACGCGGTCGGACTGAGGCTGCGAGCCTGCCGGACTTCACCGGCTGGGCCGGCGAGTGCACGGCGCGCAAGTCCACCGAGCATCGCAAGACCAACTACACCGAAGTGCCGATCAAACCGCAGCGTGTCTACCAGGAGATGAACTCCGCCTTCGACGAGGACGTGACCTATGTGTCGACGATCGGCCTGAGCCAGATCGCCGGTGCGCAGATGCTTCACGTCTACAAGCCGCGCCACTGGATCAACGCGGGTCAGGCCGGGCCTCTGGGGTGGACCGGACCGGCTGCGCTGGGGGTGGCGAAGGCCAAACCGGAGGAGACGGTTGTCGCGCTCTCCGGTGACTACGACTTCCAGTTCATGATCGAGGAGCTGGCCGTCGGCGCACAGCACAAGATCCCCTATCTGCACGTCGTCGTCAACAACTCCTACCTGGGGCTCATCCGACAGTCGCAGCGCGGCTTCGACATGGACTACCAGGTGTCGCTTGCCTTCGACAACATCAACTCCTCGGGAGAGGCCGCGAGCTACGGGGTCGACCATGTGGCCGTCGCGCAGGGGCTGGGGTGCAAGGCGCTGCGCGTCGAGGATCCTGAGCTCATCGGTGAGGGCCTGCGGGTGGCCAAGGAACTCATGGACGAGCACCAGGTGCCCGTTGTCGTCGAGGTCATCCTCGAGCGCGTCACGAACATCTCGATGGGGGCGGCATTGGACAGCATCAATGAGTTCGACGTCCTCGCCCAGACTCCGGCCGATGCGCCCACGGCGCTGACGCCGATGGGCGAACTGGCCGCGGCGAAGTAGGCTTCGGGTCGACGGGACCCGATGTTGTCGGCTCTCGCCGTCAAAGAGCTCGCGGTCGAAGAGCTCGATGTCGGCCAGGTCACAATTGGTATACCATGACCCCGAGGGAGTCGGATGCACGATTCCGACCCCTCGGGGACTTGTATGACATGCTCGGCGCAGATGCCGAGGATTACGGCCCCGGCTGGTATCGCCGGGTGAACTGCCCCGGCCGTCCCGGTTGGGTGAATGAGGAGGATGCATGAACGTCGATGACACCGGAACACAGGCCGCCGACCAGGCTTTTGACCTGGTCATCAGGGCACAGCGGGCCGTTCTGCCCGAGGGTGTCAGCGCCGCCGAAGTCGGTGTGCGTGAGGGCGCAATCGTCGAGATCGCCACCGAGGGAACTGGACTGAGCGGGACCACCTCGGCGAATGCACAGGTCGTCGAGCTCGACGCTTCGCAGGTGCTGCTGCCGGGGCTCGTCGATTCGCACGTGCACGTCAATGACCCCGGCCGCAGCGAATGGGAGGGTTTTGCCAGCGCCACCCGCGCCGCAGCCGCCGGAGGCGTGACGACGATCGTCGACATGCCTCTGAACTCCCTGCCGCCGACGGTCAACGTCGAATCACTCGGCATCAAGCGCGAGGTCGCGGCGTCCAAGGCATTCATCGACGTGGGTTTCTGGGGCGGAGCAATCCCCGGCAATACCGGTGACCTCAAACCCCTCTTCGATGCCGGCGTCTACGGTTTCAAGTGCTTCCTCGAAGACTCAGGGGTCGACGAGTTCCCGCCGCTGGAGCCCGAAGAGCTTCGTGCCGACCTGGCGGAACTCGCGAAGTACGACGGTCTGCTCATCGTCCACGCCGAGGACCACTCGGTCATGGCCGACGCCCCGAAGAATTCAGGGCGAAAATTCAGCGACTTCCTCGCCTCCCGCCCGCGTGAGGCCGAGAACGTTGCGATCGCCCGCGTCATCGATGCCGCCCGCGAGACCGGCGCCCGCGCCCATATCCTGCACTTGTCATCGGCAGACGCGCTGCCTCAGATCGCGGAGGCCAAGGCCGAGGGTGTGAAGCTCACCGTCGAGACCTGCCCCCACTACCTCGTCTTCACCGCAGAGGAGATCCCGGACGGCGCGACGACGCACAAGTGCTGCCCGCCGATTCGCGAGGAATCCAACCGCGAAGCGCTGTGGAAGGGGCTCGTCGACGGCACGATCGACTGCATCGTCTCCGACCACTCGCCCTCGACGGCCGAGCTCAAACTCCTCGACACCGGTGACTTCGGTGCGGCCTGGGGCGGAATCTCCTCCCTGCAGTTGGGCCTCTCGCTCGTGTGGACCGAGGCCGCCAAGCGCGGAATCGACCTCGCCGAGGTGGTGGCCTGGATGTCCAGTGCCCCCGCATCCGTGGCCGGAGTGAAGAACAAGGGCGCTATCGCGCTCGGCAACGACGCGGACTTCGCAGTCTTCGCCCCTGATGAGGAGTGGACTGTTCACGCCGCAGAGCTCTACCACCGCAACCAGATCAGCGCCTACGACACGCGTGCCGTCCGCGGCGCCGTCAAGCAGACGATCCTCCGCGGCGCACCCGTGGACTTCGACGAGCCCCAGGGCCGCCTCCTCCGCGCCCGCTAAGGCCCGCCTCCCTAAACCTCCCCGACGTCACTATTTGCGCCCGGCGCCGCGAGTGATTAGTGACGTCGGGGAGGTTTTGTCGATTCATTGCCGGCGTGATCCACAGGTTTATCCACAGTTTTTACGTTGATGTGGCGAATGGTGCTGTTTGTTGCCATTATCTGCAGTATGTATTCGATAATGACTACGGCGCGACTGTTGCGTTCTGGATTCACCAAACGAGAGCTGGCGCGAGCTGAACGGTGCTGTGTCCGCCGAGTCGCTCGGGGTCGCTATGCGGTCGAGCGAACGTGCGAGAAAGTCGAGCATGAAGGCATCTGGGCTGCTGTGCGTGAGGGACATGCCCAGGAATTCGAGCTCTTCAATGACCGCAGAGACGCTGAGCAGTATCTCAAGGCCCTAGTGCGCGCTCGAGCAGAGAAGGTCAACGAGGAAGAGTCAGCAGGGCGGTCGAAGCGGCGACGCGAAGTCTTCTCACATCTCTCAGCCGCTCTCATCCACGGGCTTCCGATTGTCGTCGTTCCCGAACAGCGGGTGGAGGTCATCAGGCGCGGCGCTTCGCGCAAGCATCGTCATCTTCGAGTCCGAAACGCACCTCTGATGCCCGGGGACGTCATGACGATCGGCATTTACAGGGTGACAACGCTTGAACGGACCATTGTCGACGTCGCGCTGACCTATGAACTGGCAACGGCGGTGGCGATGATCGATCATGCTCTGAGTCGGGGGCTGACATCGATGGAAGAGATTCGGACAGCCTTCGCGGAACGCGACGCAGCACGCGCTCAGAGGAGAGCGCGGTGTGCGCTGGACCTATCGGATGCGCGGCGCGAGTCACCGGCAGAGTCAGTCGCTGCCGCACGATTCTTCGAACATGGCATCGGTGGATTTGATCCGCAGGTGGAGTTCAGGGACCGGGGCGGACATGTATTCGCCCGTGTCGACTTCTGTCACCGTGCGGCGAAGGTGATCATCGAGGTGGACGGCCTCGCGAAATACTCCATGGGTCCCAGAACTCCTCGGAAGGCGCTTGAGGATGAAAAGGTTCGTGATGCGCAACTGGCCGCATTCGGGTACAGGGTCGTTCATCTGACATGGAAGCAGCTCTTCCTCGTGGCGCCCTTTGAGGACATCAAGCGGATCGTGGCTGAACGAGTTGTCGCACGCTAAACCTCCCCGACGTCACCAAAGGGTCGCGGCGCCGCGCGGTATTAGTGACGTCGGGGAGGTTGAGGGAGATGCTGAGGTTCAGGCGCCGAGCTTCTCACGGAGGCGGGCGACGTGGCCTTCGGCGTCGACGTTGTATTCGACGTCGGAGAGAGTTCCGTCTTCGGCGATGACGAAGGTTGAGCGCAGGGTGCCTTCGAAGGTGTTGCCGCCCACCGTCTTCTCACCGAACGAGCCGTATTGCTTCGCCAGCTCCGCACCCGGATCCGAGAGCAGCGGGAAGGTCAGGTTCTGGTCGTCGGTGAACGCCTGCAGCGCCTCGGCGTCATCGGGGGAGACGCCGAGCACCTGGAACCCGGCGGCGGCCAGAGACGAGAGGTTGTCGCGGAAGTCGCAGGCCTCGGTGGTGCAGCCAGGCGTCGCGGCCTTCGGGTAGAAGTAGAGGATGACCTTCTGCCCGGCGAAGTCCGCCTTCGAGTAGGTCTTCCCGCTGGCATCGGCCAGGGAGAAGTTCGGTGCGGTCTGTCCGACTTCGAGCTGTGTGCTCATGGTGGTGAGTCCTTTCGTAGGTGACTTCTGGTGTCCTTGGTGGTCAGTTCCGTTGCGCGCCCACGACGCCCGCGCCCACGAGCGCGCACGCGTGGGCGGCGGTGGCTTCGATGAGTTCTTCGGCGCGGCGGGAGAGCTCGGCGAGGTCGGCGGGGCCAGGTGCGATCGAGAGGGCCGCAGTGATGCCGGCCTCGCGGCATTCGGCTGGACTGAGGGCGACACGGCCGGCGATGACGATGATCTTCGCCGAGGCGGGGGCATAGTCGCGTACGGCCGCGACGACCTTCCCGCCCAGAGACTGGGAATCGAAGGATCCTTCGCCCGTGAGCACGATGTCGGCGGCGGCCAGGGCCTCGGTCAGGCCCACGGCCTCGGCGACCATCGTCGACCCGGGCACGACCTCGGCGCCCAGCAGGCTCGTCAGGGCCAGAGGGATTCCGCCGGCGGCACCGAAGCCCGGTGTCGCCGCCAAGGACTCAGCCTGAGCAGCCGAGCCGGCGAGCACCTCGGCGAGGTGGGCCAATCCCGAGTCGAGGACGGCGACGGACGCCGCATCGGCGCCCTTCTGCGGACCGAAGACTGCGGCGGCACCACGAGGGCCGGTGAGTGGATTGTCCACGTCGACGGCGACGCGCCAGCGGACCTCGCGGGCACGCGGATCCAATGCGGAGACATCGACGCCGGCCAAGGAGGACAGCCCGCCGCCACCGGGAGCGATGGGCGCACCGGAGGAGTCGGCGAAGGCCGCGCCCAAGGCCGAGGCGATGCCGACGCCGCCATCGGTGCTCGCTGAGCCGCCGATGCACAGCAGGATCTCCTCCACCCCCTGGTCCAGGGCGTGGCGGGCGATGAGGCCCACCCCGTATGTATCGGCGCGCTCGGGCGCGAGGGCGACGTCGGAGACCTGGGGGAGACCATTGGCCTGAGCCGCCTCGATGACCGCGGTCTTCCCATCAGCGGAGATGCCGAACAGGGCCGTAGTCGGTCGGCCCAGGGCATCGACGACCTCTTTTGAGCGAGCCGGGGTGCCCCACACGGCCAGCAGGGCATCGAGCGTTCCCTCACCGCCATCGGCGAAGGGCAGGTCGGTGATCTGCGAGTCGGGGAACACCTGGCGGGCACCGCGAGCCAGGGCCGCAGCGGCAGCGGGGGCGCCGGCCGAACCCTTGAAGGAATCGGGCGCGCAGACGATCGTGGGTGCTTCCATGCTCATGACGTCATTCAACCTCATTGTCGAGAAAACGATGGCCAAGTGCCCAGAACGCGGACTGCGCGAGGGACTCTGCCTTCATTATCCGCTTTGTGGAATAACTTTTCCAAATCCTCTGGAAAGGGCTGCCGGCGTCGACCATGGAATTTGACTTAGCGCGGACCTGGGGCCAAACTCGAAGCAGTTAAATGGAAACAGTCTTCCGTGATGTGAAACACATTCTCAGTGGTTCACCATCTCGATTTTCTCAGGAGGTCAATGTGGACCTAGGCGAGTTCAATCAGCTGTCGACCGATGACGCCCGCGCGAGACTGCGTCCGTGCCTCGATGTCAACCGGTGGATCGACGGGGTCGTCGCAGCGCGGCCGTTCTCCACTGTGGAAGCTGCCCGCGAGGCTGCCCGCACCAGTGCGACCCCACTGACCGACGACGAGATCAACCAGGCCATGTCCCACCATCCCAGGATCGGTGAGAGGGCTGAGGGCTCTTCCGCCGAGGCGGCTCTGTCCTCCCGTGAACAGGCTGGCCTCGGTTCCCTCGACGGTGACGTCCAGGAGCGTCTCGCCGCGGGCAACGCCGCTTACGAAGAGCGCTTCGACCGCGTCTTCCTCATCCGCGCAGCCGGTCGCAGCCCCGAGGAGATCCTCGCCGAACTTCAGCGCCGCATGGCCAACACCGACACCGACGAACTCGCCGAGGTCGGCGAACAGCTGATCCAGATCGCCGCACTCAGACTCGAAGGACTCCTCGCATGAGCTTCATCTCCGCCCACGCTCTCGACTCCACGCTCGGCACCCCTGCCGCCGACCTCGAGGTCACGCTCTACTCCGGCACCGAAGTACTCGCCAACGCCCGCACCGACGGCAACGGTCGTGTCTCGGAATTCGGACCGGACCACCTCGGCGCCGGTGATTATCGGATCGTATTCGGTACCGGTGCCTACTTCGAGGCCCAGGGGCAGGATCACTTCCACCCCCAGGTGACGATCGACTTCACGGTCAAGGCAGGCGAGGCGCACTATCACATACCATTGTTGCTGAGCCCGTTCGCGTACAGCACCTACCGGGGAAGCTGAGCGGACGGCAACACCCAAAAGACATCAGGGGAAGCAGGCCCCCTGCAGGATCATGATCCTCAACAAACCGCCGAAGTTCGCCGGGTCCGACGCCCGGTGACCTCGCAAATCAATTGGTCACAGCGGCCATGTCGGACTCGGTGACGAGTGCGGCGCGGTCGCTGGCATAGGCAACAGGAGCAAGAAGATGAGCAAGGTGAAACTGACGACGAATCAGTACGGCAAGGCGGAGAATCGTCTGATGCGGGTCTACCGTGACTCCGAACGTCACGAGATCCGCGACCTCAACGTCACCTCCCAGCTGTGGGGCGACTTCGAGACTGCCCACACCGAGGGCAACAACGAACACGTCGTCGCCACCGACACCCAGAAGAACACGGTCTTCGCCAAAGCCAAGGAACTCGGAGTGAGTTCACCCGAGCAGTTCCTCCTCGGGCTCGGCGAGCACTTCACCTCCAACTTCGACTGGGTCACCGGCGGACGCTGGGCAGCCGAAGAGTACGGCTGGTCGCGCATCAACGATCACAATCACTCTTTCTACAAGTCAGCGCCGGAGACCCGCACCGCGGTGCTCACCCGCGACGGCGACACCACCACCCTGATCTCCGGCTTCTACGGGCTGACCGTGCTCAAGACCACCGAATCAGGCTTCGTCGGCTACCCGAAGGACAAGTACACGACCCTGCCGGAGACCGACGACCGCATCCTCGCCACCGACATCGCGACCCGCTGGATCTACAACTCCACGGATCTCGACTTCGAAGGCGTGTACAGACAAGTCAAGGAGATCATCCTCGACTCGTTCACCGACCACTACTCGCATGCCCTGCAGCACACCCTGTACCAGATGGGTGAGAAGGTCATCGAGGCTGTGCCGGAGATCGACGAGATCCGTTTCTCGTGCCCGAACAAGCACCATTTCCTCTACGACATCGAACGCTTCGGCTTGGAGAACCCGAACGAAGTGCTCATCGTCGCTGATCGGCCCTACGGGCTGATCGAGGCCACCTTCACCCGTGACGGGGTGGAGGAGAACAAGGACGCCTGGGCGCAGATCGCCGGCTTCTGCTGATAATTTCCATAGTCGGGTCCACGGGAACACCTTCCCGTGGGCCTGACGTGTTTGAGAGGGAGAACTATGACCCAGGACACAACCTCGGCGATCCCGAGGGGAACCGGTGACGAAGAGATCGACGAGTGGCTCGAGTCCTGGGAGGGGCTCGTCAACCAGCGTGGAACTCTGCGTGCGGCCGAGATCATGGAGGCCCTGCGCCGACGTGCCGCATCGAACTCGGTGGCCCAGCCCAAGGTCACGACCACCGACTACGTCAACACGATCCCGGCCGATCAGGAACCTGCCTACCCGGGCGATGAGCGCCTCGAGCGCAAGTACCGCAAATGGCTGCGCTGGAACGCCGCGATGCTCGTCCACCGAGCCCAGCGCCCCGAGATCTCCGTCGGCGGTCACATCTCGACCTATGCCGGTGCAGCGACCCTCTACGAGATCGGGTTCAACAACTTCTTCCGCGGCCAGGACCATTCCGGCGGCGGCGACCAGGTCTTCTTCCAGGGGCACGCCTCACCCGGCATGTACGCCAGGGCATACCTCGAGAACCGCCTGAGTGACAAGCAGCTCGACGGCTTCCGGCAGGAGGCTTCGAAGGCCCCCGACGGGTTGAGCTCCTACCCGCACCCGCGCCTGATGCCCGACTTCTGGCAGTTCCCGACCGTGTCGATGGGTCTGGGTCCGATCAACTCGATCTACCAGGCGCAGATGAACCGCTACCTGCACAACCGCGGCATCAAGGACACCTCCGATCAGCGCGTCTGGGCCTTCCTCGGCGACGGCGAGATGGACGAGCCGGAATCACGCGGCGCGCTCCAGCTGGCCGCGAACGAGGGTCTCGACAACCTCACCTACGTCATCAACTGCAACCTGCAGCGACTCGACGGACCGGTGCGCGGCAACGGCAAGATCGTGCAGGAGCTCGAAGCGGTCTTCACCGGCGCCGGCTGGAACGTCATCAAGGTCCTCTGGGGCCGCGAATGGGACTCGCTGCTCGACGCCGACCACACCGGCGAGCTGGTCCGGATCATGAACGAGACCCTCGACGGTGACTACCAGACCTTCAAGGCCGAGTCAGGCGGATTCATCCGCGACAACTTCTTCGGCCGCTCACCGGTGACGAAGGGCCTCGTCGAGCACCTGAGCGACGACGACATCTGGAACCTCAAGCGCGGCGGTCACGACTATCACAAGGTCTATGCCGCCTACGAGCAGGCCGTGAACACGAAGGGCAAGCCGACAGTCGTCCTCGTCCAGACGGTCAAGGGCTACGGTTTGGGCACGACCTTCGAGTCGCGCAATGCCACGCACCAGATGAAGAAGTTCACGGCCGCCGACGTCAAGGCCTTCCGCGATCGGATGGACATCCCGATCACCGACAAGGTCATCGACGAAGACCCCTACGCGGTGCCCTACTACCACCCGGGCAATGACGCTGAAGAAGTCCAATACATGCTGGAGAAGCGGTCCAAGTTGGGCGGATTCCTGCCCAATCGCAAGCCCGAGAACAGCAAGAAGACCCTGCCTGCCGTGTCCGACAAGGCCTTCTCGCAGACCAAGAAGGGTTCGGGTCATCAGCAGGCCGCGACCACGATGGCCTTCGTACGCCTGCTCAAGGACCTCATGCGCGAGAAGGGCATCGGCAACAGGATCGTGCCCATCATCCCCGATGAGGCCCGGACCTTCGGCATCGATGCGTTCTTCCCGACCGCGAAGATCTACAACCCGAACGGGCAGAACTACCTGGCAGTCGACCGTGAACTGTTCTTGTCCTACAAGGAGGCGACCTCGGGTCAGCTGCTCCACGTCGGCATCAACGAGGCTGGTGCGGCCGCAGGATTCACCGCCGCCGGCACCTCGTATTCGACGCACGGCGAGCCGATGATCCCGATCTACGTCTTCTACTCGATGTTCGGGTTCCAGCGCACCGGCGACGCCTTCTGGGCCGCCGGGGACCAGATGACCCGCGGCTTCATCATCGGCGCCACAGCCGGTCGAACGACGCTGACCGGTGAGGGCCTGCAGCACGCCGACGGACACTCACCCGTGCTGGCCGCGACCAACCCTGCGGTGCGGATCTACGACCCGGCCTACGGGTACGAGATCGGCCACATCATGCGTGATGGTCTGCACCGCATGTACGGCGAGCACGACCTCGGCGATGATGCGCGCAATGTCATGTACTACCTGACCGTGTACAACGAGCCGATGCTGCAGCCGGCCGAACCCGAGGATGTCGACGTCGATGGGATCCTGCGCGGCATCCACCGAGTGGCAGATGCCGGCACCGGCGCCGAGGCGGGGGCCGCCGATCGTCCACAGGCTCAGCTCCTCGCGTCGGGAGTCGCAGTCCCGTGGGCACTCGAGGCCCGTGGTCTGCTGGCTCAGGAATGGGGCGTGGATGCGGCCGTCTGGTCGGTGACCTCATGGGCCGAGCTGCGCCGCGATGCGCTGAAGTGCGAGGCCGAGAAGCTCGAGAACTTCGAAGCCGAGCCGCGTACGCCCTATGTGCGCGAGCGCCTGGGCGCCGAGGCAGGGCCGATCGTCGCCACCAGCGACTTCGACTCCACGCAGCCTGACCTCATCCGTCCGTTCCTCAGCCAGGACTTCGCGACCCTGGGTGCCGACGGCTTCGGGTTCTCAGACACGCGTGCCGCCGCCCGGCGCCATTTCAAGATCGATGCGCACTCGATGGTCGTCCGGACCTTGCAGCTGCTGGCCGACCGCGGCGAGATCGCTCGCTCGGTGCCGGTTGAGGCGGCGAAGAAGTATCGCCTGAACGATGTCAACGCAGGAACCTCAGGCACCGCCGGAGGCGATTCCTGACCCCCGCAGCCTGAGCGGCACCGCACCGCGCCGCGCCGGCGCCTGAGCGGCACCGCGAAAAACGGGTGGGGGGGGGGGGGGGGGGGGTGGGGTCAC
>NZ_JBHFIH010000019.1:204343-240521 GCF_057334195.1 Brevibacterium sp. AGC70 | reverse complement strand
CCCCCCCCCCCCCCCCCCCCCCACCCGTTATTCGGTGTACAGGGCGGGGGTGCTGTGCCTAGGAGCCGCCGCGCATGTCGGCTGAGATCGCCTCGGCGGCCGATCGCAGCAGCGGGATGGCGCGATCTGAGAAGGCCTGGTCGACGCGGCTGATGGGCCCGGACACGGAGATGGCCAGGGGAGCGGGGGCATCGGGAATCGACATCGCGAAGCAGCGCACACCCAGCTCTTGTTCCTGCTCGTCGATCGAGTACCCGCGGTCGCGGATGCGCACGAGCTCGGCCTCGAGATCCGCCACGGTGCCGATGCTGTACTGGGTGGGTGTGGGCATCCCGGCAGTCGTCACGATGTGACGCACCTGCTCGGGATCGAGCCCGGCGAGCATCGCCTTGCCCACTCCGGTGTCGTGCATATGGGCACGGCGGCCCACCTCGGTGAACATCCGCATCTGGTGCTGCGAGGCCACCTGATCGACGTAGACGACCATGTCTCCGTCGATGGTTGCAACGTTCGCGGACTCGCCGAGTTCGTCTACAAGGGTGCGCAGGTAGGGGCGGGCGATGGCGCCCAGCTGGGCGCCGGCGAGGTTGCCCAGACGGATCAGTCCCGGCCCCAGCGCATAGCCGCGGTTGGGCAGCTGACGCACCACGCCGAGGTTGACCAAAGTGTTGAGCAGGCGGTGAATCGTCGGGAGGGGAAGGCTCACCTCGGCGGCTATATGACTCAGCGTGGCAGAGCCGGAGGAGTTCGCGATGCACTCGAGCAACCCGAAGGCGCGCTCGACGGACTGGACGCCGCCCTTCGTCTGGCGGATCGCAGGGGCCTTCGTATCATTGCTGGTCATCCCAGTTCCTCTTCCTCGTCCATTGGATTCGTGTTCATTGACTTGTGTGGCAGTTCGACGATGAGTGCCGACGACATGAAAACCAGCATCGCTGCGCGAAACTGCCCCTCAGTCTAGTCCCGAAATGGAAGAAAGTTTCCGTTGGAGGCAGTTCTGGCTAGATTTTCCACTATACAGAAGATATTATCCGTACTACGGAAAAGACTTATCAGAGAGGATAACTCCCATGGCTGTTCCAAGCCCCGGATACTCAATCACTCTTCGAGTGGAGACTGCGGTCGGTCGGACATCGACGTCCGACCTCGTAGCCGCCGCTGCAGCCACCGGCGCCGCGATCACCGCGCTCGACGTCGTCGAATCCACCCCGCATACGGTGATGATCGACGTCAGCGCCGATACCCGCGATGTCGCACACGCCGACGAGGTATCGGCTGCACTCGACACTCTTGATGGGGTTGATGTCCACAAGGTCTCCGACCGGACCTTCCTGCTCCACCTCGGCGGTAAGCTCGAATCCACGCCCAAGGTGCCTCTGCGCAACCGCGACGACCTCTCCCGTGCCTACACCCCGGGCGTGGCCCGTGTGTGCATGGCCATCGCGGAGAACAAGGCCGATGCCCGTCGCCTCACGATCAAGCGCAACACAGTTGCGGTCGTCACCGACGGAACCGCAGTGCTGGGCCTCGGCGACATCGGGCCCGAAGCAGCGATGCCGGTGATGGAGGGCAAGGCTGTCCTGTTCAAGCAGTTCGCCGGTGTCGACGCCTGGCCCGTGGCGCTGGATACCAAGGACACCGAGGAGATCATCTCGATCTGCAAGGCCATCGCCCCGGCCTACGGCGGCATCAACCTCGAGGACATCTCCGCCCCGCGCTGCTTCGAGATCGAGGCCAGGCTCCGCGCCGAGCTCGACATTCCGGTCTTCCACGATGACCAGCACGGCACCGGCATCGTCACGCTCGCCGCGCTGAAGAACGCGCTCAAGGTCGTGGGCCGCAAGCTCGAAGACCAGCGCATCGTCGTCTCCGGCGTCGGCGCTGCCGGCAATGCGATCATCCGGCTGCTCCAGGTCGCGGGTGCTGCGAACATCATCGCCTGCGGCCGCGACGGCGCGATCGGGCCGAAGTCGACAGTCGACACTGAGCACAAGGTGTGGCTGCAGCGCAACACGAACCCCGAGGGCTTCGACGGCACACTGAAGGAAGCCGTCGTCGGCGCCGATGTGTTCATCGGCGTCTCTGCTCCGAACGTGCTCGACGGCGCTGACATCCAGGCCATGAACAAGGACGCCCTCGTCTTCGCGATGGCCAACCCCGACCCGGAGGTCGACCCCGCCGAGGCGCTCAAGTACGCCGCCGTCGTGGCCACCGGACGCAGCGACTACCCGAACCAGATCAACAATGTGCTGGCCTTCCCGGGCATCTTCCGCGGACTCCTCGACGCCGAGGCGACCGACATCGACGAGAACATCATGGTCGCCGCGGCGGACGCGATCGCTTCGTGCATTCCCGAAGATGAACTCCATCCGGGCTACGTCGTCCCGTCGGTCTTCGACCCCGAAGTGGCGAAGAAGGTGGCGGAGGCGGTCGCCGCTGTCTCCTCCTGATCTTCGACCGGTCTCCTGAAACAGGGGGCCGGTCGCTGTTTTATGAGAGACAATATTGGAAGACCAGTCCTCCCGCGCAATGATGCTACGAAAGAGAATGTGAAATTGGATCAATCAACGTTGGCCGACATCGACTCACTCCTGGCGGACACGGACGAGCTGCTGAGCACGCGGTATCCCGGCGAGCGCGAGGTCAGGCAGCCCGTGCACACCGTCTACGTCCCCGGGCACCTCTCGTCTCCGACCCTGCCCCGCGAATGGGGTGAGCAGGCGCTCGAATGCGTCGAGGCCAACGGAGGGATGGTCCAGCTGGCCGAACGCGTCATCATCGCCTCCCGCAAGGAGACGTTGGCCCACGACAGCCAGTCGATGCCCAATCTGCACCAGGTCGCCCGGGAAGCGGAGATGCTCGCCGAGGCGGTCACCAAGAAGCTTGCCGTCGAACCGATCGAGGACCTGCGGATGGACTTCGAAGACGGGTTCGGAGATCGTGGTGATGCGACCGAGGACGATTGTGTCCGTCAGGCCGCGCGCAACGCGATCGCAGGACTGAGCGAGACGGGCGCACCGGCGTTCATCGGGATCCGGTTCAAATGCATGGAGGCCGATACCCGGGCGCGCGGTCTGCGCACCTTGGACCTGTTCCTCGCCGAGGTGATCGCTGCCCACGGATCCCTGCCCAAGGCGCTGGTCCTCACTCTGCCGAAGGTCAGCACCGTTGACCAGGTGTCCGCCATGGTCCTTGCCTGCCGTGGTCTCGAAGCCCAGCACGGGCTCGCCGAGGGGTCGATCACCTTCGAGGTGCAGGTCGAGACCCCGCAGCTCATCCTCGGCGCCGACGGCACTGTGCCGCTGGCTCCCGTCCTCGACGCCGGTGCCGGGCGCATCACCTCCCTGCACTACGGCACCTATGACTATTCGGCTTCGATGGGTGTTGCCGCTGCCTATCAGGCCATGGACCACCCGGTGGCCGACTTCGCCAAGAATCAGATGATGCTCGCGGTCGCCGGCACCGGAGTCCACCTCTCCGACGGTTCGACGAACATCATGCCCCTCGGCGATCCCGAGGAGATCCAGCGAGCCTGGAGCCTGCACGCCGGACTGGTCCGCAGGCACCTCAAGCGCGGCATCTACCAAGGGTGGGACATGCATCCGCACCAGCTGCCCACACGCTTCCTCGCGACATTCCGCTTCTATCGTGAAGGGGCCGAGCGTGCGGCGACCCGACTGCGCAACTACGTGTTCCAGGAGGACTCGGCCGTCCTCGACGAGCCGGCGACGGCACGGGCGCTGGCCCGCTACCTGGGCCGTGGACTGTCCTGCGGTGCCCACACCGAGGAGTTCGTGACGGATCGGACGAAGATGTCGATCGCGACTCTCAACCACATCGCCGCCACCGGCGCGGCCGAGTGACCTGCCGCCAACCTCGGCGACACACAACCACCTGGCACTGACCAGCCCCGATCCGAAGGAGAACCCGCACATATGACGACGAGCGACCCCTACACCTATTTCGCACCGACCGGCGGGCACCCGCCGCAGACGGACCTGCTCACGGACCGTGCGATCGTCACCGAGGCCTACACTGTGATCCCACGCGGAGTCATGCGCGACATCGTGACCTCGAACCTGCCCGAATGGACGGGGACCCGTTCCTGGGTGCTGAGCAAGCCGGTGGCCGGGGGTGCGGTGACGTTCTCACAGACCATCCTCGAAGTCGCTCCGGGCGGAGGTGCCGAAAAGCCAGAGCCGCAGGTCGAGGTCGAGGGGTTCATCTTCCTCATGGCCGGCGAGCTCGAGATCACCCACGAGGGCCAGGCCCACACCCTGACGCCGGGCGGCTACGGCTTCCTGCCCGCCGGCTCGACGTGGAGCGTGAAGTCCACCGGCGCCGAGGCGGCACGCTTCCATTGGATCCGCAAGCGCTACCAGCCCGTGGCCGGCCTGAACCCGGAGGCCAAGTTCGGCCAGGAGTCCGACGTCGAGCCCGCAGCGATGCCGGGCACCGACAACCGGTGGCGCACGACGCGTCCGTTGGATCCCGACAATCTGGCCTATGACATGCACGTCAACATCGTGACCTTCGAACCCGGTGCCGTGATCCCTTTCGCCGAGACCCACGAGATGGAGCATGGCCTCTACGTGCTCGAGGGCAAGGCCGTCTACCGTGTCAACGGCGACTGGGTCGAGGTCCAGGAGGGTGACTTCATCTCGATGCGCGCCTTCTGCCCACAGGCCTGCTACGCCGGTGGACCGGGCCGCTTCCGCTACCTGCTCTACAAGGACGTCAACCGCCAAGTCGAGCTGTAGCTGCAGCCAGCGTTGGGGTGAATGAAGTAACCGCTTGCCGGAAGTGCCTGGGTAGAGCACAAGTGACGTGCTCTGGCACTTCTGGCAAGCGGTTACTGCATTCGGCCGGCTGCACGGCCGGGCGCCGCCGGCTGCGCGGCCGATCAGATCAGCTGCAGGGTGCGCGCCGTGTACTCGGAGAGCTCCTTGAGCAGGGTCTCGTCGTCGGCGAGGTTGCGGCCCAGCGAAGGCACCATGTCCTTGATGGAAGGCTCCCAGCTGCTGTACTGGCGAGGGAAGCAGGTCTTGAGCAGGTTGAGCATGATGGACACTGCCGTCGATGCACCGGGCGAGGCGCCCAGGAGAGCGGCGATCGAGCCATCGGCGGAGGAGATGAGCTCGGTGCCGAAGCTGAGCACACCGCCCTTGTTCGAGTCCTTCTTCATCACCTGCACGCGCTGACCGGCCTGGATGAACTCCCAGTCGCTGGGGTCGATGTTCGGGATGAACTCGTGCATCGATTCGAAGCGGGCCTTCTTCGACGCAGCCAGCTCGGAGACGAGGTAGGTGACGAGATCGGTGTTGTCCTTGGCCACGTTGAGCATCGTGGGCAGGTTGTTCCCGCGCACTGAGAAGGGCAGGTCGGTGAAGCGGCCGCCCTTGAGGAACTTGGGGGAGAAGCCGGCGTAGGGTCCGAACAGCAGGTAGTCCTTGCCGTCGACGACACGTGTGTCGAGGTGGGGCACCGACATAGCCGGGGCGCCGAAGGATGCCTGGCCGTAGACCTTGGCCTGGTGGCGGGCGACGAGGTCGGGGTTCGAGGTCCGCAGGAAGATGCCGGAGACAGGGAAGCCGCCGTAGCCGCGCCCCTCGGGGATGCCCGACTTCTGCAGCAGCGGCAGAGCACCGCCGCCGGCGCCGACGAAGACGAACTTCGCGTTGACCTTGTGGGTCTCATGGGAGAGGAGGTCCTTGACTGTGACGACCCAGCCGTCGGAGGAGCGTTCGAGGTCGGTGACCTGGTGGCTGGTGCGGATCGTGGCACCCTTGTCGCCGACATAGTTCAGCAGCTGATGTGACAGCGAACCGAAGTCGACGTCCGAGCCGATCTTCGTGCGCGAGATGCCATTGACCTGACCGGGTCCGCGGCCCTCGAACATCAGCGGCAGCCACTCGGCCTGGGTGTCAGGATCGTCGGTGTACTCCATCTCGGAGAACAGCGGATTGCGGACCATCTGCTCGTAGCGGTTCTTGATGTAGTCGCGTCCCTTCTCACCACGGCCGTAGCTGATGTGAGGGACCTGGTTGATGAAGGACTTCGGCTGTGCCAGGACGCCGTTGTCGACGAGGTGCGACCAGTACTGGCGGGAGTGATGGAACTGCTCGTTGATCTGCGAGGCCTTCGCGAGGTCGATGTGGCCGTTCTCGTCCTCAGGAGTGTAGTTGAGCTCGCACAGGGCGGCGTGTCCGGTGCCCGCGTTGTTCCACGGATCGGAACTCTCCTCGGCGACATAGTCGAGCTTCTCGTAGACCCGGATATCCCATTCGGGCTGAAGTTCGGTCAGCATGGCACCAAGAGTGGAGCTCATGATGCCGCCGCCGATCAAGACAACGTCAACCTTTTCCTGCGTTGAGGGCATTTCGACTCTCATCCTTCGTCACTGACTACAAGTATTCGACTCACAGACTACTCTCCGCGTCAGGTGAACCAGTAACCCGCCCCCGGGCGCAGGAGTCCCATGCGAGGAACCTCACAGCCGATGTTCGTCCGCAGCGTGAGGCATTTTCCGACCATTCGGACTTTTAGCCCCTGGACGCCTTGTGTCGCCCGCCACAGGATGTGCAAATATGGGCACATGTCGAATCACTTCCTTCTTCGTGATGCCCTGGCCGAATTCCCGCCCTATGTGCCGGGCAAACCCCCGGCCAGCGCACCAGGTCTGAAACCGTACAAGCTGTCCTCGAACGAGAACCATCTGGCACCGCTGCCGGGTGTCACCGACGCGATCGCAGACGCCGGGCGGGTGCCCGCGAACTACCCCGACCCGAAGTCGACGAAGCTGGTGACCGCTATCGCTGCCCACCTCGACGTCGATGAGGCCGCGATCGTCCCCGGCGCAGGCGCCTCAGAGATCCTCTCCGCACTGACGAACATCACCCTCGAAGCCGGCACCTCGGTCGTCTACCCATGGCCCTCCTTCGAGATGTACCCGATCCTCGCCTCGGCGCGTGGTGCGGAGAAGCGCCCCGTGCCCCTGCTCGAAGACGGTCGGCACGACTTCCAGGGACTGGTCGCCGCCATCGATGACACGACCCGCCTCATCCTGCTCTGTTCGCCCAACAACCCGACCGGACCGTCGGTCTCGACGTCCGAGCTCGACGGCTTCATGGCCGAGGTCCCAGCCGAGGTCATCGTCGTCCTCGACGAGGCCTACTTCGAGTTCGCCACCGCCGCCGAGGTGGTCGATGGGATGGACGCCTACCGGGAGTTCCCGAATCTGGTGCTGGCACGGACCTTCTCCAAGGCACATGGCCTGGCCGGTCTGCGTGTGGGCTACGGCGTCGCCGACCCGAGGATCGCAAGCGCACTGCGTCAGGTGATCGCACCCTTCAGCGTCACCTCGGCGGCACAGGTCGCTGCCGTGGAATCGCTGTCGCGCAATGACGAGGTCCTCGTCCGAGCCAAGGAGGTCGCGGCCACCCGTGACCAGCTCGAACAGGACCTGCGCGATGCCGGGCTCACCGTCTCCGACTCCCAGGGAAACTATGTGTGGGTCAGCCTCGGCGCAGAGGATGCACAGGCATTCGAAGCCGCGTGTGCCGAGCAGGCCGTCGCCATCCGGCGTCTGAGCGGGGGAGTTCGGATCAGCATCGGCGCCGACGAAGCGCTCGAGAGAGTGCGTGAGGTGGCCAAGTCCTTCGCAGAGTCCAGAACCGCATGAGCATCACAGCCCAGACTCCGATGCAGGACCTCGAGGCTCGGCTGAGCCCCGGCGCCCTTGTCACTGACCGCGATATCATCGACAGCTATGCCGTCGACAGGGCCCTGTTCTGCCCTGCCGGGCAGGCACTGGCCTTGGTGCGGGCGCGAACGGTCGACGATGTCGCGGCGGTGATGGTCTTCGCCACCGAGCATCGCATTCCTGTGGTCACTCAGGGTGCACGGACCGGGCTTTCGGGTGCTGCCAACGCAGTCGATGGCTGCCTGCTGCTCAATGTCGCCGGGATGGACGAGATCCTCGAGATCGACGCGGTCAACCAGACCTGTCGGGTCCAGCCCGGGGTCATCAATCAGGACCTCAAAACGGCGCTGGCCGAACACGGATTGTCCTATCCTCCCGATCCCGGGTCGGTGGCGATCTCGACGATCGGCGGCAATGTCGCCACCAACGCCGGCGGAATGTGCTGTGTGAAGTACGGCGTGACCAAGGACTACGTGCGCGCCATGACCGTGGTGCTCGCAGACGGCACCGTGACGAAGCTGGGGAGACAGACGGCCAAGGGAGTCGCGGGTCTCGACCTGGCGGCACTGTTCGTCGGCTCCGAAGGTACTTTGGGCACCATCGTCGAGGTGACTCTGGCCCTCAAACCGGCACTGCCCTCGCCGATCACCGCAGTCGGAATGTTTCCCGATACTGAGTCCGCCGGTCGTACAGTCACGGAGTTCATGGGGTCAGGGGCCAGCCCGTCGCTGCTCGAACTCCTCGACGGCCCCACAGTGAAGATGGTCAACGCCTACGGTGACTTCGGTCTGCCTGACGATGTCGGTGCGCTGCTGCTTGTCCAATCGAATGCCAAGGGCGCCGGAGCTGTCGAGGAGCTCGAAGCCTTCCAGCGCGTCGCCGAAGCCAACGGCAGCAGTGAGGTCTTCGTCTCCGATGACCCGGCCGATTCCGAGATGCTTGTCGCTGCCCGTCGTGCGGTGGGGCCGGCGATGGAGAAGTATGCGCACACGCGTGGTGGGGGAGAGCTCATCGACGATGTCTGCGTGCCGCGTTCGGCTCTCGGGGAGTTCTTCGAGAAGCTGCGCCTCATCGATGCTCGATTCGACGTTGAGGTCGCCACGGCAGGTCACGCCGGCGATGGGAACATGCATCCCTCTGTCGTCTTCGACGCCGGTGATGAGGATCAGGTGTCGCAGGCACAGGAGGCGTTCGCCGCGATCATGCAGCTGGGACTCGATCTGGGAGGGACGATCACGGGGGAGCACGGTGTCGGGTACCTCAAGCGTGAGTGGTTGAGCAACGAGCTCGATGCCGGAGCCAGGCTGATGCACACGCAGATCAAGGACGCCCTTGACCCGATGGGGATCCTCAATCCGGGGAAGATGCTGGGTTGAGGTCCTGCGCCGAGGCGACGAGACCGGCGATGTCGCCCGGCGTCGTCCGGCAGCAGCCGCCGATGATGCAGGCACCGGAGGACACCCACGATGACAGGGGCGCCGGGCTGGTGTCGAAGGCCGCACCTTCGCGCCATTCCATCGTGGCTGCATCGTAGGTCTCACCCGAATTCGGATAGGCGATGAGCGGAAGGTCCGTGGCGCTCGCTAAAGCTTTCAGTGCGGGTGAGACCAGCGATGGGCGCACGCAGTTGACGCCCAGTGCACGGATCATGGGTGAACCGGCAACCGCCTCGGCGAGGTCGATCAGGGGTGTCCCGTCGGCCATGTGATGACCATCGGCCAAGGTCACGCTCAGCCACGCAGGAATGCCGAACTCTGAGGCCAGTCCTGCGAGCACCCGGGCTTCCGGAAGCGAGGGCTGAGTCTCGATGGCCAACAAGCCGGCACCAGCACTGACCAGGGCCTCGATGCGCGGGCGGTGGAAGTCAGTGAACTCGGCATCGCTCAAGCTGTAGTCGCCGGTGTACTCGGCGCCATTGCCGATAGCGGCCCCATACGGTCCGACGGAACCGGCGACGAGGGCGGCGCCAGCTCGGGCGGCAACCTCCACGCTGGTCGCGATGAGTTCACTCCCCTCCTCGGCGGAGATCGATGCCCGCTCGAAACCCAAGGGGGTCGCCTGATAGCTGGCGGTCGTGACGATCCGGGCACCCGCGCGGATGAAGTCGGCGTGCACCTCGCCGAGCGTGTCAGGGGAATCCCGGAGCAGGGCCGCCGACCACAGCTCATGGCGCAGATCGATGCCGCGGGACTCGAGCGCAGTGCCCAGGCCGCCGTCGATGATGATGGGTTCGCCGCTGACTTCCGCGGCCCGGAGCATCTGGATGAAGGTTGTCGACATGCTCCCAGTTAAACTTGTCAGGTGACCCGAATCGAATCCTCCGCAGAATCTGAGACAGCCTCCTCAAACGACGGCAGCGCCGACGCCCCGGCCATCAACGACCGCTCCCGATTCGGGTTCGAGATCGGAACTCGCCTCGACGAGGGTGGGCGCACAGGCGTCATCCACACCCCGCACGGTGACATCGCGACTCCCGCGTTCATTCCCGTCGGCACCAAGGCCACGGTCAAGGCCGTGCGCCCCGACGAGGTGGAAGAACTCGGCGGTCAGGCGGTGCTCTCGAACGCCTACCACCTCTACCTGCAGCCAGGGTCCGAGCTCGTCGATGAGGCTGGCGGACTGGGAAAATTCATGAACTGGCCCGGCCCGACGTTCACCGACTCGGGCGGATTCCAGGTCATGAGCCTGGGCTCGGGTTTCAAGAAGGTCATCTCGATGGAGTCGACGGGGGAGCAGAACGATGATCTCGTTGCCGTCGGCAAGGAACGAATGTCGAATGTCGACGACGACGGTGTGACCTTCAAATCCCACCTCGACGGCAGCATGCACCGTTTCACCCCCGAGGTCTCCATGCGGGTCCAGCACGAACTGGGCGCCGACATCATGTTCGCCTTCGATGAGCTGACGACGCTGGTCAACACCCGCGGCTACCAGGTGCTGTCCTTGGAGCGCACTCGCCAGTGGGCACTGCGCTGCATCGAGGAGCACAAGCGGCAGACCGAAGCGCGCACGCACCGGCCCTACCAGGCGCTGTTCGGCGTGCTCCAGGGCGCACAGTATGAGGACCTGCGACGTAAGGCCGCGAGCGACCTGGGCGCGATGGACTTCGACGGCTTCGGCATCGGAGGCGCTCTGGAGAAGGAGAATCTCGGCACGATAATCCGCTGGGTATGCGAGGAGCTGCCGGAGAACAAGCCCCGTCACCTGCTGGGCATCTCGGAGCCCGATGACCTGTTCGAGGCGATCAAGACCGGTGCTGACACCTTCGACTGCGTCTCACCCTCGCGTGTTGCCCGCAATGCGGCCATCTACACGCGCGACGGGCGCTACAACCTCACCGGAGCGAAGTATCGACGGGACTTCGGCCCGCTTGACCCGGACTGCAAGTGCTACACCTGTGAGAACTACTCGCGGGCCTACCTGAGGCATCTGTACAAGGCGAAGGAGATGCTCTTCTCCACCCTGTGCACGATCCACAACGAGTACTTCGTCGTCAATCTCGTCGCCGAGATCCGACGGTCCATGGAAGAGGGCCGCTTCTTCGAACTCGAGACCGAGGTGCTCGGCCGCTACTACGCGAAGCAGCGCAGCTAGGCTGCCTTGCCGCCACCGGGCAGTTCGTAGCTGGGTTCGTGCTTCTTCACCAGCTTGATCACCCGGTAGGTGACGGGCATGAGGATGACTTCGACGGCGACCTTGTAGACGAAGCCGAAGACGATGTAGTTGATGAAGGCGAGGCCGGGGATGACGCCGGCGAAGGCGATGACGCAGAACAGCAGGGTGTCGACGAACTCACCGACGCCCGTCGATGTCAGCAGACGGACCCATAGCTTCTGCTCGCCCATCCGCTTCTTCACGGCCACGAGCACATAGGAATTGAGCAGCTGCCCGAAGAAGTATCCGATCAGCGATGCTGCGACGATGCGTGGGTAGAAGCCGAGGACAGCGGCGAACGCGTCCTGGTTCTCATAGCCCGGTCCCGGCGGTGAGATGAGCACGAGCCAGAAAACGAAGGTCGCTAGGATCTGCAGCCCGAAGCCGGTGATGACGGCCTTGCGGGCGGCCTTGAAACCGTAGACTTCGCTGATCACGTCGCCGAGGATGTAGGCGATGGGGAACAGGAAGGCACCGCCGTCGGTGACTACGGGTCCGAACCCGATGACCTTCGTCGCGGAGATGTTGGAGATGATGAGGATCGCCGAGAACACGGCGAGGATCACCGCGTAGTAGCGCCCCCTGGAGGAGGCGAAGGCCGCAAATCTGCTCGCAGCGCTCAGCGCATTCGAGCCTTCAGGGCTCGGCACCTTCTTCGACAACAGTGATTTCCTTCCCTCCGGTGATCGCCAGCAGCTGCTCGTATGTCAGCGGCATCACCGAATTCGGTGTGCCGGCGGCAGCCCAGAGAACAGGATAGTCCTTCAGCGCTGTGTCGACATACGTGGGAATCGGCTGCGGATGTCCACAGGGCGCGACACCGCCGATGACCTGGCCCGTTGCGGTGCGCACGAGGTCCTTGTCTGCTCGGTCAAGGGAGTCCGCGCCGATGAGCCTGGCCACGTGCTCCGTGTCCACGCGGTGACGTCCCGAGGTCATGATGAGCACCGGCTCCCCGCCGGAGGCGAAGATCAGGCTGTTGGCGATCGCGCCGACCTCGACACCGACCTTCTCCGCCGCCGAGGCTGCAGTGGGCGTGGCATCGGTGAAGAGTCTGATCTGTGGTTCGATCCCCTTCCCCTCGAGGACCTTGGCGACTTCAGCATGGTTGCGGTGTTCCTGTGGTTCGACGGCTTCGACCTCAGTGGGCTCTTCGACGGCTTCGACCGGTTCCTCCACCGGCTCCGCCAGCCCGCGACGGCGCAGCAGCGGCGCCACATCGGGGCGTGTTCCGAAGAACCGTTCGATCGCGCTCATCGGATCGATGGAGAAGCCGGGGGCCAGTATCGCTTCGCGGAAGGCATCGCCGGCCTCACGGTTGAGTCCACCTTGAGCGTCGAACCATTCGCTGACCCAGGCCGCAATGACCTCCGAATAGAGGTAGGAGTAGTAGCCGGCGGCATAGCCTGAGGCGAAGATGTGGCCGAAGTAGGTGGTGCGATAACGGGGTGGAACGAGAGTGGTGAACCCGGCAGCGGCGAGGACCTCGGATTCGAAGGAGAGGACGTCGGTGATGTGCTCGCCGGCTTCAAGGGAATGCCACGACAGGTCGAGCATGGCCGCGGCGAGGTATTCGGTCGTGTCGAATCCCTGCCCGAACTTCTCGCTTTCGATGAGGGCTGTGACC
This sequence comes from Brevibacterium sp. AGC70, assembly GCF_057334195.1. NCBI lineage: Bacteria > Bacillati > Actinomycetota > Actinomycetes > Micrococcales > Brevibacteriaceae > Brevibacterium > Brevibacterium sp. AGC70. The sequence goes on along the minus strand of NZ_JBHFIH010000019.1, from coordinate 227,538 downwards.
AGCGATTCGGGCATCGGCTCGCCCGTGTCGACGTGTTTGGCGTAGTGGGGGAGGACCTGTGGGTGGAAGCGCCACATCTCATTGAGCTGGGATGGGAATTCCACGTAGTCGCGTGGAACGGCGGTGCCGGCTGTCGACGGGTAGGTCGAGTTCGCGAACAGGCCGTGGAGGACGTGGCCGAATTCGTGGAAGAAGGTGTTGAGCTCGGTGGGGTTGAGCAGCGTCGGTCGGCCCTCGCCGGGCTTGGCCAGGTTGAGTGAGAGGGTGACGACAGGCAGGTGCCCGGTCAGCCGTGAACTCGTGACCAACTCGCCCATCCAGGCGCCACCGCGCTTCGTATCCCGGGAATACGGGTCGAGGAGGATGAGCCCCAGGGTGCGTTCATTGGCGTCCGTGACCTCGAAGGAACGAACATCTTCGTGCCAGCCGACGACTGACTCGCGTGGGGCGAAGGTGATTCCGTAGAGGCCCGTTGCGGCGCGGAAGACGCCCTCTTTGAGGACAGTGTCGAACTCGAAGTACTTGGCCACCTCGTCGGCATCGATGCCGAACTCATCTGCCCGGTATCGCGCTAGCTGGTGTTTGACATCCTCGGATGCGACATCATCGAGGCCGTAGCGGTCTTTGACCTGCGCCAACTCCGCCGCCAACTGAGCGTTGGCCGGGGCGATGAGCGAGGAGACGATGTCCGCAGCCGCATCGGGTCCGCCGGCGGTCTGGTTGTCGACTGCGAATGAAGAGTACGAGGGGTATCCCAACAGTTTCGCCTGCAGCGCTCGCAGCGCCGTGGTGTCGGCCACCTGGGTGCGGGTGTCGCCTTCGCCGCCTCGAGCGCCGCGCGAGGTTGAATTGCCGAGCACCAGTCTGCGGGTCTCGGCGGATTCCAGGGACTCGAGGACGAGCTGCTGAGTGAAGTTGTTCAGCGGCAGCAGATACCCGTCCGTGCCGCGTTCGGCGGCCCGGGTCGCGGCGGCGGCGACCTGGTCCTCGCTCAGCCCGGCCAGCTGCTGCGCGTCGCGGAGATGGACTGCGAGATCCCGGGTGTCCTTCTGCAGTGCACGTGAGAACGAGGTCGCCAAGGTCGTGAGTTCGGCCGCGATCGTACTCATCTGATCCCGCTCCTCTTCGCCGAGGCGGGCTCCCGCACGCACGAACTCCTCGACTGTGAGCTCCTGCTGACGTTTGTCCTCGGGGTTGAGATCGCTGGAGGGGACCTGTTCGATGCGGTGGAAGAGATCGACGTCGAGGAAGATCCGGGTCCGTGCCGCGGACAGGCGGTCCCACACCTCGGCGACGGCATCGGCGAGTTCGGGACGGAAATGATTCGACTCCACGGCGCTCACCACGGCCGCGATCCGGGCCATGGGAATGGTCGCGGATTCGAAGCGCACGGTTGTCGACACGAACGTCGGATCGTTCTCATCACCGATGATGTCTTCGACCTCGGAGCGCGCGAAGTCGGTGGCCGCCCTGACCGCAGCGATCAGTGATGCCGGAGTGACCGCGGAGAAGTCGGGCAGTGAGAAGTCGCCCTGTGGGTCGAGGAAAGCCTCCCAGACATCGATGCTGTTCGGATCGGAGCTCATCGTCGACGTACCACTTTCTACACGGTTGAAGGATTGTGCCAGGTCTCGCCCTCGATCCTAACGCGTGAACACGCTGAAGCGCATGGTCGCTGGTTACACTTGTCACCATGGGCAAAGGGCAGGGAAAGACGCTGACTCTCAACAGCGCATTCCGGGTCGGCTTCACCGGAACGCTCGGAGTGGGACTCGCATTCGGGCTGATCACGGCGCTGCAGTCCGTGGCGACTGTCATCATCTACATCGGCCTGGCCCTGTTCCTCGCGCTCGGCCTCGAACCGATCGTGTTGTGGCTGGTCGAACGCAAGCTGCCCCGGTCCCTGTCGGTCGTCCTCGTCGTTCTGGCGTTCCTCGCCATCGTCGCCGGGGCCGTGCTGCTCATCGCCCCTGCCGTCATCAGCCAGATCCAGCAGTTCATCGGCGATCTTCCGGACATCGTCGCGAGCCTGGCGGCTACAGGGTGGGTCGCCGACCTCGAACAGAGGTTCACCGGAGCCGTCGATCTCGACAAGATCTTCGCCAACCTCGGTGAGTGGGCATCCGACCCGAAGAACGTGGTGTCGTTGGGCGGCGGGGTCGTGTCCATCGGAGCCGGCATTCTCAGCTTCCTCGCCGGTGTCGTCATCGTCGTCATCCTCACCATCTACTTCGCCGTGACGATGCCGACGATCAAATCGGCCATGCTCTCCATCGTCGCTGCGAGCTCCCGACCGACCGTCGAATCCGTCACTGAGGAAGTCACCCGATCCATCGGACGCTACGTTCTGGGACAGGTTTCCTTGGGCATCGTCAACGGTGTGTGCTCGGCGATCTTCCTCACCATCATCGGTGCCCCGCTGCCGGCGCTGCTGGCGTTCATCGCGTTCCTCGCCTCGCTCATCCCGCTCGTCGGCCCGATCACCGGTGCGATCATCATCACCGGATCCTGCCTCATGGTCTCACCCGGCCTGGGGATCGCCGTCGGCATCTACTACCTCGTGTACATGCAGGTGGAGGCGTACCTGCTCAGCCCCCGCATCATGAAGACCGCGGTCAATGTGCCCGGTGCGCTCGTCATCATTGCGGCCATCGCCGGCGGCACCCTGGGCGGAGTTCTCGGCGCCGTGGTCGCTGTGCCCGTGGCCGCCTCGGGAATGATCATCATCCGCAAGGTCGTCGTGCCCGCGCAGGATAAGCGGTAGCAGCTAGTCCTGGTCGTCGGTGCGGTTTCGGCGGCTGCGGACGATGAGTCCGATGACGTACCTGACCAGGTAGTAGGTCATGAAGTATGCGACCGCGATGACGACGACGGCCGTCAATAGATCTCCGTTGCCCATCACAGGCAGGCCGACGAACACCGCGACCGTGAATGCCGCGAGATATGGAATCAGGCGGAGAACCGGGCTGTCGACATCGCTCATGTTCGTCAGCGTACCAAGTGCCGGTCCCCTCGCCGAGGACGCCCTGCCTGATCATGGTCATGCCGTTGGTGTGGGCCTGCGTCGCACCCGGTCAGAGGAAATGACAGCGGAACTTGGGCTCATCTGCTGAGACGTGACTGTAGTATGGAAAACGGCATGATATGTGGCACACATCACAGATGGGATCAATCATCATGGCGCTCCAGCAGAAACCCACCCTAGTCTCAAAGATCTTCGCCGAATTCCTCGGCACCTTCGTCCTCGTCTTCGGCGGCTGCGGCGCGGCCGTATTCGCAGCAAAGGTCGTCGGTGACGACGGCATCAATATGGGCATCGGATTCCTCGGCGTCGCGCTGGCGTTCGGTCTCACCGTCGTCGTCATGGCCTACGCCGTCGGACATGTCTCCGGTGGACACTTCAATCCCGCAGTGACGCTGGGCTGTGTACTTGCGGGCAGGACCCCGGTCAAGGACGCCGTTCCCTACTGGATCACACAGCTCGTCGCCGGAATCGTCGCCGGTGGAGTCGTTCTCCTCATCGCCTCGGGCAATCCCGACTATTCGCTTGCGAAGGACGGACTGGCGACGAACGGCTATGGAGAATTCTCCCCGAACGGATTCTCCTTGGTCAGCGTCCTCGTCGCCGAGTTCGTCCTCACCGCCATCTTCCTCTACGTCATCCTCGGGGCGACCGACGACAGGTCCCCGGTCGGAATGGCTCCTCTGGCGATCGGCCTCTCACTCACACTCATTCACCTCGTGGCCATTCCGGTGTCGAACACCTCGGTCAATCCGGCACGTTCCTTCGGTGTCGCGGTATTCGCCGGTGGAGACGCGCTCGGTCAGGTGTGGGTGTTCTTCCTCGCACCGCTTGCTGGTGCCGCCGTCGCCGGACTCACCTATAACCTTCTGTTCCCGAAGGCTGCCGAAGTTCCGATCACCGAGGGCGGATGACGCTGCCACCCTGGCCCGCGGAGGCACTGGTCTCTGGGCAGGTTCTGCTGCGAGCAGTGGACGCGCGGGACGTCGCAATGGCTCGGCAGCTGTCGACCGATCCCTATGTGCCGCAGACGGGTTCACTGCCAGGAGACGCCACCATGCAGGAAGCCAGTGACTGGGTCGAACGCCAGCAGGGTCGTCATGCAGAGGGAGCTGGCTTCTCCTTCACGATTGCGCGTCGAACCGATGATTTCGCGATCAGTCACTGCGGTCAGCTGGTCGGCGGCGAACGTCGCGACATGATCCTGTATTCCTCGGTACGGCGGGGGCACTCCACGAGGTGACCCACCCCATGACCGACTTGCTCGATATGGACTACCCATTCACCGGCCGATGGCTGGTCCAGAACAGTCCCGCCGACCGGGTGCCGAGTCACGGCACGACCCTCTTCGCGACCTCATACGCAATCGACTTCGTGCCGGTCGATGGCTCTGGGAGATCGGCGCCCTTCACCTTCGACTCCCTCCTCCGTCCGGAACCTCCGGAGAACTTTGTCGGCTTCGGCCGTCCGGTGCTCTCTCCGGTCGCAGGAACTGTCGTGGCCTCTCATGACGCTGAGCATGATCATCTCTCGTACCGCGGTGTCCCTTCGATCAGATACTCGCTGACGCAGGCCCGCCGTGTCGGCGCGGGCTGGCTTGCGCTCGCCGGCAATCACGTCATGGTCAGATGCCTCGGCGGTATAGTCTCGCTCTGCCATCTCCAGCATCGCAGCACACGGGTTCGGGCAGGGCAGCACGTTGAGATCGGCGAGGAGATCGGCCGGTGTGGAAACTCCGGCAACAGCACCCAACCGCACCTACATGTCCAAGCGTTCGACCGTGTCGACGTTGACCACGCCGTGGCTGCGCGCATTGCGTTCAGAGGCGCCTTGCCGTCGAACGGTTCGATCGTCTCGGGTGGAACGCTCGAATGAGAACCCGCCGACCAACTGGCCCTTATGTACGTGACAAACAATGATCGGTATAACTTGATCATGGTCACCGACTCCGCCTCTGAGTACGACCGGCCGATCTGAATCATCCTTGTGGCTTGATGCCGGACATTGAAGAATGTGCCCATGGCCGACAAGTTTCCTGATTGGGGCTTCGACAGATCGCTGGTGATCAAAGCGCCGGCTGCCCAGGTCTGGCCGCACGTGGCAGACCCGATTCGTTTGAGCAGATGGTGGTGTCCGCCGCCGACAGTGCAGATCGACTTCGAACCACGAGTCGGCAGCCCCTACGAGGAGCACTACAGCGACCGCGCCTACGAGTATGTGCTCGCTGGTGAGATCACTGTCTTCGACGAGCGGCGCTGCATCGCGATCCTTCGTTGGACGAATGGGCGCTTCGGCCGATCCGACAGTGTCGAGATCACGCTGCAACCTCATGGCGAGGAGACGAGGGTGACCATCGTGCATTGCTTTGACGACATTCCAATCGAACGCCGAGGCGAAGCGCGCGACTTCTTCGCCGACGGGTGGGACTTCAGCCTCGAACTCCTCCGGCGAAATATAATCAGAACCGACTAGAACCAGCTTTGTCGTCTGTCGTACCTGGTGCCGAACGCATCCTGCATGAGAACGGCGAACATCTCCGTCATACGGACAGCGACACTCGCATGCTCAGCGATCAGGTCGGCACCCTTTCCACCGAGAGCTGCGCGAACCGGCTTCAGCGCTGAGGCTGCCGGATCAGCTGCTGCAGCACGCAGCAGCTCCAACCGCCTGGACCCGGAGGTGTATCCGAGTTCGAACAGCGTCCAGTGAAACAGGTGCATGAGGCCGGTGTCACGGTCGAAGCCGCGATGAGTGGACAGCGATGACTCTTCGTCCGCGGTGAGCTCGAAATCGCTGTGGAGCGAGAGTCCGAAATCCGTGAAGATCAGTCTGCCGTCGTGGATGAGGATGTTTCCCGGATGCACGTCGAAGTGGTGGAATCCCTGCTTCTCCATCCACGCCGTGGCATCGATGATCTGGCCAACGGCCTCAGCAAACACCGTCGATCCGCTGCCTTCGGCCACGCTTCGGCGCACCCACGACCCCAAGGTCTCAGGCACATGTTCAAGGAAGAGCACCATGCTTGTGGGCGCGGACGTCATCTCGGAGAGCTTCGTCTCAACTTGAGGCCAAGAGGTGCCCCATCGGTGTTTCGGGCCGTCTCCGTCGAATTCGCTGAGGTCGGATTCGCACTTCAGATCGACGACTCTCCACCCGAGCAGGAGTGGAAAGAAGTCTGTCTCCCCGGAGCGGACCCAGTCGGAGGTGAGCGTGTGTGCTGACAGCTCGCGCCCGACACCATGCGCCGGGCTCCCGATCCCGTAGTGGCTGACAAACGGCAGTCCAGTGTGATTGCGGGTGGCGGTCGGATCCGAGGCTTCGCTGTGTGTGAGTGGAAGCTGCTTGATGAAGACAGGAGCTCCATCGATCTCAGCAGTTCTCGTGGTTCCACCGATGCCGACCCCTACTATCTCAGCGGTGTCGACGAGCGCACATACCTGTGAATCATCGAGTCTGTGGATCTCGGCAGAGATTCTACGGGCACTGCCCACGCGCGGAGTCATGACCTTACGCCGAGGCCGATCGTGTTTCCGGGTGATCCCTCGCCTGCTCTTGTGAAGAGAGCATAGAGCGATTCGCGATCGGCGGGAGAGAACGGTCGGACATCCATGGAGTCATTCTCTCAACTTCACCTCGACATCGTGCAGGTTCACCTCGAAATCGTGCAGGCTATTGTTCGTACACTCTCTCCGCCCTATGGTGAGAGGACACGGACTCGTCCGCTCCGCGCAGTCGACCACGACCATGCCCTGCACGCGAAACAATGCGTGCGAAGCGAGCGGATGGACTCACACGAAGGAGTGTCATGGCAGTCTACTCAGCACCCGGTACCGAAGGTTCGCTCGTCACGTTCAAGTCGCGCTACGAGAACTACATCGGAGGCGAGTGGGTGCCGCCGAAGAACGGCGACTACTTCGACAACATCACTCCCGTCACCGGACAGGCATTCACAGAGATCCCCAGTTCCACCGCCGACGATATCGAAACCGCCCTCGATGCGGCCTGGGCAGCAGCACCTGCATGGGGGAAGACCTCGGTCACCGAGCGCTCGAACATCCTCCTCAAGATCGCTGATCGCATGGAAGAGAATCTTGAGATGCTCGCGGTCGCCGAGACCTGGGACAACGGCAAGGGCATCCGCGAACCACTGGCCGCCGACATCCCACTGGCCATCGACCACTTCCGCTATTTCGCCGCAGCGATCCGGGCCCAAGAAGGTGGCCTGTCGCAGATCGACGACGACACCGTGGCCTATCACTTCCACGAACCGCTCGGCGTCGTCGGACAGATCATCCCGTGGAACTTCCCCATCCTCATGGCCACGTGGAAGCTGGCACCGGCGCTCGCCGCAGGCAACTGCGTCGTCCTCAAGCCCGCCGAGCAGACTCCGGCCTCGATCCTCATCCTGGCTGAACTCGTCGGCGATCTGCTGCCACCCGGTGTCCTCAACATCGTCAACGGCTTCGGCGTCGAGGCAGGCAAACCCCTGGCCTCGAACAAGCGGATCAAGAAGATCGCGTTCACCGGTGAGACGACGACCGGTCGTCTGATCATGCAGTACGCCTCGCAGAACATCATCCCGGTCACCCTGGAGCTCGGCGGCAAGTCACCGAACATCTTCTTCGAAGACGTCCTCGCCGCCGACGACAGCTACCGCGACAAGGCGCTCGAAGGCTTCGCGATGTTCGCACTCAATCAGGGTGAAGTCTGTACCTGCCCGTCTCGCGCTCTTGTCCAGGAGTCGATCTTCGATGACTTCGTCGCAGCCGGTGTCGAGCGTGTGCGTGCGATCAAGCAGGGCAATCCGCTCGACACCGATACCCAGGTCGGCGCGCAGGCCTCGAATGATCAGTACGAGAAGATCATGTCCTACCTGCAGATCGGCAAGGACGAAGGTGCCGAGGTGCTCATCGGCGGTGACAAGGCCGAACTCGAAGGAGATCTCTCAGGCGGCTTCTACGTCCAGCCCACCATCTTCAAGGGCTCGAACAATATGCGGATCTTCCAGGAGGAGATCTTCGGTCCTGTCGTAGCGCTGACCTCGTTCAAGGACTACGACGACGCCATCACCACCGCCAACGACACGCTCTACGGTCTGGGGGCCGGCGTCTGGGCCCGCACCGGCAATATCGCCTACCGTGCTGGCCGTGACATCCAGGCCGGCCGTGTCTGGGTGAACAACTATCACGCCTATCCGGCCCATGCCGCGTTCGGCGGATACAAATCATCGGGAATCGGCCGAGAGAACCACCTGATGATGCTCGACCACTACCAGCAGACGAAGAACCTGCTGGTCAGCTACTCGGAGAACGCACAAGGATTTTTCTGATGAGTGAATCGACACAGACAGCAGCACTGGAGTCCACCCCCACCATCGGCGGGGAGGAGAAGTCCCGGGTTGCCATGACACAGGCCGCCGTCGACCTCCTCGGCGAACTGGTCGCCAAACACGGTCACCTGATGTTCCACCAGTCGGGTGGCTGCTGCGACGGGTCCTCGCCGATGTGCTTCCCGGAAGGCGACTTCCTCACCTCCGATGCGGACGTCCTGCTCGGACACTTCGAACTGCCCATCGACGACAGCGAGAAGTCCGGCATCGACTTCTGGATGTCGGTCGAGCAGTTCGAATACTGGAAGCACACACATCTGACGGTCGATGTGGTGCCCGGACGGGGAAGCGGCTTCAGCGTCGAGTCACCGACGGGCAATCGCTTCATCATCCGGTCGACGCTCATGGACGTCGGCTGACGCCAGTCAGTTCGCCTGACGCTTCTGCTCTGCGCCGAGGTGGCGCTTCGGTGCTGCTCGGATGTGGGCTCGTTCTCCCTGCTTGCCGACGAGGCTGAGGAATTCGACCGGTCCTGAGCTGGTGGCGCCGAACCAGTGCGGAGTGCGAGTGTCGAACTCGGCGGCCTCGCCCGGTTCGAGGATGAGGTCGTGTTCGCCCAGGACGAGTCGGAGTCTGCCGTTGAGGACGAACGCCCAGTCATAGCCGTCATGGGTGCGCAGCTCGGGCACTGCCTCGTCGTCCCCGGCGGGAAGGATGAATTTGTAGGCCTGGATGCCCCCGGCCCGACGAGTCAGAGGCAGGATGGTCCGACCGTCACCACTGGGGATCGGACGCAGATTGATGCGCGGATCCCCGGTCGGGGGAGCATCGACGAGCTCGTCGAGAGTGGCACCGAATGCGCGCGCCAGGGGCAGAAGCTGTTCGAGGCTGGGGCGGCGGTGACCAGCCTCGAGCCGGGACAGTGTGCTGATCGAGATGCCGGTCTCTTCGGAAAGATCGGTCAGAGTGATGCCGCGGCGCTGTCGCAGCTGCTTCAAGCGTGGTCCGACAGCATCGAGGGTGCGGTCCATGAGTTCATCCATACTCACGATTTTGCCATTCGGCAAACTCATTTGCAATGGCGAGTTGTGCTTGTCACCATCGAAGTAGTGGAACGTCGCAGAGGCAGTTCCTGATTTCTTGGGAGGACGAGAGGCATGGCAGGGAATATGAGCGCGGCAGGGAATAGGAGCGCAATCCGAGACGTCGTGATCGTGGGAGCGGGAGCAGCTGGCCTCAGTGCGGCATTGACATCGGCCCGCGCACGCAGGAGCGTGACCGTGATCGACGCGGGTCAACCTCGCAACGCTCCCGCGGATGGAGTGCACGGCCTGCTGGGCCACGAAGGCATCAGTCCGCAGGAGCTGCTGGCGAGAGGACGAGAAGAGGTGCTCAGCTACGGAGGGGAGATCATCGACGATGAAGTCGTCGCAGTCAGCGGTGCTGAAGACGGTTTCACGCTCACCCTGCGCGATGGGAGCGCCGTCGAAGGCAGGCGCCTGCTCATTGCGACCGGCTTGGTCGACGAGCTGCCCGAGATCCCCGGTGTCCGCGAGCAGTGGGGCTATGGCGTGCTCCATTGCCCGTACTGCCATGGGTGGGAGGTTCGGGATGGCCGCATCGCAGTCCTCGTCACCACCCCGATGGCCGTCCACAAGGCATTCCTGTTCCGCCAGTGGAGTGACCAGGTGATGCTCTTCGCCGGAGACCACGAGCTGAGCGAGGAGGAGCAGATCAAGCTGCAGGCACTCGACATCCCAGTGATCGAAGGCGGCATCGAGGGGCTCGAAATCATCGACGATACACTCACCGGTGTACGCCTGGACGATGGGCAGGTCGTTGCTGTGGACGCGGTGGTCGTGGCCACACCGATGGTCGCGCGCAGCGAACTGTTCGCGGGCATCGGTCTCGAACCCACGGCACATCCAGCAGGAGCTTTCATCGACTCCGAATCCTTCGGACTGACCTCAGTCCCGGGTGTCTGGGTCGCCGGCAACGCCACGGACATCGGAGCACAGGTCAGCGGCGCGGCGGCAGCAGGAGCGCTCGCCGCCCAGCACATCAACACCGATCTCATCTTCAAGGACCTCGACCGTGCAGTGGCAGAGCTGAACGACGAGCGGGCCGGGAGGGCAAGCTGATGACTCACTCATTCGATAAGAACTACTGGGATGACATCTGGGACGGCGAACGAGCCCCCATGATGAGTTCAGACGATCCGAACCCCCACCTGGTCCACGAGATCGGTGAGCTCGAACCCGGGACTGCCCTCGATGCCGGTTGCGGTGCCGGAGCAGAAGCCATCTGGCTGGCGGACAGGGGATGGGATGTCACCGGCGCCGACGTCGCCGACACTGCGCTCAACTATGCCGAGGATCGTGCGGCCGCTGCCGGGATGGCCGGGCGAATCGCATGGGTCCGGGCTGACCTGTCCGTCTGGGTGCCGGAGACGCAGTACGATCTGGTCACCACCCACTATGCGCATCCTGCGATGGGGCAGCTGGACTTCTACGACCGCATCGCCTCCTGGGTGGCACCCGGCGGAACCCTGCTCATCGTCGGCCACCTCCACCGCGGCCATAGCGAATCTCATCCACCTGCAGAAGCCTCAGCCACCGCCGCCTCCATCACGGATCGTCTCGATCCAGCAGTCTGGACCGTCGTCACCGCCGAAGAGTCACAGCGGACGATGGTCGGACCTGGAGGCCGCGCAATCACCATCGACGACGTCGTGGTGAAGGCTGGCCGCGACTGTTGAGCCGGGTCACTTTCCGGGCGCCAGCACCTCCGGCTCTCCCAGGGAGAGCATGAGCCGGTTAGCCCAGTTGAAGAAGGCCGCGCAGTTGAGGACGTCGACGATGTCCCCGTCCTCGAGACCGGCCTCGCGCAGTGCATCCACATGCGCCGGGCCGAACGCCTGGGGCGTGAGCGTGAGCGCCGCGGAGGCCTCGACGACAGCGTCCCAGACCGGGTCGCCGAGGTTCGACGGTGTGTGAATGCCAGTATCCAGCAGCGACTGCACCAGGTCGCGGCGCCCGGATTCCTCCGTGGCCCGATCCGAGTGGATCGAGGCGCAGAACAGGCACCCGTTGAGACGTGAGGCCACGGTCGCGGCAAGCTCGCGTTCGGCCCGGCCGATTCCGTCGGTGGTGTTGAAGAAGATGTCGAGATCGGTCAGCGTCCGGGCTCGTAGAGCCGCAGGATCCCTGGCCAGCAAACGGAAGTAGGGGTTCTTCGCCCGCCCCGCCTCGATCAGAGCCTCGCGCTGGACATCGCTCAGCTCCGCCTCGGCGACGGGCGCGATCCAGGGCACCCACCCCAAACCGGACTGCTGGAACAATGAGGGCCGCTTGAGATCGGGGTAGGAACTGACACGATCGCCTACCCGGGACAGAGCTTCGCTGCCTTTCGAAGAGGCAGCCGGCTCCCTCGCCGAGGTGGTCCCGCCGTCATCGTCGACCGTTACCTGTGTCTCGTCTGCGACGGGGGCCAGAGCCGCGGCCGGGGCGTGGACCAGTGCCGTCAGTCCGGTGCTGATGCGGATCTGGAAGTTGAGGAACGATACAAGCTGCGCGAGAGTGACGATCGAGTCCTCGTCCCATCCGGCATCGAGGAGCAGCGCCATATGTTCGGGACGAGAATCTCGCGGATGCAGGACCAGAAGATGAGCGAATTCGAGCCCGGCGGCCAGCTGTGGACCAAGCACTTCGGTGGGCTTCTTCTCCACCGACAACCATGGTCCGACGACGTTCTCGTCAGTGAGTGCAGCGGACTCGAAGATTCCGTAGGGACCGTGCCCGGATGACCGGGAGCCGAGTTCGAGCAGAGCCTCGTCGAGGAGTTCGGCGATCGCCCAGGAGGCGACCTCATCCTCGTCGCGAAGGAGGTCGCGGTAGAACTCCTCGGCGGCAGGAGACCCCAGCAGCCCGGCGGTGAAGGCGGCGACGGCGTAGCGATCTCGCTGGGAGAATCCCTCGGCCTCGGCAGGTTCCAAGAGAGCTTCGAAGCTGAGCTGCGCATTCTCCTTGGCCTGTGCACGGTGATCGCGGAGAGCATCGAGGGGATCCTGAGCGGCGATTCCCGCCAGGGTGTTGATGATGTCGGTCATGTCAGGCCGCCTGTTCTGTCGTCAATGTCAGTCCCAGAGCCGGTGCCACCTCGGTGGCCAGCAGCTCGATGGATCGCAGGGTGGTCTCGTTCGTCGCGGGCACCGAGTGCACCTGGAAGCTGACGTCGGTGGCCTGTGAGAGGACACGGTCTGCCGCGAGGCGTTCGATGACCTGCTCGGGGGTGCCCAGGAAGGTATCCGTGGCGACGAGCAGCTCCTCGAGGCTCAGGCCCGAGGTGTCGTAGCCGACGAGGCGGTCTGCCTCGGACCGCAGTGCCGGTTCCGTCAGCGCACGCAGCGCCGGCAGATCCTTGGCTTCGGCGACGACGGCCGTGCGGGAGGCGAGGATGCGGGGCTCGATCCCCGCAGGCAGGTTCGACAGATAGGTGTCGATGACCGGCAGCTGCACCTCGTCGAGGGGCGCCCCTGGATTGTCCTGCGCACGGGGCTGCGTGCGAGAGAGCATGAGGCCATCACCCGCGGCACCGGCCGCTCCGGCACCGCCGGAGGAGAAGGTGGCCTGCCACAGGCGTTCCGAGAGTCTGCGACCGTCAGACCGGCCGGAGGCCTGCGGGTAGAGGGTGTGTCCGGTGTCCAATGATTTCCCCGCCAGCAGAGTCTTCAACGCGGCGAGATTGTCGGCGAAGACTTCGCGGCGGACATCGAAACTGGTGCCGAAGGCCGGGAACGACTTGGGGTTTCCGCCCGAACCGAGTCCGATCTCAAGGCGCCCGCCGGAGAGCACATCGGTGACCGCGACGTCTTCGGCCACACGCACACCGTTCTCCATCGGCAGGGTGATGATCGCCGTGCCCAGTCGAATCCGAGATGTCTGCGCCGCAGCATGGGCGAGGAACACGAGCGGGGAGGGAAGTCCACCCTCGGCCGCGGAGAAGTGGTGCTGGGCGACCCAGGCCGAATCGAATCCGTGGGTCTCGGCCGCCTGGATCTGTTCGAGTGCGAACCGGTAGCGCTGATCGGCTGGAGCGTCCTCGAGCAGACGGGTGAAGAATCCGAGCCGGGGTCCGGGGGAGCTGTTCGTCATCGTGGTGGTCTCATCTTTCTGCGGCTGCGAGCGGTGTCGGATTCTTCGCGTCCTCGCCGCCGTGGAGCATCACGGGGTGGGGGATCGCGTCGATTAGGGTGCGTGTGTAGTGAGTCTGCGGGCGGGCGAAGAGGTCCTCCGTCAGTCCGTTCTCCATCAGGCGTCCCTGCGACATCACCGACACCGTATCAGCGATCTGACGCACGACCGCAAGATCGTGGGAGATGAAGACATATGTGAGACCAAGCTCCACCTGGAGCTCGTCGAGGAGGTTCAGGATCTGGGCCTGCACGGTGACGTCGAGGGCGGAGACCGCTTCATCGAAGACGACGAGCTCCGGACCGGCGATGAGCGCTCGGGCGATCGCCACGCGCTGCAGCTGACCGCCGGAGAGCTCCTGCGGCCGCCGGTCGATGAATTCTGTCGGCAGCGACACCCGGTCAAGGGCCTCGGAGACGAGTCCGGGACGCGAAGTTCTGGTCCCGATGCGGAAATTGCGCAGGGGCTCGGTCAGAATCTGCCGGATCGAGTGCTTCGGATCCAACGCCGAATACGGGTTCTGATGCACCAATTGGACTCTGCGCCGGAAGTCACGACGGCGGACGCGCGCGGCTTTGCCCTTCACGGAATCAGCGGTGTCGAAATCGCCGATGCGAATGCGCCCGGACTGCGGGGTGAGGAACCCTGCCAAGGCCTTGCCTGTCGTGGTCTTGCCGGACCCGGATTCGCCCACGATCCCGTGTGTGGTCCCGCGTTGAACGCTCAACGAGACGTCGTCGACGCCGATGACCTGATCCTCATTGCGGGCATAGACCTGAGTCAGTCCCTCGACGGCGACGAAGGCTGCCGACGACGAGTCTGCCTGCGAGTCCTCGACGGCCGCGGTGTGGCGCGCCTTCGTCTTCAGAGCCGGAGCATCGGCGAGAAGTCGGGCGGTGTAGTCGGTCGCAGGGCGGGAGAAGATCCGAGCTGCCGGGCCGGCCTCGACGACCTTTCCAGACTGCATGACGACGACATCATCGGCGCGTTCACCGGCGACAGCCAGGTCGTGAGTGATGAAGAGGACGCCCATCCCGGTCTCGGCTCGCAGCCCATCGAGGAGATCGAGGACCTGTTTCTGCACGGTCACGTCAAGCGCCGAGGTCGGCTCATCGGCGATGAGCAGACGCGGACGCAGTGCGATGGCCGATGCGATGAGCACCCGCTGACGCATGCCTCCGGAGAGCTCGTGCGGGAACTGGTCGGCTCGCATCTGCGGACGGTCGATGCCGACCTTGGCCAGCAGGTCGATGACTTGGGCGCGGGCGGACTTCCGGTCGGCACGCTTGTGGATTCGCAGCGCCTCGGCGACGGACTTTCCGATGGTCTGCAGGGGGTTGAGGGAACTGCCGGGGTCCTGGGGAACATAGCCGATCTGACTGCCGCGGACTCCCCGCCAGGCGCTGGTGCCCAGCGTACCGAGATCGACCTCGCCTAAGCGGATGTGCCCACCCTTGATCTGCGCGGATTCCGGGAGCAGACCGATGACTGCGTTCGCGGTCGTAGACTTGCCGGACCCGGATTCGCCGACGACCGCGGTCATCGACCCGGCACCGACGGTGAACGAGACGCCGTCGACGGCTGGTGCTGAGAAGTCACCTCGGCGGGAGTAGGCGACACTGAGATCCTGGACGGACAGCAGCGGTGCGCTCTCGGTCATGATGTCGCCTTTCGCAGGGTGTTGCCGATCTGATGGGTGGCCAGGACGATGGCCATGACGACGAAGCCGGGCAGGACGGTCAGCCACCAGGCGGTGGCCACGAAGTTGCGGCCCTCGGCGATGATGAGGCCCCATTCAGGTGTCGGCGGGGGAGTGCCGTAGCCCAGGAAGCCCAGAGTCGAGATCTGGAGGATCGCGGATCCGATCTGCAGCACGGCCAGAGACAGGACGGGCGAGATCGAGTTGGGCAGGATATGGCGGAAGAGGACGGAGAAGAAGGTGCCGCCCGAGCCATAGGCCGCTGCCACGAAGTCGCTTGTGTTGATCCGCACCGCCTCTGACCTCGATAGGCGTGCGAATTGGGCGATGGCCGTGACGCCGACGGCGATGGCCGCGTTGATGGTGCCGAAGCCCAAGACGATGACGATCGAGAGGCTGAGCAGGATCGCGGGGATCGAGAGCAGCACGTCGATGAAGCGCATGAGCACATCGTCGAGCCAGCCGCGGCGGGTGCCGGCGATGAGCCCGATCGCCGTTCCCACCACAAGGCCGACGCCCACTGCCACGAGCGCGGCCAGCAGGGACTGAGATGCGCCGTAGACGACGCGGGTGAAGGCATCGCGGCCGGTCTGGTCGGTGCCGAACCAATGGTCGAGGCTCGGGGCCAGCAGCGCCGGGGTGGTTCCGCCGTCATTGGGATCATGGTGGGTGAACAGCCCCGGGAAGAGTGCCCACAGAACGGCGATGAGCAGGACCAGCCCGGCGATGATGGTGGCGGGCCCGATGCTCGTGCGGGTGCGGCTGCGCCGACGCGGCGTGCCGGTGCCTGGGGTGCGGGCGAAGGTGTCGATGAGGCTCATGAGTGAGTGTCCTTCTCGTCCCAGTCGAGGTCGACTCCGACGCTGGCAGCGGTCGCCGTCAGCGCACGGCGAGTGGGCTCGTCGGCAGGCTTCTTCCCCGCCGAGGTGGTCCCTGCCCCGGAGCGCAGGCGCACGTCGATGACGGGATAGAGGAGGTCGACGATGAGGTTGATGATCACGTACGTCAGGGTCGCGATGACGACGACGGCCAGGAGGATCGGATTGTCGCGGTGGGTCACGGCCTGGGCCGTGATCTGGCCGATGCCGTTGCGTCCGAACACGGTTTCGGTGACCACGGCGCCGGCGACGAGTTCGCCGAAGACCAGGCCGATGATCGTCAGCCCGGGCAGGATCGCATTGCGGGCGACGGAGTGGACGAGGATCCACAGTTCGCTCGCGCCCTTCGCCGAAGTGACTTTGACGAACCCGGAGGCCTTGACATCGGTGATGGAGCGGATGAGGACCTGAGCGATCGGAGCCGACAGCGGAACTGCCACGGTCAGGGTGGGGAGGACGAGCGCCTCGGCGGGGCTGGGGGAGACCACGGAGACGATCCCGAGCTGGAAGGAGAAGATCTGGATCAGCAGGATGCCGAGCCAGAACACGGGAATCGAGATGAACAGGCTGGGCACGGAGTCGAGGATCTTCCGCAGCCAGCGAAAAGGCCCGTAGGTGGCCAGCACCGCGATGACCACGGCCAGGACCAAGGCTGAGACGAACCCGGACAGAGCGAGGACCGCCGTCGAGGGCAGGGCCGCGGTGATGATCGTCGACACGGCGGCCCCGGTCTGGACGGAGAACCCGAAGTTGCCGGTGAGGAACCCGCCCAGGCTGAGGAAGTAGCGGCTGATCCAGGATTCATCGGCCCCGGTCTCGGTCCGGATCGTGGCGATCTGATCGGCCGAGAGGCCCAGTGCCGGGTCGGCGAACCTGGCGGTGACGCCGTCGCCCGGGATGAGGCTGAGCAGTATGAAGGCCGCGGTGAATGCGAGGAGGAGGACGAGAACAGCCTGTCCCAGGCGCAGGAAGAGGTATCGGACGTCGAGGATCATCTCTGACCTGCCAACCATGTGCTGTAGAAGTCGGGGCGGCCCACCGGTTCGGTCGCGAAGCCGTTGACGCGGCGGCGGAAGGCGAAGACCTGTGGCTCCTCGAAGAACGGCAGCACATAGGCGTTCTCAACGAGGTAGTCCTGGACCTTCTCCGCGGCCTTCTGCCGATTCTTCGTCACGGGTTCCGAGGCGAGTTCGTCCAGCAGGCGGTCGATCTCGGGATCGATGCTCTCATCGTCGGCGTCGTCGCGGTCTTTCCCGTTGAGGAAGACATCTCGGTTGACTGAGGAGTAGTTCGACCGCAGATTGTCGAAGTCCGCGCGGGCGACCATCGAATGGTAGATCTGTACGCGATCGAGATCGAGGGCGTCCAAGGTCTGCTTGGACTGGTCACCGGGGTTGATGGACAGGCGCACGCCGACGTGGCGCAGCTGCTGCTGGATGAGTGTCTGCACCTCATTCGACCGTGGCTGCGGCAGCGCGATGTTGACGGCCAGCTCCAGGACCTGGCCGTCCATGACGCGGAAGCCGGCGGCGTTGCGTTCGGACCAGCCTGCGTCATCGAGCAGTCGGTTCGCTTCGTCGGGGTCATGGACCCAGGATCCGGACTGGTCCTTGTAGCCCATGGCTCCTTTGGCCAAGAGCCCGGTGGCCAACGGATAGTTGGGGGTGAAGAGCTTGTCGACGATCTCCTGCCGGTCAACGGCGGCGATGATGGCCTGCCTGACCTTGAGGTCGGACAGCAGTTCGTGCCGGAAACGGAAGTTGATGCTGTTGTTGATGCCGTTCGTTGCCTTGGCATAGAGGCTCAGGCCCTGCTCCTTCACCCGAGGTTCGTCGGGGGCCTGGACGTCGCGGACACCGTCGGCCTGGCCGGAGAGCACGGCTCCGATGCGCACCGAGTACTCATTGTTGGCCAGGTAGTCGATGCTGTCGAGGTGGGCTCGGCCTTGGTGTTCGAAGTGCGGTGGCGCCCAGTCGTAGTCCTCCCGGACGCGCACGGAGAGCTTCGTTCCGATCGTCTCCTCGGTGATGTGGAACGGACCGCAGGTGTGGATCTGCGTGGCACCGCCGGGACCGAATCCCTCGGCGTCGAGTCCCAGCGTCGAATCGGCGAGGAGACCGGCATTCATCGTCGATGTCGCCTGGGCGAAGCCGGGGGAAGGGGCACTGAAGTGGAAGCGGACCCGATGATCGTCGAGGACTTCGCTGCTCTCATAGTTCGAGATCTGCTCGGAGACCGGGAGAGTGCGGCTCTCGTCTCCGCGTCCGAAGAGGTCGAAGTTCTTCGCCACGTTCTGCGCAGTCAGCGCTGATCCGTCGGAGTAGGTCACGCCCCGGCGGATCGTGAACGTGAATTGGGTGGCATCGCCGTTGATCTCCGGCAGCTGCGTGGCCAGCCAGGGGTGGAGTTCAAGAGTCTCCGGGTCCTGCCACAGCAGACGCGCGGAGATGTTGTTCATGATGCCGCCGTTGGGATAGAACCCGACCGAGGGCGGGTAGAGCAGCGTCCAGGTCTGAGGTTCGAAGTACGTGAGGACCCCACCCTGCACCGGGTCGCCGCCCTCGGGCAGAGGAGCATCATCGGTGGGGGTGCAGGCGCTGAGCGTGATGATCGTGCCCAGCCCCAGTCCGAGGCTGAGGAAGTTTCGTCGCCCGTAGGCTCGACCGAGGTTCGCCGAGGTGGCTGGACGGAGGTCCGTCATGGAATGTGATCCTTTGTGCAGATGAAACCGAGCTTGGGGTGTGGTCAGGTGCTCAACAATTGGAGCTGGTGAGCCTCTTGAGATCAATGTGGATCCGACGCCACAGCATTCGGGCCCCTGGGAGTGTCTGCATAGTGTGAGTTAAGCGCATCGGCATGCTGAGCGTCAATCTGATCGCTTAACATTGAGTCATGTTGCTGCCTCCGGAATTCGACCATCTCGTCATTGCCGTGCCCAATCTCGCCGAATGTGTTGAGCAATATCACAACATGCTCGGTGTGGAAGCTATTCCCGGGGGAGCTCATCCGGGCCTGGGCACGGCCAATGCCCTGCTTGGTCTCGAGGGGGTCGGTGCCGGGGCCAGCCGCGATATCTACCTTGAGATCCTCGGTCCCGACCCCGCACAGGATCCGGCGCTCGCGGCTTCGCGCCTGACGGGGATCACCGAGCCCACTGTGCAGCGGTGGGCAATCCACCCGGCCGACTTCGACGGACTCGTCACCTCAGCCGCACGATCAATCGAACCGCACATCGACCTCGGCGAGGTTCACGACATGACCCGCCGCACCCCTGAGGGACTGCTTCTCGAGTGGAGGCTGACGAGACGGACACCGCTGGCACTGGGCGGAATCCAGCCCTTCCTCATCGACTGGAAGGATTCTCCGCATCCCGCGCGGCAGGCGATGCCCGCTGTTCGCCTTGAGCGGTTCTGGGCGACGAGCCCAGATGTGGACACAACATCCAGAGTTCTGCGATCCTTGGGGGCTACCATCGAGGTTGAGGCAGGAGTCACAGAAACCCTGCACGCCACACTGAAAGGTCCCGGTGGATCATGGACGATCTGAGTACGATTCCCGCCAATCTTGACCACCTCATCATCACGGTGCCCGAGCTCGAAGCTGGGGTTGCCGAATTCGAGCGCCTCACCGGGGTCCGCGCCGTCGCCGGCGGAAGTCACCCCGGCCGAGGGACCGCGAACTATCTTGTCGGTCTTGCCCCAACAGGCTGGGAGGCTGGCGCCCATACCTACCTTGAGATTCTGGGCCCCGACGCACAGCAGAAGCCACCGGCAGACGGCATCCTGCCTTTGGATGCGCATCTGGCGCAGGGCCTGACGCTGCAGACCTGGGCGATCCACCCACATGCCTTCCTCGCGAAGGTTGCCGGGGCCAATACCGAAGGGATCGACTTCGGCGAGGTCCGTGACATGTCCCGAGAGACCGCTGACGGCACGCTGCTCGAATGGCGTCTGACTTCTCGGTCTCCGCTGCCGAGCACGGGCACCCAGCCCTTCCTCATCGACTGGGGCGAGTCGACCCACCCCGCCGAGGCGTCCCTGCCGTCGGTGGAGCTCCTCGAGTTCACCATCGAATCCCCGGACGCCGAGGATACCCGTCGTGTCCTCGATGTGCTCGGTGCCGGTGATGCCCAGGTCGTCGAAGGCAAGGAGTACCGGCTGCACGCACGCCTGCGCGGTCCCGGCGGTGTGCTCGAGTTCTGAGCGAAAGTCCGCAGGGGTGGCGTTGTGAAACGCTAGACTCGGCAGAGTGTCGCCAACTCCTCGCAATTCACTAGGTCCACTGCACTCATCTCGATCGTCGCCGGGCGCCTCGCTTCGGCTGAGGGCCTCCTCGGCGGCGGTTGCTGCATCCCTGCTCATCGTGCTCAGTGCCTGCGCGCCGGACTCGGGGCAGGAGGCCAGGCCCGCACCGTCCTCGAGCGAGACGGTCGCGTCCGGTGGGATTTCGGCCTCTGCGCAGCCGAGTGAGTCGGCATCGCCGGCGAAGTCTCCGGTGCCAAGCAAGTCTGCTGAGCCCGACGTTGATTCTGCGGGTGCCGCCGGTGTGAGTGAGTCCGACATCGATGTGAAGGGCAGCGGCGAGTGGGACCGACCGAAGAAGGAGGCCGGACCCAACCGGGATCAGGGCAAGACCTTCAAGGTCGCGCTGCGCGTTGAGGACAATCTTCCGATCGACGTCGACGAGGCTGGCGCCTTCATCATCAAGACGCTCCAGGACGAACGCGGCTGGCAGGATCTGGACGATGTGTCGATTGAAATGGTCGATGAGGGTGAGGATGCGATGATCTCCATCGCCAGCCCCGACACCGTGGACTCGATGTGCCTGCCGCTGCGGACCTTGGGCAAACTCTCCTGCCGCAACGGCAATGACGTCATCCTCAACGCCAAGCGCTGGGTGTCTGCCACCGATGAGTTCGATGACACCACTCAGTACCGCCAGTACCTCATCAACCACGAGGTCGGCCACGCGCTGGGCCACGGCCATGAATCCTGCCCGGGGCCGGGCAAGACCGCTCCGCTCATGCAGCAGCAGACCAAAGGACTGCAAGGCTGCGAGCCCAACGGCTGGCCCTCGAAGGGCTAGTCGGGAAGTCGAGGACGGCACTCGGGAATAAGACCACCGCATTCATCGTTGATTGAGTCGTACACGCTCAAGTTTCAACAGGAGGTCAGATTGGCCACATTCTTCGGACCCGCGGGTTCCGGCGGCGACTCGTTCGACGAGTTCCTCGCTCGCTTCCTGCAGGGACAGCAGGGTTCACGCCAGGGGCGCAGCGTCGACATCAACAAGCTGCTGAGTAAGCGCAGCCATGAGGTCATCGACAATGCCGCCGACTATGCCAGAGAGCATGGTCAGTCCGAGGTCGATGCGCTCCACATCCTGCGCACTATGGCTGAGACCGAACCAGGCGTCACGGCCATCCGCCAGGCGGGAGCGGACCCCGAACAGGTCGCTCACGCCGTTGAGGAGCGCCTGCCCGCATCATCGAACACGAGGTCCGAGGGTGCGCTCACGCTCACCGGCTCGGGCCAGCGTGCGCTGCTCGACGCCTACCAGGTGGCCCGGGCATTCGGTTCGACCTATGTCGACCCGGAGCATTTGTTCTTCGCCTTCGTGCTCAACCATGAGATGCCTGCCGGCCGCATCCTCGCCCAGGCGGGCGTGACGCAGGAGCGGCTGCAGGCCGGAGCCGAAGCTGCAGAGACCGGCGATCCGCAAGGCGGTCCCGGAGCAGGCCAGTCGGAAGAGACCATGCTCCAGCGCTTCGGCACGGATCTCACGGCTCTGGCCGCCGATGGTGAGCTCGACCCGGTGATCGGACGGGCTGATGAGATTCAGGAGACGATTGAGATCCTGGCCCGCCGCACCAAGAACAACCCGGTGCTCCTGGGCGAGGCAGGTGTCGGCAAGACCGCGATCGCCGAAGGACTGGCTCAGGCCATCCACAGCGGCGAGATCCCGGCGCAGTTGTCCGGCAAACGAGTCATCGCACTCGATCTGCCGGGAATGCTCGCGGGCACACGCTACCGCGGCGACTTCGAGGAGCGTCTGACAGGTGCCCTCGACGAGATCGCCGAGGACGGGGAGATGATCGTCTTCATCGATGAGCTCCACACCCTCGTCGGTGCCGGCGGCAACGGCGAATCCAACTCGATGGACGCCGGCAACATCCTCAAGCCCAGGCTGGCCCGAGGAGATCTGCACCTGCTCGGTGCGACCACTCTCAAGGAATACCGCACGATCGAGAAGGACACAGCTCTCGAACGTCGGTTCCAGCCGGTGCGCGTGGGAGAACCGAACATCGAGGATGCTGTGGCGATCCTCGACGGGCTCAAGGGCCGCTACGCCGAGCACCACAACGTGACGTACACGCCTGAGGCGATCCGCGCCTCGGTGGAGCTCTCAGACCGCTACATCAATGATCGGTTCCTGCCGGACAAGGCGATCGACCTCATCGATCAGGCGGGAGCTCGTCTGTCGCTGCGTCGTGGTCCCAAGATCGATGCCCAGGCTCTGCGGACGGAGATCGAGCGGCTCGAAACCGAGAAGAGCACGGCCATCGGCGAAGAGAACTATGAGCGCGCAGGAGAACTCCGCGACGAGATCATGAGTGTTGGGGAGAAGCTGCATGCAGCCGAGGCCTCAGACGAAGATGCGGTGCAGGCTGCGGTCGACGCCGCTCCCGGCGTCGTCGACGCCGACCAGATCGCACAGGTCGTGTCCCGTGCCACGGGAATCCCAGCAGGGAACATGACTCAGGGACAGAAGGCCAAACTGGCCAAGCTCGAAGAGGTCCTGCATGGTCGTGTCATCGGCCAGGACGATGCGGTGACCGCAGTGTCCAAGGCCGTTCGCCGGTCACAGATGGGCATGGGGGACCCGAACCGTCCCATCGGCAGCTTCCTCTTCCTGGGCCCCACAGGCGTGGGCAAGACAGAATTGGCCAAGTCTCTGGCCGCGACCCTCTTCGACGACGAGTCGGCGATGATCCGGTTCGATATGAGTGAGTTCGGCGAGCGTCACACCGTATCGCGCCTGGTGGGTTCGCCTCCCGGCTACGTCGGTTACGACG
>NZ_JBHFIH010000019.1:192707-204317 GCF_057334195.1 Brevibacterium sp. AGC70 | reverse complement strand
CGACGAAGCCGGTCAGCTCACCGAACAGGTCCGACGGAAGCCGTACTCGGTGATCCTGCTCGACGAGGTCGAGAAGGCCCACCCGGACGCATTCAATCTGCTGCTCCAGGTCCTCGACGACGGTCGTCTGACCGACGGACAGGGGAGAACCGTGGACTTCCGGAACACCGTCGTCATCATGACGAGCAATCTGGGCTCCGAGTTCATGGCCGGCAGCACCCCGCTGGGCTTCAGCTCCACCGATGCGAAGGTCACCGAGAAGGACCTGAGCGCGAAGGTGATGGGCAAGCTCAAGGAAGTCATGCGCCCCGAGTTCCTCAACCGGATCGACGAGACCGTGATGTTCTCGCGGCTCGATCGTGAACAGCTGCGCGTCATCGTCCGTCTCCAGCTGGAGCAGTCGCTGCAGCGTCTGGCACACCAGGACATCAGCCTGAGCGTGTCCGAGGATGCTGTGGAATGGCTTGCCGATGCCGGATACGAACCCGAGTTCGGTGCTCGTCCGCTGCGGCGTGTGATCCAGCGTGAGCTCGACGACCGCATCGCGGACCTCCTCGTCAACGAGGCGGTGTCAGAGGGCGGAACCGTCAGCGCCACCGTCGAAGACGGAACGCTGCGCGTGATCGCGGGCTCTGCCGAGGTCCCCGTGGCAGCCTGATTCAGGGCCGCCTGCAGGGTGATCACCTGCACGGCACAGGGCCGGATCGGAAGCGAAGTCTTCCGGTCCGGCCCTGTTTCTGTCTCCTGACCCTGCAGCGGTTCGCTCAGGCGGCCGAGCTGCTCTGCGCCTTCTGCTGGGACTCGTCCTGCTCGTCGACCTTGAAGGCACGGTTGAGCACGAGACGCTCTGCCAAGGTCCATGCCGTCGTCGTCATGAGATAGAGGGTGGCCGCCAGTGGCACGAACAGGGCGATGACCGCCGTCATGAACGGCATGAAGCTCAGCATCCTGGTCACTCCTGAGAGGTCCGGCATAGCGGGTCCATCGGAGGTGGACGCCTGGACCGGCGGCGTCTGCGGCATGTCGGGGGTCAGAAGATGCCGCGACAGGGCGGCGACGACAGTGATGATCGCGACGATGACAGCGAAGACCGCAATGCTGACCACCGTCAGATCCCCGCCTCCCAGGAGCCCGACGAAGCCGGCGTTGAGGGGGATGCCAAGCAGCGAATGATTGAGGAGCTCATTCGCATGCCCGTCGATCGTGGATTGGATGAAGATTCCGTAGACGGCCATGAGCACCGGCATCTGAGCGAGCACGGGCAGGCAGCCGGCCATCGGGGAGGCCTTCTCCTCCTTGTAGAGCACCATGATCTTCTGCTGCATGAGCTCGGGATTCTTCTTGTGTCGGGTCTGCAGCTCGGAGATCTTCGGCGCCAGTCGACGTCGAGTGATTCCGGCTCTGACCTGTGACAGGCCTACGGGGATGAGGACGGCGCGGACGACGAGCGTCAGCGCCACGATGGCCAGTGCGGCGCTTGCGCTGCCCGCCAGTGGTTCGAGCAGGGTCGAGAGCCAGGTGACGATCCGATAGGCGGCGTTGACGAGCAGTTCAACGGGTGGAAATTCGTAGATGTTCATGGTGAGGGCCCTCCTGGGCGCCGCCGATGCGCATAGGCATGCAGGCAGCAGTGGTGATGTCGTCATGGGGGTTCATGGACGGAACGACGCATGGCGACATCACGGGCAGGCTCTCAAGGAGCAGGCGGGAGTGACGTCAGAGACCGTGCTTCAGAGCACGGCGATGGAGTCGTCGTTCAGGCGAAGGAGCGAACGACGAAGGAGGGGGCTCTGGCTTGCGCGGTGCCCGGAGTCCCGGGTTCCTCAGGTATGCGGAATTCGCGAACTTCGGTTCGCTCACGTCCCATCCAGGGGCCGTGGGGAGCCAGGGAAAGAGCCCTGAGGAGAGCGTTTGCCGCCCAGGGCGCTACCGGTGACAGCAGCACCGCGCCCAGAAGCACGAGGACGATCAGATGCATAGACGACTGGGGAATGACCGAATCGACATCGGTGCTCAACAGCACCACGATGAACTGAACTGTCATCCACAGGTTCAGCAGCATTCCGGTCGACCTTCCAGTTGAAATCGTCGCCTAATTTTATCACGACCGCACTGCACGTCGTCTGGGAACGCGGCACTGTCTGCTCACAGCGGCACACTCCCGCTTGGAGCGGAGACACCTTCCCGCCCGGCGAAGCGAGGGCCACAGTGGTGACATGAACACACGAATCGACACCAGAAATCTCCCAAGCCCGCCGAGGTGGGGCGACCCGGAGGATGCCCCCACACTGACGCCCATCCCCGAATCCCAGAGAATGCTCTACGCCTACCGCTCAGTCGTCTTCAACGGGGAGCTGCGTGATGAGAACGGCATGGAGATCATCTCCCGCCTCGTCCTCCTCTCCGCCGAGGACCCCCACAGCGACATCCACCTCTGGATCAACTCACCCGGCGGGTCGGTGCCGATGATGCACGCGATCGCCGACACGATCGAAACTCTGCCCAATGACGTGGTCACGGTGGCGTTCGGATGGGCCGCCTCGGCGGGGCAGTTCGTGCTCATGATGGGCACACCCGGCAGACGACTCGCCCTGCCCCACGCCAGGATCCTCCTGCACCAGGGATCGGCGGGCATCGGGGGTGCCGCCGCTGACATCGAACTGCAGTCCGGGGATCTGCGCAACGTCCGCGATTCGGTCCTGCACCGCATCGCCGAGGCGACGGGGAAGACCTATGAGCGCATCTTCGAGGATTCCCTGCGTGATCGGTGGTTCACCGCCGAGCAGGCACTTGACTACGGGCTCATCGACCGCGTCGTCGACTCCCCAGCCGACCTGCACGGCGGGATCGGTGCGCCATGAGCCAGTACACGATTCCGAATGTCGTTGACCGCTCGGGTGGCGGGGAGAAGATCGTCGACGTGTATTCCCACCTGCTGGGCAACCGCATCATCTACCTGGGTGTTCCGATCGACGACGGGGTGGCCAACACAGTCATCGCGCAGCTGCTCCACCTCGAGGCGAGCAGCCGCGAACTTCCGATCCAGATGTACATCAACTCACCGGGCGGATCGCTGACGGCCATGACCGCCATCTACGACGCGATGCACCACATCGGGGCACCGGTGGCGACCATCTGTGTGGGGCAAGCGGCCGCTGATGCCGCGGTGCTCCTGGCAGCCGGAGAGCCCGGTCAGCGTTCGATGCTCGGACACGCTCGAGTGGTGCTGCGCCAACCCCATGCCGAGGGTGCACGCGGAGCAATCCCCGACCTCATCGTCGCTGCCGATGAGATCGCCCGACAACGACGTGAGGTCGAGCGGATGCTGGCGCAGGGGACCGGGCGCAGCATAGAGCAGATCCATGCCGACCTCGACCGGGACCTCGTCCTCGACGCGCAGGCGGCTCAGGACTTCGGCCTCGTCGACCAGATCCTCTGAGGTGCTCCCAGGCAGCTGTACTCCGCGGGAAGTCCAGTCGGATACTCCCGTGGTACGACGCCGAATTCGGCAGCAGTGACTACGATCGGAGGATGAGCCGATCCAGGCGTGCCCCCGCCGAGGCGAGCGACCCCGATTCTGATCGTCGTGCCCGTCATCGACCTCGACTGCGCCTGGTTGCCCTGAGCGTCCTGGCTCTGCTGCTGCAGCTGCCCGTTGCCGTGTTCATGGCCACGCACGATGGTGCCGATGCTCTGGTCGGCGGCGTGCGCATCGCAGTGGCCCTGCTGTCCCCAGTGATCTTCCTGCTGTGCGCACGCTGGCCGGGCCCGAGAGTCGCGATCATCGCCGGGCTGACGCTGGTCGACATTGTCGTGTGGGCCGCACTGGCACGATCCAGCCTTTCCGGTGTGTGGGCCCACGGTCCACGCAATCGTCCCTTGTCAGGGGAGGGTCCGGGCGGAATGTGGGCGCAGGGGCTCACCGGACCTGAGATGACACCGTTCTATGCGGCGTTCCTCTTCGCTCTCGTCATGGCCATGGTCCGTGGCTGCCAGATCTGGGCCATCGCCTCGGCCGCGGGTGTCTGGTTGGGCGCCCTGCTGCTCGGCTCCTTCCTCGAAGTCGACTGGTCGGTGGGGCGCGTGGCCTCTGCGACGATCGGTCTGCTCATTGCTCTGAGCATCGGAGCCTTCGCCCGACGCAGGCGCGAGAGCAGGAGGATCGCGGCCGAGGAAGCGCGGGCCCGGCACCATGAGGTGGTTGAGGCCGAAAGGCTGCGCATCGCCAGAGACCTGCACGATGTGCTGGGTCATTCGCTGTCTCAGATCAACGTGCAGGCCGGTGTGGGCGAACACCTCATCGACCGCGACCCTGAGCAGGCCAGACGCGCGCTCGCCGCCATCAAAGAGCTGAGCCGAACGGGACTCAACGAGGTTCGCTCCGTGCTCCACACGATGCGCTCGGACGCCGCCGACCCCGACCCGGCCAGTGTCGGCGAAGGCACAGTCGGCGAAGGCAGGGCCGAGTCGTTGGCCCCGGTGCCTGGCCTCGACGATCTGCCGGCCCTCATCGCCGCGATGACGGGTCGACCATCCATCCGCCTCGATGACAGGCGCGAACTCAGAGCCGACGGCACTCGAGAGAACCCCGGCAGCGCCGCCGATGCGGCCGCCTACCGGATCGTGCAGGAGGCGCTGACGAATGTGGTCCGCCACGCTCACGCCACTCAGGCGAACGTCAGAGTATCCCGTGACGGCGAGTTCCTTCACATTGAGATCGGCGACGACGGCCACGGAACCGACAACGCAAGCCTCGGGCGAGACGATAACTCGGGCACCGGAATCATCGGAATGCGGGAGAGGACCAAGCTCCTCGACGGAAGCTTCGAGGTCACCTCGGCGAGCGGGGGCGGCACGCACATCAGCGTCCAGCTGCCCTGGACCAGCGGACACGGACGATCAGATCGGCAGGCTCAGGTATGAGCGATATCTCGGTGGCGATCGCCGATGACCACCAGCTGGTCCGCGCCGGCTTCGCCTCGCTGCTGGACGCGGAACCGGGCATCAGCGTGCGCGTGCAGGCCTCCGGTGGGGAAGAGCTGCTGGAGAAACTTGCAGCGACGCCGGTCGACGTCGTGCTCATGGACATCCGGATGCCAGGCGGTGACGGACTGTGGGCCACCGAGGCGATCGCAGCCGATCCGGGCCTCGGCCATGTGCGGGTCGTGCTGGTGACGACCTTCGGCCTCGACGAGTACATCGTGCGCGCGGTCAGGGCAGGTGCCAGCGGGTTCCTGCTCAAGGACACCGAGCCGGTCGACCTGATCAGAGCGGTGCGCGTCGTTGCCGAGGGTGAGGCGCTGCTCTCGCCCGAAGTGACCAGGTACCTCTTGTCGAGGATGTCCTTGGGCCTGCGGGCGGAGCCGGCAAAGCATCTCGACGTGCTGACACAGCGAGAACGTGAGGTCCTCGCCCTCGTCGGTCAGGGGCTGTCGAACGACGAGATCGCCGGCCGGCTGGTCCTCTCCCCTCTGACGGCGAAGACCCATGTCTCGCGCATCATGACCAAAACGGCCGCACGCGACAGGGTCCACCTGGTCGTGCTCGCCTATGAATCCGGGTTGGTCTCCCCAGGATGGCTGCGCGACCAGTAGAAGCTCATCCCCAGCGAGTACCTGAAGAGACTCCCGGTGGGGGATTCGCCGTGGCACCCGTCGGCGAAGGATGGATGCCATATCCACGAGGGACGTGGATTCCTGACAAGGAGGCATCATGCACATGGAACACGGACCCGCGGCCTGGCCGCTCTTCTTCCTCATCCCGATCTTCTGGGTGCTCATCATCGGATTGGTCGTCACCCTCATCGTCACACTCAACCGGCGTCGCTGGCGCCAAGCAGGGGGACCACCCTGGGCGGATGCTCAGGGCCGTTTCGCATCGACGAAGAACGCGGAGGCGACTCTGTCTGAGCGCTTCGCCCAAGGCGATATCGACGAGGCTGAGTATCGGGCACGGCTCGAAGTGCTGAGAACCAACCAAATTGATTCCGGGACGAGCTGAGCCGACCGGCCTGTGGGATCAGGCCACGAGTGAGAGCTGCGCCCGCCCACCGCTGAGCGGGACTGAGCGCCCGTTGACTGCGAACGCGGGTGCAGCTCTCGTCATGGACGACGCAGCGAGAACGAGGACCTGAGGGAGTGCGAGGCCGAGAACCACGGCGATCGCCTCGATGACCTCCGACGATGGATCCTTGAGGCCGCGCTCGACCTCGGACAGGTATTGGGTTGACACTCCCGAGCGTCGCGACACCTGTGCCAAGGTCAGGGCCAGCTCGGTGCGGCGCAGCCGCAGCACCCGTCCGAGAGTCTCGCGCCACAGCAGTGCCGGGGCCTGATCGCCTTGTCCGTCCGTGACTCGAAGTGGTTCCATGATGCGATCCTAGGAGCGTTCGGCTGCGGTGGCACGGGTTTCTGCTCTGAGCAGACGAATTGCCGCTGAGCCAGTCGAGTTGCACCAACACCACAAGGTTAAGTTAGGCTGTCCTATGTTCATGTCGAGGGGTCGACCGCGATCCCCACAGTCGAAAGGGCAGGAATGTCAGCTCATCTCTCTCGCCGGGCCATGGCCATAGGCACCATTGTCACACTCGCCTTCAGCGCGAGCGCCTGCAGCCAGGGACCGGCGGATGCGGAGAAGTCGGCCTCAAGCGACTTCCAGACCGTCACGATCGAACATGCGCTGGGCAAGGCCGTCATCGAGGCCGAACCGAAGCGCGTCGTGACCCTCGGCCAGGGCTCGACCGAGACAGCCATTGCTTTGGGCAAGACACCCGTCGGCATGGAGGAATACGCCTGGGGCAGCGATGCCACCGGCTATATGCCGTGGATCCATGAGGCGGTGAAGGAGAAGGGGGACAAGCTTCCCACGCAGTTCCAGGGAGATACGGAGCTGGACGTCGAAGCCGTCGCCGAGCTCGAACCTGATGTGATCCTCGCGCCGTGGTCCGGCGTCACCGCCGATCAGTACAAGCAGCTCGACGCCATCGCACCCACGGTTGCCTACCCCAAGCAGCCGTGGACCATCGAATGGGATGAGCAGATCACCACCATCGGCAAGGCGCTGGGTGAGGAGAAGGAGTCCGAGGGGCTCGTCGACGACATCAAGACGCAGCTCTCCGAAGCCAAGCGGTCCGAATACGAGGGACTCACATTCTCCTACATCTACAATGACGGACCGGGCACCCTCGGTGTCTTCTACCCCGATGAGCAGCGGGTGGCGATGGTCTCGGCGCTGGGTCTGACCCCCGATCCCATCATCAACAAGCTCAAGAAGAACTACGATGCTCCGGGCACGGACTCGGCTCTCATCGGACTCGAGAACGCCGACAAGCTCGGCGACTCTGACCTCATCTTCACCTTCTACTCCGATGAGAAGAGCAAGAAGGAGATCGAGTCACAGAGCGTGTACTCCAACATTCCGGCAATCAAGTCCGGTGCGGTAGTCGCTCCCGAGGAACAGGCCTTCGTCACCGCTTCGTCGATCATCAACCCGCTCACCGTTCCCTGGGCGCTCGAGCGCTATGTGCCAATGATCGACAAGGCGGCGAAGAAGGTCAAGAAGTAGAGCTCACACGGGGACACCGGGTGGGCGCATTGCAGACAATCAGTCGAGTGCGCTCATCTTCTTCCAGTCGTCCCAGTCGTAGACCCAGTCGGAGATGTCGCTGGCGGCGGTGGACAGGCTGACATTCGAACCTGTGATCTCGACCGGATCGCCGAAGATCGCAGAGTCGTAGTACTGCTTGGCGCGCGCTGTCGACAAGTTGATGCAGCCGTGGGAGACGTTCGCCGATCCTTGGACCCCTGTCGACCAGGGGGCGGCGTGGACGAATTCTCCATTGTTGTGGATGCGCACGGCCCAGCGCACGTCGGTTTCGTAGTCCCACTGCTCGGAGGTCATCGTGTAGTCTGCCGACTTCGCCATGACCACATGGGTTCCGTTGTAGGAGGGAGACTTCGCCGCACCGAGTGAGGCGGGGAAGTTCATCACCTCTTTGCCATCGCGGGTGACGACCATGCGGTGAGACTTGGCATCGGCCGTGACGATCTGCTTGCGACCGATGTCGAAGTCGAGTGTGAGGTCGTTCTGGCCCACCGTCTTCGCCGTGGTGGGGACGCTCTTCAGGGGCGCGTCGACGGAGATCTTCGAGTGCGCGGGCCAGAAGTCCTTGGGCCGGAAGTGCAGACGGGACTGCGGATCGTCGGGCAGCCAAGCCCATGACCCCTCGACCTTGCGCTTCTTGCCGTCGTTGTCGGTGACATCGACCGTCAGACGGCGCTCGACATCGTCACGGTACTGCTTGCTCACTGTGGAGCCGAAGCTGAGGATGATCGGGGCGCCGACGCCCACGGTCTGGTCATCGGAGAGGGTCGTGCGCACGGACATCGGCGAGGCGTCGCCGGCTGAGACGTTGACCGTGGACGTGAAGTCGTGCTCCTCTCCATCTGCCGAGGTGGCTGTGGCCGATAACTCGTAGGTGCTGTCAGCGACCAGGTCGTAGACCGAAACCCAGGCCGCAGCGTCGTCGGGAGCGATGACGGAGTGTTTGTCCTTGGCAGAGTCCTTCTTCGCAGCGGCCTCGGTTGCTGCGCTTTCGCTCGGCGACGAGGTGCCCGCCTCATCGGAGGACTTCTGGCTCTGATCGGCTGCCTTGAGTTCGAGTTCGGCCCCAGTGGTGTCGAAGAAGACACCGGGGTCAGATGTGATTCTGGGGTGTTCGGACTCGATGAGCGAAATGTCGCTCAGCGTCGCGTCCTCGACGCTGAGACTGATGCGCTCGCCCGGCGCGGCTGTGGAGTCTGCTCCGGATTCGACGACTTCGCCGGTCTGTCCCGGGGCGGGTGACTGGGTGCCGGTCGGCTCGGCCGATGAGGTGGAGCCGGAAGTCTTCGCTGAAGATCCCTGCGCAGAGGACTTGGCAGCCTCGTCCTCGGAGACGGTGCCGACTCGGAAGATGGGTTCGGCAGCGGTCTCAGCCGATTTCTCAGTATCGCGGGTGGCGTCAGAGTCGGAGCCCGAGGGGGTACAGGCGGTGAGCAGAGCGATTGCCGATAGGGCAGCAACCGCCCCGTGAATCTTCTTGGGTGACAAAACAGGGATCCTCGTTCGGGCAAAGGGGATGAGAGCTGCCGACCATGTTAGTGAAGCCAAATCACGAAAGTATTAAAGCACTGCCTGAAATCCTCGTGTATTGCCCATCTCTCGCCGTTGAAAGTGGCCCTGACCTGGACTGACACAGGGGAGGGGGAGTTGTGGAATTGTGACATTGAGAAACGAAGGACTCCCCGTGCACCCGCCAGAGCTCGCTTACCCTTGCTGCCTTCCGGCCCTGGGGGAGTTCACAAGATGACGCCGCACGGGGAGCCAACGAACAGTCTAGACGAGAGCATCCTCGAGGCACAAAACGAGGTGGCTGGATCAGTTGCCAGTGCTTCGTCGACTTCCACGATCGGCTTTGTCGGTGCTCTCAGCCGGCCGGTCCTCAATTCTGCGAATCTTGGCGAGGAGGACCTCGCGTTCTCGGTCATTGGCCGTCAGGGACGCCGCGCGTTCGAATTCGCCTCGCGCCTCCTGATCCCTGCCGAGGCGCGACAGGAGCTCACCGCGCACGCTGGGAACAAGGTGAAATTTCCCAAGTGCTCCGGTGGAGTCGATGTCATCGACGAGGCTGAGAGCGCGTGCTGGGCCATGCGCTTCGGCGATCGCGATCGCCTGGTTGAGTTGAGTGACAGGTGAGGGGACGGCTCGATTGAGCATGTCATAGAGGGACGCAATGCGCACCCAATCGGTGGCCTCAATGCTTCTGGCTTCGGCATGGCACCAAGCGATCATGGCTTGGAGCGTATAGGGGCCGAGTGCAGTGCGGAGACCCTGTGCGGTCCCAAGACTGCGAGAGCCGAGGCGTATGAGCGAGCGATCCCATTTCGATCGGTCCTGATCGGCTAGCAGGATCGGCTCACCATCTGCCCCCAGGCGGGCAGGGAATCTGGCCGCGGTGAAGGCCATGAGGGCGACGAGACCGTGGACCTCCGGATCGTGTGGGAGCAGACCGGCAGTCACACGGGTCAGGCGGAGAGCCTCCATCGCCAGTTCTGGACGCATCCAGTCGGGTCCGGAGGTTGTCACGTGCCCCTCTGCGAACATGAGATAGAGGACCCCGAGCACTCCCTTCAGCCGCTCCGGCTGCTCGTCGGCCGCTGGAAGCTCGAAGGGAACCTGGGCATCTGCCAGGGCCCGCTTCGCCCGGACGATGCGCTGCTGCACTGTCGAGACTGGAATGAGGAACGCCCGGGCGATCTGTTCGCTGGAGAGGCCGCCCACAACCCGCAGGGTGAGCGCGAGCTGGGCGCTGCGACCGAGTACTGGATGACAGGCGATGAAGACGAGACGGAGTACATCGTCCTCGATGTCGTCCGGATCCCAGGGGAGACCACCCACGTCCGCGTCCTGACGGCTTTCGAGCTCCCCGGCAAGCTTCGCCAGACGATCGTCGAGTCGCTCTCGCCTTCGCCACGAATCGATTGCCCGACGTTTGGCAACCGTGGTCAGCCACGCGGCCGGGTTAGCCGGAACTCCGGATTTCGGCCACTGGGACAGCGCATCGGTCACTGCTTCCTGGGCGAGATCCTCGGCGAGCCCGAAATCGCCGACGTAGCGGGTCAGAGCTGCGATGATCTTCGCTGCCTCGATCCGCCACGTCGCGGCGATGGCCCGGTGAACCGCATCGGTGTCATCGGCTGGGGCACTGGTCAACTGCCGGCCAGTTTCCCTTCGGCGATCCATTCCTGTTCGTTCTGGATCCACTCGTTGTCCTGAGGGAAGTCCTCCGGTCCATTGACGCGTCGCACCTCGATCTGGGATCCGGTGCCCAAAGGGGCCCGCTTGGCCCACTCGATCGCTTCCTCCTGTGAGGAGACCTCGACCATCCAGAAGCCGTTGAACAGCTCCCGCAATTCTCCATAGGGGCCGTCAGTGACGACGGGATCGTCTTCACTGAAATCGACGACTGCCCCTTCGGAGGCATCGGAGAGTCCGGCGCCGTCGGCCATGACGCCGGCGTTGACCATGGATTCGTTATAGGCGCCCATGTCGGCGATGATCTTCTCGAAATCGGCGGCTTCGAAGGCGTCCACGGCGGCCTGGTCGACTGCGCGCATGATGAGCATGAACTTCATGATGACTCCTTAGTCAGCAATGTTTCAGAGAGTCTCGGTCGAGACCCTCTCATGCACTACGTCGAACAAGTTTATGCCGCATCGACACACGGCGGGAAGGTTTCTGCGCCCATTTCAATCGCCCTCGACTGGGTCGACCTGGTATGAGGCGCTCACCGTCTGGCCACCCGCAACAGGTACAGAGCACCACGGTCGAAGTCCAGACTGAGCAGGACCTGGGTCAGGCAGGCAAGGGCAAAGGCAGCTGAGAAGCGATTTCACCTGCACTTAGTGTGATGGTTCACACTCAGCCGTCAGGATTTCGCATTGTCGACACGACTCGGATAGGCTGGCTCGCGGAGGATTCGCCTAGTGGCCTATGGCGCTCGCCTGGAACGCGGGTTGGGTTAACGCCCTCAGGGGTTCGAATCCCCTATCCTCCGCAGAGAGAAGAAGG
>NZ_JBHFIH010000019.1:155532-192664 GCF_057334195.1 Brevibacterium sp. AGC70 | reverse complement strand
ATCCGAATGTTCTCGGATGGGAGCCTTCTTCGTGCGCTGTGTACAGGCGCATCAGCCTGCTTCAGTGCCTCAGCCTCAGCCCAGCGCGTTCGCGATGGCTGCGTTGAACGCGTCGAGGTCTCCGGGGTTGCGCGATGTGATGAGGTTGCCATCGACGACGACCTCGGAATCCTCCCACTCTGCTCCGGCGTTGACCAGATCGGTCTTCGTCGAGACGAATGAGGTCAGCTTCCGGCCCTTGGCCACGCCTGATTCGGCGAGGATCCAGGGTGCGTGGCAGATCGCGGCCACTGGCTTATCGGCCGCGAAGAATGCTTTCACCAGTGCCACCGCGTCCTCGTCGAGGCGCAGGGCATCGGCATTGAGGGTACCGCCTGGGAGCACGAGGGCATCGAAGTCCTCAACTTTGGCTGCAGAGACGGGGACGTCGACGGTGAACTCATCGGCATGGTCCCAGTCGCCATTCATCGCCTGCAATGTGCCTTCGGACGGCGAGACGATGACCGTCGTGGCTCCTGCCTCGTCAAGTGCTCCGCGGGGGCTGGTGAGCTCGACCTGCTCGACTCCGCGGGTGAGGAGGATTGCGACCTTCTTGTCTGAGATTGCCATGATGCTTACTCCTAGTCAGTTGGCGGATCCGACGCGCCGCAGACGATCTGACATCGTCATATGCGATCTCTCAGCACCGGGTGCTGTTCGTCGGTGTCGTCAAGGAGAACGCGCCGACCCGGGCACAGTATTCCTGACCGCCCACCATCGGATGCGAACTCGGATCAGCTGCTGAGGAACTCGCGCTGATCGTTGGTGAGGGGATCGGCGTCGACGCGGAGGACCACCTTGCCGGCAGGGTGCGAGCCCTTGAGGAAACGGTAGGCGTTCTGAACCTCGTCGAGCGAGAAGACCCCGGCGACGGGCACGTGCACATGTCCGTAGGCGATCGCTTTGGCAAGCCACGCGAGGTCACCGCGGTCAGCCGCAGTCTCGCCTGCGATGCTCACCCCGTACGTGTCGGCGACCTGTGGTCCCGCTCCGATCGAATTGATGCGCCCGGCGGGAATGTCGAGACTCAGCAGCTGCTTGATCTCGGCCTCGTCCTGGGTCGAGAACGCGGCAGCGATGCCCTCGGGGGCTGCCTCCCGCAGGCGGGCCTCGAGCCCCTCACCATAGGTGATGGGTTCGATGCCGAGATTGCGCAGAGCATCATGGTTGGCTTCGCTGGCCGTGCCGATGACACGGGCGCCCAGATTGACCGCCAATTGGGCTGCGATGATTCCGACTCCGCCCGAGGCGCCGGTGACGAGGACGGTCTCACCTTCGGTGATCGCCAGGGCACGGATGCCCGCGATGGCGGTGCGCCCGGCGATGTAGAGGCCCCCGGCTGTATCGATGCCGAGACCGCGAGGTATCTTGTCGAGTCGTTCTGCCGGGTCCCGGATGAGCAGATGAGTCGTCTGCGTGCGATGTGGCCGTCCCCCGAAGACGAGATCGCCGGGGGAGAAGTCGGTGACACCTTCACCAACCTCGTCGATGACTCCCGAGAAGTCAGCGCCGTTGCCCTTCGTGCCGGTGGCCTGCCCGAAGGCTCCACCGATGACGGCGAGATCGACGGGGTTGAGTCCGGCATAGCGGACAGCGACACGAACCTCACCTGGCCCGACTGAGGGGGCGTTCGCCTCGGCGATGTGGAGCTGGTCGATATCGCCGTTCTGGGTGTACTGGACACTGCGCATGATGGGAATGCTCCTCGCTGGTCGATGTGGCAGGTGCACGACCTGTGAAAGTGTGCACCTGCCATAACCATCTGCGGTCGCGAGTTGTTCCGCAGCCTGCCCGACACCAGCGGTGCCGGCCGCGGCTATGCTCAGTTGAAGCTGGGGAAGTCGAGTTTGTAGCCGACGTAGCTGCCTGAGACCGATGTGACCTTGACCGTTCCGTAGCGCTTCTCGCCGTAGGCGGTGACGTTGCAGGAGGCCGAACCTCTCTTGGAGATGACCATCAGGTCGTTGAGGCATTCGACCTCGTCGACGGTCGTCCCCTGCTTGGAGTACGCCTTCTCAATGTCCTTCTCGAGGAGGGAGGCGGGAATGGTGCCGTTGCCCTGCTCATCGATTTCGAATCCGGGGTCATCGGCGCTGGCATGTTCGCCGCTCGAACTCGATGATTCTTCACCCGCCGAGGTGGATGTGCCCGACGATGATGACGCAGCATCCGACGTCGCTGACGAGGCTGAGTCGGAGGACGAGGTGCCATAACCGCCACCTGATGATGAGCCCTGACTCGACGAGGAATCGGGGGAGTCCTCGGTGGCGGCGTTCGACTCAGACTCCTCCGGCGCTTCCTCTGCAGGAGTCACGGCCTCTTGCTGCTCGTCAGGATTCGCTGACGTCTCGTCACCCTCCTGGGCCCGCGTCTGCTCCTGCTCGGGAGTGCCGAAGGAGATGTTCATATCGCAGGCAGACAGCGACAGTGCCGCCGCAACTGCGCCGGCGACGGTGATGGACCGAATGATCTTCTTAGTCTTCATGGTGAACTCCTGATGAGGTGAAGGTGGTGTGTATGAGTCCACTCTGTCAACTGAATCCGCCGAGGTGGAGGCGTGTGTGTTCGCATTCGGAGACTTGTGTTCCAGGTCGGTTACAACCGGACATCGGCGACTATCCGTGGAAGAATCGAAGGATATCTCGCCGAGGATGTCGAGAATGCGCATGTGGCTCCGTCCCAGAGATGTCAGCGAAGTTCGCGACGAGCAGATGATAAGAGGAGAAGATCATGGCTAAGTACCTGATGCTCAAGCACTACAAGATGGCCCCCGAATACATGCAGTACACCCCGATGGAAGAGTGGACGCCGGGCGAAGTCGACGCGCACATCGGCTACATGAACGACTTCGCGGCGAGGTTGAAGGTCAGCGGCGAATTCGTCGACTCCCAGGCCCTGTCGCCCGAAGGGACCTTCGTGCGTTTCGACGGAGAGGGCAAGCCGCCGGTCACCGACGGCCCCTTCGCTGAGACCAAGGATCTCATCGCCGGCTGGATGGTCATCGACGTCGAGTCCTACGATCGGGCACTCGAACTCGCGGGCGAACTCTCGGCGGCACCGGGTGTCGGCGGCGAGCCGATCCGGGAGTGGCTCGAACTCCGTCCGTTCATGGGAGTGACCCCGTCTACGACGGACTGAGGGAGCTCGTTCCCATCGTGATCGGCATCCTCGAGCGGAGGGGAGCAGACTTCGCCACCGCCGAGGATGCCGTTCAGGATGCCCTGATCGAGGCGTTTCGCACGTGGCCGGAGAACGAACCCCGGGACAAAAAGGGGTGGCTGATCACGGTCGCCTGGCGCAAGTTCCTCGACCGCATCCGTGCGGAGTCCGCGCGCACTGCGCGGGAGGAACACGCCTTTACGCTGGACACGGATGCGGCGACGACCTCGGCCGATGACACCGTCGATCTCTATTTCCTGTGCGCCCATCCGGACCTCAGCCCAGCCTCGGCGGTGGCACTGACTCTGCGGGCCGTCGGCGGGCTGACGACTCGACAGATCGCCGAGGCCTACCTGGTACCGGAGGCGACGATGGCTCAGCGCATCTCTCGGGCCAAGCGCACCCTGTCCGGACGCAGACTCAACCGCCCGGGAAACGTCTCCGCGGTCCTCACGGTCCTCTATCTCGTCTTCAACGAGGGCTACTCGGGTGACGTCGACCTCGCCGCAGAAGCCATCCGTCTCGCCCGGGCGCTGGCCGCATCGATCGACCACCCAGAGGTCTCCGGGCTGCTGGCCCTCATGCTCATCCACCATGCCCGCCGTCGAGCCCGGTTCACCGCCGAAGGGGCCCTGATCGCCCTCGCCGACCAGGACCGATCCCTGTGGGAGACCGAACTGATCGCCGAGGGCATCGCCATTCTGCAGACCGCGCTCGCCCGCGAGGAACTCGGCGAATTCCAGGTCCAGGCCGCCATCGGCGCTCTCCACGCCGATGCACAACGTGTCGAGGACACCGACTGGCCGCAGATCGTCGAATGGTACGACGAACTGCTCAAATTCCACGACAGCCCGATCGCATCCCTCAACCGGGCCGTCGCGATCGGTGAAGCCGAGGGGCCGGCGGCCGGACTGGCCCAACTGGACAGACTCGATGAGACTCTGCCGCGCTACTTCGCCGTCGAAGCCCACCTGCGAGAACGGGCGGGAGAAGACGAGGCGGCGGCGAAGCTCTACGTCAAGGCCGCCGCCAAGGCCGGCAACCTCGCCGAGCGCGACCACCTCATGCGTCAGGCGGCCCGGCTGAACTCCGAACGCTGAAGACCGAGCACCGAACTCGCGGTAGTCTGATCGCATGGTTGAGGCAAGCATGCACAGCGTCATGGAGACACTGGCGACAATGGAGGATCCCAAGGCCCGTGCCGTCAACGAGAAGCACGGCGACGATCACGGTGTGAATCTGACGAAGCTGCGGGCCGTGGCCAAGGAGCTGAAGAAGAACGACGACCTCGCCGTCGAACTGTGGGACACCGGGGATACCGCGGCGCGTCTCGTCGCGATCCTCATCATGCGCCCCCGCAGCTATGATGCGGAGGGCCTCGATGCCATGCTGCGCGATGCACGTGTGCCGAAGGTCCACGCCTGGCTGGTCAACTACATCGTCAAGAAGTCGAAGCATGCCGAAACACTGCGCCTGAGTTGGATGATCGACCCCGACCCGGTCGTGGCCTCAGCCGGGTGGGCATTGACCAGTGAGCGTGTGAACAAGTCGCCCGAAGGCCTTGACCTGCCCGGTCTCCTCGACATCATCGAGGCGCGGATGCTCGGCGCCGAAGAGCGCCTGCAGTGGGCGATGAATGAAACCCTGTCCTACATCGGCATAGAGAACGAACAGCTGCGGCCACGTGCCATCGCCATCGGCAACCGCCTCGGCGTCCTCAAGGACTATCCGACCCCGCCGAACTGCACCTCCCCTTTCGCGCCGACCTGGATCACAGAGATCGTGGCCCGCCGAGAGGCGCAGTAAGCGTCGTCTAGACAGCCACGATGTGCGGGTGCTGTCGGTGGAAGTCGGTGGCCTGTTGGAACGCATGCCCCGCGGCCAACAGCAGACTCTCCTGAAAGTCACCGGCGACGAACTGAGCGGCCAGCGGGGTGCCGCGCTCGGAGAATCCGGCTGGCAGGGTGATCGAGGGCATACCGCAGTTGTCGATGGGGGCCGTCGGAACCGTCACCGCGGCAAACAGCTCGGCATCCGAGCCGAGGTTCTCCATCTGCGTGATCGTCGGTGAGGCGGCTCCGATGCCCGGAAGCAGGAGCAGGTCGATGTCGGCCATGAGCCCGCGCATGCGACCGGTGAATGCCCGCCTGGATTCGAGCAGTTCGTGGTAGTCGACGGCGCTCAGTCGGCGCCCCACCTCGATGAGTCCGGCGAGATCGGGTCCGTACTCGGCCGATCTCGACGGGTAGTTCTCAGCATGAACGCCCGCGGTCTCGATTCCGCACAGCGCCGTCCATTCCTGTGCCGCTTCGGGAAACCCTGGGGTGCGTACGTCGAGGACGCGCCAACCGAGGTCGATGAGCACCTCGATCGTGGACTCCAGCATCTCATTGGTCACGTCATCGAAATGCTCGGCGGCCAGTTCGCGGTCGAAGCCGACGACCGGAGCGTGGTCGAGTTCGAGCTGCTGGCTGTAGCGGGGGACCGGTTCGAGGGCAGAGGTCGGGTCGTTGGGATCATGCCCGGCGATGGCCTCGAGGATGATGGCGGCGTCCCGGGCGCTGCGCGTCATCGGGCCGATGTGGTCGAGACTCGGCGCCAGTGGGAAGATGCCGTTGCGCGAGACCCGGCCCCACGTGGGTTTGAGTCCGGTGACCCCATTCGCCGAGGAAGGCAGTCGGATCGATCCGCCCGTGTCCGAACCCAGGGAGCCGTAGCAGAGGCCGGCGGCGGTCGCGACGCCCGAACCGGACGAGGAGACTCCCGACCAGGTGTTCGGCTCCCAGGGATTGACCGGAGTCGGCAGGTCGGGGTGGTGGCCGGTGAACGCACCTTCGGTCAGTCGCAGCTTCCCGAGGATCACGGCCCCGGCAGCCCGCAGCCGTGCGACGACGGTGGCATCGCAGTCTGGCCGGAAGTCGGCGTGGATCGTGGTGCCCGCGCCCGTTGGTGCGTCGTGAGTGTAGGCCAGATCCTTGATCGCCAGCGGCACGCCGTGCAGCGGTCCCAGCCAGTCCCCGCGAGCCAGACGCGCATCGAGGACATCGGCTTCGGCCAGTGCCGATTCCCGCATCAGGGTGACGAAGGACAGAAGATGGGAGTCGAGCTCGGCGATCCGATCGAACATGCCCTGCGTGGCGTCTCTGGAGCTCAGTCGCCCGGACCTGATGAGTTCCGATACTTCGTGCAGTTCGCGGAACTCGAGTCCGCTGTTCGCCGCGGGTGTGCTGCTGGCCATGGACGCCTCCTTGCATCGGTTTTCCTCATGCTATCGGGGAAAGTCCGGAAAATCACTGCTGGTCAGATCCACCACCGGCAAGTTCTCGCAGGGCTTGGACGTGAGCGTCGGAAAATGCCGGTGCTGCCCGGCGCTCACATGGCCGCAGCCGCCACGGTGGCCGCGAGTTCGGTCGCACTGGCGAGGTGGTCGTCGGTGACTTCGCCGGTGACGATGAGAGGGTCGAAGACGAGTTTCCAGCCAAGGCCCGTGGTGATCTGCGTCATCGCGGTCTCCGCCCCGGTCGTGTCATAGCCTCCGTGAATCCAATAGGAGAACGGGCGGCCGGCGGTCGGCAACCTAACTTCGTCGTATGTGGTGTCGAAGAAGTGTTTGAGGGCACCGGAGATGTAGCCGAAATTCGCCGTCGTGCCGAGGACGAATCCATCGGCGGCGAGCACGTCCGCGGACGTCGCCTCCAGTGCCGGACGGACCGTCACGTCGACGGCACCCAGCTCCGGCATGCGCAGTCCGGACAACGCCGCCTCGGCGATTTCAGCCGTTGCCTGTGACGGAGAATGATGAACGAGCAATATGCTGACCATGGGACCAGACTAACCCTGCAGCAGTTCGACGAGGGAGGATTCGTGGCAGTCATCTTTGATCCGCTTCGAGGGCGGACGCGGCCCGCGGCCAGCCACAGTGATGAGGAGATCATCGACGTGCTCACCGGCGTTGATGAGACCGTGGGAGTCGATACCTCCGGGTGGGCGGTGCTGACCGGGGCCGGGATGAGCACGGATTCGGGAGTTCCCGACTATCGGGGACCCAACGCGGTGCCACGGCAGCCGATGACGATCCAGA
The DNA here is from genome assembly GCF_057334195.1 of Brevibacterium sp. AGC70. NCBI lineage: Bacteria > Bacillati > Actinomycetota > Actinomycetes > Micrococcales > Brevibacteriaceae > Brevibacterium > Brevibacterium sp. AGC70. The sequence continues at coordinate 185,385 of NZ_JBHFIH010000019.1, read as the reverse complement.
CCTTCCTGTCCCACCCCGATCAGCGGGCCCGCTACTGGGCGCGCTCCTGGGTGGGCTGGCCGCGCATGCGCTCAGCGCGTCCGAACGCAGGTCATCTGGGACTCGCGGCGCTGCCCGTTGCCGGAATAGTCACGCAGAACGTCGACGGACTCCACCAGGCCTCGGCGAGGCAGATGGGCAGCGACAGTCCGGTCATCGACCTGCACGGCAGCCTTGATCGTGTCATCTGCCTTGACCAGGGGCACATGTTCGACCGCGACTGGGTCCAGACCAGGCTCAGTGAGCTCAACCCCGACTTCGCGAAACTTGTGGGAATCGATCCGATCGATGTCGAGACGGCGCCCGACGGTGACGTGGATCTGGAGGAGACGGCGGACTTCATCGTGGCCGATTGCCCCCGCTGCGGCGGATTGCTCAAGCCAGACGTCGTGTACTTCGGTGATTCCGTGCCGTCGGCACGGCTGCAGGAAGCGAATCGCATCTGCGATGAGGCGAGCGGAATCGTCGTGCTCGGATCCTCACTCGCGGTGCTTTCCGGGCTGCGATTCGTACGGACGGCCGCTAAGGAATCGAAGCCGGTCGTCATCGTCACCGACGGTCCCACCAGGGGCGATGAGCTCGCCGACTACCGCTCGATCTCCCGCGTTGCCGATTTCGTGCAGGACTGGGCACTCAGAGGAATCCAAGGCGATGATGACAAGCTTCAGGCATGACCAATCTTGCGCGAACCGAACGCCTCCGCCTCGTCGATACAGCTCACAGGGCCGGTGAAGACGCCCCGACTCTGTGCGAGGGCTGGACGACACGTGACCTGGCCACACACCTCGTGATTCGCGAGCGTCATCCCGCTGCAGCCCTCGGCATCTTCATGCCGAAATTCGAGGGCAAGCGCGAGGATCAGGAGCAGGCGTATGCCTCGATGCCGTATTCGCATCTGCTGGGTCTGGTGGCATCCCCGCCGAGGTGGACCCCTGGCGGGTGGCCCGGCGTCGAATCGGTGATGAACACCGCCGAATACGTCGTCCACCATGAGGACATCCGCCGTGCTGCGATCGAGTGGATCCCACGCAGGCTGTCGCTGCCGGAGAACCGTGCGGTGTGGGCCGCGTGCCGAACCGCACTCCTGCCCTTCGCAGCCAAGGCCGAAGGTCGTGTGGAGATCTCCAGTCCCGGCTTCGGCCAGCGCAGTGCCGGCAGGCAAACCCGCGGAAGCAACGGGAAGGCCGACGGAATCACCATCACGGGCGAACCCGTGGAGATCCTGCTCTACCTCATGGGGCGTCAGCGGCGTGCCCTCGTCGACGTAAAGTGAAACGGCTGCTTCAGCGAAACGGGGGAAAACCCCCGAGCAGCGCAACGGTTTATATCATTCACCCCGCCGCGCAGAGTTCCTAAGCTGGTACCAACAGCACAGAGACGAGCAGAGGCAGAATCATGGACACCAACTACACCCCCAACCTCGACAGCAGCCAGCACTCCGGCAGCCGGGGCTACTACGACCCTACCGAGAACTACGGCACAGGCGCGCAGCCGCAGCCGCCGCAGTCATACCGTCCTCGAGCCGAGGAGGATCCGGGTAAGGTCCTCGGGATCATCTCCCTGGTCGCGACCCTGTCGACGTTCCTCGGTTTCAATTTCCTCGGCCCGATCATCGGTATCATCACCGGTCACATGGCACGCAAGAACTCACGCGGCGCAGGCTTCGCCGACAACGAGATGGGCAAATGGGGCTTCATCCTCGGCATCGTGTTCATCTCGGTGGCAGCACTGGGCGGACTGCTCGGCCTGTCCATCGCAGGCTTCGCCGGACTCGCCGGCCTGCTGGGAGCCTGAGCTTCAGACAGACTGAGACTCAGTACCCGACCCAGGCTCCGCGCTCCTGATCGAGCACGCGAGGGTGGAGCAGGGTCGAAGCCTCAACGTCGCCGACGGAGGCCCGATCACGGTCGGGCGGGAACGTGGTGGAAGAAGCGAGCACCTCAGGAGTCGCGAATTTCAATCCCTCGGGCGCGTCCCGAGGGATTGTCACGTCCGGACCCTTCTGGCTGGTCCCGTCGTGTTCAGAGACATCGGCGAGGAAATACCCCCAGTCACCGAAGCTGGGAACATCGACGTGATAGGGCGTGGTGGTCAGGCCCGCCTCGGCGACGGCCTCTCCGATGCCCCAGTACGCTTCCGGCGCGAAGTACGGGGAGCCGGCCTGGACGACGAGGCGGGCCTCGGGGGACATCACCTGCTTGATCAGACCGTAGAACTCGATGCTGTAGAGCTTCGAGGTGGCCACATCGTCGGGGTCGGGCAGATCGGCGATGACCGCATCGTAGGCGGTGTGCTTGGCTTCACGCAGCCAAGTGAAGGCGTCCGCGGCGACGGTTCTCACTCGGGGATCGTCAAGGGAGTCTTCGTTGAAGTCGGTGAAGTGGTCCGAGGTCCTCGCGAGTTCGAGGACGCGTGGGTCGAGGTCGACGAGCGTCACCGATTCGACGTCCGGGTACTTGAGGATCTCCCGCACGGCCAGGCCGTCCCCGCCGCCGAGGACGAGGACGTTGCGCTTGGGGCCGTCCATGAGCGGATGGACCAGGGACTCGTGATAACGGTATTCGTCGGCCGAGGCGAACTGCAGGTCCCCATTGAGATAGAGCCTTGTGTCCCCGGTCTTCTGCGACTCGGTGAGCACGATCTCCTGATAGTCCGTGCGCTGGGAGTACACGATCGGGTCGCGGTAGAGACGCTGGCGGGTGGTCATCTCGATGTCGTCGGTGAACACCCAGACGACGGTGAGCCCGCCGACGATGAGGACGAGCAGACCCGCCAGGATCACCTGCGTTCGGGTGCGGATCTCAGTGCGGAAGAGCCAGAGGACGATGAGGATGCCGACGACGGCGTTCGTGATCCCCACAGCCAGAGCGCCTCTGGGCAGACCGAAGACCGGAAGCAGGATGAACGGGAAGGCGAGACCCCCGACCAGCCCGCCGACGTAGTCCGCGGCGAAGAGATCGGCCACGGCGCTGGAGGCCTTCTGCGCACGGATGCGTTGGACGAGCTCCATGAGCAGAGGGATCTCCGCGCCGATGAGCGCACCGATGACGAAGGCGAGGGCGACCATCGCCACGGTGTAGACGTCGGCGAAGGCGAATGCGAGGTAGAGCAGGATGACCGAGAGACCGCCGATGATGCCCAGGGCCGCCTCGATGAGGGCGAAGGCGACGGCGGCGAATTCGGTCAGGCGCTTCGTGGCCAGGGACCCGATGCCCATCGCGAAGACCATGACGGAGAGGACGATCGAGGCCTGGACGATCGTGTCGCCCAGTAGGTAGGAGCCCAGAGCGACGAGCGCGAGCTCGTAGACCATGCCGCAGCTGGCGCAGATGAAGACGGCCAGGAGTACGAAGAAGCGGGCAGGTCCTGGCTTCAGCGGCAGCGTGATCGGTCTGCTGCCGCTGATCGAATCGGCGTCACCGGTTTCGGTCGATGAACTCAAAGGAGTGCTGCGGCCATGATGCCCGCGATGCCCACATGAGCCGTGGCATTGACCCAGACCTCAGGGTGAAGCTGATCGGCATTGACGATGTCGCCGAGCTTGCCGGGGGTGAAGGCGTCGATGAGCAGGAAGCTCAGGGCCATGAGGATGATGCCGACGAGGCCGAAGACCAGGGTGGAGATGATGCCGAAGAGGAAGTCATCGGAGCTGGCCCGGATCGCGGCGATGACGATGATTGCGACTCCGGCGAGGTCGGATGCAACGAGGACCGCGGCGTTCCGCGACTTCTGCTCCCAGAGGATGACGTGCAGTTTTCCGGGAGTGAGGAGGTCGACGACGAAGTAGCCGATGAGCATGAGCGCGAGGCCGCTCACAGCGTAGGAGAGGACGATCCCGATCTCAAGGAAGAGTTCTGCCAACATGATTGCCTTTCAGAGTGCTGTCGGTGCTGTCATTTGCCGGTGCCGGGTCCGCCGCCCCGGAACCCTGAGCCGTCGCCGTAGTTCGATCCGGTGCTGCTGGAGCTGCCGCCGAAGAAAGGCAGGAAGAAGAATCCTCCACCGCCACCCGAGCCGTCCGAGTCATCCGTGCAGCCATTCATGATGTTGCCGAGGATCAGGACGATGACGATGAGGATGACGACGGTGCCGCAGCCGGAGCGCTTCTTCGGGCCGCCGGAGTTGTTGTTCGAGGGCCCGGAGCCGCGATTGCCTCCGGACCCGCGGTCTCCACCGCCGGATGCGCGCCCGTTCTCGGCATCGAAGTTGAAGGAGCCTCCGCCCATGGAGACGTTGGGATCGTGACTCATGATCTCCTCCTCAGCTGACTCTGGCTGTGCACGATCTGTCGGTGCTGCGGATAGCAGTGCCAGCTCTGCCAAGAGACCTGCTCCGACGTCATGTCAGTGAGCGCCAATGCTGTGAGCGCACCCGGTTCACCGGGGAAGTCGACGACGAGATGACGGTCATGGGCACTCGAACGGGCCACCACCTCGGCGGCGGCATCGCTGAAGCTGCCGGCCACATCCGTGAGTTCACACCGGAACTTATGTCGGGTGAAACTCGACCAGGTTCCAGCGGTGGTGCGAGTCGTGTCCCAGGCGGGACGCTCATCCTCGCCGAGGCAGGCGAAGGTTTCGATGAATGAGTCGGTGTCGTGCTCGCTCAGGATCACCTGGTGGGATGAGCCGATGACGTGGAGCTCGAGACGCGAGCGGTCCTGCCTATTCGCCGACGGCAGCTCGATGAAGTCTGAGGCCAGAGGGGTGATGCGGCCGTGGTCGAGGCTGAAGGTCAGCGCCTGGGCAGACGTATCGGCGAATGCCACGTCGACGCTCACGTGCTGGGTCGCCACCGGACCGGTCAATGGGGGAGTGAGCGTCATCAGCTGCCCGAATAGATGGTGAAGGAGCCGACCGGGATCGATTCGCCGGTGCTCACTTCCCAACGGCCGTGGTCGAAGCGTTCGAAGGCGAGCAGCTTGTGGTCATCGGACTCGTAGTCGACATAGTCCACGCCGCCCTTCTCATTGAGGCCGGTGGTGCCCTCGGAGCGGTAGGAGGCGGTCCCGTGCTCGACGAGTTTGTACTCGGTGCCCTCGATCGTGATGGTCTTCGCCTTGGGCTCGATGTCGAGCTCGGGGCGATCACTCCACCGGGAGACCTGCAGGTCCGGATCCTTCTCGACGGTCAGCCACAGGCGGGTGGCGGACTGGTCTGCCTGGAAGAAGTGCTCGGCCCAGTCGTAGCCGCCCTCGGAGATGCGCAGGGTCCCGCGGACGAAGAACTTCTCATTGCCGAATTCGAGCAGGTCGCCGGCCTTGATCGTCTCCGGATCCCCGCCGGTGTTCTGTTCGGGGGCGAACGGATCCTGCGGTCGGCGGGATGCGGCCGCATTCTCGTCGAACTTGCGGCGGCTCGCGGCGCGCCTGCGGACGATGATCACCGTGATGATGATGACGACGATGAATACCAATACGGTGATGAGGATGTTGGACGACACGGGTGCCTGCTTCACTCAGTTAGCCGGAACTTTCACACTCAACTGTAGTCGAAACGTCCCTCGAGCGCGGTCATGGAATCCGCAGGGAAGAAACCGAGATCCCGGTTGAGCGCGTGCATCGGCGCGTTGCTCGTGGCTGTGTAGGTCTGGACCCATGAAGCCTGGGCGGCCTCCGGGATGTCGTGGAGCTGGCGCATGTTTGCGACCTTGAGTCCGCGTCCGATGCAGCGACCGCGATACGCACCGTCGACGAAGGTGTCCTCCTGGATGACGATGTCCGGTTCGTGGCGGGAGACCATGATCTCCGTATAGCCGACAGGGGCGGGGCCGGTGGAGTCGTCGTCGATGTGCGCGATCGAGCTGACGAGGATCCAGCCCTGCTGCGCCATCCGCTCCTCATGGGTGCGAATCGCGCTCGCACCGGCATGTTTGAGGGTGCGAGTCAGTTCGCCGACGGGGACATCCTCGTCCATCTGTTCCTGCAGCCCCACCCAATCCTCGACCGCTTCGTCCGGGCAGCCGCCGATCCACGAGGTGACGCGACTTCGCATCCGGGTTCTTGTAGCGGTTCGCATCCTCGTGCAGGTAGGCCGGCAGGTCGAGTAGGAGGCGATGTTCCTGGTTGCCTATGCGCAGGCCCTGGGTTTGAGCGAAGGCCACGCCTTCCGGGCAGTAGGTCTCGGTCTGGACGAGGTCCGCGCGCCCACGCAGCAGCTCCTCGACGGCTCCGGCTATCGAGGTGCCGTGGCCTCGGCGCCGGCGGGCGGGCACAACTCCGATCTCGACATCGGCGGGAGCATCGGTGACGATGTTGATCTCCGCTCCGCCGATGGCCTCCTCGCCGAGGTGGGCCAGGAGTGCGATGTCCACCTTGTCCGAACGTGGGTGGGCGAACTGGGTGAGGGTGGATTCGAGACTCTGCCACCAGGGTGCGGTTCGACCAGCAGTGTAGGCCGCGCGCATGAGGTCGTGCCAACGCGTGAGCCCGCCGACATCGTCGGGCTCGATGCAGGTGATCCGGACATCGACCATGTCACGAGTCGACCATGGCCCGACACGGATTTCAAGGATTCCGGTGCGAGTCCCTGCCGTCCTCAGGTCCCGCCTCACCGGTGGGATCGTCTTTGGGAAGGCGCGAGCCGATGTGCGCATCGGAACGATTCATCACCCGGTAGACGAGGAAAGCCCCCACACTGACGATCACTATGATGGCCAGGATGAGGAAGATGACCGCGCCGAGACCGGGTTCCATCACTTGGCCATTCGACGACGGTCAAGGAAATTCGCGAAACGGGCGCGGAAGGAACCCATGCCGATCGAACCGGTGACCCGGATGATCGGCTTGCGTCCCTCTGGGACGGCGTTGACCACGGACTTCACCGAACCCCAGGACTTCGACAGAGAGTCGATGTTGACGGCCCAGTCATCGGGGACGACGACGATCACAGACCCCATGCCGGCGACGACTTCGACATCGATGACCGCGAGGCCGGTCTCGACCTCGAGGAAGTTCAGTTCGATGTTCGCCCCTGTCGGGTGACACCGAATATAGGGAGGAACCTGCCATTTGGCGCGGCGGACCTCGTTCTCCCAGCCGGCCTTGATGACCAATGGCTCTCCTGCCTCGATGGCCTGCCCTGCGGGAGTCGATCGAGTGAGAGATGAGCCGGGACGGAAGCGATCAGAGGGCAGATCGGTGGTGAGGTCGGCGAGGACCTCGTCGAGATCGATCGGGAACCGGGCGGCATGGACCTTCTCCATGCGCTCGTCGAGTTCCTCAACCGTGATCCGGCCGTCGCCGGCGGCTTCGCGCAGGACCTCGATCGCTTCGTCGCGCTCTTTGTGTCCGATGCGGTAGGACTTCGCAGGGTCGTTTTCGGCAGGGAAGTTGTCGGGGGAATCGGGGGTGGAGTGGCTCATAGTCTCTATCGTGCCCGATCACACCGCCGCTTACAACGGACTGCACCGGGCATCGGGCGCGGCGATGGGCTGCAGGTCACCATGGCGTCGAGGAGCGGTCCGTGTGTCGTGTCAGCCGTTGGCATTAGGCTAGGAGAGTGTCCACCGCACTGTACAGAAGATACCGCCCAGAGACCTTCGATGAGGTCATCGGTCAAGAGCATGTGACCGATCCGCTGAAGGCCGCGATCGAACGTGGCCGCATCAACCATGCCTATCTGTTCTCCGGCCCCCGAGGCTGCGGCAAGACCACCTCGGCTCGGATCCTGGCGAGGTGCCTCAACTGTGCCAAGGGCCCGACTCCTGTGCCCTGCGGTGAGTGCCCGAGCTGTGAGGACCTGGCCAACGGCGGTCCGGGATCCCTCGACGTCGTGGAGATCGACGCGGCCAGCCACAACGGTGTCGACGATGCCCGTGACCTGCGTGAGCGTGCAATCTATGCCCCGGCTCGCGACCGGTATAAGGTCTTCATCCTCGATGAGGCTCACATGGTGACCTCGCAGGGCTTCAACGCTCTGCTCAAGATCGTCGAAGAGCCGCCGCCTCACATCAAGTTCATCTTCGCGACGACCGAGCCTGAGAAGGTCATCGGCACGATCCGCTCGCGGACCCATCATTACCCGTTCAGGTTGGTTCCGCCCGAGGCACTGGGCAACTACATGGAAGATCTGTGCAACCGCGAAGGTGTGCAGGTCGCCAAGGGTGTGCTGCCGCTCGTCGTGCGCGCCGGCGGCGGTTCCGTGCGTGACACACTGTCCGTCCTCGACCAGCTCATTGCCGGTTCGGGTCCCGACGGTGTCGACTACGCCGGAGCCATCGCACTCTTGGGCTACACCCCTGACTCCCTGCTCAGCGACATCGTCGATGCGTTCTCCGCCGGTGACGGCGGCGGGGTGTACCGGGCCGTCGAACGTGTCATCGAGTCCGGTCAGGATCCGCGTCGCTTCGTCGAGGACCTGCTCGAGCGCACGCGAGACCTCATCGTCATCAATGCTGCTCCTGAAGCCGCTCACGCCTTCCTGCCGGAGGTCCCTCCCGACCGCCTCGAACGACTGACTCTGCAGGCCAGAGGGTTCGGCCAGGGCGAACTTTCGCGTGCCGCTGACCTTCTCAACCAGGGTCTGACCGAAATGTCAGGAGCAACCTCACCGAGGCTGCAGCTCGAGCTGATCTGTGCGCGTATTCTTCTGCCCGGTTCGGGCCGCAGCCGCGATGCCGTGCTCAGTCGTGTCGAACGGATGGAACGCCGGATCGGCATGTCCGCATCGGGAACGGCCGCAAACATTCCGCCCGCCCCGCAGGATGGAGTGCAGGACAACACTGCCCAGCCGGTTGCCGGTGCCCAGCAGCGAGAAGCTGCTCCGTCGAGTTCGGCGCAGGCAGCTTCGGCACAGTCTGCGCAGGCGCCTGCAGCGCAGCCCTCAAGCCAAGCACCACATGATGATTTCGACGACCTCGCCGAAATGGCTGTCGCCGCGGAATCCATGCTCAACGAGCCGCCGCGCTCGACTCCAGATCCATCACCGTCAGCGAACGCAGCCGCAGAAACAGAACCTTCCCAAGAGCCCGCGGTCGAACCAGCACCGCAGAACCAGGCTCCGGCGTCTCCTGTTCAGGCGGAGCAGGCCCGAGCTGCACAGGAACCCCGGGTGCAGCGCGAACCGGAAGTCGGTGCACCACCGCAGGAATCAGCCCCGGATGCTGGCTCTGCTCCGGAAAGCGGCGCCGTGGCCGGTGCCGGCAACATCGGCGGCGAGATCGAAGCTATTCGACGAGCCTGGCCGAGCATCCTCGCGGCAGTCGAGAAGCGCAGTCGCCTGACCAGGGCGATCATTGCTGCGAATGCGATCCCGCAGTCGTACTCGGAGGGTGTCGTCTATCTCGGATTCAACAACGCCGGTTCCGTCCAGGGCTTCCAGCAGAGAGACCACGCAGCGAAGCTGGCGATGGCGATCAATGATGTCCTCGGCATCCAAGCTCGCATCGATATCGGCGACGTCGGTCGTATAGGTGGAAATTCGAGTCAGGCGGATGCCGGGCGCGGAACCGGCGGCAAGGGCGCCTCGGCACCGGTGGCGAATGAGGCCGCCGGCAACCGGGGGCAGGCTCCCGCACAGAGGCGACCCAGCCCTCAGGAAGTCGCCGCGGTCGTCGGCACTCGCGAGGTCGACAAACCGCAGGTTGATCGCGAGAAATTCTGGGAGACCAGCGGCTCTCCTCAAGGTCCTTGGTCCGACGACGACGAGGAGGGAGAACAGCCGGCGTCAGACGAAGCTCCACAATCACCGACTGATTCCGAGCCCGACGCCCCAACGGATGTCGACCATCAGGCCTACGACGATTCGGGCAGCCACGCCGGACCAGAAGGAGAACCCGGCCCGGACGGCCTCGCCGGGTCGGCTGATCAAGCGCAACTGGTCGACGAGCCGACGGCGTCCGAAGATCCAGAGGAAGCAACACAATCCCAGGGACCATCGGAGTCCGACGAGCCGATGCTCGAAGAGCCAGCTGTGGAGGCACCGAAGCCAGACGAGCCAGCGGCGGATTCGGATATCGTCGTGCCCGATCTCTCGGACGATGACTTCTTCAGCGGCCCTTCCGACAACGCGTCTGATCAGCAATCCGAAATGGATCCACTGGCGCACACCACAGCACCGGCGACACCGGACGCACCGATGGAGTATGTGCAGCCACGGTGGGAGGAGCCGGCCTGGCACGATGGGCCGAGCGCTGGCGACCCGAACCTCGGTGGTTCCCCAGGCGGCAAGGGTTCGTCGAACGATTCAATCGACGAGTCCACGAGCGCGGGTTCGGGAGCTGTGGAAGTCGGAGCGCTGGTGGTGCCTCCGCCAGAGGATGATGATCTCGACTTCCTCGGTGACTACGCGGAAGGGGATATGGGACTGTCGGATTCTGCGGCACAGCCAACTTCGCAGTCGCAGGCTCAATCGGCACAGTCCTCGCGACCTCAGGGACACGGGGGCACGAAGCCATTCAAATCCCGTTTCGCTGCTCTGGCCGAGAAGCACGGAGGCGCCACCCCACCGCAGCCGGCCCAGACCGGAGCAAACGCGTACCCGCAGGATGCGAACGGCTCATTGCCCGGAAACGGTGCGGTGGACGAAAGCGCAGATGATCAGCCCCAACGCCCCGGAGCCGACGAAGACGAATATGATCCGGAGACGGACCTCGACGTCTCGGAAGCTCCACAGATCGGCGTGGCCGTGATCGCACGCGTCCTCGGCGGCGAAATCATTGATGAAAGAGAAGTATGAGCGCGGTTTACGAAGGTGCCCTGCAGGACCTGGTCGAAGAATTCGGCAAGCTTCCGGGCATCGGCCCGAAGTCCGCGCAGCGGCTGGCGTTCCACATTCTCCAATCTGAATCCGCCGACGTCAGCGCCCTGGCTCAGGCCCTGACCGAAGTGAAGAAGCGCGTGCGCTTCTGCGATATCTGCGGCAATGTCTCTGAGGAGGCAGAGTGCACCGTCTGTCAGGATCCGCGTCGTGATCGTTCGATGATCTGCGTCGTCGAGGAGCCGAAGGATGTCGTCGCCATCGAACGCACCCGCGAATACAGGGGCCTCTATCACGTCCTCGGCGGCGCGATCGATCCCATGGCAGGAGTCGGTCCCGACAATCTGCGCATCAAAGAGCTGATGCCGCGTCTGCAGGACGGTGAGGTCAAGGAATGTGTCATCGCCACCGACCCCAATCTCGAGGGTGAAGCCACAGCCACCTACCTCGTGCGGCTGCTCAACTCTTTGGGCGTCACCGTGACCAGGCTGGCCTCGGGACTGCCCGTCGGAGGGGACCTTGAATACGCCGACGAGGTCACTCTCGGACGGGCCTTCTCCGGTCGCCGCGCAATGGACTGAACTGTCTCTGCCGAGCTTCTCCTGCTGCGGGAGAAAGTATCGACCGTCCTATTGACACCTTATCGATTATCGTGAAGTATATTGTTTATCGATATATCGAGAAACGATAAGAAGTCGCAGGTCGAGACGGCGAATTCGAGGTCTACTGCTTGACGGTTCTGAGAGGTTCGCCGAAGAAGGAAGGCAGAACCATGACACAGGGAAACAGGCAGGGTGAACTGCCCGACGAGGCTGCCAAGCGGAAGGCATTCGGCACTGGATACGAACTCTGGGTCGGACTGGCGATCGGATTCTACGTAATCTATGCCGTGACGGAGCTGATCACCGACCTCGTCCACGAGAAGATCACGCTGCCGCTGGAGTTCGAGTCGGAGGCTGTGGCCACGCTCGACTTTCCGGGGGCGGATGCCACGCTGAGCGGTCTGACACAGATAACGGTGGCGACCACAGATCTGGCCACCGCGACGTTGGTGCTCCTTCTCATTGCGAAGATCACTCTGATCCTCACCTTCATTGTTGCAGCGATATCGATCGTTCCCATCATCAGAGACATCGCCAAAGGTGACCCGTTCACCGGCCGTTCGATCACAGCGCTCGGAGTGCTCGAGAGCTTCATCGCTGTCGGGTGCCTGGTGTACTTCGGCGCCATGGTGCTGGGCAGCAACATGGTCTCACGAGACCTCGATATCGCCGATGATGTCGGTCCCGGTGTGACGACCGTACTGGCGTTCACACTGTTGGGCGTCGTCGGAGGGATCGAGCTGCTGCGCAGGTGCTACAAGTCGGGACAGAAGGCCCAGGAAGAGCTGGACGGTCTCGTCTGATGGTCGAGGAATTCGAATCACTACACGTCGTCTGTCACCTTGACTCGCTGCTGACTCAGCGGGGTCTGAGTCTGACTGAGCTCTCGAAGCTTGTTGATGTGTCCTTGGCGAACCTCTCAGTTCTCAAGAACAACCGGGCCAAGGCCATCAGATACTCAACACTCATCGCACTCTGCCAGGTTCTGGACTGCCAGCCCGGGGACCTGTTCACCGTCAACGTTCGACCCGACTGAGACGAGCAGAGCACGTCGTCGCTTGAGGGGTCGAGATCGTCAACAGCTCGGGGATCTCAGCGGATCCACGAAGCAAAGCCCGGGAACCTGAGCAGTGTCTGAATGACGGGCGAAGGTGAAGTGAAACGGCCGACCTCATACAATGGTCGAGGTGCCGGGGAGCCGACACGGCTGAAATTCTGATCGATGCAAGCACGAGACAACCATGTTTGGAAGCATGGAATCGATCGCCCGGCACGGAACTTATCAGCGATAAGGAAGAGACTGCAGTGAGCATAGTCGTCCAGAAGTTTGGCGGGTCCTCGGTAGCCGATGCGGAATCGGTGAAGCGGGTGGCCAAGCGAATTGTCGAAAACCGTCAGGCCGGTCACGAAGTTGTTGTCGTGGTGTCGGCCATGGGAGACAGCACCGACGATCTCATCGACTTGGCCCAACAGGTCTCTCCGATGCCCCCAGCCCGTGAGCTCGACATGCTTCTCACTGCCGGTGAGCGCATCTCCATGGCGGTTCTTGCCATGGCGATCGCCAACCTCGGCGAGGAAGCACAGTCATTCACAGGCTCCCAAGCCGGTGTCATCACCGACGAGCAGTTCGGCAAGGCGCGCATCATCGACGTCACGCCAGGCCGAATCCGCTCGGCACTTGACCAGGGATACGTGGCCATTGTGGCTGGATTCCAGGGAGTCAGCCAGACAGCGAAGAACATCACCACACTGGGACGCGGCGGATCGGATACTACCGCGGTAGCCCTCGCAGCAGCACTGGATGCTGACGTGTGCGAGATCTACACCGACGTCGACGGTGTCTTCACCGCCGATCCTCGCATCGTGCCGACCGCGCACAAGATCGATGAGATCGGCTACGAGGAGATGATGGAGATGGCGGCCTCGGGCGCCAAGGTCCTCATGCTCCGGTGCGTCGAATACGCCCGCCGCTACAACGTGCCGGTGCACGTGCGGTCCTCATTCTCACGTAAGCAAGGCACCTGGGTGACTGACTCACCCATTCCTGAAGCCTTCCGGCCGACACGGGGAGCGAAGGCCCCGGCAGCGGAATCAGAAACGGAGTCCAACATGGAACAGGCAATCATTTCCGGAGTCGCCCATGATCGCTCGGAGGCCAAGGTCACGATCGTCGGCGTTCCCGACGTTCCTGGCAAAGCCGCCGAGATCTTCAACACCATGGCTGCGACAGAGATCAACATCGACATGATCGTGCAGAATATCTCCACACGAGAACCGGCCAAGACCGACATCTCGTTCACCCTGCCGATGGACGATGGTGCTAAGGCGCTCGAGGCCCTCGACGCGGTGAAGGCCTCGATCGGCTTCGACCAGGTTCGCTACGACGACCAGATCGGCAAACTCTCAGTCGTCGGTGCGGGCATGCGCTCTCACCCCGGGGTGACCGCCATCCTGTTCGAAGCGCTGAGCGAAGCCCAGGTCAACATCGACATGATCTCCACCTCGGAGATCCGCATCAGCGTCGTCACGAGGGCAGACGTTCTCGACGACGCAGTCCGCGCCGCGCATGCCGCGTACGGACTCGACAGTGAAGACGACGAAGCAGTGGTTTACGGAGGTACCGGACGATGAGCGTCAATATCGGAGTAGTCGGAGCAACAGGTCAGGTGGGCGGCGTCATGCTCGACCTGCTGGCAGACAACCCAGGATTCGAGATCAACAGTCTGAGGCTCTTCGCTTCGGCGCGGTCCGCGGGTAAGACCATCACGTTCAACGGTGAGGAGATCACCGTCGAAGACGCCGCCGAGGCCGACCCCAGCGGACTCGACATCGCCTTGTTCTCTGCCGGTGGAGCCACCTCCCGGGCGCAGGCGGAGCGTTTCGCCGCGGCCGGAGTCACCGTGGTCGACAATTCCTCGGCCTGGAGATCCGACCCTGAGGTTCCACTCGTCGTCAGCGAGGTCAACCCTGAGGCCATCGACGCGGTGGCCAAGGGCATCATCGCCAACCCGAACTGCACAACGATGGCCGCTATGCCGGTCCTCAAGGCGCTCGACAACGCCGCAGGACTCAAGCGGCTCATCGTCAGCACCTACCAGGCAGTGTCAGGATCGGGCCTGAGCGGCGTCGAGGAACTCGCCGGTCAGCTCGAAGCCGGGGTTGCAGATTCCCGCAAGCTGGCTCGCGACGGCAGCGCCGTGACCCTGCCTGCGCCGGACAACTACGTCGAGCCCATCGCATTCAACGTCCTGCCGATGGCAGGGTCTATCGTCGACGACGGTGAGCTCGAGACCGACGAAGAGAAGAAGCTGCGCAACGAGAGCCGCAAGATTCTCGGTAAGCCGGACCTCCTCGTCGCCGGCACCTGCGTGCGCGTTCCCGTGTTCACCGGGCACAGCCTGAGCATCCACGCAGAGTTCGACTCCGAGATCACCCCGGCCAAGGCCACCGAGGTGCTCGCTGAGGCACCCGGCGTCGAACTTGATGACGTGCCCACACCGCTGAAGGCGGCAGGCAAGGATGCAAGCTTCGTGGGCCGCATCCGCGCCGACCAGTCTGCCCCGGCAGGCAAGGGACTCGTCCTGTTCGTGTCCAACGACAACCTGCGCAAGGGCGCTGCCCTGAACACGGTGCAGATCGCCGCGCTGCTGGCGAAGAAGGTCGAGTCACAGGCGGCCTGAGCAGTCGGATAGCCGAACCGAACGCCCGGGAGCCTTGCTCTCGGGCGTTCGTCGTTGCCGGAAGGTCTTCGAACTCGGAGTGGAGCGAGCGTGACGGGACACATAAACACGTTGCTATATATAAATATTTATATTAGTGGCCGAAGCTCAGGCTGAGTATCGTGTCCGTGGTTGATTCATTGATCACCGACCACTCTCTGAAAGGCCCACCATGCGTTCTTCGCGACTCGGCATTGCCTCCGGTGCTGCTGCCCTCACTGTTGTCCTCGCATTGAGCGCATGTGGGGGTGGTGCGTCCGGTGCGGACTCCGAGAACGCCGATCTCTCAGTTGTGACGTCGACCAATGTCTACGCCGACATCGTGTCCCAGGTGGCAGGAGACTTCGCAAAGGTCACGGCGGTCATCGACGACCCGAATCAGGACCCGCATTCCTACGAGGCAACGACCCAGGACCGATTGAAACTGTCGAAGGCCGATCTGGTCGTCCAGAACGGCGGGGGATACGACTCGTTCATGACGACGATGCTTGAAGCCTCGGACGCCGAGGTCGACACCATCGACACAGTTTCGATCTCAGGTCTGCCTGGATCCGAGGACGTCGGCAACGAGCCTCATGACCATGGAGAGGAAGAGGCCCACGGTGGCGGCCACGTCGACGAGCACGGCAAGGAAGAGGCCCACAGCCATGAGCGCGACGACGAAGGTCACGATCATGGCGAAGAAGCGGGCCATGATCACGAACATGGGGAGTTCAACGAGCACCTCTGGTACTCCGTCCCCACAATGACGAAGCTCGTCGACGAGGTTGCGAACCACCTCGGCGAGGCTGCGCCCGAACACAAGGATGACTTCGCAGCCAACGCAGACGAATACAAGAAGACGCTCGAGGAGCTGCGTTCGCAGATCGGTGACGCCAAGGCAAAGCATGAAGGTGATGAGGTCGCTGCGACCGAACCCGTGCCGCTGTGGCTGTTCGAGGATATGGGACTGAAGAACATCACCTCCGACGAGTTCCTCGAAGCGGTGGAAGAGGGCAATGACGTGCCGCCTCTGGTGCTGAAGAAGGCCGAGGAGCAGATCTCCTCGGGCGAGGCGGTGCTGCTTGGGTACAATACTCAAGCGGCAGGTCCACAGGCAGAGCAGCTGAAATCCACGGCTGAGAAATCCGATGTTCCGGTCGTCGACCTCGGCGAGACGATGCCGGCCGATGCGCACTACGCGGATTGGATGGGCGAATACATCACCGAAATCTCCACCGCGCTCGAAGGACATGAACACTGAGAATGGCCACTGATTCCGACGTTTCTCCCGGGCAGACCGCATCCGCCGATCACCTTCCGGTGATCCGTCTGCGCGATGCCGAGCTGCGATTCGGAGAGCGTGTGCTCTGGCACGACCTCGACCTCGACGTCGCCCCGGGGGAGTTCGTGGCGGTGCTGGGCCCGAACGGGACAGGAAAGACTTCGCTGCTCAAGGTGCTGCTGGGCCAGCATGCGCTGTCCACCGGCTCGGCGGAGATCAATGGTCGGAATGTCCACTCAGGGAACTCGGCCATCGGCTATATCCCCCAGCAGCGCGGAATCGACCAACACACCCCGATGCGGGGTCGCGATCTGGTTCGGATGGGCATCGACGGACACCGTTGGGGACCCGGGCGGTTTCTGAAGCGCCGCCGTCAGCAGGTCGATGAACTCCTCGAATCCGTCGGCGCTCGAGATTACGCGGACGCTCCAGCCGGGACCCTGTCCGGCGGTGAGCTGCAGCGTCTGCGCGTAGCTCAGGCCCTGGCCAACGACCCCTCGGTGCTTCTCTGTGACGAGCCGCTGCTGTCTCTGGACATCCACCACCAGAAGGTCGTTGCCAACCTGCTTCATGAGCAGCGAGTCAAACGCAACACCTCAGTCGTCTTCGTCACCCACGAGATCAACCCGATCCTGCCCTACGTCGACCGCGTCCTCTACATCGTCGGCGGCCACTTCCTCGTCGGCACCCCTGCCGAAGTCATGACCACCCAATCGCTGACCCGACTCTATGGTTCCCCGGTCGAAGTGGTCCGGGTCGGCGGTCGGCTCATCGTGGTCGGCGGCGAAGCCGAATGCGTGGATCACCACGTCCACGAGGACGAGATGAGCATGGAACGAGGCGCGATCTGATGTCGGCTCAGGAGATCTTCGGCAGCCTGTTCACCTTCGAGGACTACGGCGAACTGGTGACGCTGCTGACCAACTCGCTCATCGCCGCCGGACTGCTCGGTGTCGTCGGCGGCCTCATCAGCGTCTTCGTCATGGCCCGCGACATTCCCTTCGCCGTACACGGTGTCTCCGAGCTCTCGTTTGCCGGTGCCGCCTTTGCCCTGCTCATCGGATTCGACGTGGTTGGCGGGTCCATCATCGGCTCAATCATCGCCGCGCTCATCATCGGCATCGGCGGGGCCAAAGCCTCGGAGAAGAACGCCATCATCGGTGTGCTGATGCCCTTCGGGCTGGGCCTAGCGATTCTGTTCCTCGCCCTCTACGACGGGCGTGCCGCCAGCAAATTCGGCCTGTTGACCGGACAGATCGTGGCCATCACCCCGGGCCAGATCATGA
Organism: Brevibacterium sp. AGC70; assembly: GCF_057334195.1. Taxonomy (NCBI): domain Bacteria; kingdom Bacillati; phylum Actinomycetota; class Actinomycetes; order Micrococcales; family Brevibacteriaceae; genus Brevibacterium; species Brevibacterium sp. AGC70. Next base: position 167,778 of record NZ_JBHFIH010000019.1, on the reverse strand, counting down.
CGCTCGTCGTGTGCTCGCTGATCGTGCTCCTCGTGCTCGCCGTCATCTGGCGACCGCTCATGTTCGCCAGCCTCGACCCCGAGGTGGCACGTGCCAAAGGGGTGCCGGTGTCCGGTCTGACGATCGTATTCATGCTCGTCCTCGGCCTGGCCGTGGCATTGAGCGTGCAGGTCGTGGGCGTCCTCCTGGTCCTGGCTCTGCTCATCACCCCGGCCGCGGCAGCCACCCAGCTCTCGGCCTCACCGGTGTGGGTGCCGGTGTTCAGCGTCATCTTCGCGGTCACCGCCTCCGTCGGCGGCATCCTCATCGCACTGGGCTCGCCGGTGGTGCCGATCAGCCCATTCGTCACTACGATCTCCTTCCTCATCTACCTCGTCTGCCGGCTCGTGGGGCGGCGCCGGATGAAGCATCTGCATCGCCGCCGCACGGCCCGCGCCGCCGATGAACACGACAAGCCGGTCGCGTTCCCTGCCTGAGGTGCTTTGACGGCACTGCGGGGGCCGGGTCCAGGCCTGGACTCCGAGGCCGACTAGAGTTGGACGAATGAAGAAGCGTGCACTATTCGCCGGCGCCCTTGCAGTCCCCGCGGCGGCTGGAATCTGGGGCGCGGTCATCGAACCGCACCTCTTCACCGTCCGCCGCCACACTTTGCCGATCCTGCCGGCCGGTGCACAGAGCATCCGGATGCTGCACGTCTCCGATCTGCATCTGGCACCCTGGCAGAAGCACCGAGCCGCTTGGGTCAAGGCGCTGACACGACTGGAACCGGACGTCGTGATCAACACCGGGGACAACCTCTCTGCAGACATCGTGCCCACTGTCCTCGACGTCTTCGATGGACTACTCGATGTACCCGGCGTCTTCGTCCTCGGATCCAACGACTTCTTCTCACCCAAGGCGAAGAACCCAGCCAGCTACCTGCGGTCTCCCTCCGAGGTGAAGCACCGCACGCAGCCCGACCTCGACGTGAAGGCCCTGATCCGCGGGTTCGAGGCCAGAGACGAGACAGTCAGCTTCACGTCGACTGGTGACACGCCCAGCAGCACCCGCGGATGGCGTTTCCTCGATAACGCCGAGGCGACTCTGATGATCCGTGGGACGCGCATCGACTTCTGCGGCCTGGGGGACTCCCACATCGACCGTGACCGGATCCAGCCCAGCGACGGTCAGGGCCGCGGCCCTGATGCCTTCGACTACCCTCGGTTCGATTCTGAAGCTGGGGTGAAAGTCGGCGTCACTCATGCGCCCTATTCGCGGACGCTGGAGGCGTTCACCTCGGCGGGTGCTGACCTCATCATGACTGGGCATACTCACGGGGGACAGATCCGGGTGCCCTTCTGGGGCGCGCCGGTGACGAACTGCGACCTCGATCGGACACGCGCGAGAGGCCTGTTTCCCTATCGAAAATCTCTCGTCGAAATCTCCGCAGGATTGGGTTTCTCGCCCTTCTCACCGGTGCGTTTCGCCTGCCGTCCCGAGGTCAGCCTGTTGACTCTCGTCCCTGGAGTCTGACGTTCTCAACGATTTTTGAGAATTTGCACAAGTCGGATTAGCTAAACTTGGTTTCATGGTGTCTCCTGAGTCAAATCCGAATCCGACCAAGACAGGCGCGTTTCTCCAATTCGTCGCCGTGAGCGCGGTGGCGGGAATCGTCGCCGCCGGTCTTGCCATCCCCGGAGTCGGTGTAGCTACTGCCAGTGCAAACAGTGCCGTCGAGATCTTCAATTCGCTCCCCGCGACCCTGGAGATCCAGGACCTGGGAGAGAAGTCGACGATGCTCGCCTCCGATGGTTCGGAGATTGCGGAGTTCTACTGGCAGAACCGAGTCGAGGTGCCTCTCGACGAGATCTCAGATCATATGCAGGACGCAACGATCGCGGTCGAGGACTACAGGTACTTCGAACACGGCGGCGTCGATATCGAGGGCATCGCGCGTGCAGCGGTGCACAATATGGTGTCCTCGACAACGCAGGGCGGATCCACACTGACCCAGCAGTACGTGAAGAACGTGCTGGCGGAGAACGCCCATGCCGAAGCGGACAAGGAGGGCGTGTCAGCGGCCAAGGAGTCGGAAGGCACGGCCGGCTATGCGCGTAAGCTCCGCGAAGCCAAACTCGCAGTGGCAGTTGAGAAGAAGTACGACAAGAAGGACATTCTCAACCGTTACATGAACATCAACAACTACTCCGGTTCACCCAACGCCTACGGCGTGCAGGCCGCCGCTCATAAGTATTGGGGCATCGACGCGAAGGACCTGAATATCGAGCAGTCGGCGATGCTCGCCGGCATTGTGCAGAACCCTTCGGCCTTCAACCCGCAGCGTTTCCCCGATCAGGTGAAGAAGCGCCGCAACACCGTGCTGGGGCAGATGCTCAAATACAAGCACATCACTCAGAAGGAATACGACAAGGCGGTGAAGACCGACCTGGACCTCGATCTGCATGAGACACCGAACGGCTGCACCTCGGCCAAGAGCAACGCAGAATTCTTCTGCGACTACGTCGAAAACGTCATCAAGAATGATGATACCTTCGGCGAGACCGTCGACGAGCGCCTCGCCTTCCTGCAACGGGGCGGGCTGACGATCAAGACCAGCCTCAACCCAGACATTCAGAAGATCGCTGACAAGGAGATCAAAAAGCGTGTTCCTGTGGGCGATCCATCCGGCGCCGGACACGCCCTGGTCACGATCGAACCGGGCACGGGCGAGGTCATCGCCATGGCTGAGAACCGTGAATACACGGTCGGCGAGGTCAAAAAGAACGAAAAGAACAAGAAGACCAGCATCAATTACACGGTCGATAGGAAGCACAACGGCGGTGGCGGGTTCCAGGTTGGTTCGACATGGAAGCCCTTCGTGCTGGCCACGTGGCTGAAATCCGGTCGCGGGCTCAACGCCACGGTCAACGCTACCAAGCGCAACTTCCCTGCAAATTCTTGGAAGTATGACGGCTGTCCGAACATGGGCGGTGACTGGGACCCGAACAACGCCGGCGACGGTGAAGGCAAGGGCTCGATGACCGCGCTGGAAGCCACGAAGAAGTCCGTGAACACCGGCTATGCGGCTATGGGCAACCAGCTCAATATGTGCAAGGTCATGGACACCGCTATGGACCTTGGAATTCGCTACGGCAGCGGCGAGAAGCTCGACTTCAAGAACGAGGCGGGCTTCATCCAGGCCCTGTCGCCATCCTCGATTCTGGGCACGACGGAGACAACTCCGATTGCAATGGCCGCGGCATTCGCGACCTTCGCGAACGAGGGCGAGTTCTGCGGCCCGAAGCCGATCGTCTCCATCAAGGACCGCTCAGGCAAGAACATCGACGTGCCGGGAGAGGGCTGTAAGCGAGTCCTCGACAAAGAGGTGGCCAAGGGCGTCGCCTACGCTCTGACACAGACGTTCAACGGCGGTACCACAACCCAGTTGAAGATCGGAGCACCAGCAGGTGCAAAGACCGGTACGACGAACTTCGATGTCGGCCACACCTGGTTGCTCGGGTTCACGAAGACACTGTCGACTGCGGTCTGGACCGGTGACCCGGCAGGAACACGTGACTGGCGAAACAACAGCGAGGGAGTTGTCCGCGGACACGTCTACGGTGCCACGATCTCCGGTAAGACCTGGCAGGCCTATATGAATGACGCGGTCAAGGAGACGAAGGGCAACACCGGATTCCCTAAGCCGGGCAGCAAGTACATGGGCGGCGGTGGCACCGGTGGCGGAGGCGGTACCGGTGGTGGCGGCACCGGCGGTGGTGGCAACGGCACCGGCGGCGGCAACGGCGGTGGAGGCACCGGTGGTGGAGGCGGCACCGGCGGCGGAAACAACGGCACCGGCGGCGGCAACGGTGGCGGCGGCACCGGCGGAAACAACGGCGGCGGCAACGGTGGCAACAACGGCGGCGGCAACGGCGGCGGCGAAGCGCCGGGCCTCGGCGGCAACTGAGCACCGGACGTCAGACAGAGCCTGAGAGACAGCGGGGTGGGACGATCATCATGATCGCCCCACCCCATTCTCGTCTGTCAGCGATGTTCACACTGTGGCATGGCTGGCGGTAGGTGCACGGGTTCTCGGCTAGGGTTGGCAACGACAGTGATTAGCCGGTCGCACTCCTGCAGAACGATCGGCTGTCGGTTCATGCAGACGCTCGTTCCGATGACGCATCGGGGACTCGGGCACACAGAGACTCAAGGAGAATCATGACTAAGTGGGAATACGTCACCGTGCCGCTCATCGTTCACGCAACGAAGCAGATCCTCGACCAGTGGGGCGAAGACGGCTACGAGCTTGTCCAAGTTGTCCCGGGCCCCGATAACAATGGACTCGTTGCCTACCTCAAGCGTCCCAAAGCCTGACACAACAGTGCCCTGAAGTACCACAAGCCTGACGCATCAGAGTATGGGCTCTCACCTGACCTGCAATACCCTCGTCGAAGGACCAACCATGTCGAAGACACTAGACCGCATCGCTGAACTCGGTCTCACCCTGCCCGCTGTCGCCGTTCCCGCTGGCGTCTATGTCCCGGCGCTTCGCACCGGCAACTACGTCTACACCTCGGGCCAGCTGCCCGTCGTCGACGGGAAACTCCCGGCGACTGGCCACATCGGCTCCGACGTCGACCTCGAGACCGGCTACGACCTGGCACGGACTGCAGGGCTCAATGCTCTCGCCGCAATTGCCGGCGTCATCGGGGACCTGGACAAGATCGTGCGCGTCGTCAAGGTGACCGGGTTCGTGAACTCGGCAGATGACTTCACACAGCAGCCATCGGTTATCAACGGAGTCTCCGAACTCTACGGTGAGATCTTCGGCGACCGCGGCCAGCACACGCGCAGTGCAGTAGGAGTGAACACTCTTCCTCTCGGCACTCCAGTCGAGGTCGAGGTCATCGTCGAGGTTGAGGACGATGCCGCTTAGCGGACGCTCTCTGCCCGTCTCGTCGGAGCTGCGTTGGTTCTTGGACCAATGGCAGTCCGACGGGCGGTTCCCGGTCCCAGAGGCTCCACGCCCCGCCTCAGCGATCGTGTTGATCAGGGACTCCCTGGAAGGTTTGGAAACCTTCATCACCAGGCAGCTCGATGCTCGGGGAATCGACGACCGCAACCGCCTGTCCTACCCGGTCAGCAACCTGCGCCCCGGCGACCTGCGCAATCTGCCTCTGGCCGGATGGAACTCGGCGCGCTGCGCAAGGACTCTGAGCATCGAGAACAAGTCACGGGCGCTGCACCATTTCTCGGCCGCGGCACGCATCTCGTTCGCTGCGACCGGTGTCCTGCTGGCCGAAGACGTCGATCGTGACATCGTCGCCGCGCCCCAGACGGATTGGCGCGGAACACGGGCACGGCTGTTCTCCAATGAGATCTCCTGGTCCCAGATCCTGCGCGAACGTGATCTCAAGCTGCGTCCGGACCTCTGCAAACCCTGGCTGCGTTGGATCAACACGGCGACTCAGCTGCACCGTTTCGACACCACCTATTTTGTGGCCGCAGTGCCCTTCGGGCAGAACGTCGACTTCCTCTCGCCGAATGAGACCTCGGGAGGGTGGAAACGGCCCAAGGAGATCCTCGCTGAGGCAGCAGGAGATCCCGACAAGATCAGTGCGAGCACTCGCATCATCGCTGAGAGTCTGATAGATGTCCCAAGCGTGGGAGCGGCCATGGCCCAGGTCCGCGACCTGCATCCGCTGCGACCAGAGGTCACCAATGAAGACGGCGAATGGCGCGTCGTCATCCACCCCGGACGCGACCTCTACCGCAAGGGCACTCTACGTGACTACGCGATAGCCGTCGGTGACGACGAGAACGACCAGAGCCCAGGATTCCTGACGCTGAGTGACGATGACAACAACGCCGAAAGCGGCGAAGAGGAGACCGACGAATCATGAGGATCCGCGCGAACAACCCATCCCCGATGACACTGACGGGCACCAACACCTATGTCATCACCTCGGCGGACGACACCACAGCAGCGCTCATCGATCCTGGCCCCGAACTTACGCAACACCGTGAGAAATTCCTCGCTGAGCTCGGCGACAGGAAGCTGTCGGCCATCATCCTCACTCATCAGCATGCCGATCACTCGGAGATGCTCGGCAGTGTGGAACAGTGGGCACCCGAGGTGCCCGTGTACGCGGTCCTCGAGAAGTTCGGCCGTCTGACACCTCCTGTGGCCGATGGTGACATGATCGCATTCGGCACTGACACAGCCGATGTCATGGAGGTCATCGCGACTCCGGGGCACACGATGGACAGCATCTGTCTCATCCACGGCCACGTGCTCTACAGCGGCGATACGGTCCTGGGGGAGGGGACGACCATCGTCACCCACCCGGAAGGCTCTCTGCGCGACTACCTCAATTCCCTGGACCGGCTCCTTCAGCTGCTCGATGAGGGGGCATATTCGATCATCGAGCCCGCACACGGTCCCAGCATCGAATCCCCTGCCCAGGTGCTCGAGTACTACCGCAGCCACCGACTCGAACGCATCGAGCAGGTCAGAGCGGCACTGGCGCAGGGAGCCACGAGCGCCACAGACGTCTGCGACATCGTCTATCACGACGTTGATCCGAGCGTCCGCGGTGCCGCCGAGCAGATCGTGCGCGCCCAGTTGGCCTACCTCGGAGTCCTCGCTCCCGACGATCAGTCGTGACTCGACCCGACCACGCGTAGGCAGGGCGCACAACGCCAGACGCACGAACGCCCCGGCACGATGTGTGCCTGGGCGTTCGATGACTGAGAATTCAGTGGTCCGGCATCAGCCGCCTGACATTCCGATCAGCGGGCGCGGTTGCGCATGCGCTCCATGTCGAGGATGACGACGGAACGAGCCTCGAGGCGGATGAAGCCACGAGCTGCGAAGTCGGCCAGGGCCTTGTTCACGGTCTCACGTGAGGCGCCGACGAGCTGCGCGAGCTCTTCCTGCGTCAGGTCGTGCGCGACGAGGACACCGTCCGGTGCCGGCTTCGAGAAGCGAGATGCGAGGTCCAGCAGTGCCTTGGCGACGCGACCGGGAACATCGGAGAACACGAGGTCGCCCACGGTCTCGTTCGTGCGGCGCAGTCGCTGTGCCAGAGCCTTGAGCAGGTTCATTGCGGCCCGCGGGCGTTCATCGAGCCACGTCGTGAGGTCCTCATGCTTGAGGCTGAGCAGCTCGGACTGAGAGACAGCGGTGACGGAGGTGGAACGTGGGCCCGGATCAAAGAGGCTGAGCTCACCGATGATCTCGCCCGGCCCGATGACCGAGAGCAGATTCTCGCGGCCGTCGGAGGACTCGCGGCCGATCTTGAGCTTGCCGCTGGAGACGATATAGAGTTCGTCACCGGCATCGCCCTCGTGAAAGAGCACGGTTCCCCGACGGAGGCTCCGCGGGTTCATGAACTTCATCAATGCGCTTGTGGCTTCATCGTCCAAACCTGCGAAGAGCGTGGCGCCCCGCACAACTTCAATATCCACTGTGTCCTCCTTGTCGTGGTAATCACAGATAAATCTACCTGGTCAACGGTGCTGATACCAGCAAAGGCGCGGGAGTTTGCGGCATTAGTGTAAAACAAGGGGTTTTGCTGGCGTTTCCTCCACCCTCGCCGAGGTGGGCCACGGTTGCGTGCGGACGACCCCGTTCGACGGGCGACTGCAGAGCCACCTCGGCGATGTGAGGGGCGCCACTGCGGAAATGCAGGGCACGGATTAAGATGGTGAGTCGTGTTGACGGTGGCAGAGAAGAGCGCGCGGAAGTTCGCCAAGGAAACCTCATTGGGCAAGACCCGACGCGCAAGGAAGATTCATCGGATCCTCGCCGAGGTGTACCCGAACGCGAAATGCGAGCTCGACTTCGAGACCCCATTCCAGCTCCTGATTGCGACCGTCCTGTCTGCACAGACCACAGACATCCGGGTCAACGCGGTGACACCGGGGCTGTTCTCCGTCTTCCCTGATGCTCACAGCCTCGCGGTGGCCAACCTGATCGAGGTCGAGGAACTCATCCACTCGACCGGTTTCTACCGAGCGAAGGCCCGTAATATCGTCAAACTCGCCAATGAACTCGTCGACACCTATGACGGTGAGGTCCCCAACTCTTTGGACAGACTCGTCAAGCTTGCAGGAGTCGGACGGAAGACCGCGAATGTGGTCCTCGGCAACGCCTTCGACACCCCGGGCCTGACTGTCGACACGCACATGGGACGGTTGGCACGCCGGCTCGGATGGACCGAGGAGGAAGACCCGGTCAAGGCGGAGCACGACATCGCGGCGCTGTTCCCGAAGAAGGAACTCACTCTGCTCTCCCATCGAGTCATCTTCCACGGACGACGGATCTGCCACTCGCGCAGACCAGCCTGCGGAGTGTGCCCGTTGATGGCATTGTGCCCCTCGTTCGGGGTCGGGGAACTCGATCCGGAGAAGGCGCGGGCGATGCTCAGATTCGAAATGGCGCCCCAGGCATGAGCGCCGAAGCATGTGAGCATCCCCCGGTGGGGCCAGGCGCTGCTGTGCAGGCGTCGACCGGGCAGGACTCCGTTTCGCACGATGAGACCCTGCGCACGCAGCTGGAGACTCTCGCCGCATCGAATGGTTCGCCCGAGTGGCTCAGGCGGGCACCGATGCCGGGTGACGAATCGGTGCGTGACGCGGCCGTCCTCATGCTCTTCGGCAGGGGCGGTCAGCCGCGCACAGATGCCGGCCGTGCCGAATCATCACGTCTGGCGGATTTCGGAGTTGACGACGTCGACATCGTTCTGCTGCAGAGGGCGAGCACCCTGCGCAATCATCCCGGACAGGTGGCGTTTCCCGGAGGCGGACGAGACCCCGAAGACGATTCCCTGGTCTCCGCAGCCCTGCGTGAAGCTCAGGAGGAGGCCGGCATCGTGCCGTCGACGGTCGATGTTCTCGGTCAGATGGATCCGCTCTACATTCCCGTCAGCAGGTTCCAGGTCACGCCTGTCATCGGGTACTGGGCGCAGCCCGGTGTCGTGCGGGTGATGGACGAGGCGGAGTCGTACTCGGTCTACCGGGTCGCTGCTGCCGATCTGGTGGCACCGGCCAATCGAGGGACGTTCTCCCGGCCGGACCTGAAGATCACGACACCGGCCTTCGACGTCGGAGTGCTCAAGGTGTGGGGCTTCACCGCAGGAATCCTCGACTTCGCTCTCGACCACCTCGGCTGGGCCGGGGACTGGGATCGTGACGCACACATAGGCATCGACTTCTGAGGCCGTTGCTTCTCGCCCCGAGGGCGGGCTGAGCCCGACGTCATCGATGCGTGCAGCTGTCAGCGTCGACCGGCTTTGATCTTGAACAGCTGAGCCGTCCACACGATGGAGATCGCCAGGATGGCCACGCACCAGACGACCGAAAGCAGGGCTGAGTTGCCCATGCTGGTACCGACGAGCAGGCTTCGCAGTGCATCGATGATCGGGGTGATCGGTTGGTTGTCGGCAAACCAGGTCAGCCATCCGGGCATCGTTTCGACCGGGACGAATGCGCTCGAGACATATGGCAGGAACAGCAGAACGAATCCGTAGCCGTTCGCCGACTCCGCTGATTTGGCGGCCAGGCCGATCGCCGCGAACAGATATGTGATGGTGAAGATGTAGAGAGTGATGAGGGCGATGACGGCCACCCATTCCGCCACGTCAGCCGATGGGCGAAAACCGATCGACACTGCTACTGAGAAGACGATGCCAGTGGCGAGCAGATTCTTCACCACGCTCGCCACCACATGTCCTGTGATCACCCCACTTGATCGGACTGGCATGGTTCTGAGTCGGTCGATGAAACCTGAAGTCATGTCGTTGGCCACGGACAGTGACGTTGAAGCCGCGCCGAACCCTGCGCACGTGAGAATGATTCCGGGAACGATGTAGTTGACGTAGTCTCCGCTCGGGTCGATAGCTCCACCGAAGACGAAGGTGAACATCAGCATGAGCATCACCGGCAGTGCGACTGCCATGAGCATGGATTCGACGTCCCGAGTGGCATGACGAAGACTGCGACCGATGAGCGCCAACTCAGTATTGATGCCTCGAGGAGGGGTTCGTCGTCGAGCAGGCGACGGGTACTTCGTTGTCAGTGACGCTTCTGCAATATCGGTCATGATCATTCTCCTGTCTGTGAAGGTTCGGCGGATGGGCCGGGGGCGGTGAGCGAGAGGAAGACGTCGTCAAGGCTGGGGTGGCGGAGGCTGACCGAGAACTCGGCGAACTCTGGCTCGATTGTTGCCAAGACGGAAGAGATATCGCGTACAGTTCCGGTGGTCGGCAACTGTGAGACGGTCGTGCCACGATTGTCGTGGACGGCCACCATTCCCTGACCGACCTTCGCCTTGAGTTCTGTCGGCGTGCCCAGCCCAGCCAGACGACCGCGATCGAGTAGGCCGATTCGATCGGCCAAGGCATCGGCTTCCTCAAGGTACTGAGTGGTGAGAAAGACGGTCGTGCCGCCCTTTGCCAGCTCCTTCACCTCGTCCCACAGCTCGCGACGCGAACGAGTGTCCAATCCAGTTGTCGGTTCGTCAAGGATCAGCACATCGACCTGCACCACCAGGCTCAGCGCCAGATCGAGCCTGCGCCTCATGCCACCGGAGAGTGCGGCAACTCTCGTATCGATGAATGAGGTCAGGCTCAAACGCTCGGCCAGCCGTGAGGCTCTGACCTTCGCCTCTCGGCGCGAGAGCCCCGACAGGCGTGCTAACAGGATGAGGTTCTCCCGTGTCGAGAGATATTCGTCGACAGCCGCCGATTGCCCAGTGACAGCGAAACGCCGTTTTGCCTCATTCGGCTCGTCGGCCACATCGATCCCCCCGACGAGGACCGTGCCCGAATCCGGACGTATCAGAGTGGTGAGGATGTTGATCGATGTGGTCTTTCCAGCCCCGTTCGCGCCAAGCAAGGCGAAGACTTCACCCTGGCTGATTTGGAGGTCCAGCCCCTGGAGCACCGGGTTCTTGCCGAAGCCTTTGCGAACATCAGAGAACTCGATAGCTGTGGCGGGCGCTGCGGAATCTGTCGCTTCGGCGCCCGGGCCGGCTGACGTCATTGTGCGTTTCATGTTGTGCCTCTCGGAGGTCCTTAGTGGAGCTGACTGTGTACGTGCGCAACTGTATATGACAGTAACACGCAATATATGCCGTACACAATATAAGCTGGGCAGATGAGTACAGAAGACCCGATCGAGCAGCTTCCACGCGGAATCGCACTGGCCTGGGGCGTGGCCGCAACACCACAGCGTGGGCCTAAGCGCGAGATGAGTGTCGAGCGAATAGTCGATGCTGCCATCGAGATCGCCGATCACGACGGCATCCAGGCGGTGTCGATGTCGGCGGTCGCGAAACGCCTTGGTTACACGCCGATGTCGCTCTATCGGTATGTCAGCGCCAAGGACGATCTGCTGCTTCTCATGCAGGAGGAAGCGACAGGACTGCCACCGGAGTCAGAAGGGGTGGAGAATTGGCGCACCCGACTGGAAGAACTCTACGAAGCCCAGTCACAGGTCTACCTGACGCAGCCGTGGTTACTGTCGCTGTCGATCATGGGCAGTCCCATCACACCCAACAGCTCTGCGTGGTTGGACGCGAGCCTTGAGGCTCTTCACGACACTCCACTCACACAGGACGAACGCATTGCCGTCTCGATCTTCGTCACCGGCGCGGCCCGGTGGAAGGGCACCGTGTTCGCAGGGTACGAGGATCAGAAGCGCGCCACTGGTCTGAATGATTCCGAGCTTGCGCAACAGGAATCTCAGCTCTTCGATGCTGTCATCACCGATGATGGGTACCCCTCGCTGCGCCGTGCCATCGACGCAGGTGTCTTCACCTCCGAAGCTGATCCATTTGCTTTCGGTTTCGAGTGTGGGCTCGATGGCTTGGCCGAATACATTGACAGAGTCAGCCGCGAGCGAGGCGATGGACCTTCAGCTGCGGCAGGAATGATTGCGGAGACCGCCTCGGAGGCAGGTGAATCTTCGGTTTCTGGGGCGACGTTGCCTGTTGAGGAGACCTCAGGAGTCGAGCAGTCGGTCGTGACCGACGATGATCCAGAAGTTGCGGCCGATAAGAAGTACCGCGAATCACAGAAAGCCGTCAGGCAAGCGCAAAAGGTGCTTGCCGAGGCGCGTAAGCGGGAGCGTCAGACTTTGAGAGAAGCGAAGGAGCGGATTGCCAAAAGGCGTTGAGACCAGTGGTGAAGCGGTCGAGGGTGATTGGCCCCGGGCGTGAATGCAGCGGTGGGGGGGGGGGGGGGGGGGGGGGGGGGGGGG
>NZ_JBHFIH010000019.1:149642-155492 GCF_057334195.1 Brevibacterium sp. AGC70 | reverse complement strand
CCCCCCCCCCCCCACCGAGTGTGGAACTATTCCGCAGTTCTCAGTTGCGAGATCTGTCAGTATCGCGGTCCGGAGGGATTCTTCACCGCACGCTTGACCGACGCGAGCAACGACTTGGCCGAACCGATCGCCGTACCCGGAACCGGGTTGCCCTTCTTGAACAACGGCAGAGCAATCAGCACGAGGATGATGGCGAGCACCGCAAGGATGCCGAAGACAATGAGGAAGCTGCCCCACCATGGCCATCCCAGGCCCTCGTGGAATGCGGCGGCCCCGGCGAAAATCACCATGAACGATGACAAGAACAGGAAGAACAGGGCGACGACGGCAAGTGCCGAGCCGATGCCCAAGTTCTTCGCACCGGCTGTGGCTTCAGCCTTGGCCAGCGCAATTTCTTCCTCGGCGATCGCTTTGGAATCGTCGCCGATGCCTTTGATCAGTTCGCTGATCGACCTCTCAGCCATGAGTGCTCCTATCGACAAAAACTTGGACAATCTTTCTTAAGAGTAGTCTGAACGCGCGTGGTGACCAAAGAAATGCGGCCAGTAAAACGAGAAAAACCCGCCGGATGAATACGGAACGGCTCTGTGCGATCATCCGTTCTCACCGGCGGGTTCGTCTCAGGGCACGGTCAGTTCTTCGCCACCGATTCTTCGATCAGGTCCATGACCGATGAGTCGGCCAGGGTCGAGGAGTCTCCCACCTTGCGGTGTTCGGCGACATCCTTGAGCAGGCGGCGCATGATCTTGCCGGAGCGGGTCTTCGGCAGTTCGGATACGATATGGACCTTCTTCGGCTTCGCGATCGGCCCGATGTCCTTTCCGACATGTTGACGCAGCTCTTCGGAGATCTCTGGGGAGCCCTCGACATCGTTGCCCACGATGACGAAGGCAACGACGGCCTGACCGGACGTATCGTCCGCTGCTCCGACCACCGCCGCCTCGGCGACATAGGGGTGAGCAACCAAGGATGACTCGATCTCGGCCGTCGACAGACGGTGCCCGGATACGTTCATCACGTCATCGACACGGCCGAGGAACCAGATGTCCCCGTCCTCATCGCGCCTGGCGCCATCGCCCGCGAAATAGGTGTTCTCGAACCGTGACCAGTAGGTCTCTTTGAAACGCTCGGGATCTTTCCAAATACCGCGCAGCATCGACGGCCATGGCTGGCGGATGACGAGGAGCCCACCCTCCGGACCAGCTGGGCTGTTGCCCTCATCGTCGACAACATCGACGGAGATGCCCGGGATAGGACGCTGCGAAGAGCCTGGCTTCGTCGACATCACGCCGGGAAGCGGAGCGATCATGTGCGAGCCCGTCTCCGTCTGCCACCAGGTGTCGACGATCGGGCAGCGCTCACCGCCGATGACGCGGTGGTACCAGCGCCAAGCCTCAGGATTGATCGGTTCGCCGACGCTGCCGAGAAGACGCAGGCTGGAGAGATCGTACTTCGCTGGAATCTCCTCACCCCACTTCATGCATGTGCGGATCGCAGTTGGAGCGGCATAGAGGATCGTTGCCTTGTACTTCTCGATGATCTCCCACCAGCGTCCCTGGTGGGGCGTGTCAGGAGTGCCCTCGTAGACGATCTGGGTGGCGCCGGCTGCCAACGGTCCGTAGGTGACATATGAGTGTCCGGTGACCCAGCCGACGTCGGCGGTGCACCAGAACACATCGGATTCGGGCTTGATGTCGAAGACAGCCTTCATCGAGTACAGAACCTGGGTGAGGTAGCCGCCCGAAGTGTGCAGGATGCCCTTCGGCTTACCTGTGGTTCCGGAGGTGTAGAGGATGAACAGCGGGTTCTCGGAGTCGAAGAATTCGCACTCGTGCACAGGACTCGCGGTTTCCACCGTCTCGTGCCACCACTGGTCCCGACTTTCGACCATCTCGACGTCCTGACCCGTGCGGCGCACCACGAGAACAGTCTCGACGGGGGTGTCACCGTGTGACAGGGCGTCGTCCACTGCCGGTTTGAGGCTGGTGGCCTTGGCACGACGGTAGCTGCCGTCGGCGGTGATGACCACACGTGCTTCGGCATCGATGATGCGTGAGCGCAGCGCATCAGCGGAGAAGCCGCCGAAGACCACTGAATGGGCGGCGCCGAGGCGGGCACAGGCCAACATGGAGATCATCGCTTCGGGAATCATAGGCAGGTAGATGGCCACACGATCTCCGGCTTTGATCCCGAGGTCGGCGAGAGTGTTGGCTGCCTTGGACACTTCGGCGAGCAGCTCCGCGTAGGTGAAGGAGCGGGAGTCGCCGGGTTCCCCTTCGAAGTTGATGGCGATGCGCTCACCGTTGCCGGCGATGACATGGCGATCGAGGCAGTTGTAGGCCACGTTGATTCTGCCGCCGATGAACCACTTCGCGAATGGCGGGTTGGTCCAGTCGAGTACTTCTCCGAAGTCCTCATTCCAGTCGACGAGGTCACGAGACTGCTCGGCCCAGAAGCTCAGGTAGTCGGCATCGGCACGCTCGTATTCGTCGGCCTTGACATTGGCGGCAGCAACGAACTCTTCAGGTGGGGCAAAAGTTTCGGATTCTGCTGTGCTGTCGGTCATTTTTCCCTCCGGCTTCTTTGATGGATCGAAAATTCTAGTTGCACTGTATACCCGAGGCGGGGCCCAGGGGCACCGTCGTCCGTGCGATGAACGGTGGTGTCCGGGGGTAGCAATCACTCAGAGGCTGTGCTATATGACACACTTCTGGCGCCGAGCGGTACCCGGGGAGACGGATGCGGAGATTCGACTGTGCCGGACAGGCGGCAGAGAAGGAGTGCGCAGGGGTTCCTGTTCTGCAAGGATGGGGTAGGAGTCTGTCAGGATGGAAACCAGACAGACACATGAAGTTTGACGACCCTGTCCCCAAGAGCGACTGGAGCAATCGATGAGTTCGCCGCAGCACCCCACTGGATCAGGACCACAGCAGTGGCATGATCCGCACGCGCAGAACCCCGGGCCGAACAGCCAACCACAGTTCGGCCAAGGGGCGGCACATGGATCGGGACCTGCCTTCGGTGCAGGACCTGAATCTCAGTCCTCCGGGCCCGGTGGGTACGGCGGCGGTCCTGCCGGCTCGGGTGGACCGGGTCCCTATGGCTCGGGAGGGCCCGGTCCCTATGGCTCGGGACCAGGCCCACAGAACTCAGGCCCCGGCCCTTATGGTTCAGTGCCGGTGCCGGGACCATACGGTTCGGGCCCAGCTCCAGGTCCGCAGAACACTGGTCCAGGCCCTTACGGGCCAGGAGGCCCAGGACCTTATGGTTCGGCACCGGGTCCCTATGGTTCCG
Organism: Brevibacterium sp. AGC70; assembly: GCF_057334195.1. NCBI lineage: Bacteria > Bacillati > Actinomycetota > Actinomycetes > Micrococcales > Brevibacteriaceae > Brevibacterium > Brevibacterium sp. AGC70. The sequence continues at coordinate 152,198 of NZ_JBHFIH010000019.1, read as the reverse complement.
CTCCCGGCACTCAGGGGTCAGCGCCGGGTCAGTTCGGTTCCGCAGGTCCAGCAGCTCAGAAGAGTCCGCGCAGCGGCCCGGGTCTTCTCGGACCGCTGACCTTGCGCGATCTGTTCCTGCTCTGTGCAGGACTCCTTTCACTGGTTGTCCTCTTCGTGCCGTTCAAAGGCGATGGGTTCGTATCGGTGTCGCTGTGGCATTGGACCATCGACGCTATGGGCACCCTGACATTCGACGTGTTCGGAATCTGGTTGATTGTGGCGGCAGTCTTCGTCAGCAAATTCGGCAACGGTGGACTCAAGGTCGGTTCACTCAGTCTTGATCAGGCGATCTCGGTTCTCTCCGGCGCTGCGTTCACCTTTGCCTTCGTCCACCTGCTGACGTCGGTCCAGTTCTGGCACGTCGGTGCGTATCTTGCCTTCTTCGCGGCTCTGATCGCCTTCTTCGCGGGCGTATTCACCATGCTTCCCTTCTTCAGCAGGGAATTCGCGGTTCGCGATGATGTTCCCGCACATCCGAAGGCACGCCCCGTGAGCAAGCGCGCACCGCATCCAGCTCCTGTGGCGAACGTGCCAGGCGCCCACAACGGCCCAGGCGGATTCGGCGCACCCTACGGCGGTCAGCCCAACGGGCCGATCGGTTCGCAGGGTCAGCCAGGGGCACCCCTACATCCAGGTCAGCAAGGTGGACCGGGTCAGTTCGGCGGACAGAGCCAGTTCGGTGGCCCAGGTCAGCAAGCTGGACCAGGCCAGCCAGGTGGAGTGGACCAGAACAGCCAGCAAGGACAGTACGGCCAGCCAGGCCAGTACGGCCAGCCAAACCAGCCAGGCCACTTCGCTGCGCCAGAACAGAATGGCCAGCCTGTTGGGCAGGACCAGTTCGGTCAGCCCATCGGAGCAGAACAGGACAGCCCGTATGCTCCGCCGGAGCAGCAAGCGCAGGAGTCGTCTTTCGATTCTGAAACGGCTGCCGATGGCTCGGCGGACCAGGCGGTTCAGAGTACAGGGTCAGGCCAGACCTACCTGGGGGCCCAAGACTCACAGGATCCCCAGCACACGCAGAGCGAACCGACGCAGACCTTCGGGTTCGGTGCTCAGCGTGAGGAATCGCCGTGGAGCAACGACGGCGAAACAGCAGTTCAGGCTCCCGTGCCTGCAGACGGCTCAAGCACCGGCGACTCTAACGAACGAAGCGACTCCCGTGACGAGAGAGGCTCCGGCGCGGACAGCCGGGGCACCACCGAGTCGAAATCCGACAGCGCCGACCACGACTCGTCGGGAGCGGGCACGACCGCTGCCGTCGCAGGCGCGGGCGCACTCGGAGTCGGTGCCGCTGTCGCCGGAGCAGCCTCAGCGAGCTCGGAATCTGAATCGAAGTCGGAATCAGAACGACGTCGCGGACGCCATGCCGCGCCCAATTCGGTTGGTGAATCCGAAACAGCTGAGGGACGGGCCGATGGTCAGGCCGAGCGTTCAGAAGGTGGCCCCGACCGGACCGAAACCGCCGATCGTGAAGCGGTCAGCGACAGGGGGGACTCCGCGTCTCCTGCGGAGAGCAGCTCGTTCGCCTCGAAGGTCAACGCTCACGAATCGGACACCAACGTTCGTGCCTCCGAAGGGGTTGCGCTGAAGCCGGAAGACGACTCAACTGACTCAACCACTTCGGCCATCTCGGGCGAATCAGCTGACTCAACCGCTTCGGCGAACGCCGGACGCAGCGAGAGAAGCACGACCGCCGACGAGGCCCGTGGAAGCGAGGCTGGCACCGAGAAGCCGCGCACAGGGGCTTCGGACGACGATGCCACCGTCGTCAGCGGTTCCCCCGCAGATGGTGCTGCCGGCGCTGCTGCAACAGGTGCGACTGGTGGTGCGGAATCGGCTGCGGAACGTACCACCCACCCGGAAGCTGACGAACCGACGCAGTATGTGCCGGTGGCCGACTATGGCAACAACGCACACGGCAACAACGGCTCGGACACCGGAGAGGCGAGAAGACGCGGCGGAGATAACGCCGGGGACGCGCCTTCGGCTCCACAGTTCGGAGCAGCGACCGGCTCGTCGAACTCCTTCGCTATCGACGAAGAGGAAACTGTCGTCCAAAGCGCAGTTCAACCGGCCACGGGTCTGGACGATCGTGAGGACCGCTCGGGTCATGGCCAGAACGATGCCGACCAGGACGAGTCCGATCAGGGCGCTGGCCAGAACGTGATCCAGGCGTTCTGGTTCGCCGTTCCCGAACCGCGCGAAGCCGTGGACGCGACCACCGGAATGCCGGTGTTCACGATCTACCCCGGAGACTGGTTCCTCGGTCTCGAGGACAACGGTTCGTGGTTCAAGGTTCGCGATTCAGATGGTCGCGAAGGACTCCTGCGCAACACCGAAGGTGTCCAGCGGGGCTGAGACCAAAACGGTCGACTCGTGTGCTCGGGCTGTGGACGACGGTCCGAGCACACCTCGTCTGACCACCTGGGCAGATGCTGTCAGACTGTGCCCGAGAGGGTTCTGACCATGCGAGATGCTCACGTCGACTGAGATGGGGCGGGGGCTGTGACTTGAG
>NZ_JBHFIH010000019.1:0-149599 GCF_057334195.1 Brevibacterium sp. AGC70 | reverse complement strand
CCCCCCCCCCCCTTCCGTCTTTTGTCCACAGCCCATCGTGTGGACCTGTCGTCAGGACCTGCTGCGGTCCACGCTGACTCCATGCAGGTAGCACTCATCACCGACCTCGGCGCCATCACCGACGAATGCGCACGAGTCGCCGAAAGCATCGGCATTTCACTCAAGGTCCTGCCTCCGGACTCTGGCGGCTGGCAGAACGCCTCCCTCATTCTCCTCGGCGAGGATGTTCGTGAAGCTCCGGCCACTGACCATGCGAACCGCATCCTCGTCGTCCTCGACGGGGACGAACCCAGCTCGGCGTGGAAACGAGCGGCCCACCTCGGCGTCGAACAGTTGGCGGTTCTGCCCTCGGCCGCGGAGTGGCTGAGCGGACGCATGATCGCAGCCGTCGAACCGCCGGTGGCCCCCGGCGTCACTGTCGGTGTCGTCGCCGGGTGTGGAGGAGCGGGCGCCTCAGTGCTTGCCTGTGCTCTCGCCCGCCGTGCCGGACCGGATGTGAGCACGGTCCTCGTCGACGCCGATCCACTGGGCGGTGGACTCGATCTGGTGCTCGGGGCGGAACAGGTTCCGGGCCCGCGTTGGGCCGATCTCAGCGCATCACGGGGACAGCTTCGACCCTCGACGCTGAGTCAGGCGCTGCCCCGCCACGACGGTCTGGCCATCCTGTCGTGGGGCCGCGACGACATCCTTGACCTCGACCCGGACGTATTCGACGACTTCCTGGCAGCTGCCGGACAGGCGTTCGAACTCGTCATCGTCGACTTGCCTCGCCACGCCCCACCACAGTGGACTCGTCGCTGCCATCACGTCCTGCTCGTCTCCCCGGCACGGGTCCGGTCCGCAGTCGCAGCGTCTCAAGTCGCCAAACGCCTGTCCCAGTCCCATCCCGACGTCCGTCTTGTCGTTCGCGACACCGGCGCCGGAGGTCTTGACGCCGAGCTCCTCGCCGAATCCATCGGACTCGACCTCGCCGGCAGCATCCGTGACGATCGTGGCCTGTCCGCCGCCGTCGACCGGGGCGAGGGCATCCCCGGCGGGGCACGACTGGGAAAGCTCGTCGACCGGCTTCTGGGGGAGTGGGTGGAATGAGCGAATGGCTCGACGCCTCACTCGTGGCAGAGGTCCGCAAGACCCTGCTCGACAATCCGGGGCCGGTGACCACAGCTGCCGTCGCCGAGGCGGTTCAACGCACCGGGCGGGTGCTCGGTTCCAGCGCTCTCCTCGAACTCGTGAACCGATTGTCCGCGCAGCTCTCCGGAGCAGGCCCCCTCCAATCAGTGCTCGAAGTCGCTGACACCACCGATGTGTTCGTCAACGGACCACGTGAGATCTTCGCCGACACCGGAACGGGGCCCCACCTTCTCGACCTGTCCTTGGGTTCTGAGGACGAGGTGCGGTCTTTGGCTGTGCGCTTGGCGGCTCTGGGCGGCCGCCGTCTCGATGATTCGAGTCCGTTCGTCGACGTCAGGCTGCCCGACGGGGTACGTATGAATGCGATCGTTCCACCGATCTCCGGTGAGCACACGACGATCTCCTTCCGAGTTCCTCGGCACGCCGGCTTCACCTTCGACCAGCTGCTCACCGGCGGATTCATCCCCGAAGAAGTGCACGAACTTCTCATCTCGGCGGTCCGATCCCGAGCCAACATCCTCATCTCCGGCGGCACCGGAACCGGAAAGACGGTCCTCCTCGGCGCGCTTCTGGGCCTTGTCGATACAGAGCACCGCATCGTCATCGTCGAGGACTCCCGAGAGCTCATCGTCGGACACTCCCACGTGGTCCAGCTCGCCGCACGTCAGGCCAATGTCGAGGGCGGCGGTGAAGTGACGCTGACGGACCTCGTTCGAAACGCCCTTCGGATGCGGCCCGATCGCCTCGTCGTCGGAGAGTGTCGAGGCGCCGAGGTGAGGGACATGCTCACCGCGCTGAACACCGGCCACGAGGGCGGCAGCGCCACGATCCACGCGAACACAGCCGAAGCCGTTCCCAGCCGCCTGGCAGCACTGGGTGCATTGGCGAACATGAGCCCACAGGCCGTGTTCTCCCAGTTCTCAACGGCAATCGACCTCGTCATCCACCTGCGCCGGATTGGAGCCGACCGAGGAATCACAGAACTGGCCATTCCCACCCGGGAGAGCAGCAGCGGAGTGACAATGGAACCCGTCTGGGGCCGACCAGCCCCACTGTCCGAGGGCACCTTCAACCGTCGAGCCCTGAGCCGATTCGAAGCAGTGCTCGAGCAGAAGGCTGCCTGATGATCACCGCCATCGCCGTGCTGGTGGCCGTGAGCATCATCTTCAGCGCACCGCTTGACCCGGCATCGCGACTGCAGGATCTGCTCCGCACTCGAACGTTCAGGGACGACTCTCGCCGAGGTGGACGACAGACCAAAGATGAACCCGAACACGACAAGTTGTGGGCCATCGCGGCCGTGGAGAACTGTGCGCATCTGCTCAAGGTGGGAATGACTCCGCAGGCAGTGATGGCGACCCTGAGTCGGCAGAACGCGCAATTGGCACCGATCTCTCGTGCGATCTCCTTGGGCGAGGAACCTGGACGAGCCATTGCCACAAGGGGTGCAGCATTGTCACCTGCTGCCGCCGAAGTGTTCGCCGGAATGTCATCGGTGTGGACCGTGTCGGAGCGTTCCGGTGCACCCGCGGCCGACATGATTCTCCGCTATGCCAAGGCACAGCGCAGTGCCCTCGATGCTGATCGGGAGAGACGTATAGCGATGGCCGGGCCTCGAGCGACAGTCCGAGTCCTCAGTTGGCTGCCGTTGATCGGGGTCGGTCTCGGGTTGCTCATCGGCGTCCAACCCGGTGAATTGATCTCAGGACTTCCTGGCCGGCTGAGCATCGGCGGCGGTCTCGCTCTCTATCTCGTCGGGCGCTGGTGGATGCGACGAATGATGGCTCGGGCGGAGCGCTGATCGATATGACCACAGTCCTGATGGGAGTGTTCATCGCGATGGGAGTCCTGTTGTGGTCGGGCAGATCCGACGGGCGGCTGCGACGCCTGCTGAACGGTCGGAGCGAACGATGGCAAAGCGGTGTCGAGGCGTCCCCGCGGGATTCGCTGCTGGACTCGAAGGACCAGTCTCGGGTGGTCGATGACCTGCTCGCCTTCGACCTCGATCTCGTGGCAATCTGCCTCACCTCCGGCCTGCCGATCCCGGTTGCTCTGGCATTGACCGCCGAGGCGACAGGCGACAGGTCTGGGCTTGGGCGAATCTCGCGGTCCATGACGATCGGGGGCCAGGACCTGTCCGACGATGATCGACTCACCCCGGTCCTGGAAGTCTTCGAATTCTCCGAACACACAGGCGTCGGACCCGCACCACTCATCGAGTCCGTGGCGAAGGAGCTGCGGGACTCGTCCCGCAGGCGCAGGCAGGAGGCGGCGGCCGCTCTGGGCGTCAGACTCGTGGTACCGCTCGGGGTCTGCATCCTCCCAGCCTTTCTGCTGCTCTCGGTCGTCCCCGTGGTCATTTCGCTGCTGTCGGACCTGAGAACTGTCTTCTTCTGACAGCACCTCTGACCCATGGGTCGACCACGCTTACTGACTGTCGTGAGTGATTGTCGACCGACCGTTCAGCTGGCCTTGGTAAGGTCGGGGGATGGCACCGGTTACGCCCTTCAATCAACTGTCCAACGTCGAACAAGCCGAAGAATACGCCGACAAGCTCTTCACGGGTCGGCACGTCAGGCTTCGTCCGCTGCAGCAGGAGGATCTGCCCTACCTCGAACAGTGGTGGTTTGATCCCTCGATCGTGGTCCTGCAGAACCACACGGTGCTGCCGCGTCCCGAGGGCGGGGTGTCCGAACAGTTCGCACTGTGGAGCGCGAACAAGGACACCGATGCGGTCGGGTTCAGCATCGAGCTGCTCGAGACCGAGGAATTCGTCGGTCACGTGACACTCTTCGGTCGGAATTCGATCAATCAGTCCGCCACCTTGGCCATCGTCCTCGGGCCCGAGTTCCACGGTCGCGGCTATGGCTCCGATGCCGTGCGTCTGGGTATCAAATACGGCTTCCTGCAGCTGGGACTCAATCGTATCGAGCTGCAGACATGGGCGTTCAACACCCGCGGCATCGCTTCGTACACGAAGGCCGGATTCGTCGAAGAGGGACGTCGCCGTGAGGCTGTATTCTTCAACGGTCGTCGTCACGACGAGGTCCTCATGGCAATACTCAAAGAGGAGTGGGCCGGCCGGGGCTGACTCGTGTGCTTCAACCTGTGGAATCGGCCTCGACTCGTGTGCGTTTCGGCTGTGGACGCTGAACCTGTTTCCACAGCCTGATTGTGAACTCTGGACGTGAATCCTCGTCTCATCCAACACTGAAACTCTCATCGCAGACCGCGAAAGAGGGCTTCAACGAGGAGGAGACTATGAGCATAGAGACAAAGCAGACTGACTGTGACGGGCCACCCTACCCGCAATGGGGTCAGGCGCGAAGCGTTGATATCAGCGATGTCGATTGGGCCGGAACAGGCCCGTACTACGGCACCGGCGCCTGGTCGAACACCGGCACCGGCACCGATGCGGATGCTGCTGCAGGTGCCAACGACGGTGAAGAATTCCGGGGAGAGGATGGCACTCCAGAACCCTGGGGTCCCGACGCGGGGGCAACGACCGCAGAATATGCGATCACCACCCTTGCTGCCTGCGGATTCGCGGCGCTTCTGGTCGTCATCCTGAAATCGGAACCGATCAAAGAACTCGTCACCGGCGTCATCCAGACCGCCCTCGGGCTCGGAGCCTGACATGGCGATCGGATGCTCCTGTGACCCACGGAGACAGAAGCAGCACCGGGATGCGGGAACGGCCACCGCCGAATTCGCTGTGGTCATGCCCGCCATCGTGCTTCTCATCATCGTAGTCACAGGGGCAGCCGCCGTCGGCTTCTCCCAGTTGAGAGCCTTCGACGCAGCCCGATCTGCCGCCCGAGAGATCGCCCGCGGTGAACCTCAGGCAGCGGTCGTCACCGAAGCCAAGAAGCACGCTGGAAATGCGTCCGAGGTGTTGGTCCGCTCCGAGGGAGGATATTCGACGGTGACCGTCACCATCGAACTCCCCGCAGCGATCATCTTCCTCAGCGAAGTCGAAGCAGCAGCGACGGCGCGAACAGAGGGAAGTCGCTCCACTGCCGGCGAGGCCCTGGGCCAGCCCCATTCAGGCAGACTGCCGTGACGACCATCGTGGTCGGGCTGTGCTCGATGATCCTGGTCCTCGTCACCGCTGTCGGCGGCCTCAGTCAAGCTTTCGCAGCCCACAGCACAGCGCAGAGTGCCGCCGACCTTTCGGTGCTCGCGGCAGCCGACGCCGTTCGCGGACTCGCCACCGGCGATCCCTGTGACATTGCCAAGGAGGTCGCGAAGCGCAACGGCGCAGTCGTCAATGACTGCCGAGCCTCAATGTCGGAGCAGAGCGCATATGTTCAAGTCGAGGTCGACATCCCCGGCCCGCTGCCGAAGGTGAAGGAAAAGGCCGTGGCCGGGAAATAGACGGAGTGGTCAGAATCGACGGAGATTGTCAGTCCAGGACGGTGCGCAGCAACCGCAGAGCCGCATCCTTCTCCAACGGTTCATTGCCGTTGCCGCATTTTGGTGACTGCACGCACGAAGGGCAGCCGTCTACGCATTCGCACGCGGCGATCGCATCACGTGTCGCTGCCAGCCATCCTTTGATGACCTCGTAGCCGCGCTCGGCGAACCCGGCCCCACCGGCGAGTCCGTCGTAGACGAAGACCGTGGCCATGCCGGTGTCAGCGTGCAGGGCGGTGGAGACGCCGCCGATGTCCCACCGGTCGCAGCCGGCGAACAGCGGCAGAAGACCGATCGAGGCATGCTCGGCTGCGTGGACGGCACCGGGCAGGTCGGCATGGACGATCTCGGCTTCGTCCAACAGCGTCTGCGGAATCGTCCACCACACGGCTTTGGTCTGCAGAGTGCGTTCGGGCAGATCGAGCTCGTGTTCGGCGATGATCGCCCCACCGCGCTTGGCCCGCATCCGGTAGGCGATGACATGGTCCTTCACATCGACCGTTCCGCTGTGCACGGACACACCGGAGGAGAGAGTCCGCTGCTGATCGGTGTCGACAATGTCGATCTCGGTCTGGGACCGGGCCTGCGTCGTGTAGTCGACCTCGGCACGTTCGACCAGCGCCACATGATCCTCGAGATCAAGGTCGAGGACCATGAAGTCGGCGCCCTGATGCGTATAGACCGCACCGGGATGAGCTCCAGTGAAAGCACCGGACTCGTCGACGGTGCCCAACAGCGCACCCGTGCTGGCCTCGACGAGACGGAATTGTCCACCCCCGCTGCCACGGATGTCGGACATGTCCGCCGCCGACGAGTCCTTCGCCCAGAACCACCCGGTGGGTCGTGCGCGCAGGAGCTTTCGTTCGACCAGGTCAGCGAGCACCTCGGCGGAGTTGTCGGGGAAGTGAACGAGGTCCGACTTCGTCAGCGGCACCTCGGCGGCTGCGGCACACAGGTGCCCGCCCAGAACATGCGGATTGCCGGGATGGATGACACCAGCATCGACGGGAGCATCGAAGATGACCTCGGGATGGTTCACGACATAGGTGTCCAGCGGGTCATCACGGGCGATGAAGACGGCCATCCACCGCTGTCCTGCACGTCCCGCACGACCGGCCTGCTGCCACAGTGATGCCAGGGTTCCGGGCCACCCGGAGATGATGACGAGGTCGAGGCCCGAGATATCGATCCCGAGCTCAAGGGCATTCGTCGATGCCACTGCCAATAGGCGTCCTGATCGCAGTGCCGACTCGAGGAGTCTGCGCTCCTCGGCAAGGTAACCGCCGCGATAGGCCGCGACCTTGTCCCTCAACGAGTCGTCGACCTGACCGACCTGGTCACGCACGGTCGACGCCAATGCTTCTGTGCCGCGGCGGGAGGCGATGAACGCAATCGAACGATAGCCCGCGCACATTGCGTCGGTGAGGATATCTGCCGCTTCGACAAGGCCGCTGCGGCGCTCGCCGCCGGGTGAGACCGGTGGCTCCCAGAGAGCGAAGCTGCCCGAGGCGCGGGGAGACGAATCCTGGCTCACCGCGTGCACTTCGCGTCCCGTGAGCTTGGAGAACGCCTCATCCGGGTTCGCCATCGTCGCCGACGCTCCGATGACCACAGGGTGAGCCCCATAATGCGCGGCGATGCGCAGCAGGCGACGGAGGATCAGTGCCACGTGGGAGCCGAAGACTCCCCGGTAGCGATGGGCCTCGTCGATGACGATGAAGCGCAGCGACTTGAATAGCCGAGCGAACCGTTCGTGCTGCGGCAGGATCCCGCGGTGGAGCATGTCCGGGTTGGTGAAGATGATGTTCGCATGCCGTCTGGCCCAGTCCTTCGACGCTTGGGAGGTGTCCCCGTCGTAGGTCGCAGGCCGCATGCCCTGGACGATGAGCTTCTCCAGATTCGCCAACTGATCAGCGGCCAAAGCCTTGGTCGGTGCGATGTAGATCGCCGAAGAGGTGCGCAGCTTCGCACGTGTGCTCTGAATTGATTCGAGGACCGGCAGCCAGAACCCCAAGGACTTCCCCGAAGCAGTCGGAGTGGCGATGACGACGTCGGAACCGTCCCTCGCCGCCTGTGCTGCCTCACGCTGATGGTCCCACAGCTGATCGACGCCGATGGCATGACAGGCGTGTTTGAGCTCCTGATCTATCCACTCCGGCCAGTCCGACTCATGTTCGAACCGCTGTGGAATATCGCGCACGTGGACGATCCGTTCATCCCTGGCACCGAATCCGGTGACGATGTCGAGAAGAGCAGAAGAGGCCATGGCCCCAATTATGGCGCAGTCAGAGTCGTCGGGATGCAGTCGCTAGGATTTGTGTGTGATTGAACAAGACATGACCCTCGTGGCAGACCGACTCTACCGGGCCGGATACACCGAGCCACGGCTCCGACAGTTCTGGGGTGGACCCATCGCCTCCGCGCTGGTGCGCAACAACGCGGCGCCCGCGATCCATTTCTGTCAGACGGTGCTCGAATCCGCTCAGACACAGCCACAGACGGACGCACAGGAGCCGGGTGACGCTCCACAACGGTTCGACGAGCACCTGGCGACGCTGGCCATGCTCTTCCACTTCCATCGCGAGGTCAGCACCGAAACTGCTCGTGCAGCCCTCGGTGACGACGCGTTCGATATCGCAGTCGACGGCGGACTGCTCGTGACCAGCAGTCGTAGCACGACAGACAATGGTGCCGGGACTTCGAACGCCGAGGTGGGGGAACCGGGACACGTGTCCGCTCCGTTTGCGGTCACTCCCTATGATCTGCCGGTCGGGGTTCCACGCGGGTTCCGCCCCGGCGACGAAAACCTCTATCTCGTCAGCGACCATGGAACTCTCATCAATCCCGATGTTCTCGACGGCGACTTCGTGCTCGGACTCGGCGGGGCCGGACGCACGCTCGTGGCACTGACGCCGCGTGAGCATGTCTCCATCTCCGCAGACATCGGCACCGGGTGTGGGATCCAGGCTCTGCTGTTGGCCCGGCACAGCGACCGCGTCATCGCCACCGACATCTCCGAGCGCGCTCTGCACCTGACAGGGCTCAGCGCCGGACTCAATGGCGTGGACAACATCGAACTCAGGGCAGGATCCATGCTCGAACCGCTCAGCGAACCAGTCGATCTGCTCGTGTCCAACCCACCCTTTGTCATCACCCCGCGCACGACTGTGGCCAACTTCGAATACAGGGACGGCGGGATGGCCGGCGACCGGCTTGTTCGGTCCCTGTTCACCACGATTCCCGACCACCTGCACCCGGGTGGACGGTCCGTCTGCCTCGGGAACTGGGAGACCACCTCGGCGGTGGATGCAGGGCCGGAGGCCTGGGTCACGGACCCGGAGACCTCGGTGCTCGTCATCGAACGTGAGGGCCTCGACCCCATCGCCTATGCCGAGACATGGATCAGAGACGGAGGCATCCCTCGTGCCAGCGAGGACTGGAACGCGGCAACTGCAGCCTGGATTGAGGACTTCGACACACGTGATGTGACCGAGGTCGTCTTCGGATACGTCATCATGCACAGAGCAGAGCACACCTTGGACACAGATAACGATGTCCCAACAATTGCCGACCACACGATTGCCGGCAACGGCGAACAGCCGTCCTCCGTGTTCAAGGCCAGGGTCAGGACGACCTCGGCGATAGCGAACAATCCGCATGGACTCGGACAATTCATCGCGACCACGTTCGCGTTGCGGTCGTGGTTGGCGACTGCCGGCGCCGAAGAGATCGCGAACACCATATTCACCCGCTCCCCGGACCTCGTCGAGCACCGCCACCATATGCCCGGAGAATCAGACCCGAGCTCGATTACTCTGGAGCAGGGCGTCGGATTCGGACAGGTCTTCGACCTTGACACAGCCCTGGCCGGATTCGTCTCGGTCGCTGACGGAAGCTTGACTCTGCGGCAGACAGCGGCGGCTCTTGCACAGCTGCTCGACGTCAATCCGACCGCACTCGAAGACCAGCTCATCGCTCAGGTGAGACAACTCGTCATCGCCGGTGCGCTGTTGCCTGTGAACGAGGGGAAGCAGGAATAACGGTAGTATCGAAAACCGTTGCCGTTGACGTTCACTGCATCAACCCGATGCAGGTCGGGCACGATCATCAGTGTTACATTGGGCCGGATCGTCCGTTTATTCGATCAACCGGCGCCGTGAGAGGAATGTGAAAGCGTGACCACAACCGAGAAGCAGCCCCGCCGTCTCGTCATCGTCGAGTCCCCGACGAAGGCGCGAACGATCGTTGGGTACCTCGGAGAGGGTTACGACGTTGAAGCGTCGGTCGGCCACATCCGCGACCTTCCCACCCCGTCCGAACTCCCGGCAGACATGAAGAAGGGACCGTACGGAAAGTTCGCTGTCGACGTCGACAACAACTTCGATCCCTACTACCGCGTCGACCCGGGTAAGAAGAAGAAGGTCACCGAACTCAAGCGCCTCCTCAAGGACGCCGACGAACTCTATCTCGCAACAGATGAGGACCGCGAAGGTGAGGCCATCGCCTGGCACCTTCTCGAGGTCCTCAAGCCGAAGATCCCCGTCAAGCGCATGGTCTTCCACGAGATCACCCCCGAGGCCATCGAGCGGGCTCTGGCGAACACCCGTGAGATCGACACCGCTCTCGTCGATGCACAGGAGACTCGCCGCATCCTCGACCGCCTCTACGGCTACGAGATCTCGCCCGTCCTGTGGCGCAAGATTCGCGCCGGACTCTCCGCCGGTCGTGTTCAGTCGGTGGCAACCCGTCTCGTCGTCGAACGTGAGCGCGAACGCATGGCCTTCGTCTCCGCCGATTACTGGGACCTTGATGTCGACCTGGGGCTGCCCGACGGCACCAGCCCGTTCGCCGCGAACCTTTCGACCCTCGACGGTGCTCGCGTGGCCTCAGGCCGAGATTTCAATGACAAGGGTGAGCTGAAGAACTCATCGGCCACCGTCGTCGACCAGACCAGGGCCGAAGCGCTGGCCACGGAGCTCAACGGCACCGCGAAGGACGCGCTGACGGTCACTGCCGTCGAGTCGAAGCCGTATTCGCGCAAGCCTGCGGCACCGTTTACGACCTCGACCCTGCAGCAGGAAGCCGGCCGCAAGCTGCGCATGAGTGCTCGTCAGGCCATGCGCACCGCCCAGTCGCTGTACGAGCACGGTTACATCACCTACATGCGTACCGACTCCTCTGCATTGTCGGGCCAAGCGATCTCCGCGGCACGGAAACAGGTGACTGAACTCTACGGTCCCGAATTCGTCCCGCAGTCACCGCGTACCTACTCGGGTAAACAGAAGTCGGCGCAGGAGGCCCACGAGGCGATCCGTCCCTCGGGCGACTCCTTCCGCACCCCAGCCCAGGTCTCGAAGTCGCTCAGCGGCGAAGAGTTCCGTCTCTACGACCTGATCTGGAAGCGCACCGTCGCCAGCCAGATGGCCGATGCCAAGGGCAAGACCGCAACTATCAAGGTCCGCGCCGACCTTGCTGACGGCCATGATGCGGGCTTCAGCGCCAGCGGCACCGTCATCACCTTCCGCGGATTCCTCGCAGCCTATGAGGAGGGCACCGACGCCGGACGCTACGACACGAAGTCCGGCGAATCCCGTCTTCCGCAGGTCGAAGAAGGTCAGGCCCTGTCCGTGGTCAAGGCCGAAGCCGACGGACACACGACGGCTCCACCGCCACGCTTCACGGAAGCCAGCCTGGTCAAGCAGCTCGAAGAGCTCGGCATCGGCCGACCTTCGACGTATGCTGCCACGATCTCCGTCATCCAGGACCGCGGATATGTCACCTCCCGCGGCAACGCCCTGGTGCCCAGCTGGTTGGCTTTCTCCGTCGTGCGCCTCCTTGAAGAGCACTTCACTCGGCTTGTCGACTACGCGTTCACCGCCGACTTGGAATCCGAACTCGACCGGATCGCCATGGGCGAGGAAGACCGCAAAGCGTGGTTGGCCCGCTTCTACTTCGGTGACAAGTCCCAGGATCGCGAAGGACTCAAGGAAGTCGTCGACGACCTCGGTGACATCGACGCCCGCGAGGTCAACACCGTCGTCATCAGCGAAGGCGTGAATCTGCGCGTAGGTCGCTATGGCCCCTACCTCGAGGTCCCGGCCTCCGAAGAGGGCGCGGATCCGAAGCGCGTGTCCGTGCCAGAAGATCTGGCCCCGGACGAGCTGACCGCAGCCAAGGCCGCCGAACTCATCGAATCGCAGGGTGATGGCGACCGTGAACTCGGTGTCGATCCGGAGACCGGACACACGATCGTGGCGAAGAACGGGCGCTTCGGCCCCTATGTCTCCGAGATTCTTCCCGAGCCCGAAGAGAAGCCCAAACGCGGAGCGAAGAAGCCGAAACCGCGCACCGGCTCACTGTTCAAGTCCATGGACCTGAACTCGATCGACCTTGGGACGGCACTGACCCTGCTCAGTCTTCCCAGGGTCGTCGGCCAGGACGAAGAGGGCACCGACATCACCGCCCAGAACGGGCGCTACGGTCCGTACCTGAAGAAGGGCACGGACTCACGGTCGCTGACCGACGAAGAGCAGATCTTCAACATCACCTTGGACGAGGCACTGAAGATCTACGCCCAGCCGAAGCAGCGCGGTGGCCGTCAAGCCGCAGCACCATTGAAGGAACTGGGCGAGGATCCCATCTCGAAGAAGCCGGTCGTGGTCAAGGACGGTCGCTTCGGCCCCTACGTCACTGACGGTGAGTTCAATGCAACTCTGCGCAAGGACGATACGGTCGAGTCGATGAACATCGGCCGTGCCGCCGAGCTCCTGGCGGAAAAGCGTGCGAAGGGTCCGGCTAAGAAGAAGGCGCCGGCAAAGAAGGCACCAGCCAAGAAGGCTCCCGCTAAGAAGACGACGGCTGCCAAGACGACCGCTGCAAAGAAGACTCCGGCGAAGACAGCTGCGAAGTCGACGGCAGCCAAGAAAGCCACGACGGCCAAGTCGACGACGGCAACGAAGTCGACAGCCGCCAAGAAGACCACAACGGCTAAGCCGAAGACACCCTGAGGTCGTGATAGGAAGTTCTGGGCCGATTTCTCTACGGAGGATCGGCCCACTTCTTCTTCAAATCGCACTGGTGATGTCGGCGAACTCAGCATCTCAACACCAGTCAGCCTCGCGACTAGTGAACGGCTGATTCATCGGCGAGCAAGTGCAGGGCCTGACCATCGAGACGGAAGGTCTCCCACTCGTCCTGAGCTTTTGCGCCCAGCGAGCGGTAGAATCCGATCGAGGGTTCGTTCCACTTGAGCACGCACCACTCGAGTCGGGTCAGCCCCCGTTCCTGGCAGATTTGGGCCAAGCGTCCCAGCAGGGCTTTGCCCGCCCCGTTGCCGCGATAGTCAGGGTCGACGAACAGATCCTCGAGCCAGATCCCGTTCTTTCCAGTCCAGGTGGAGAACGAATGGAACCAGATTGCGATGCCGATGATCTGCCCGTCCACCTCGGCGACGAGCCCATAGGTGTTCGGACAGCCATCGTCTGGGAACATCACCGCAGCGAAGTCGTCCTCGGTGGCGTCGACCGCGTCGGGTTCCTTCTCGTACACGGCCAGAGCATGGACAAGTCGGAGAATGTCCGGCAGATCGTCCTTCGTCGCCTCGCGCACATTCATGAGGTCACAGTCTCCAATCGCTTCAGCGTCACAGTGCAGGAATTGTCACAGTTCTAAGGGCGTCACAGCACGTGAGTGCCGGTTTTCTCCGGCAGCGCCGCGAGCTCGTCGGCGGTGGGCTCACCGGGCGTGTGCGGATCGGCAGAGGAATAGTAGGAGGCGAAGGCCTCGGCGACGGCATCGGTCGTGATCTCGGGGTGGACTTCACTGATCGAACCGCCCGTGGCCGGGGCCCACTCGATGCCCAGGGCCGCCTCGACGTCGGTGAGGACAGCACGGATGGGATCAGGATCCTCGACGATCACGGACGACGAGAACAGCCACGCACCCGAGACCACCCGCTGCGCGGTTCCGATGGCCTTGATCCGACCGGCCACGTTGACGCTGTGCTCACCAGGGCAGTATTCACCGGGAATCTCGCCGAGGCGGGCGTCGACTCCGATGCCTCGCAGCACTTCGACGTAGTCCTGCCCGAACCCGGTGAACCTGGCAGTCGTGTCCTTGATGAAGGCATCACTGGGTTCGATGTGGTCGATGACCAGGGACCCCCGGTGATAGGCTGCGGCTCGCCCGCCGAGGCTGCGCAGAGCTGGAGTGAAACCGTGATCTCGGGCTGCTTCGACGGCGCTCGGGAACCCGGGGAGGAAACGGTCCCTGGCACCGAATGCCACCGTCGGAGCGGGGCTGTACATCCGCAGGGTCGCCCCGCGGCTGCCATGCTTGACCGAGTCGAGGAGGACTCGGGCGAAGGCGAGCTCCTCGATCGGACTCAGTCCGGTGGTCGCAACTGCTGACATGGCGGTATTCGTTGTGTGCACGCAATCAAGAGTAGATGATCAGGCGTCAGTGAGAAGAGATCCGGCCCGTTCCAAGAGATATGTCAGTCGCGGCAGATATTGTAGAGCTGTGAGTATGTTGACGACTACAGGACATCGACTTCCCGGAGCCCCTGGCCGGTTGGTTGCCGAGACCGCTGCTTGGGGCGCACTGATAGTGCTCGTGGCGATCAGCTATGTCGTGGCGGGCACCAGTGGATTCTTCGCCACGATCGGTGGTCGGGCGTTTACCGCAACGGCCGACAGCATCGGTGCGGGAGGCTTCGACAACCAGCTGGGAAGCGTGTCTCTCCTCATCGTCTTCGTCCTCGCCGGGGCCGGACTGTTCATTCCGCAGAAGATCTTGGCGAGCAAGGGCCCAGCCGTGCGCAAACTGGCGCTCAGCATCGCAGCTGTCGTCGAGGCAGGGCTGCTCATCGTACTCTCCCTCGCGCCGAGTGCATGGCTGACCTGGGTCACCGCATTATTCCTCGGAGCCGTCGTCGGCCTGCTGATGAGCATCAACCCGTTCACGAACGAGAAGCCGTGGCGTCGAGTCGGCATCCCCGCAGCGATCCTCGTCTTCGTCGCATTCGCCTTCCAGATCATCGGTGGGTCCGCAGCAGGCACTCAATCCCTGGGATGGATGAGTCTCCTGGTGGGCATCGCCATGGCCGTCGGCGCCGTGATCATCTTCCTCACCCCCGAGCGCGCTCTCCACGCCGAAGCAGCGACAACCGGCGCATTCCCCTCGACCAAGGCACGTGTGGCCAGACCCGCCGCGACCATTAAGATGCCGTGGGTCTGCATCTCGCTGTTCGCAGTGCTGGGAACCACCGTCATCCTGGCCCAGCCGACTGCTGTTGAACACAGCTTCGGCCAAGCCGGCTTCGCCCTCATGATTGCGTCGTGTCTGGTGGGTTGGGCCATCGGCTTCGAGATGGGGCCCACCTTCGCGCCCGGAATGTCTCGGCCGCGCGTCTCCGCCTTCGCGTTGACCGTGTCCGGAATTCTGCTGATCGCCACAGGAGCCATCGGCGAGCTCTCCGGCAAGGTCGTCCTGTCCGCAGTCATCGCCTTCCTCGTCGGAATCGGAGTGCGCTCACAGCCCTATGACTTCTCGCGGCGGATCGGAGCCGTCGGCGGGGCGGTGGTCGCCCTCATCCTCAACTCCATCGACTTCGGCATCACCATCCCTGTCGGCTCGGCCATGGAATGGTTGCTGGCCCCCAGCGACGTTGCGTTCGGAATCTTGGGATTGGCCGCTCTGGTCGCCGGAGTCATCGGACTCTTCATCTTCGACCCGCACGGTCTCCAGGGACTGTCCGTTGACATCGTGCATGGATTCCGTCCGCCCAGCGCCGCCGAGAACGGAGCGAACGACGGTATCGGAAACTCCGCGGAACGACTGGGAGCCGGATTCTTCATCGCCATCGAAGGCGGCGATGGTTCGGGAAAGAGCACACAGATCAAGCGAATCTCACAGACCCTGGCCGACGAGGGACACAACGTCGAAGCGACCCGGGAACCAGGTGGAACCGAATTGGGGCGACAGATCCGTTCGGTGCTATTCGACTCCGAACCTCCGAGCCCCCGCACCGAGGCGCTGCTCTTTGCCGCCGATCGCGCCCACCACGTGGCCTCGTTGGTCGATCCGAGTCTCGACGGCGGAAACATCGTCATCACCGACAGGTACATCGATTCGACGATCGCCTACCAGGCTGCAGGCCGCAACTTCGACCCGAAGACGATCTTGGCGCTGAGCAAATGGGCGACTCAGGGACTCGTCCCGCATCTGACAATCGTCCTGGACATCGATCCCGAGACCGCTGCGGCCAGGATGGGCAAACGCAGCGAGAACAACTACCTCGACGAGGAGAACCGGCAGTTCCACCAGCGGGTCCGTCAGACCTACCTGACCCGTGCGCACAAAGAGCCCGACCGGTACGTCGTCCTCGACGCATCGGTGTCAGAGGATGAATTGACCGCCGAAATCCTCACCGCTATCCGCACCCGGCTGCCGCAGCAGGTGGGCAGTACGGCCGCCACCGACGCAGGTGTCGTCACAAGCACGTCAACTGACGCCGAGGTAGAGGAGAACCATCCCTCCGAAGCCGTCGTCGGTGCGTCCGCCGCGGAGTCCGATGAGGGGGTGTCGACTACCGCCGACGAGTCGGTCGCACCCGAGCCCGGAGTCCGATTCGTTCCAGCTTCGAACGAACGGTTCATCCCGCAATCCGCTGACCGCCTCGAATCCGAAGAGCGCAATGACGGCGTCGAAACTGAGAGAGTCGACCTTGGCGCTGATCTGCGACAGCCAGACGAACAGGGCGATGATGAAGCGGCCACCGCGGTGCTTCCGACTCACGCAAGCGAACCTGAGGCCGAATCTGCACCTGAGTCCGAATCTGCACCTGAGTCCGAACCCGAGGTCGACGAGGATGCGGCCACCGCGGTGCTGCCGACCCGCGGAGTTGCGCCGAGTGCTTCCTTGGCGGATGACGATGATGAGGACGCTGTGCCGACGAATGAGATCGCAACGCCTGACTCGGAAGAAGCAGAAACCCGTGTGGTCGACCCCCGCAGTGGTGACGGGACTCCACCGAGGTCCGAGGCTCAGCCGGGTGGCGGGACCGACGCAGGTGACGAAGATGCAGCGACAACGGTGCTGCCCATGCGAAACGCCCGACAGATGAGCCGAGAGCGACTGCATGCCCAGGCTGAGATCGAACGTCAGGCACGCGAGCGGCTGCGCAAACAGCGAGAACGCAACCATCAGCGCTTCAACAACCCGGAAGGTCACTGAGTGAGCGTCTTCAATGAGCTCGTCGGCCAGGACGAGGTCATCACCCAGCTCAAGTACGCACTCTATTCACCGGGCGCGATGACCCATGCCTGGCTATTCACCGGCCCCCCGGGGTCCGGTCGATCCAATGCGGCTCGGGCCTTCGCTGCGGCGCTGATCTCCGGCAGCGAGGAGCCCGACGAAGTCACCTCGCGCGTGCTCAAGGGGCATCACGAATCGTTGACGATCATGTCGACTCAGAAATCGGTGATCGCCATCGATGAAGTGAGGGAACTGGTATCGAGAGCGCAGTCAGCCCCGGTCAACTCCCCGTGGCGAGTCGTCATCATCGAAGACGCGGACCGGATGAGCGAGCGGACCGCCAACGTCCTTCTCAAGGCCATCGAAGAACCGCCCCCGGCCACTGTGTGGCTGCTGTGCGCGCCGAGTCCCATCGATGTGCTCACCACGATCCGTTCTCGATGCCGGCCCGTTCGCCTGCGCATCCCCTCTCGGGACGCCGTGGCACAGCTCCTCATCGAACGCGACCACGTCGACGAGGACAGGGCTCAGTGGGCAGCCGCCGTGGCACAGAACCACATCGGTCGGGCCAAGTACATGGCGCTCAACGATTCCGCCGGTGAGGAGCGCAAGCAGATCCTCGCGATCCCAGGGAAGCTGACTTCGGTCGGCGCGACGATCCGCTTGGCGGGACGCATCGTCGATGAAGCCGCAGAGACCGCAAAGTCTCGTGTTGAGGAACGCAATGCTTCTGAGCGCAGCGATCTCATGGCGACTTTGGGCATCGAATCCGAGAAGTCCATCCCTCCCTCGGCGAGATCTCAGATCAGGAAGCTCGAAGAGGAGCAGAAGCGCCGGTCGGTGCGCGCCCGCAATGACGAACTCGACCGAATCTTCCTCGAACTCATGAGTCTCTACCGCGACATCCTCATGCACCAGTTGGGGATCCGCGAGGGATGGATCAACGCCGGAGAAGGCGATCTCATCGCCGAGCAGGCGAACCGGGACGGACCTGACACGACTCTGCTGCGCATCGATGCCATCACCGAGGCGAGACGACGGCTGCAGACGAACATGTCGCCCGTGCTCATCGTCGAATCGGCATTCGTGCTGCTGTCGAACCCCTGGCTGCTCGAGGACCGTACTGGGGCGCTTTGAGGTTCAGTCTTCGGTGAGAAGTTCACCGACCAGAGCAGTCGTGAGCTCAACACGGCGAGGGATCCACACCTGAAGGGCATGCTCGGTTCTCGCATGCGAACCCCCGCCCACAGTGCCGAGTCCGTCAATGGTCGGTGTTCCGACTCCGGCTGTGAAATTGCCGTCCGATCCACCGCCGACGGCCACGGACCGCAATGGCGGGTGCCCCAGGTGAGCACTCAGTCGCTGAGCTCGGGCGTAGAGCCCCATTGCCATATTCTCCTCCAGCGGGGCTCGGTTGATCCCACCGAGGACGTCGACCTTGGCCCCAGCCACAGTGGGGGAGAGGGAGCTCATGATTGCGTCGATGCGTTCCTGTTCTGCGACCGAGGCGGCTCGGGAGTCGACACCGACAACAGCCTTGGCCGGCACGGTGTTCGTCGTCGAACCGCTGTGCATGACGGTCGGCACAACCGAGGTCCCCGCAGACGGATCATGAAGGCCCGCGATCTTGACGACCTGGTTGGCGACCTCGATCGTGGCGTTGATGCCCTTCTCCGGCTCCACACCCGCATGAGCGGCCAAACCAGTGACTTCCAGTGAGTAGATGGCGACACCTTTGCGCGCGATCTTCACAGCCCCATCGGGTGCGCCGCTTTCGAAGACCAAAGCCGCCTTGGCTCCACGGGCTTCGTCCTCGATGATCTGGCGTGAGCCGGGGGAACCGAGCTCTTCGTCTCCGGTCATGAGGATGCTGACGCCATCGAGGTTCCCGCGCTCCTCGCGCAGACGCGCCATCGCATAGAGAGCGATGAGCAGACCGCCCTTCATATCGTCGGCGCCCGGTCCACGCACGACGCCGTCGGTGACCGAATAGGGGAAATCGGCAAGAGTGCCGGTGGGCCACACAGTGTCGTGATGGCCGATGAGCACGACCTTGCGGGGCCCGGGCCCGAAGCGCCACAGTACGTGTGGGTGCGAGTCGGTTTCGATGATGTGAGGGGCTGCCCCCAGCAGACCGGTGCCGATCCGAGAGACGAGCCGAGCGCTGCGGGCCAATGATTCGGGATCCTGGGAGAACGACTCACATTCGATGAGCGCCTGGAAATCACTCATGAAGTCCTTCGAGTCGAACTCGACCACGTGCGTCACCCTTTTCTCTTGTGGAATGTCTGTCTCCACCAGGTTAACCGGTGAACTGCCGCAGAGACGTCAGGGCTGGGAGGCTTCAACTGCCTCGGCGAAGATCCTTCACCTGGGGGCGAGGAATGTAGCCGGCAGACGAATAGGCGGCGACGGCGCCCCTGTTCGAACTCTCCGTGCAGACTGATGCTGACGATGATCCCAACTGCTGCAGGCGTCTTGCCGCAGCGATCGCCATGGCTTTTCCATAGCCGTGACCCTGTTGGTCACGGTGGACAGCCAATGGTTCGAGCAGTCCGGGACGGTTCGGACCCGCAGACCATACGGTCGTCACGGCGACCGGCAGACCGCTGTTGTCATACCCCATTAGGCACTGTGCTTGGGAGGAGAAAGGGCCAGACATCATCGTGTGCCATCGGTCGACGAATCGTTGTCTGTCGTCAGCGGTGTAGGGCACACCGCGAAAGGCCGACCAGTGAATGGTCGTCCAGGCCGCAGCATCGTCTGGCCCGGCAACTTCAACTCCGATGTCGGGTTGTTCCACCGGCAGACTCAAGTCACGATTCATCGGCGTCCACGGCTCATCGTTGCCCCATCCGCGGGCTTTCAGAAGATCGCAGAGGCGAATCGCTCCCCGAGCTTCGACGAATGCCGCTCCCTTTTCGAAGACAGAGGTGTCCGTCCTCGAAGCAGTCCTGTCCGATGAGTCGATGTCGGATTCGATCTGCCGTGCCAAAGCGTCATCGTGAGTGAGATCCGGGTCAACAGACAGACGTAGAAGGTTCTCGCCGTCAAGCAATCCGATTGCCAGGATCCTGTCCAGGCATCGCCAGACCCGCAGTGCCTGAGCTGTTGCCTCTGCACCTCTCAGCGAATACCAGCCCAGGTCTCCGGTGTGGAGGTGAAGAGGGCCGGCATCGGACTGCCATCGATCGAGCACAGCACCGATATCGGGAAGTTCTGAGACCTGAGGGACGTTCAGCACAACGGTTCTCATGTTCCTCCTGAGATGGGGAGAGAATGCGCAGGGAAGTCCAGCATATGTGAGCTGTGTTACGTCGCTGGGGTTCGGCTGCGTTCCTTTTGACCAGGAGTCCTGGTTTTGGCTAGAGTTAGCTCGGTTGCCGCCTTAGCTCAGTCGGTAGAGCGATTCACTCGTAATGAATAGGTCGCGAGTTCGATTCTCGCAGGCGGCTCGTCCATCCTCTCCCACCAGGCTTGACGGTCTGGGGGAGGGGATTTTTCTTGCTCAGAGCTACGAATGACACGCTTTGCACGCACTTGTCGAGCACACCAACGGCACTCGCGGGACCAATATTGAACCGCTGGGCACAGTGTTTCGCCGTCACACCGATCTCGGAGTGGCCCAACTACTTGGACGCATTGTCCACACCATCCGACGTGTAACCAGGTAGCTTAAGGTAAGGGTGAAGCGCGAAGGAACTAGCCATCTGCAGCAATCTGACTCGATCGACGACGTCCGGAGCGTAACTGTAGGCGGCATCCACATCCACGAGTCTCCACGAGTCCGTCGAATACGATGGTGTAACTCTCGAGTGATCAATCGATGCGTCGGTACAACGCCTCACAAGCCGCCGCAGTCTGCGCAGTCTTCTTCAGGTCGCGAATCAGCCGGTCATACTTCGACAGCTCGTGCAAGGTGCCTGGAACCATATGCGGCAGTGTGCCACGGGAGGCTGAATCTCATACTTATGAGGGTCGTGAAGAAGCGCGGCGGCAGGTAGGTTCACGAGGGTCGCTAAATAGTGGCAATCTAACTTGTGGAATACCTCAAAGGGAAAACTGATGAAGCCGATGAAAGCTCAGGTGCCACTCGGAGCTGCGGCCGTATAAGTGGGGCGGACCAATGCGTCAGTCTCGTTCAAAGGCAAAAACATAATCACCTCATACACCTCATGCCCGGCAGAGAAGCGCGAATGACCAAGAAGATCCGAGACTTAGACTACGTTCTCGCCGGACGCCTGGCCGACATGGTGGGGGCGGTAGGAGACCGTGAAGTTCGTGGCCCTGAAATGACATTCCCGATGCGTGACAGTGAAGGGTCTCTTGTGAGTTTCAGCCTCAACGTCCAGGGACTCGCAGACGAAGTTGAGGCGAACAGTACAGACGCGGTCGTCGCGATGGGAAACAGTCGTGGAGCACGGCATGCAGCGCTCGCGCGTATCGCAAACCGTATCCTCGAGGACCATCACGAAGACTGGGATACGGCTTCCGGTGGTGAAGTCGTGTACCACGATGGCAATTGCGAACCGATCGTAATCGACATGGAGAACTTCCCAACCAGGCGACGTAATTGGAGTCATCTCGTGTAGAACAACCCTCGGGCCGGCATAGCCTGGGTGGGTGTTTATGGGGGGATTCCAGCCGTGCCTGATTCTCCGCGTGTCGTCTCTGGTAACGCTGCCGTGCCCGGTCACAAGCTTCGTGCGTGATCGCAAGACACTTCGACGCGGCTGAACTCGGCACGACAATCGCCTTGCCGAACCCCTCAGCCCCATGATGCTGCCGCAAAGGCACCCTCACCAACATCATCCCCAGCCACGGATTCGACACCAGCATCCTCATCATCGGCGACCTCCAGCACGTTGTTCTCAACGGCGTGACCGTGCACGTCGAACAGACCGTCGTGGTCATCGGACTATGAGCACCGTTGATGAGACGGGCTCGGGGCCCAGGAAGAGCCAGATCCTATCTAAGTGCCGACCCGAGGGGCAGTTTGGCAACCGTCCGAACGTGGGCCTCAAAGTCAGCAGTGTCCACGGCGGCAACAGCAAGTACGCAAAGTAGGCCGGGCAACGTAACCCAGGCCCCCTATGACCGCGTGATCTGAGTGCTGAATCTCCGATCGAAAGCACCGGTCACGGCGAGGGTGCCGATCAATGCTGCGACAAGGATGATCAGCAGGACGACAAGCGTCGGCACCAGTTCTCCAGCCAGATGTCTGCTTCCGCCGATGAGCATCGTGGCACTGGACCACCAGTCCGAATGGCTGGGGTCGAGAAGATTCACCACGGTGTTCCAGACGGTTCCCCAGACAACAGCGCCGACAGCGACTACGACTCCGGCCAGCACCCCCAGAGTGTCGGTGACGGCGAGGATGACGATCACTGCAGTCAGGCAGACGAGACAGAGGAATCCGATGATCGCGATCAGTCGGAGACCCGGGTAGGCGCCGAGGCTGTCGACGATGTTTCGTCCCAGCCATGCCGTACTGACGGCGGCCGCCGTAGTCAGTGCGAGTGTCCCGGCGGCGGCCAGTCCGAATTTCTGGCTCAGCAACGTTCTTCTGGGGAATGGTCTCTGAGGTGACAGCGATCGCCCTGGCCCGATGATCGCGACCTGCAGTCCCGCCGCCCGATTGACGGTCGCCGATGACAGTATGGCCAAAGTGACCGCGGCGAGGATAAGTGCACTGATGATCGCGGAGATTCCGGCACTGGTCGACGACTGTGGAGCGTGCGATTGGGAGGATGCGGCATCTGTGGCGGAGGACGTGGCAACGGGGTCGGACGGCGAGGCAGCTGCCGTTGCAGGTGCAGAGGGCTGGACATGAGGCGAAGGACTGCTCTCATCCGTTTTCTGGCTGAAGTAGTCGACGGCCGGTGGGCCGCTGACATTCTCAACGTTGATGTCGAAGGGCCGCTCGAAGGCGCGTTGGGCCTCTTTCGAAGTACGTGGGCAGGTCTGCTCCCCGGTCTCGCATCCGAACTTCTCGGCAACGATGCGAATCTGCTCGGAGACATGCTCCTCCGCTTGGCGGATGACCTGATCCCGGTATTGGTTGAGAACGAACTTGTCTTCGTTCAGTGCCTGCGGACTTGCCAGGACAGTGATCGTGTAGCGCGGGGCGTCGATGTCACCGCGATAATACGCTCTGATGTCGTCGATGGCCTGCGGAGTGAGGTCCTTCGGCAATAGGACTGCGAGCACCGAAGTCCCATCCTTCACCTGAGCGCGGGCGGCGTCAGGTGAAAGCTCGCGTTCAGTCGTGGAGAAGTCGGGAGGGACCGCGCCCTGCTCGAGCCTGGTGAAGAACTGATCCGAAAATGACAGGTAGTCCGTCATTGCGCTCTGGATCGCCGGCATCTCCCGCGGTTCGTCGTCCGTGCCGACCGCAATTGAGAAATTCGGGGGTGAGCTAGGTGGATGTTCCGCTGTCGTCGGAGCGGGGGTGGGAGTCTGGCCTCTCTCGTCGGCACCCGCCCGTTCGATGGTGCCGAAGAGAGGAACGAGGACGGACAGAGCTATGACATACACGCACAGCGAGGCCATGATCGGCCAGAAGTACATCCATCCTGCCCGTCCCCGAGACAGAATCGAGGTCACCGCGAAGAATCGACGCATGGTTCATCTTCTCACCGACCGGCGATTGTTCTACGAGCCCAGGCGGCCTACTTCTTCTTGGGTTTGAACGAGGTCGAGCATTTCCAGGTCGTTTTGCCCTTCTTCGCCACTACGGTCACCGACACCTTTTTGCCTGGAGTCGCTCCCGAAATGTAGTACTTGAGGTTCGCAGCACCCCTCGTCGAAGCAGTCGCCTTCTTCTTGGTCTTCGTCGTCTTGTAGTGCGCGGTCGTGGTGACCTTCGCTTTCGCCCCAACCTTGGAAACCTTCACCACGGTGTTTGAGTACTGCCGCGGTTTCGAGATCGACATCTTCGCCGCACATTTCTTCGTGGCGGCCTCGGCGGGAGGGGCATCGAGCGCGATTGGACCAGCGAGCAGTCCCGCAGCCAATGTCAGCGCGAGGAATTTAGAACCCATGCGCGAGCGCGCACTGTGGGAAGCAGCGGGCGCAGTTTGAGCCGCTGTGAATCGGGCAGGAATGATCGAGGTCATGATTCTCCAGGAAACTAAGAGCGTGAGGTTTCATTATTATAAACACTTCGCCCGTGATTTAAAGGTCACGGAAAAGTCACACCCTGTGAGTGCCCCGTCACAGTCGCTGCCGGGTGTTTTCGTGTTGACCATCACAAGCAACTGGTATTGAATGGTGGAGTGAATGTTACTGAACGATCGATCAGCCGATGAGGCTGAACGGGCGTCATTGACGTATCCACGGTCGAAGTCACGAACGTGATCGTC
Source organism: Brevibacterium sp. AGC70 (assembly GCF_057334195.1). Lineage (NCBI taxonomy): Bacteria > Bacillati > Actinomycetota > Actinomycetes > Micrococcales > Brevibacteriaceae > Brevibacterium > Brevibacterium sp. AGC70. Next base: position 125,432 of record NZ_JBHFIH010000019.1, on the reverse strand, counting down.
GACCGTTCTCTAGGACTGTGAGGAACAGATGAGCGAAGCGTACATCTACGACGCAGTGCGCACCCCGCGCGGAAAGAACCGCGGCGGAGCCCTGCACAGCGTCAAACCAATCGATCTTGCGACAGGGCTCATCGATGCCCTGCGCGAACGCAACCCCGATCTCGACGACAAAGCGATCGACGACATGGTCTTGGGCGTTGTCTCACCCGTCGGTGAACAGGGCGGAGACATCGCCCGCACCGCGGCGCTAGTCGCAGGCCTCGATGAATCCGTCGCCGGTGTACAGGTCAACCGGTTCTGCGCATCCGGGCTCGAGGCGGTCAACATCGCAGCTCAGAAGGTCGGCAGCGGATTCGAGAACCTCGTCCTGGCAGGCGGTGTCGAATCGATGTCGCGCGTTCCCCTCGGGTCCGACGGAGGCGCATGGGCACAGGACCCGACGACGAACTTCGACACCTACTTCGTGCCCCAGGGCATCAGCGCTGATCTCATCGCAACCACAGAGGGATTCAGCCGCACCGATATCGACGAATTCGCCGAGGAGTCGCAGAAGCGCGCCGCCAACGCCTGGAAGAACGGCTATTTCGAGAACTCGATCGTCCCCGTCAAAGACATCAACGGTGTGACCCTGCTCGACACCGATGAGCACATGCGTCCCGGTTCGACGGTGGAGTCCCTGTCGAAGCTGCCCCCGGCCTTCACCAAGGTCGCTGCGCAGACAGGCTTCGACGAGGTTGCTCTTCAGAAGTACCACTGGGTCGAGGAGATCGACCACGTCCACACCGCAGCGAACTCCTCGGGAATCGTCGACGGGGCCAGCCTCGTCATCATCGGCGACGCCGAGGTAGGTCAGACGATGAGTATGAAGCCGCGCGCTCGCATCGTCTCCACTGCCGTCACAGGATCCGAGCCGACCATCATGCTCACCGGTCCCACACCCGCGACTCAGAAGGCGCTGGACAAGGCCGGACTGACCGTCGAGGACATCGACCTGTTCGAACTCAACGAAGCCTTCGGTGCAGTGGTCCTGAAGTGGATGAAGGACCTCAACATTCCGCATGACAAGGTCAACGTCAACGGCGGAGCAATTGCCATGGGCCATCCTCTGGGTGCCACCGGTGCCATGATCCTCGGCACCGTCCTCGACGAACTCGAACGTCGCGATCTTCAGCGTGGCCTCGTCACGCTGTGCATCGGCGGCGGAATGGGCATTGCGACGATCATCGAAAGGGTCTGACATGACGAACACTGAAACGACTTACTCCCATTCCACTGACTCGGACGGAATCGTCACCGTCGTCCTCGACGACCCGAATTCCAAGGTCAACACGATGAACGACCATTTCAAGGATGCCTTCGAGGGCGTCGTGGACTGGCTCGAAGCAAACGTCGATGACATCACCGGCGTCGTCCTCGCCTCGGCGAAGAAGACCTTCTTCGCAGGTGGAGACCTCAATAAGCTGCGCGCCGCCGACCCTGAGAATTCGGAGGCCGAAGCCGCACTGACCAACCACATGAAGGCGGTCATGCGCCGCCTCGAGACGCTGGGCAAGCCCGTCGTCGCAGCCATCAACGGTGCCGCACTCGGAGGCGGCCTCGAGGTCGCGCTCGTCGCACATCACCGCATTGCAGCGGAGGACGTCTCCAGCCTGCGGGTTGGATTCCCCGAAGTCTCCCTGGGCCTCCTGCCCGGCGGTGGCGGTGTCGCCAGAGCCGTACGCCTGATGGGCCTCCAGAACGCACTGCAGAAGGCAATCCTGCCGTCGACGAAGTTCAAGGCAGCCGAGGCTCTCAAGCTCGGCCTCATCGACGAACTCGCCCCCGTGGCCGAGCTCGAAGATCGTGCCAAAGCCTGGATCAAGGCCAACCCCGAGGCGACTCAGCCCTGGGACGTCAAGGGCTTCAAAATCCCAGGCGGATCACCCACCTCACCGTCACTGGGTGCGATGCTGCCCGCGCTGCCTGCCCTGTTGCGCCGCCAGACCAATGGTGCGCCGATGCCGGCACCACGTGCGGCAGTCGCCGCCGCCGTCGAAGGCGCCTACGTTGATATCGACACGGCCCTGGCCGTCGAAACCCGCTACTTCATCCACCTCACTCACACCCCCGTGGCGAAGAACATGATCAAGGCGTTCTTCTTCGACCTCGGGCACATCAACTCAGGCGGCTCGAGGCCCGATGGCTTCGAACCGCGCCAGGTGAAGAAGCTCGGCGTCCTCGGCGCCGGAATGATGGGCGCCGCGATCGCCTACACCGCAGCCAAGGCCGGCATCGAGGTCGTCCTCAAGGACGTCAAGATCGAGGCCGCAGACAAGGGTAAGTCCTACGCGCGCAAGCGTGAGGAATCAGCTCTGGCCAAGGGTAAGACCACAGCGGAGAAGAGCAAGGCCGTCCTTGATCGGATCACGCCGAGTGCTTCGGCCGATGACTTCGCCGGCGTCGACTTCGTCATCGAAGCGGTCTTCGAATCGGTTCCCCTCAAACAGCAGGTGTTCCAGGAGATCCAGGACGTCGTCGACTCCGACGCGGTGCTCGGCTCCAACACCTCGACCCTGCCGATCACCGACCTGGCCACCGGAGTCGAGCGCGATTCCGACTTCATCGGCGTCCACTTCTTCTCGCCCGCCGACAAGATGCCCCTGGTCGAGATCATCCGTGGTGAGAACACCTCTGATGAGACTCTGGCACGCACCTTCGACCTCGTGCAGCAGATCAAGAAGACCCCGATCGTCGTCACCGACAGCCGCGGCTTCTTCACCTCCCGTGTCATCGGCACATTCATCGCCGAGGCGGTCGCCGCCGTCGGTGAGGGCGTGGAACCGGCATCAGTGGAACAGGCCGCACTGCAGGCCGGGTACCCGACCGGTGCCCTGCAGCTGCTCGACGAACTGACATTGACTCTGTCACAGAAGATTCGGAAGGAGACCGAAGAGGCCATCGAAGCCGCCGGAGGAAAGCGCGAGAACCACCCCTCCGATGCGGTCTTCGACTGGATGGTCGAGGAAGCCGGACGAACAGGCCGTAAGGACGGCGCCGGATTCTACGAATACGACGAGGACGGCAAACGCGGCAAGCTGTGGTCGGGCCTGCGCGAGAAGTACGACTCCGGTTCCGCGACCCAGCCCTTCGCAGACCTGCAGGAGCGGATGCTCTTCGCCGAAGCGATCGAGACGATCAAATGCCTCGACGAGGGAGTGCTCACCTCTGTGCCAGATGCGAACATCGGTTCGATCTTCGGCATCGGCTTCCCCGCCTGGACCGGTGGCGTGCTCCAATACGTCAACCAGTACGAGGGCGGCCTGAGCGGTTTCGCCGAACGGGCGAAGGAACTTGCAGCAGCCTACGGTGACCGGTTCACACCGCCGGCTTCGCTCGTCGAGCGTGCGAAGTCGAACGACACCTACGAGTAGGAACCGCACGCAGGAATAGGTCGGCGGCCTTTCGGTGTTCATCAGCTATCCACTGATGACTACCGGAAGGCCGCCGTTATGCGTGCAGCAGTCTACGACCAGTACACCGATGACTTCGACGACATCACGGTCCGTGATGTCGATGACCCGAAAGTCCCGCCGGCATCCGTGCTCATCGAGGTCCGGGCAGCGGGTGTGAACCCGGTCGACTGGAAACTCGTCGGCGGTCACCTCGATCCGGTCATGCCGACCCAGTTCCCGGTCACTCCCGGCTGGGATGTCGCCGGGGTTGTCATCGGACTTGGTTTCGACACTCCGGAATTCTCCATCGGCGATGAGGTCATCGCATACGCCCGCAAGGATGTGCTGGGCGGGGGCACCTTCGCAGAGAAAGTCGCGGTGCCCGTCCACGCGGTCACCGCCAAGCCGAAGAGCCTCAGCTGGGAACAGGCGGGCGGACTGCCGCTGGCCGGCGGCACTGCTCTGCGCACCCTCGAGGCGCTGGGCGACATCAACGGAAAGACCGTACTCGTCCACGGGGCATCCGGGGGAGTGGGCGGCTTCGCCGTCCAGATCGCGAAGGCTTTCGGTGCCAGAGTCATCGGCACCGCGTCGGAGGTCAATCATGACTACCTGCGCACGCTCGGCGCCGAACCGGTCACCTACGGGGACGGACTCAGGGATCGTGTTCTCGAGATCGCGGGCGGCCCGATCGACGGGGTCGTCGACTTCGTCGGAGAAATGCTCGAAACCACCCTCGCGGTACTGAAAGACGGCGGAGCACATGCCTCCGTCGCAGACCCTTCAGTGGCCGAACACGGAGGACGCTACATCTGGGTGCGCCCATACGGCTCGCAGACCGCGCGGGTGGCCGAACTCGTCGACTCGGGCGAGCTCACGGTCAAAGTCGCCGACACCTACGGTCTCGACCAGGTGCCCGAGGCGTTCAAGGCCAGTGCCACCGGCCATACTCGCGGAAAGATCGTCATCGTCCCCTGAACGACGTCAGGCGATACCCAGCGCCGCGCACGCGGCGGCGCGCAATTCGACCCCGACCACCTCGGCGCTAGAACGCCTGGCCTGGTATGGGGTCGAATTGATCATGCCGAATACTGCGTGCACACGTACCGTCGCGGCGTCGATCGACCAATCCGGGTTGGCCCGAGCCACGACCTCAGCCCAGTGGCTGACATAGCTTCTCTGCAGGCGACGGACCGTGCGCCGTGAAAACTCGGGAAGTGCCGCGAGGTCGCGATCCTGAATCCGAATGAGCTCGGGCTCGCTCATGGCGAAGGCGACGTGGAAATCGATGAGCTCGTCCAGCGCCGAGGTGGCCGCGTCGTTCTCATGACGGGCGATGATCGCGTCCCCGCCCGAGTTCAGATACTCGGAGATTCCGACGAGCAGCTCCTCGAGGACCGCTTCCTTCGATTCGAAATGGCGATACACCGCCGGGGCGGAGATACCGGCACCCTTGCCCAGATCATCGAGGCGGACCCCGTGGAAACCATGCTGAGCGTAGAGGGTCTTCGCTACCGAGAGAAGCTGCTCACGACGCGCGGCCTTCGCCGCTGCGCGGGTGGTCCTCGCGGATCCCGTCTCTGCCGTCGCTGAGCGCGTAGATGCCTTCAGCTCCATATCCGTCACCTCATCTCCCTCGTTCGCACCCGGCTTGAAGTCTGCTCGATCGTGCGCATTGTCACAATGGCCTTTGAGCAGTATCATAGCAGTCAGTTAACAAATATTAACTGAAATGGGGAGTGGAATGAGAGCAGTGGGAACTGCGGTCAGTCCGGCAACGGGGCAGGCGAACGCCGCGGCCCATGCCGAACTCATCGCTGAACTCCGGGAGCGGATCCGGGCCACGGCCCTGGGCGGGCCCGAAAAATCCAGGCAGCGCCACATCGACCGCGGCAAGCTGCTTCCACGCGAGCGCGTCGAGAATCTCCTCGACCCGGGCACAGCGTTCCTCGAGCTCTCGCCCCTGGCAGCCAACGACATGTATGACGATGCCAGTCCCGGAGCGGGAATCATCACGGGCATCGGCCGCGTCAACGGACGCGAGTGCATCATCGTCGCCAACGACGCCACGGCCAAGGGCGGGACCTACTATCCCGTCACGGTGAAGAAGCACCTGCGCGCCCAGGAGATCGCGAAGGAGAACAATCTCCCGTGCATCTACCTCGTCGATTCGGGCGGAGCCAACCTGCCGAACCAGGACGACGTATTCCCCGACCGTGAGCACTTCGGCCGGATCTTCTTCAACCAGGCCACGCTCTCCGCCGCAGGCATCCCACAGCTGGCGGCCGTTCTCGGTTCCTGCACAGCCGGCGGTGCCTACGTTCCGGCCATGGCCGACGAATCGATCATCGTCAGCGAACAGGGCACGATCTTCCTCGGCGGCCCACCGCTGGTCAAAGCAGCCACAGGTGAGGAAGTCAGCGCAGAGGACCTCGGCGGCGGAACACTCCACTCACGCGTCTCCGGAGTCACCGACCACCTCGCGGCCAATGACTCCCATGCCCTGGAGATCATGCGCGACATCGTCTCCACGCTGGGACCGAAGCCGGCGGCCAACTGGGACATCGTCGAAGCCCGCGAACCGCTGCACTCTCCCGAGGAGCTCACCTCGGTCGTTCCCGTCGATTCGAGGACTCCCTACGATGTCCGCGAGGTCATCGCCCGCCTCGTCGACGGTTCTGAACTCCACGAATTCAAAGCCGAATACGGCACCAGCCTCATCACCGGCTTCGCCCACCTCGATGGACACCCGGTGGGAATCGTGGCCAACAACGGCATCCTCTTCGGCGAGTCCGCACAGAAGGGCGCCCACTTCATCGAACTCTGCGACCAGCGCAGCGTGCCGCTGATCTTCCTGCAGAACATCTCGGGCTTCATGGTCGGCCGCGACTACGAAGCCGGCGGCATTGCCAAGCACGGAGCGAAGATGGTCAACGCCGTCGCCACCGCTCGCGTGCCCAAGTTCACCGTCGTCATCGGCGGCTCCTTCGGCGCCGGCAACTACTCGATGTGCGGTCGCGCCTACTCGCCTCGCTTCCTGTGGATGTGGCCCAACGCCCGCATCTCCGTCATGGGCGGCGAACAGGCCGCCAGCGTGCTCTCAACGGTCAAACGCGACCAGATCGAGGGCCGTGGCGAGACCTGGAGCGCGGAAGAGGAAGACACGTTCAAACAGCCAGTCCGCGATCAGTACGAAGCTCAGGGCAACCCGTACTACTCGACAGCACGCCTCTGGGATGACGGAATAATCGAACCCACCGACACGCGCCAGGTGCTGTCCCTGGCACTCGAACTCGCCCGTTTCGGACCCATGGAACGCCCGCTGAATGCCAGCGGCTACGGCGTTTTCAGAATGTGAGCTCATCCATGTTCAATACCGTACTCATCGCCAACCGCGGCGAAATCGCGCTGCGCGTCATCCGCACCTGCCGTCGACTGGGCATCAGAACAGTCGCCGTCTACTCCGACGCCGACGCCCACGCCGCCCACGTCAAGGCCGCCGACACCGCCGTGCACCTGGGTCCCGCCCAGGCCTCGGAGTCATACCTGCGCATCGACAAGGTCATCGCCGCGGCCAAAGCCACCGGCGCCGAAGCGATTCACCCCGGCTACGGATTCCTGTCCGAGAATGCTGACTTCTCTGCCGCATGTGACACCGCAGGAATCGTCTTCCTGGGCCCCGGTGCCGAAGCCATCCGCACCATGGGCGACAAGATCACCGCGAAGAACGCCGTCTCCCAGCGAGGTGTTCCCTTGGTGCCTGGCACCAAGGACGCCGCCATGAGCAACGAGGCCCTCCTGGCGGCTTCGGCCGACATCGGCTTCCCGGTGCTCATCAAACCCTCCGCCGGTGGCGGTGGCAAGGGCATGCACGCGGTCTTCGAACCCTCCGGACTGTCCGCAGCACTGGACACCGCCAGACGTGAGGCCGCGAGTTCCTTCGGCGATGACACGCTGTTCCTCGAACGCCTCGTCGCGACCCCGCGTCACATCGAGGTCCAGGTGATGGCCGATGCACACGGAAATGTCATCCACCTCGGCGAACGCGAGTGCTCCCTGCAGCGCCGCCACCAGAAGGTCATCGAGGAAGCTCCTTCGGCATTGCTCGACGAGGCAACCCGGGCGCGGATCGGCCAAGCTGCCTGTGAGACCGCGAAGTCCGTGGGCTACCGCGGGGCAGGCACGGTCGAGTTCATCGTCGGTGCCGACCGTCCCGACGAGTTCTTCTTCATGGAGATGAACACCCGGCTGCAGGTCGAGCATCCGGTGACCGAAGAGGTCACGGGCATCGACCTCGTCGAGCTCCAGCTGCGCGTCGGGGCAGGTGAAGAGCTGGCCCTGAGCCAGGACGACATCACGATGACCGGTCATTCGATCGAGGCGCGCATCTACGCAGAGGATCCTTCGCGCGGATTCCTGCCCACCGGCGGTCGGGCCCTCGACGTCGTCTTCCCCGAAGGCGAGGGCATCCGCGTCGATGCCGGGCTCGAAGCCGGACAGACGATCGCCTCGGACTACGACCCGATGATCGCCAAACTCATCGTCCACGCCCCGGACCGGGCGTCAGCCATAGCGCGCCTCGATGCTGCTCTTGCCGCCTCGGCTGTACCGGGAATAGTCACGAACATCGACTTCCTGCGCACGCTCATCAACCTCGACGCAGTGGTCTCCGGCGATCTCGATACCTCACTCATCGACAACCTCAGTGAGGACCAGCTCGCGCATGCACCGAGCGAGAACGACCGTCAGCTTGCCGCTGCGGCCGTGCTCGTCACCGGGGGCAAGGCCGGCACCGAACTGACCGGAGCGATTACGGCAGCTCAGCTGCCGCAGAACTCCGCGACCGCCTCGGCGTGGGGGAGGCCATCTGCCTGGCGGACCTCACGCCCGGACTTCCGTCCCACCGTGGCGCTGAGCTCCGGAGGAGATGTGACCGAAGTGGAATCACACGTCGGCGATGTCTTCGTCGATGGCAGCGGCCTCTGGCACCTGACGATCGACGGAGTTCAGCGCACCGCACGAGTGTTCTCCGATGCTCGCGATCGCAGCATCTGGGTCAGCAGCGACCAGGGCGTCTACGCGTTCTCCCGGCCCCAGGCCGATACGTCCCTGACTCCGGGGCTCGACGGCGCCGAGGTGCTTGCCCCGATGCCCGGATCCGTCGTCGAGGTCAGAGTGGAGTCCGGAGACCACGTCGATCAGGGCGATCCGATCGTCGTCGTCGAGGCGATGAAGATGGAGCACGTGCTCACCGCACCGGCCACGGGAATCGTCACCGTCACCGCAGTCCAGGGCGTCCAGGTCGGCCTCGACGAGGTGCTCGCCACCGTCGTCGACGAAGCCGCCGCAGAAGCAGCCGACGAAGCAGCAGCAGCAAGCAACTGACCATCCGAAACTCACTGACCACGCATACAGCGGGGAGGAAATCATGACAGCTTTCGTTCCGGGCATGCTGCCCGAAGAATACGAAGACCTGCGAGCCGGCGTCGCGAAGTTCGCCGACGAAGAAGTCGCGCCAGTATCCGCCGAACTCGATGCCAAGCACGAATTCCCCTACGAACTCGTGAAGAAGATGGGGCAGATGGGCCTGTTCGGTCTGCCCTTCGACGAAGAGTACGGCGGCATGGGCGGGGACTACTTCGCGCTGACACTTGCCATCGAGGAGATCGCCCGCGTCAACCAGTCGCTGGCCATCACGCTGGAGGCCGGAGTCTCCCTGGGGGCAATGCCGATCTACCGATTCGGCACCGAGGAGCAGAAGCGCGAATGGCTGCCGAAGCTCACCGATGCCTCCGGGCTGGCCGCCTTCGGCCTGACCGAACCGGAAGCAGGATCCGACGCCGGCGGCACGCGGACCAAGGCCACCTTGGAGAACGGCACCTGGACGGTCAACGGCGGAAAGTGCTTCATCACGAACTCGGGCACCGACATCACGCGTCTGGTCACAGCCACCGCCGTGACCGGAACCCGAACCTCCGGCTCCGGCCGCGAGGTCCCCGAGATCTCGACGATCATGATCCCGACGGGCACCCCCGGCTTCACCGCCGAGCCCGCCTATGACAAGGTCGGCTGGAACTCATCGGACACGCACCCGCTGACCTTCGACAACGTGCAGGTGCCCGAAGCCAACCTGCTGGGCGAACGCGGTCGCGGATACGCGAACTTCCTGCGCATCCTCGACGAGGGCCGCATCGCTGTGGGCGCGCTGTCCGTCGGTGCCGCCCAAGGCTGTGTCGACGAATCCGTGAAGTACGCGAAGGAGCGTCAGGCCTTCGGCAAGCCGATCTCCGACTTCCAGGGGATCTCCTTCAAGATCGCCCGGATGGAGGCCCGCGTCGTCGCAGCCCGTTCCGCTTACTACCTCGCGGCATCGCGCATGATGGCAGGACTTCCCTTCAAGAAGGAAGCCGCGATTGCGAAGATGGTTGCCGGCGAGGCCGCGATGGACAACGCCCGCGACGCCACGCAGATCCACGGCGGCTACGGCTTCATGAACGAATACCTCGTCGCCCGCCACTACCGTGACTCGAAGATCCTCGAAGTCGGCGAAGGCACGACCGAGGTCCAGCTCATGCTCATCGCCCGCGAACTCGGCATCTGAGCTCAGCCGCAATCACACCGCCCGCCGAGGCGGCTCGATACTTCCGTCCGGAGGTGCAGGGCCACCTCGGCGGGCGGTGCTGTCATCTGTCTGGGGCGGGCTCCGTTAGTGTGGAACAGAGGATAAGCCGAGTACAGGAGGGTGTGCGTGGATCTCAGTGTCGTGGCGTCCGTCCTGGGCGTGGGATGGATCGTCGTCGAATACGCGGTGAAGATCATCGCCGTCGGAGTCGTCCCTGAGGACCGCAGGCCCTCGTCGTCCTCGGCCTGGCTGCTGCTGATCCTGTTTGTGCCGATCGTCGGGATCCCGCTGTTCCTCATGCTCGGCAGCCCCTACATCAACCGACGGAGGGCTCGCATCCAGGCCCAGGCCGATGAGCTCATGCACGAAGGTGCCGACGATCTGCCCGACGTGCCTCGATCGCTGCAGACCGCCCCCGGCTTCGTGTCGATCGCCCAGCTCGGGCGCAGACTCACGGCCCTGCCGATGGTCACCGGCGACAGCCACGGTGTCATCTCCGACTACGAGGCCAGCATCGCGCGGATGGCCAGCCTCGTAGACGAGGCCCGCGAATACGCGCATGTCGAGATCTACATCATGGCCTGGGACTCGACGACCGACGTCTTCTTCAGGGCCCTCGAACGTGCCGCAGACCGGGGCGTGAAGGTCAGAGTTCTCTTCGACCACATCGGCTCTCGCAAGTATCCGGGATTCCACCGTCTGGGCAAGCGCCTGACCACCGGCGGAATCGACTGGCACCTTATGCTTCCCTTCATCCCCTGGCGCGGCAAGACCAGGCGCATCGATCTGCGCAACCACCGCAAGCTGCTCGTCGTCGACGGGAAGAAGGCGATGATGGGATCGCAGAACATGATCGACTCCTCGTACCTGAAGAAGGCGAACGTGAAGGTCGGGCGGGCCTGGCACGACATCATGGTCGAACTCTCCGGACCCATCGTCGCCGCCGTCGAAGCGGTGTTCGCCACCGACTGGTACACCGAGTGCGGAGAATCCCTGGGGATCAGGTCCTATGAGCGCGACGCTTACGAACCAGATGTGGGCGGCCAGACGAGTGCCATGCAGCTCGTGCCCTCGGGCCCCGGCTTCACCACCGAACCGAACCTCAAGGTCTTCAGCTCGCTGATGTATCTGGCACAGAACCGATTGGCGATCGTGAGCCCGTACTTCGTGCCCGATGAATCCCTGCTGGCCGCCGTCGTCACCGCCGCCGAGCGCGGGGTCGCCGTTGAACTCTACGTCAGCGAACAGGCCGATCAGTTCATGGTCGACTATGCCCAATCTTCGTACTACCGGTCGCTGCTCGAGGCGGGGGTGCGGATCTTCCTCTACCCGAAGCCGCAGGTTCTGCACACGAAGTGCCTCATCGTCGATGACGAGTACGCGGTGATGGGGTCCTCGAATCTGGACATGCGCTCATTCGGCCTCAACTATGAGATCAGCCTGCTGACTACTGGCGGAGACCTGGTCGACGATATCGCTGAGGTGGTAGTGGACTACCAACGCACGAGCCGTGAGCTCTCCCTCGAGGAATGGGAGCAGCGACCCTATATTCGCCGCTACCTGGAGTCCGTGATGAGGCTGACCTCGTCGCTGCAGTGAGTCTGTGGCGGCCGCGTCAGCCCGAATCACATGCCCCCAGCCCCCAGCCCCCAGCCCCCGGCGATACGCGGGCTGCGCGTCGAATAGCGGTTGTGCACGTGCGTGTTTCGACGCTTAACCCGTTTTGCCGCGAGTGATGGACTGCACTGTCTTCTCGATGCTTCGTTTGATCTCGGAGAATATCCGGGGCCGGAACAGGTCGCCGAAGGTCAGGTTGAACACAGTGAATCCGGCGTTGAGCAGGTTCATATTGCGCTGGTGATTCCTTTTCGCAGCTTCATCGGGGCCATTGGGATCGAGGTAGTATTTTCCGACTCCGTGCACTTCCACGACCACCGGTGCCTTCTCGTTGCGGAAGTCATTGCGACCGATGAACTCCCCGGAATCAGTGAAAGCGTCGAGCTGAGGCACCATCCCCGTGATGCCGTGTCGATGGAACTTCACCGCACAGAAGGCCTCAGCCGACGACTCGTAATCAGCGTCGGAGAGCTTGAGCGCCAGTTGGGCTCTCCTGCGACCGCGCTGGCCTTTGACCAGCTGTTCTTCTATGTCCTGGAGAGACGCCGATCCGGCGCGCAATGCTTGGGAGATGAGTGGCACTGAGACTTCGAGTGAATGGTCGAGAGCAAGGTCGGCGAGTGTGCGCGCCAACGTGGTGACCGGATAGGCGAAACTATCGGCGGTCTCCTCGGCTGAGAGATCACGAGAGTAGATGTAGAGGCTGTTGTAGTTGCGGGTAGGAGACCGCCTCGAGATCTCGACCTTCGGCGTTGCCGTGAGGATCGGGTCGAGGCCGTGGATGAGCGCAGCCGAGATATGCGAGAACACATCACCTGGTTGAACCGAATCACGACGGCAGGCGATCTGCAGCCGCAGTGTCTCGGCATGGTCCCTGATGTCGCCGTAGGCTCTGGGGAACGTCGTCTCCTCAGCCTCAGACAGGTGCGCTGCTGCCTTCTGGTGCTCCTGATCGCATTTGCGAGTAATCACATAGCGGCCTCTCCTGACCTTGCGCAGGCAGCACCGTGCGGACTCAGCTAACTGGGCTCGAGTCATGCCGAGTTCGCGGAGCTGCTGGGCAGTCAGCACTTGAAACATGGAGTCAGTATGCGCTCGAACTGCTCTAAGTGCAATCAAACATCATCAAACAGTCTTAAACTGCACAGTTGCGTGCGGGGAAGGTTCTCGTTGAAAATCGGGCTGTACGTCGAAAACCATATGTGCACATGAGTTTTTCGACACTCAGCCCGTTGTTCGCCGGAGGTCTCTGATCGCGAGCCTGTGTTTCGACGCTGGGGCCGTTTCTCGGTCGGCAGGCGGCCTCAGGCGGAGCCGGTGACGTCTGGTCCCAGCGTCCCTCGCTGATCCAGTGGGACGTCAAGGAGATCGTGAACGCCGTTGACGATCTCATTGGGGCGGAATGGGAAGCGGCGCACATCCTCGGCGGTGGAGATCCCCGAGAGGACGAGAACCGTGTGCATGCCGGCTTCCATCCCGGCGATGATGTCGGTGTCCATCCGGTCGCCGATCATCGCGGTGCTCATCGAGTGAGCGCCGATCTGGTTGAGCGCGGAACGAAACATCATGGGATTGGGTTTGCCCACCACATAGGGGTCTCGGTTCGTGGCCTTCGTGATCAGCGCGGCGATGGCGCCGGTGGCAGGGAGGACGCCCTCGGGGCTGGGGCCGGTGGCATCAGGGTTGGTCACGATGAAGCGTGAACCGCCGTCGATGAGGCGGATCGCCTTGGTGATCGCTTCGAAGGAATAGGAGTGGGTCTCGCCGACGACGACGAAATCCGGATCCTTCTCGGTCATGATGAACCCAGCTTCATGGATCGCCGTGGTCAGTCCCGCCTCGCCGACGACGTAGGCGGTGCCGTGCTCGACCTGATTGGACAGGAAGTCGGCAGTGGCCATCGCGGAGGTCCAGATCTTCGATTCGGGAACGTCGAGGCCGTTCGACCGGAGCCTGGCAGAGAGGTCCCGAGCGGTGTAGATCGAATTGTTCGTCAGCACGAGATAGGGGATCTCTGCCTGTCGCCACTGTGCGAGAAGCTCGGCCGCGCCCGGTAGGGGATTGTTCTCCTTGACCAGGACACCGTCCATGTCGGTCAACCAGCATTCGATCGAATCGCGATCCATGTCTCTCCTGAAGATAGTCGTTGAGCCGATGCCACCAGCCTAGCGGGTCGACGCGTCCGGTCCGGTTCCGCAGAAAACCCTTGACAGTCGATTGCATCGGCGTATTGTAGTAATTACTTAATTAAGGGATTGCTGAAATGAATTTGGATTCTGTGTTCGGTGCTCTGGCTGATCCGACTCGGAGGGCGATGATCGATCGTCTGCGAGCAGGCGACCTCAGTGCAGGAGAGTTGGCTGAACCGCTGACCATCAGCAGGCCGGCGGTGTCGCAGCATCTCAAAGTGCTCGAGAACGCTGGGTTGATCACCAGGGCCAAGAGCGCACAACAGAGAATCGTGCATCTCAACGCCGAACGGCTGTCAGGCGCAACTGACTGGCTGCTAGCCGCACGCGAGGACTGGGGGCAGCGATTCGACTACCTCGACCAGGTGCTGGTTGGGGATCAGCATTCCGAGGGGCGGACCGAGCAGACAGATGATTGATCAACTCAAGGAGGAGAACCATCATGAACAAGAACAGCATGTCCGCCAACAGCACCCCATCCGCCACCGACGAACCGGGTTTCACCATCGTCCGCGACTTCGCGGCATCACGCGAACGGGTCTGGGATGCCTGGACCAGCCCCGATGTCATGGCTCGCTGGTATCACCCGGAGGGACTGCACACCCCGCGGGAATCGGTGAGCGTCGATCTCAGAGAGGGCGGAATCTACGCCTACACGATGATCGTCGACGAGACCGGTGAGGAGTTTCCCACCGGCGGGAGGTACCGCCACGTCGAGCCACCTCGGCGATTGGACTTCACCTGGGGGAAGCAGGGTGACGAGGACATTTCTCCGCTTGTGAGCCTCGAGTTCGAGGAGATCGACGAGACGACGACGCGGATGACCTTTACGCTCACAGGGCTCCCGAGCGACTCCGGCGCCGTCGACAGCGTCTTCGACGGGTGGACTTCCGCTTTCAACGTCTTGGAAGCCGAGATCGCTGGGTGAGACTCCGACGGATGGTGACCCGGGTTCCGGCAGGCGGACCCGGGTCACTTGTCGTTCGGCCCCAGGCGATAAGCTCAAATCACGACAAGTGGTCAGTGACACACGGCGATCAGCAGTGACACAGAGGAGTGACGCATGAGTGAGCAGAAAGTCATCGAACAACGAGGCCTGTGGCTGGACGAGATGGAAGTCGGCGCGATCTACAAGCACGCGCCCGGCCGGACCATCACCGAGGCGGACAACACCTGGTTCACCGCCGTGACCATGAACACGCAGGCTCTGCATCTTGACGCAGCCTTTGCGGCGACCGAGCCCTTCGGCCAGCGACTCGTCAACTCGATGTTCACCCTCTCCACCCTCATCGGACTCTCGGTCACACAGCTGACTCAGGGCACGATCGTGGGCAACCTCGGCTTCTCCGAGGTCTCCTTCCCTGCTCCGCTCTTCCACGGCGACACCCTGTATGCGGAGACGACGATCCTCGACAAGCGCAACTCGAAGTCCAGGCCCGGCCAGGGCATCGTGACCCTGGAGCACCGCGGCTACAACCAGGACGGGACCCTCGTCGCCAAGGCCGTGCGCCAGACCATGATGTTCGACTCCAGTCACGCCGACGAAGCAGTCGAGAAGAACACCCAGCCCGAAACCGGAAAGTGAGCACCACGATGGCACTCGAATTCAAGCCCGCCTGGCTCTTCGTCCCCGGCGACCGCCCCGACCGCTATACGAAGGCAGCCGAACGCTCAGATATCGTCATCCTCGACCTCGAGGACGCGGTCAACGACGCCGACAAGGCCACCGCCCGCGAAGCGATCATCGACTACCCGCTCGACCCCACACGCACAGTGGTCCGCATCAATGCCCGGGATTCGGAGCACCTCGGCGAGGACCTGAGGATGCTCGCCAAGACCGAGTACACGGCCGTGATGCTGCCGAAGTCCGAGCACGCCTCCGACCTCACGGTCCTCGGCGACTACCAGGTCATCGCACTGATTGAGACGGCCCTGGGCGCAGTCAACGTCGCCGAGATCGCCGCCGCACCCAACGCCTACGCACTCATGTGGGGATCCGAGGACCTCATCGCCGACCTCGGCGGTGGATCGTCGCGCACTGCCGACGGCGGTTACCGCGACGTGGCCAAACACGTGCGCAACTCGACCCTGCTGGCCGCCCGCGCACACGGAAGATTCGCCCTCGACTCGATCTGGGCGAACATCCCCGACCTCGACGGGCTGGGGGAGGAAGCCGAAGACGCCGTGCAGTCCGGTTTCAGCGGCAAGGTCTCCATCCACCCCAATCACGTTCCCGTCGTCCGCGATGCGTTCCGCCCAAGTGAGGAGCAGCTGACCTGGGCGAAGGCCGTGCTCGAACTCGCGAAGACCGAGAAGGGCGCCTTCGCCTACGAAGGCAAGATGATCGACGCACCCTTACTCAAACACGCCGAGCTCATCGTCGCTCGGGACGTGTGAGCCGGTCGAAAGGGCCATGACCATGAATGATGCCGATGCGCTCATCGCCACTCAGATCCGCTCCGTGCTCGCCGCGGCAGAGGCAAGCGGGGGAGTGGCCCCGATCGTCGAAGCCGGCGACCCGATCCTCCGCTCGGTGACGCGCCCCTTCGATGGGCAGGTCGATGATGCGGAACTGGCCCAGCTCGCCGAGGTGATGCGGGCAACCATGCTCGCCGCCCCAGGCGTGGGATTGGCTGGTCCGCAGGTGGGCATCGGTCTGTCGATGTTCGTGGCCGAAGACCCCGGAAGTCTTGACCCTGAGACCGCCGAGGTGCGGCAGCGGACCCCGATGCCCCTGCGCGTCGTCCTCAACGCCGACTACACCCCCGCCACCTCCGAGGACGTCGCGTTCTTCGAAGGCTGCCTCTCGATCCCCGGCTACCAAGCGGTCGTGGCCCGGCCCCGCGAGATCGAGCTGAGAGGCCAGGACCTCAAGGGCACGCCCATCGCCGAGGTGGTCTCCGGTTGGTCGGCACGCATCGTCGCTCACGAGACCGATCACCTCGAAGGCATCATGTTCCTGGACAAGGCAGAGATGCGATCCCTGTCGACGAACACCTCGGTCGCGAGGTTCTGGAGCCAACCGTCCACGCAGAAAGCCGCCGCCGAGCTCGGGTTCACCCTGCCCAGCGGCATGCTCATGTGACAATTGCTTCCATGCGTCTTCCCGATATTCCCGAACGACATCGCCGACTCACTCGCATCATCGCTGCGGCGGGAACGGGTGCTCTCGCGCTCGTCCGGCGACGTGACTTCGCCCCCGAACATGAATCGACAGCAAGGTTCGGCAACGCACTCGCTTCAGCCGGCCTGACGTGGATCACCGGTACGCAGGCTTTCCTCGGCCGGGCGGGTGACGAGTTCGATCGAGGAGCGGTGTTCGGCCCGTTCGGGAAGAATGCAGGTGAGCCGGTCCGCTACTCGACCGCAGACGAACACTTCGACGAGAACGCGACGGCGAGGTCGCAGGCCTTCCTCAACGCCACGACTGCCGCAGCCTCCGGGGTGATCAGCTGGAGCCTGTGGGGCTCGACTCAGAAGATCACAGAAGCCATCGACGCACGGCTGCCCGCGGGAATGGGGCGAGGGCTGAGCGCCGTCGCCAGCGGATCACTCGTCGCACTCAGTGCAGCTGTCATCGACAAGCTCGAAAGCTGGGCCTGCGAAGACCGTGAGCAATTGAACTACGGCCAGGTCGAAATCGACCTTCCGGACCATATCCGCGCTTGCATCCTACGGCTGCTGTCTCAACCTCACCCCATGTCGGGGCAGGCCGCCGAGGCTGCACGAGCACAATTCGATTCGGCCCGATTCTTCGTCGGAGTCACCTATCCGAGCGCACTTCATTCGGGTACTGATCCGGTGACCGTGAATTCCGGACAACTGGCCCATCTGTTCGACGATGAAGACATCACGAGCATCGACGTCTATCCGAGCGCAGCGAGTCCCAAGGCAGTTCCCGCGACTCAGACGTACCCGGTCATCGGCGTGAGGACGAAGGAGTCGCAGCCGACGATGGAGTTGCGGCTCGAGTTCATCGACGGATATCTCAGTCGGCTCGAATTCTCGGAACGGGACGCCGAGTCGATTCCTCTGCTCTCCGACGATCTCCCGGCCGATTCTGGCATCGGAACTCTCCACCCGGACGGCGTGGACGTCGGCGCAGAAGGAGTCGGGTATTGGAGCAGCCTCGACATCACGGAGACAGAAGACGAGTTCGTACTGTTGTCGGAATGGCCCGACGCAGCCGATCTGACGTTCCGTACCGACAGGGAATAACCTGCGCGTCTCATCGTTGTACGGAGTATGAGCGAACTTCGTACCCTGACCTTGGGCGCCGGATGCTTCTGGTGCCTCGATGCCGTCTACCAGCGGACCACAGGAGTCACCTCGGTGATCTCCGGATACACCGGAGGGCATACCCCGAATCCGCACTACCGTGAAGTCTGTTCAGGCGCCTCGGGTCATGCTGAGGCGCTGCAGGTGACATTCGATCCGGAGATCGTCCCGGACAGCGTCATCCTGGGCCTCTTCTTCACCGGACACGACCCCACGAGCCTCAATGCTCAGGGCTACGACGTCGGCACCCAGTACCGGTCGGCCATGTTCTACGCCGACGAAGAGGAGAAGGCGCGCTTCGAGGCCGCCATCGCCGAGGCACAGGAAATCTTCGAGGCTCCGATCGTCACGACGCTTGAGCCCTTGGGCATCTTCCACACCGCCGAGGCTGTCCACCAGGACTTCTACACCGAGAACCGCAACAACGGGTACTGCCGTGTCATCATTGATCCGAAGCTGTCCCATGCACGGGAGGCCTTTGCGGATTGGGTGAGCTGAATGTCGAAACACAAGGACTCGTCTGAGCGTCGCGGCTCGAAGAAGAAGAAGAAGCCGAAGGACGACGGTGCCTGCGAGGTGACGAAGGGGCGCGTGCGCGCCCACTTCCTCGAGGGCGAGACAGGTCCCTGGGCGAAGAAGCTGGCCGCAGGTTCGTCCGCTGCCACGACATCAGCAGAGGCAACGGCAGCGGACGAGCAGACGGTGCATCCTGCGCGCCGACTGGGCCCGGACTATTCGGCCCCGAGTTCCATCGACATCGTCGCCGACCCTGTCCTGCACGCGATCTCCACCCGACGTTCGATCTCAAAACTCGACCCGGAGACGCCGAACGACTCCGATCTGCGTGAACTCATCCACGCGGTCTCCTCGGTCGCCGATCACAAGGGGCTCAAGCCCTGGCGGTTCATCATCATCCGCGGTGACGACAGGATCCGCCTCGGCGCGGCCCTCGACGAAGCGGGTGGAGTGCACCGGAAGTCCGGTGAGATCAACGAAAAGCCGCTGCGGGCAGAACTCCTCCTGGCACTCGTAGCCGCACCGCGGGACAACCCGAAGGTCCCCGAATGGGAACAGCACGCCACAGCGGCCGGAGTAGGTCACCTGCTCGAACTCGCTCTGTGGCAGGCAGGTTGGGGCGTCATGTGGCGCAGCGGAAACCTCACGAACGAACCTGCCGTGCGCAGACTCCACAGGCTCAAGGACAAGGAACTGCTCATGGGTTGGCTCTACATCGGAGCGGTCCCCGAACGCTACCGACAGCGCATGGCGAACAGCACTCGACCGCTGCCGGAGCCCGAGCAGTTCCTCGATACCCTGTGACGAACAACGACAGCTCGACGAACCACGACGACGAACAGGCAGAGTCGACTGCGGCCTCGCGCCGACTCCCCAAGGAAATCTACGTCCTCGTCGCGGCGGCCTTCATCGTGGCTCTTGGATACGGCATCATCGCCCCCGTGCTTCCGCAGTTCGCGGCGAGCTTCAACTTCGGCGTCACCGCCGCCACGATCGTGGTCTCCTCCTTCGCCTTCTTCCGGTTCGTGTTCTCACCGTCCTCTGGGCGCCTCGTCGACGCCTTCGGTGAGCGACGCATCTACATCTCCGGTCTCCTCATCGTCGCGGCCTCCACCGCGGCAGTCGCCTTCGCCCAGAACTACTGGCAGCTGCTGATCTTCCGCGGTCTGGGAGGCATCGGCTCCACGATGTTCACCGTCTCAGCGATGGCCCTGATCATCCGGCTGGCCCCGATCAATGCCCGCGCCAAGGCCTCGAGCACCTATGCCACGGCCTTCCTCGTCGGCAATATTGCCGGCCCCGTCCTCGGCGGTGCGATGGCCGGATGGGGCATGCGCATCCCGTTCATCATCTACGCCGTCGGGCTCCTCATCGCCGCCATCGTCGTTCGCATTTTCCTCGCCTCCACCGCCTCAGAAGGCTCCTCGACCAAGCTCGGGCGCGCTCGCCTGGAAGCAACGAAGGACGAGACGCAGATGGAGGTGATGACGTTCAGACAGGCGTGGGAGGACTCTGCCTACCGCGCCGCCCTGATCTCTGCCTTCGTCCAAGGCTGGTCGGCCATGGGCATCCGTGTGGCCATCTACCCGCTCTTCGCGATCCAAGCGCTCAAGGCCGACACCGCGGTCGCCGGTCTGGCCCTGACGATGTTCGCGATCGGCAATGCTTCGGCGGTCACCGTCGTCGGCAGATACGCCGATACCTATGGACGCAAACCCTTCATCCAATGGGGCCTGCTCGTCCTCGGCGTGACCACCTCGGCGCTGGCTTTCACAGACTCGATCTGGCTGTTCTTCCTCCTCTCCGTCTTCGCCGGAATCGGCTCAGGACTGGCCAATCCCGCCCAGCAGGCCACAGTTGCCGATGTCATCGGACGCGATCGCAAGGGCGGCCGCGTCCTGGCGAAGTACCAGATGGCACTCGACGCGGGAGCAATCCTCGGTCCCGTCATCGCCGGTGCCGTCGTCGACCACTTCGACTACTCCTGGGCATTCATGCTCACAGGTGTCCTCGGCATCCTGGCCGCTGCGTACTGGATCACCGGTCGTGAGACCCGGCCACGCGTGGTGCGCACAGTGGAGCAGAACGAGCGGATTGAGGACGATCTGAGCTGAGCTCGGCAGTGCCCGGGCGCTCAGGATCTGCTCACGTGATTTGGATAGTGTGAATCACTAGTATTGGTTCACGGAGCACCATCCCCTGCAGACGATCCCTGCGCATGCGACACCGACAAGAGAGTCACCACTTGAGTTTTCTGACCCGTTTGAGCCTGAAGAACCGCGCGCTCATTGCGCTCATCTCGGTCGTCGCCATCATATTCGGCATCATCGGAGCGGGAGCTCTCAAACAGGAGCTGTTCCCTTCTCTGGAGAACCCGCAGGCCACGGTCACCGCCTCGTATGAGGGTGCGACTCCCGAGGCCGTCGAACAAGAGGTCACCGATCCTCTCGAAGGTGCGCTGACGGCCCTGCCTGAGGTTGAGGACATGACCTCGACCTCCTCGGCAGGCAGCTCCTCGATCACCGTGAGCACCGAGTACGGTGAGGACTCCGACGATGTCGTCAAGTCCCTCCAACGTGCGGTCTCACAGGTCCAGGCCACTCTGCCAGACGGTGTCGAACCCACCGTGAATACGACCGGAACCGATGACATCCCCGTCCTTGCCCTGTCCGTGACCTCGGACGCGCAAGAGGACAAGCTCGCTGCCAACCTCAATGACATCGCCGAACCCGAACTGAAGAAGATCGACGGCGTCTCCCAGGTCATGATCGCCGGTGCGAAGACCAAACAGGTTGAGGTCACCATCCGGCGTGACGACCTCGAGGACGAGGGAGCCAACCTCGACGAGATCGCCGGCATCCTCCAGTCCAACGGAATCCCCACCTCGGCGGGCGAGCTGAAGAGCGATGATGGCACCGCGCCGGTCGAGGTCGGCACCCGCATCCGCTCCGTGGATGCCATCAAGGATCTCGTCATCAGCGGCAAGGACGAGCCGATCAAGCTCTCAGACGTCGCCGACGTCACGATCGAGAACCAGCCCGTGGAATCGATCTCCCGCACCAACGGACAGCCCTCACTGTCGGTGTCGATCATGAAGGAATCCGATGCCAACACCGTTGACGTTTCCGACGCTGTAGCCCAGAAGCTGCCCGATCTTGAGAAGTCGATGGGGGAGAACACGGAGTTCGTCTCCGCCTTCGACCAGGCGCCATTCATCGAGCAGTCGATCCACGATCTGCTCGTCGAAGGCGGACTGGGCCTGTTCTTCGCGGTCCTCGTCATCCTCGTGTTCCTGCTCTCGGTGCGCGCCACGATCATCACGGCGATCTCGATTCCGCTCTCACTGCTCATCGCCATGGTCGGTCTGTGGATGGGTGGTGAGACCCTGAACATGCTGACACTGGGTGCTCTGACGATCTCCGTGGGACGCGTCGTCGATGATTCGATCGTCGTCATCGAGGCGATCCGACGACGACACGCTGCCGGTGGTGAGAAGTTCGCGAACATCCTCGCCGCGGTCTCCGAAGTCTCCGGGGCCATCACCGCCTCCACGCTGACGACCGTCGCCGTATTCCTGCCGCTGGCCTTTGTCTCCGGCCAGACCGGAGAGATGTTCCGACCCTTCGCCCTGACAGCCACCATCGCACTCCTCTCGAGTCTGTTCGTGGCGTTGACGATCGTGCCCGTCCTCGCCTACTGGTTCCTGAGGCAGCGTGAGGCGAAGGTCAAACTCACCCGCGCGGAGAAGAAGGAGATCCGCCGCAATCGCAAGGGCATGCTCTCCGAATGGAAGAGCGAGACCAGGGCCGCGAAGAAGGCGTCCAAGAAGCAGGACATCCTCACCGCTGGACGCCATGATGAGCCCGGCACGGAGTCCACGACTGCGAGTGCTGCCACCACCTCGGCGGGGTCAGGCATTGACTCCGCCGCGGAGGGGAGAAGCGAGGTCGATGAGCTCGCCGGCATGCATTCTCCGGTGACACGACTGCAGAAGACCTATATGCCGGTGATCTCCTTCTCCACCAAGCACCCGGTCGTGATGATCCTCGTGGCGGTCCTCCTCCTCATCGGAACGGGAGCGATGGTCCCGCAGCTGAAGACCGAGCTCTTCGGCGACACCGGCCAGGACAGCCTGCAGGTCTCTCAGACCTTCGATCCCGGCACGGACCTCGATGAGGCCTCGAGGCAGGCAGAACCGGTCGAGAAGGTCCTCAGAGACAACAGCGATGTCGAGTCCTATCAGCTCTCCGTCGGGGGCTCGAACTTCGGGTTCACCGATGATTCGGCGCTGACCGGCACCTACACCGTCAACTCCACATCGGGCGTCTCTGCCCAGTCGATCTCCGACGAGCTGCAGAAGGAGTTCGACGATCTGGGGGATGTGGGAACGGTCGAGGTGCAGAGTCAGAGCTCGATGCCCGGCGCTCAGACCATCGACGTCACGCTCTCCGCTTCGGATGTCGAAGAGCTCGACAAAGTGACGAAGGCAGTCACGGACAAGCTCGAGGGCGTCTCGGGCACCCAGTCGGTGACCAGCGATCTCGAAGCCGTCCAGCCCGTGATCGAGGTCAATGTCGATCATGAGAAGGCCGCCGAGGAGAATCTCACGGAGGCCACCATCGGCCAGTACGTGCAGCGGGCGATGCACGGCCAGAACATCGGTGAGGTCGTCATCGACAACGTGTCGCATTCGGTGCTGCTCTTCGACCGCAACGCCGACACGGTCGACGAACTGCGCGACCTCAAGATCCCCGGCAAGCCGGAGGAGACCGCTCCCGCCGGTGGCGCTGGCGCGGCAGGCGCTGCTGGTGCAGGCGACGGTGGTGCTGGTGCTGCGGGCGGAGCCGGTGAGGCCGGAGGGGCCGAAGGCAGCGCAGGTGCAGCCGGTGGAGCGGGTGCTGGTGGTGGCGCCGGTGCCGCTGGTGACCCGGGCGCCATGGCAGGCGCTCCAGCGCCGACGTCTGAGCCTCGGTTCATCGATCTCAGTGACGTCGCCGAGGTGAAGGAGGTCAAGACCGCGCCGACGATCCGTCACACGGATTCGCAGCGCTCGACCACGGTGTCGGTGACCCCTGCCGGCGACGACCTGGGAACCGTCTCCGCCGATGTGCAGTCAGCGCTGGGCGAGGTCGACATCCCCGACTCGGTCAGCGTCGACACCGGTGGAGCCACCCAGGAGCAGAACGAAGCGTTCTCCCAACTGGGACTGGCCATGCTCGCAGCGATCCTCATCGTGTTCGTCATCATGGTCGCCACGTTCAAGTCGCTGCTGCAGCCGTTGATCCTCCTGGTTTCGATCCCGTTCGCGGCCACCGGGTCCATCGCGCTGTCACTGCTGACGGATACTCCGCTGGGCCTGACCTCAATGATCGGTCTGCTCATGCTCATCGGCATCGTGGTCACCAACGCGATCGTGCTCATCGACCTGATCAACCACTTCAGGGCGCGAGGCGTCGATCTGCGCGCGGCCATCGTCCACGGCGCCAGACTGCGCTATCGCCCGATCCTCATGACCGCGGCAGCGACGATCTTCGCGCTCGTGCCGATGGCGCTGGGCCTGACCGGCGGGGGAGTGTTCATCTCGAAGCCGCTGGCGATCGTCGTCATCGGCGGTCTCGTCAGCTCGACTCTGCTCACGCTCATCCTCGTGCCGGTACTCTACCTCCTGCTCGAAGGGGCGAAGGAAAGTCGCGGAGAGAAGAAGTACGTGAAGAACATGGCCCGCGGCCAGGTTCTCGACGTCGCCGAGGCGAGGGCCGCGCAGCCTCCGGACTCTGCGGATCGTGCGCGCTCAGAAGTTCAGGCGGACACCACCGCCGAGGCGGGGTCGGACACCGCGGTTGAGCGTCCTGACCAGGGTGAGCGCCCCGACACGGGAGAGGAACCGAAGCACTGAGGCCTCGCCCACTACAGTGGGGTCCATGAGAGACGAGCTCGAGCCACAGGAGAAGAAGCGCCTGTGGTTCGAGCTCGGTCTCATTGCGGCGCTCTCGCTGGGCCAATCGGCGGTCTATGCGATCGTGCGTTTGGTCGACATCACCACCCGTGGTCCGATCAGCGACGCCCAGGCGAAGCTCAACACCTCGATGTCGCCGCGACCCGGTTTCGACCTCGTCTACCAGATCCTCGACATCGGGTTCACCCTCGTACCAGTGCTCATGGCCCTCTATCTGCTGACTCGCGACCCGAATGCCCCGCCCCTGAGTACACGGTTGGGTGTGAACGGCCAGTGCGGAAAGGACCTCGGCCGCGGAACGCTCATCTTCACCATCATCGGCATCGGCACTCTCGCCGTCTACGCGGGCGGCAGGGCATTGGGGATCACGGCCGAGATTCAGCCGGCCAACCTCGGCGATCATTGGTGGACCATTCCCGTGCTCATTCTGGCAGCGGCGAAGAACGGCATCGTCGAAGAGGTCATCATCTTCGGCTTCGGGGCCGAACGGCTCCAGCGCTTGGGCTACGGGATGTGGCCGATCATCATCAGCCTGGCAGTCTTCCGTGCCAGCTACCACCTGTACCAGGGCATCGGGCCATTCATCGGCAACCTCGCCATGGGCATCATCCTCGGGTGGTACTTCATGCGTCGGGGCAGGCTGATGCCGCTGGTGTGGGCGCATTTCATCATCGATGCCGTGGGCTTCCTGGCACCGGGGATCCTCAGTCTCGTCGACGTCGGCTGAGCAGAATCTCCCATCTGAGCGTGCGAGATCCTTTTAGGTAAGTTTCGCTTGACGTAATGCACTGCTGTTCGTGGGTTCATTCCCAGTTCACCAAGCGGTAGGACTGGGGCCAAGTCACGGTGGAATTCTCGATCGGGTGAGTTCCCCTTCGCCTGGTGAGGAGGGAACCGAAAGACCCGATCCGAGGAGACAACCGATGGCACCCCTACGTGAACTTCTGCCCATGGCCG
The DNA here is from genome assembly GCF_057334195.1 of Brevibacterium sp. AGC70. Taxonomy (NCBI): domain Bacteria; kingdom Bacillati; phylum Actinomycetota; class Actinomycetes; order Micrococcales; family Brevibacteriaceae; genus Brevibacterium; species Brevibacterium sp. AGC70. The sequence continues at coordinate 99,866 of NZ_JBHFIH010000019.1, read as the reverse complement.
GACATGTCCGTGGCAAGCGAAGCCCCGTCACCTGCGCACTCAAATGCGACAACGCGTGCAGCAAGGCAATCTGCAACACGTCATCGAACAGCTACTTCCGCGACATCGTCGGAACCCAGCTGACCCGACGGGCCGCACTCGGCGCTTCAGCCGCCGGAGCCCTGGCGATCGCAGTGACGACGGCGCCCAGCCCAAGCGCGAGCAGTGCAGCAGCCAAGGGGAAGAGCCTCGCGTTCAAGGCCATCGACCCGGTGCACCACGAAATCGACGAGTTCGTCGTACCCAATGGCTACTCCTGGCACCCGATCGTGCGCTGGGGTGACGCACTCTTCCCCGACTCGGAGCCGTTCGATCCGGAGAACCAGTCGGTGAAGAAGCAGCGACGCCAGTTCGGGTACAACAACGACTTCCTCGAGATTCAGGTCGATCGCAGCGGAGACGGCAATCGGGCCCTGCTCTTCGCCAACCATGAGTACAGCAACGATGCCATCATGTACCCCGACTCCATGGACGAGAAGACCAAGCGCGCCATCAGCCGCGAAGCACACGGACTCACCGTCGTCGAGCTCGAGCGCAGGAACGCGAAGACTCCGTGGGCCGTCGACGTCAACGGTGCGAACAACCGTCGCTTCCTCATCGGCACAGAATACGAGTTCACCGGGCCCGCCGCCGGATCCGATCTGCTCCGGACTCGAGACTATCCCAAGGGTGACAAGGTCCAGGGCACACTGGGCAACTGCTCCGGCGGCCTGACCCCGTGGGGAACACTGGTCTCCGGTGAAGAGAACTTCAACTCCTATTTCAGGGCGCAGGGCAAATCCGAAGCAGATAAGCGCTACGGACTGACCAATGACGCCTCGGCCTACGGGTGGGAAGACGATCTGCAGCGTTTCGATACGAACAAGTCCGGTTACGGCAACGAAGCGAACCGCTTCGGATGGATCGTCGAGGTCGACCCTCGGGACCCGGAATCGACGCCGCTCAAGCACACCAGCCTCGGCCGGTTCAAGCACGAGGGCGCAAACATCACGATCGCGGAATCCGGGCACGCTGTCGCCTACATGGGTGATGACGAGAAGTTCGATTACCTCTACAAGTTCGTGTCCAAGGGCAAATACATTGAAGGCGACCTGCCCCATAACCTCACCCTCCTGTCCGAGGGAGACCTCTTCGTTGCGAAGTTCACCGGCAACTCACCGAAGAGCGAAATCGACGGCAGCGGCGCAGTGCCTGCTGACGGAGAGTTCGACGGCAGCGGGCAGTGGCTGCCGCTGATCACGGACGGCAAGTCCCAAGTCTCCGGAATGGCGATCGACGAGGTGCTGGTCAACACCAGGCTGGCAGCGGACAAGGTCGGGCCCACGAAGATGGACCGCTGCGAGGACGTCGAGCCGAACCCGGTCAACGGGAAGATCTACGTCGCCTGCACCAACAACTCTGACCGCGGCACAGACGGCAAAGCAGCAGCCGATGAGGCCAACCCACGGACTGAGAACCGTGACGGTCACATTGTGGAGCTGACCGAACGCGGGGGTGACCACACCGGCACCGAGTTCGACTGGTCTCTGCTGATGGTCTGCGGCGATCCGAAGCAGGGAGACAAGACGTACTTCTCCGGCTTCCCTGTCGACCAGGTCTCGCCGATCTCGTGTCCCGACAACGTCACCTTCGACAGCGCCGGCAATCTGTGGATCTCCACCGATGGCGCCCCCGATGGAATCGGGTACTGCGACGGGCTGTTCAAGGTCACGATCGAAGGCAAACAGAGGGGCCGCGTCGAGCAGTTCCTCTCCGTCCCGCGTGAGGGAGAGGTCTGCGGACCGCTGATCCACGACGACGACAAGTCAGCCTTCGTCGCCGTCCAGCATCCAGGTGAGGACGGAAGCTGGGCCAACCAGCACTCGCAGTTCCCGGACTTCGTCGATGCCACCGATGTCGACGCGGGAGTCGCCGCGATGCCGCGCCCATCCGTCGTCCAGGTCCTGCGGGGCAAGGGCAAGGACAACGGCAAACCGCCGAAGAAGGATTCCAACGGCAATAACGGCAACGGTCGGGGCAATGGCAACGGTCGGGACAACTGATCTAGGCACCGAAGACCGCGTCGAGGTCTGACCTTGTGCCAATCCGCTTGAGAGTGGGCATTCGTGCTGAATGCCCACTCTTCGGCTGTCTGGCTACGTGTCGCGGCGAACCACGGTGGACCGAGTGCCTCCTCTGAGACCGGACAGGGAGGGGGCCGACGAAGCGCAGAGGGCATCACACCGCGTTGGTGTGATGCCCTCTGGGCTGTGCGCAGCCGGTCGCCCGGCAACGGCCACAACGGCGACTCAGATGGTGACGAGGCCGTTCTTGGCGGAGTCGAAGCTGATCGACATGATGCCGGGGGTGCCGTGCGGCGCCGACCAGTCGATGTGGATCTCTGGGATGGGCTTGGGATCCTGGGTTCCCAACCAGTCGCGGAGTCGATCACGATCCCCGGCGATCTGCAGGGTGTCGATGGCGACATCGCCATTGGTCTTGTAGGACGAAGGATGCTGAGACGAGTCGGCTGCCCACTTGATGAAGAACGGAAGCTGAGGGTCGGCGATGAGCCCCTTGATTCCGATCTGCAGCCACTTGAGTTCCAGGCCTGATTCCGGGGTGCGGTTTCCGTCGACGGCTTTGCGTTCGAGGCGGGTCTCCACTCCGGCGAGGTCATCGACCGAAACGCACCAGCCCATCCAGCCGCCGCCGAGCTCGGAACGAGCTCGCACTGCCTGGCCGAAGGGTGTTGACAACGCGGCCGGGTGCTCCAAGGCTTCGACGACTTCGAGGTAATGACCGTTCGCGAGAGGGAAGATCAGATTTCTGGTACCGAATCGAGGATGCACACCACCGTCGTAGGGAACCACGCCGAGCTTCTCCGAGATGCGCTCGGCAGTGGCTTTGTACCCGTCTGGTTCGCTGGCGAATGACACATGATCGAGTTTCATGTCTCGACAATCGCATAACCTGGCTCACACTTCTCATTAGGTTCACCTAAGTAGCGGGTCGTTCCAGGTGCGGCAGCCGCTCGTCTGATGAATGCAGAGACCGCCCGGACGGCGAGGTCCGGACGGTCTCGGATCACGGGTGAGGCGATGCTTCACACCACCTCGGTGAGGGTGAACTCAGTGAGAGTCTTTGAAGCGCTTGATCGAAGCCTCGACCTCGGCCTCAGCCTCAGCGCGGCCGACCCAGCTGGAGCCCTTGACGAACTTGCCGGGCTCAAGATCCTTGTAGCGGGTGAAGAAGTGCTCAATCGAGTCGAGGGTGAACTGATCGACGTCGCCGATGTCCTGGTAGCTCTCCCAGCGGGGATCGCCGGCCGTGACGCCGAGGACCTTGTCGTCGCCGCCTGCTTCATCTTCCATCTTGAACATGCCGATGGGGCGGACGTCGATGAGGACGCCCGGGAAGAGGGGTTCGGGCAGCAGCACGAGAACGTCGAGCGGGTCCCCGTCATTGCCCAGTGTGTCCTCGAAGAAGCCGTAGTCAGCGGGGTACTGCATCGAGGTGTAGAGGTAGCGGTCGAGCTTGACTCGACCTGTCTCATGATCGACCTCGTACTTGTTGCGCGATCCGCGCGGGATCTCGATTGTGGCCAAGAGTTCCATAGTGCTCCTTCAAGCTAGGGTTGCATCACTAGAATAGAGCTTACAAGTCCCCACGAACGACAACCACAACGGCTACGGCGAGGACGATGGCAATGAGAATGAGAGCCCGCGCTTGAACCAGACCCCGGAGCGGAAGAGGCGGAAGCGGTCGAAGAAGGCTGTCGCCGGCATCACCGCAGGCAGCCTCGCCATCGTGCTGGGCGCGGTTGCTGCAATCGACGCCTACGATGTCTTTCCCGAGCTCCCGGGAATCCTGACCACCGACCCCGCCGTCGAGGTCCAGGCGGTCCCCGCTCCTCACGCACAGGGGAAGGACATGCCCGCCCCCGCCTCGGCGCTGGATGATTCCGCACCTGTGCCCACCAAGGTCCCCGACACGGTGGATAGGGTCCTCTCCGATGCCAAGGTCAAGGGCTTCGGGATCGAGATCCGCGACGGGCTCAGCGATGACATCCTCTACGCCGAGAACGAGAACAAACCTCGCACGCCGGCCTCGGTGACCAAGGTCCTCACCGCCTCGGCGGCGCTGTTGAGCATCGGCGGCGAGAAGCGGCTGAGCACGACCACGGAATTCGACCCGTCCACCTCGACGGTGACGCTGACAGGCGGCGGAGACTCGCTGCTGGGTGCGGGGGAGTCCCAGCCGGGTGCCGTGAACGGTCACGCGGGCCTGACGACGCTGGCTCAGCAGACCGCCGAATCACTCAAGAGCCGGAACGTCGCCGAGGTGGCCCTGGACTTGGACACCTCCCGATACACGGGCGAGGACTTCAGTCCTGGATGGGAGCGTGCCGATATCGCCAAGGGCGTCATCACGCCGATCCAGCCGCTGATGATCGACACCGGGTATGTCGGCAGCAAAGACAAGGAATGGCGAGGCCGCAGCGAGCACCCGGCCAAGGACGCCTTCGCAGTCTTTGCCAAAGAGCTCAAGGCAGCCGGAGTCACGGTCACCGACAAGCCTGCACCTGCCGCTGAGACAGGTGACGACGCGAAGTCTCACGGAGACTCCGAAACCACCGAGCTGGCGGGGGTGGAATCGGCCACGATCTCCGAGATCGTCGAATACGCGCTCGTGCACAGCGACAACGTCGTGGCCGAGGTCCTCGGCAACGAAGTCGCCATCGCCCAGGGCGAGTCGGGAAGCTTGAAATCCGGCCCCGAAGCCGTGTTGGCGGCCCTGTCCGATTCCGTGGACCTGGGTAAGACCCACCTCGAGGACACCTCGGGCCTGTCCTATGACAACCGGATCAGTCCGCACGATCTGACGACGATCCTGCAGGCATCAGTCGTCGCCGATGATTCGCTCTCCAGCCTCATCAGCTACATGCCCGTCGGAGGACTGACCGGCACACTGACCGAACGTTTCACCAAAGATAGGACTGCAGCCGGGACGGTGCACGCGAAGACGGGGACCCTGTCGACCGTGACCTCACTGGCAGGAGGGGTGCTCGATGCCGATGGACGCTATCTCGTCTTCACCCTGCAGATCGACGACGTGGACAAGGACAAGATTTTGGAAGCCAGGAAGACGGTTGACGATATCGTCGCAGCACTCGCGAATTGCGGCTGCCGATGATCGTCGATGAGAAGTTCGCCGCCCGCACGGCCCGGGAACTCGTCCCCGCAGCGCGTATGCCCGACACCGATGAACTCGACGCGCTGGTCGCCGGGCTCAAAGACAATGCGCTGACGGCGCAGGAACTCGTCGTCGACTCATTCCTCCTCGACCCTGCCCATGCCGATGACGTGCGCAGTCGCCTGGGCGCCGGTTCCGTGCTCGTGCTCGATCAGATCGGCTGGATCAAGGCCAATGCGCAGTCGCTCAACGGCATGGTCGACGCGGATTCCCTGCCCGCCCCGGTCGGTCCGGGAGCAGCGAAAGCGGCCGCCGTGGAATTGGCAGGCGTGCTCTCGCTGCTGTCGACTCGAGTTCTGGGCCAATTCGACCCCTTTGCTGTGGACACGGGCCGGCTGATGTTCGTCGCACCCGCTATCCTCAACGCCGAAGCGGCGATGAACGTCAAGCCGCGCGACTTTCGCATGTGGGTGGCCCTGCACGAGGCCACGCACCAGGTGCAGTTCGCCACCGCGCCCTGGTTGCGTGAGCACATGCGCTCTCTCCTGTCTCAGGTCGTCGCGACCCCGCTCAAGGCACCTGGCATCAGCGGTCTCGCTGACGTCTTCTCCACTGTGGGCCGGATCATCAAGGGCGATGCGAGCATGGTCGATCTGATCAGGGACGAGGGGATGCGCAGCGCCCTCGACGAGGCCACGGCGATCCTCAGCCTGCTCGAAGGGCACGCCGACGTGGTCATGGACGAGGTCGGCATCGAAGTGATCCCGAGCGTGCGGAAGCTGCGACGCAAGTTCGAAGCTCGCCGCGACGCGGGTCAGGGCGGATTCCTGTCGAACCTGCTGGGCATGAACCTCAAACTCGCTCAGTACCGTGACGGCGCCACGTTCGTACGCGCCATCCGCAAGGAAGTCGGCCAGACCGGTTTCTCCGCCATCTATGCCAAACCGGAGAACCTGCCGAGGAGCGAGGAGATCCACACCCCGAGCCTGTGGTTGGACCGTGTCCACGGCTGAGGCGCGACCACCTCGGCGACCGAGCCTCGATCCGGCCAGCGGAGCGATCCGCAGCAGTGTTCGTGAAACGTTGGCCCGGTTGGGCAGCTTCCGGCCCACGGTCATCATCGCGGTCTCCGGGGGAGCGGACTCAATGGCGCTGCTGCACGCCTGCGCCTTCCTCCACCGTCGTGGGGAGCTGCATGCGCATGCCGTGACCGTCGACCATGGTCTGCAGTCCTCAACCGCCGAGGTGGCCCGCCGGGTCGTCTCCATCGCCGAATCCTGGGGTCTGCCCGCCGAGGTCGCCACCGTCACCGTCGCAGCCGGTGACGAGGGCCTCGAAGCCGCCGCCCGGGATGCCCGCTACGGCGCACTCGAAGCCGCCCGGGAAGTGCATGGGGCCGAGTGGGTGCTGACCGCACACACCCGCAGTGACCAGGCGGAGACGGTGCTGCTGGGACTGATGCGTGGTTCGGGCACGAGGTCACTGGCTGGAATGGCTCTGCGCACCGGCACAGTGGTGCGCCCCCTGCTCGACATCGAACGGGCGACCAACGTCGCCTCGTGCCGGGCTCAGGACATCGAGGTCTGGGATGACCCGATGAACGCCGATGATTCCTTCGCCAGGGTGCGCGCCCGCACCCTGCTGGCCACTCTGGAGGCCGACCTGGGCCAGCCTGTCACCGCGAACCTGGCCCGCACCGCCGAGCTGTGCCGTGCCGATGCTGACCTCCTCGACGGGCTCGCCGAGACCTCGGCCGCCGCCGTGCGCGGCCGCACCGAGGTGCCGTTGGCCGAATTGGCGGGAATGGAGGATGCGATCCTCTCCCGCGTCGTCCGCGAGTGGCTGATCTCCCTCGGCGTGCCCGCACAGAGCTTCGGCGCCGCCCGCGTGGCGCAACTGTGCGCCCAGATTCGCGAACCTGGGGCCACGGGGCGCCCACATGCTCGTCTGTCGCTTCCCGGTGACACCGAAGTGATCATCACCAGGCAGCTCCTGTGCTTTCGTCGCGACGCGAAGACGAGGTGACTGCAACCTCCGGTCCTTGGCTCAGGCCCTGCCGTCGACCGGGTGGCCGCCGGTGGCCACCAGCTCTCCATTCTTGAAGACGTCGCGATCGGCAGGGCAGTCCATGATCGCCGAGGTGACCGTATCGGCCTCGAGCAGCATGAAGTCCGCCGGCGCACCGACGCCCAGACCGAAGCGGACATCATCGACCAGTGCGGTTCCGTCCGGTCGGGCACCGGCCATCACCTGTGCCCCACCTCGGGAGGCGATGTCCAGGCACGCCTCGATGTCCTCATCCTGGCGATGCCCATTCGTGAATGCCAGCTGCCAGGTCCGCCGCAGCAGGTCACCGTCACCGTAGGGACTCCAGTAGTCGCGCTGACCGTCCTCGCCAAGCCCCAAAGCTACCCGATTCTCACGCAGGCTGCGCCGCGGCAGGACGCCGCTCTGCGGTGCCACAGTCGTCAGCGAGATGCCCGCCTCGGCGACGAGCTCGATGATCCGTTCGACCTCTGGTGCAGGGTTGGAACTCAGGGCGAAGGCGTGGGAGATCGTCACCTTCCCCTCCATTCCGAGAGCCTTCGTGCGGTGGGCGATCTCCTCGAACGTGAACACGCCTGCGCTGCCGCGCTCATGCAGATGGATGTCGACGCCTTTGCCGTGCTTCTCCGCAAGCCCGAAGACAACGTCGAGATGAGCGACCGGATCGCGGTCGTATTGGAGCGGATCGAGTCCTCCGACCAGATCAGCGCCCTCGCTCAAGGCCGCGTCGAGAAGATCTCTGACGCCCTTTTCGCGTACGATGCCGGCCTGCGGGAAGGCTACGATCTGAGAGTCGAGGATCGCAGCGTGATCGGCCAGTGCATCCCGGACGCCGATGAAGCGCTCGAGACCGCAGTCGGCATCGATCTGGGTATGTGAGCGGATGCGCGTACCGCCGGAGGAGACGATCTCTGCGATCACGAAGGCAGCCTGGTCACGGACGCTGCGCTCGCCCTGCCGCCAGTTCTCCCGATCGTTCATGATGTAGCCGTGCAGCGTTCCGTCTGCAGTGTGGGGACGGAAAGTCTGGCCCATCCGGTTCGAATCGAGGTGGGCATGGACGTCGCCGAGGCTGGGCAGCAGCGCTCGCCCAGCCCCATCGATGATGTCGGGCCCATCGATGTCTTCGGCGCTGGCTGCATCGGTACGGCCGATCGCCTGCGCCGAGGGAGTCGGCGTGAATGAGGTGAAACGTCCGTTTTCGATCTCGACATCGACAGTCTGGGCATCGGCAGTGCGGGGGAAGAGGCGAATATTTCTCAGAGTGGTCATCGTCGTCCTTGAGAGTAGGAGGGCACTTGATCTCCAAATGGTATACCGTTGTGGGGCTCGGGTGCGGACCGACAACGAGCACGGGTCCACACCGAATGAGGGCCCCGGACCGAACGAGCACAGCGTCTGAAAGGATGAGCCAATGACCTCTCAGCCCGAATACGGCCATCGTACGGGTCGGGGACTCGACGTGCTGGCACTCGTGGGCCTCATCCTCATCGCCTGCTCCCTGCGACCGGCCGCATCGTCTCTGGGACCCGTCCTCTCCGAAGTCCAAGGCGCCTACGCCTTAGTCGAATGGCAGACGGGCCTGCTCACAGCACTTCCCGGCCTGATCTTCGCACTCTGCGGGTTCATCGCCGTTCCCGTGCTCAAGAAGATCGGACTCTTCAGCTCGCTGGCGATGACCTGCGTTCTGGTCGCGGTCGGAGTAGGCGCCCGGGTCCTCGTCGACAACTGGTTCGGCTTCGCCGGGCTGACCGTGGTCGCGCTGGCCGGAATGTCCATAGGAAACGTCATTCTGCCGGTGTACGTGAAAACGCGCTTCCCCCACCGAGCCAACCTCGGCGCCACCGCCTTCACGGTGTCCCTGGGACTGGGCGCGATGTTCCCCGCCTTCCTCACCGCACCGCTCACCGGCCACTTCGACAACTGGCGGGTGGGACTGGGCATCTGGGCGCTCGTGCCTGCCTGCGCACTTATCACCTGGATCATCCTCAAGCTCGTCCGATCCTTACCCCGCCTGGATCAGCCCGAGCAGGACACGCACGAGGCTGGCCCGCCTCGGCGACATATCTTCACCTCCGCCAAGGCCAGATACATGGCGATGTTCTTCGGTCTGCAGTCGGTCAACGCCTATGTCCAGTTCGGATGGCTGCCGCAGATCTACCGTGACGCGGGCATCGATCCGGTCCTCGCCGGACTCATGCTCACCGTCGTCACACTCGGGGGGATCCCCGGCGGCTTCTTTGCCCCGCAGATCATCATGCGTAGCATCCTGCCTCGCTTCTTCCTCGTCAGTTTCTCCGTCAGCGCTGTGTGCGGCTACCTCGGACTGCTCCTCATGCCCACCACCGTGCCGGTGCTGTGGGCAGTCCTTCTAGGCTACGGCGGCTTCGCCTTCCCCGCCGCGCTCGCCCTCATTACGGGCCGCACCCATGCTGTGTCCATCACTGCAAGGACTTCAGCATTCGTGCAGTCCAGCGGCTATGTGCTGGCGGCAATCGGCCCCTTGGCCGTCGGTGGACTCCTCGGACTCAGCGGCGGCTGGTCGGTGCCGCTGGGGTTCATGATCTGCGTTTCGGCGCTCATGGGCGTGACCGGGTACCTTGCTGCCGCCCCGGGGACAGTCGATGATGAGCTGGCCGTACCTGGCACCCGCGGTGCAACATCAGACCTCGGTGGTGGCACGAAGAACCTCCGTGGTGGCACGAACGACTTCCTTGGTGGCACGCCAGGGCAGAAGTGAATCATAATGGAGACACACCCCACCCCAAGCGAGGAGATTCGACACCTGTGGACATCAACGATCTCGGCAATGACATCGAAAAAGTACTTGTCTCGGAAGAACAGATAGCCGCACGACTCGTTGAACTGGCAGCCGCCATCGATGAAGACTACAAGGGCAAGGACATTCTGCTCGTCGGTGTCCTCAAGGGTGCCGTCATGGTCATGGCGGATCTGGCTCGCGCAATCCATTCGCCAGTGACCATGGACTGGATGGCCGTCTCCTCCTACGGTTCGGGCACCAAATCGTCCGGTGTCGTCCGCATCCTCAAGGATCTCGACACTGACCTCTCCGACCGTCACGTACTGATCGTCGAGGACATCATCGATTCGGGCCTGACTCTGTCCTGGCTGGTCCAGAACCTGCGCTCGCGTGGAGCGGCGACCGTCGAGATCTGCACGATGCTGCGCAAGCCCGAAGCAGTCAAGGTCGACATCGACGTCAAATACATCGGCTTCGACGTTCCGAACGAATTCGTCATCGGCTACGGACTCGACTATGCCGAGAAGTACCGCAACGTTCCGTTCGTCGCGACCCTGGCTCAGCACGTCTACAGCTGAGCGTTGCGCATGAGCGTTCCGCGCATTGACTGAGTGCCTACCGCACCCGGGAACAAAACCAGGTGCATTCGAGCTATGTCAGTGCGAGGTATTAGGCTGTGGGGGATGTTCCCAGGCAGCCTCGGTAGCCTGAACAGGTTGCCCACATCTTTTTCCTGAGAGGACTTATGGCCGAGTCGAATAAGCGTCGCCCACTGCTCAACAAGGCGACGAAGGGCCCATTGGTCTGGATCGTTCTGGCACTCCTCGTAGTGTCTATCGGTGCTCTGCTCTTCAGCCGAGTCGGATTCAGCCAGATTGACACCCAGCAAGGCCTCGAACTGCTCCAGGACGACAAGGTCGAACAGGCCAAGATCGTCGACAAGGATCAGCGCGTCGACCTGACCTTGAAAGACGATCTCAAGATCGAGGGCGAGGACTTCGGCAAGAAGGTTCAGTTCTTCTACGTGGAGCAGCGTGGGGAACAGATCGTCAAGGCCGTGGACTCGTCCGAGCCCAGCAAGGGATACACCGACGAGGTGCCCAAGCAGAGCTGGCTGATGTCCCTGTTGGGAACTCTCATCCCGTTCGTCATCATCTTCGTCGTCTTCTGGTTCCTCATCTCGCAGATGTCGGGCGGGAAGATGATGAACTTCGGCAAGTCCAAGGCGAAGCTGGTCAACAAGGAGAACCCGGACGTCACGTTCAAGGACGTCGCCGGTGTCGACGAGGCACTCGAAGAGCTCGAGGAGATCAAGGAGTTCCTGGCCGAACCGGAGAAGTTCAAGGCCGTGGGAGCCAAGATCCCCAAGGGCGTCCTCCTCTACGGTCAGCCCGGTACCGGTAAGACCCTGTTGGCGAAGGCCGTGGCCGGTGAAGCCGGTGTGCCCTTCTACTCGATCTCAGGCTCCGACTTCGTCGAGATGTACGTCGGCGTGGGCGCCTCCCGTGTGCGCGACCTGTTCGAGCAGGCTAAGACGAACGCTCCCTGCATCATCTTCATCGATGAGATCGACGCTGTCGGCCGTCAGCGCGGAGCCGGCATGGGCGGCGGCCATGATGAGCGCGAACAGACGCTCAACCAGCTGCTCGTCGAGATGGACGGCTTCGACGTGAAGACCAACGTCATCCTCATCGCCGCCACCAACCGACCCGATGTTCTCGACCCGGCGCTTCTGCGCCCCGGTCGCTTCGATCGGCAGATCCCGGTTGAGGCCCCGGACATGAAGGGCCGTCAGCACATCCTCGAGGTCCACGCAGAGGGCAAGCCTTTAGCAGATGACGTCGATCTGGCCCAGATCGCCAAGCGCACCCCCGGATTCTCAGGCGCGGACCTGGCCAACGTCCTCAACGAGGCAGCTCTGCTGACCGCTCGTGAGGGCGCGGAGGTCCTCGACAACAGGATCCTCGACGAGGCGATCGATCGCGTCATCGCCGGACCGCAGAAGCGGACCCGACTGATGAACGACAAGGAACGCCTGATCACCGCGTATCACGAGGGCGGACACGCACTCGTTGCCGCGGCGATGAACCAGACTGACCCGGTCACCAAGGTCACTATCCTGCCCCGTGGCCGCGCCCTGGGCTACACCATGGTCCTGCCGAATGAGGACAAGTACTCCACGACCCGCAACGAGCTGCTCGACCAGATGGCTTACGCCATGGGCGGCCGCGTGGCCGAGGAAGTCGTCTTCCACGATCCCACCACCGGTGCCAGCAACGACATCGAGAAGGCGACGAACATCGCCCGGAAGATGGTCACGCAGTACGGCATGAGCGACAAGCTCGGCATGGTCAAGATCGGCGACGATCAGGGCGAGCCCTTCGCAGGTCGCGGTTACGGCGGGGGCGACGAGTACGGCGATGCGACCCTGTCCTCGATCGACGGCGAGGTTCGCGACATCATCGACGCCGCCCATGCTGATGCCTACTGGGCGCTGACGCACAACCGCGACGTCCTCGACGACCTCGCCTACCAGCTGCTCGAGCGGGAGACTCTTGATCAGGCGGCACTGGCAGAGATCTTCACCCCCATCGTCAAACGCCCCACACGCGATGTGTGGCTGGCCAACGACGAGCGCCCGGTCTCCGAACGCGGACCCATCGATCCGCCTGCACCATTGAGCGGGGACCGCAACGGCAAGAGCAACGGCAGCTCGGAGGTCGACACCACCGACGTTCCCGGCGCGGGACCGACGGGTGCGAGCGGACCTCACGTGCCCCATAACCCTACGGGTCCGATCAATCCCAACGATCCGACTGGTCCATCCGGACCGACAGGTCCACGCAATATCGACGGCAGCGGGGAGAGCGGCTACTGATGTCAGAGCTCGAAGAGGTGACGGAGGTCCTCGGCAAGGCGCCCGCCGGCACCGGCAACAAGGTCGACCAGCCACGGATCGCCGCCGCCGTGCGTGAGATCCTCATCGCCGTCGGTGAAGATCCTGATCGAGAAGGACTGCTGGAGACCCCGGCCAGGGTCGCTCGTGCCTACGAAGAGGTCTTCGCCGGCATCCACCGCGACCCGGCCGACGTTCTGGGCGTGACCTTCGACATCAGCCACGAGGAAATGGTCCTCGTCCGAGACATCGACCTGTATTCGATGTGCGAACATCATCTGGTGCCGTTCCACGGAGTCGCCCACATCGGCTACATCCCGAGTAAGAACGGCAAAGTCACTGGACTGTCTAAGTTGGCCCGCCTCGTCGAGATCTATGCTCGTCGCCCCCAGGTCCAAGAACGGCTGACGACTCAGATCGCCGACGCACTCGTCGAACACCTCGAGCCTCAGGGCGCGATCGTCGTCGTCGAGGCCGAACATCTGTGCATGACCATGCGGGGAGTCCGGAAACCGGGTGCCTCGACCATCACCTCGGCGGTGCGCGGGCAGCTGCGCGAAACGGCATCCCGAGCAGAAGCCATGAGTCTGATCATCCGGAGATAGAGGTCGCACATGCCCACACCGGAACGAACGAAGATCATGGGCGTCCTCAACGTCACGCCCGACTCCTTCTCGGACGGCGGTCGCTACTTCGACCACGACGCCGCGATCGCCCACGGTTTCGAACTGCTGCGCTCGGGCGCAGACATCATCGATGTCGGAGGGGAGTCCACTCGCCCCGGCTCGGTTAGAGTCGATGAAGCGGAGGAGCTGCGCCGCGTCGTCCCAGTGATCAGAGAGTTGGCCGCCGCAGGTGCCCTCATCAGCGTCGACACCATGCGAGCCAAGGTCGCAGAGGCATCACTGGACGTCGGCGCCCACATCATCAACGACGTCTCCGCGGGACTCTCCGATCCGGCGATGCTGACCGTCGCCGCCGAGACCGCAGCCCCGGTCGTGCTCATGCACTGGCGAGGCTACCTCGACCGTGCGTCGGCGTCCTTCCATTACGACGATGTCGTCACCGAGGTGATCACGGAGCTGAAGACGAGAATCGACGAAGCGACGGCTGTGGGTGTGAAACATGAGAACATCATCCTCGATCCGGGCCTGGGCTTCTCGAAGAACGCCGAACACAACTGGCAGATCCTCGGTGCCCTCGACGAGTTTGCGGATCTGGATCATCGGCTCCTCGTCGCGGCCAGCCGCAAACGCTTCATCTCCACCCTGCTCTCACCGGAGGACCCGAAACTCGCCGAGGAGTCGGCGAAGGATCAGGCCACAGCTGCGATCTCGGCCCTGTCGGCCAGGGCAGGAGCGTGGGCGGTGCGCGTCCACGAACCTTCCACCTCGGCGATCGCGGCCAAGGTCATTCACGCAGTGAACGCACATGCCCCGGCAGCCACTCCGGATGAGCGTGCAGCGGAGGGAGAGGCATGAGTGCCGATTCGGATCGGATCGAACTGCGCGGGCTGAGAGTGCGCGGCAACCACGGAGTCTTCGACTTCGAAAAGCGTGAGGGCCAGGATTTCGTCATCGACGTCACCCTGCACACCTCCGTATCGCGGGCAGCGGCCACTGACGACATCGCCGACACCGTCCACTACGGCGAACTGGCCGAAGACGTCGCACACATCGTCGAAGACAACATCTTCGACCTCATCGAGACCCTGGCCGCCCGGATCGCCGAGCATTGCCTGGGCCTGGCCGAACATGTCGAGGTCGTCGTCCATAAGCCCGGAGCACCGATCCAACGCAGCTTCAACGACGTCAGCGTCACCGTCGTCCGTTCCCGCGACACCACCGACGCTGCTGCGGCCAACACGGTCGATGATCAGCCTGCAGGGACCGAGCCTGCCGAGACAGAGGCCTACCTCAATCTCGGGGCCAACCTCGGCGATGCGACGGACACACTCGAGCAAGCCGTTGCCGCACTCGATCGACATCCCAAGATCACCGTGCTCAGGCGATCCTCCCTGTATCGCACCGCGCCCTGGGGCGGAGTCGACCAGAACGATTTCCTCAATCTGGGCATCATCGTGGCCACCAGCCTGCCCGCCCCACAGCTCCTAGCAGTGGCGCAGGGAATCGAAGTCGCCTGCGGCCGGACCCGGGAACTGCGCTGGGGACCACGCACCCTCGACATCGACCTGATCCGCTTCGGCACTGCGCAGGCAGAGCTCATCCTCGACACCGACGCACTGACCCTGCCCCACCCACGGGCGCACGAACGTGCATTCGTCCTCGCACCATGGGCCGAGCTCGATGAAGCCGCAGAAATCCGCACACCCACCGGTCCGCGATCGATCACCGCCGTCCTGAGCGAGCTGGGCGACCAGGAAATCAAGCGAATCCCGGCCCCATAAGGGGCCAGGGTTTGAGAGACTTGGAGCTATGCAGCGAACATCGTCGGGGACTCTCGTCATCTGGGCCGTCATCGGTGCCGTGGTGGCGCCGACGGTCGACGTGCTGCTGGAGAGTCAGGGCTTTGCTCTGCCGGGGCTGCCCTGGTTCGCCATCATCGGTATGCTCATACTCGCTGCAGTCCTGCTGGTCCTGGGGTGGCCGATCAAGAAATGGAATGACGGTGACCGGACCAAGGAGATCGACCCTCTCCAAGCAGCGCGCGTAGCCGTCATGGCCAAGGCCAGTGCCCTGACAGGGGCCGGACTGGCCGGTTGGTATATGGGCAACGCCGCCTACTACTTCCTGTCCGCACCCGGCATCCGCAATGATTTGGCGGCAGGTATGCTTTTCGCTATGATCGCAGCCGCAGCGTTGATGATCGTCGGCTTGATCGTCGAAGGCTTCTGCGAGCTGCCCCCTCAAGATCCCCCAGGAGCTGAAGCAGCATGAGCCGCGAATTCAACTATCTGTCCGGAACAGACGCCGACTTCAACCGGGTCAGTCCCAAGTACGGACTCAAGGAGACGATCGCGACTCTGACGATGCTCGTCCCGATGATCATCGTGGCTCTCGTCTTCGCCATCATCTTCACCTCCGACGTTCCTTGGCTGCACGCGATCTGGGCCGGCCTTGTGGCGTTCACCGTCTTCCTCATCGTCATCATCATCCGTCAGGCCAAAGCCATCGGCTATGCAGAGAGGGCCGACGACCTCCTCATTCGGCGCGGCATCATGTTCCACAAGGCCACGGTCGTCCCTTACGGACGCTTGCAGTTCGTCGACGTGGATGCCGGCCCCATCGACCGCATGTTCGGCCTGGCCAGTGTCAAACTTCATACTGCCTCGGCGGCCACAGATGCCACCATTCCGGGGTTGCCACGTGCCGAGGCCGATCGTCTGCGCGACAGCCTCGCTGGTCTGGGCCAGGCCAACTTGGCAGGGCTGTGAGCATGACCGAGGACGGACCGAAGGGCCAAGCTCCCGAACCAGCGGGTGGTCCCGTAGCCGAACCCACGACCGAGCCGGCAGCTGAGCCCGCAGACCAGGACGTGGCGGCTCCCGAGGTGTGGCACAGGGTCCACCCCCTGACACCGATTCTCGAAAGCTTCGGCGTGCTCGTGGGTATATTCATCGCGGCCGCCTACGGTCTGCAGAACTTTGCTCAGGCCGCCATCGAAAACCTGGCTAGGGGCGATGACGTCGATCTGGGATTCGCCGGGTGGCTGCGCACCCACCCCCTCGTCATCCTCAGCGGCGTCGGAGGCCTCGTTCTCATCCTCCTCATCACCGCACTCTTCAGCTGGCTGGCTTGGAGGGTGATGGGCTATCGGATCGATTCCGAATCGATCTACTATCGGCGCGGACTGCTGTCGAAGAAGCTGCGCAAAGCCAGGCTCGATCGCGTGCAGTCGATCGACCTGCAGCAGAAGCTGCTGCCCCGACTGCTGGGAATGGCGGAACTCGTCTTCGACGTCGCCGGAGGCACCGACTCCAACATCTCCCTGAAGTACCTGTCGAAGAAGCGTGCCGAAGGACTGCGGGACGAGCTTCTCGCCGCTGTCCGCGAGAAGAAGCAAGGAGCTCACCAGGGTGAGCGAACCCCGACCTCGGGAGTATCCGCCGCCGCGGTGCCTGGCACACCTTCGAACGCCGTCGGTGCGCCCGCCGGAACTGAACCCGGAGCTCCCGGCGAGGCCGAAGCCACGGGTGCACCGGGCGATTCCGGCGCCGAGCCCGCCATCGATCGCAGCGTACCCGAACGTCGCGATGACAGCATCGGCGTACGCCTGAGCAAACGCCTCGGCTCGCTGGCCGAAGGGGCCTCGGCAGAGGCGGAGTTCAGCATCAACGAACTTCTGGCTCCGTACAATGTCTCCGCCGACGTCAGTGACGAAGGCGAGATCGTCCGCGTGCCCGTCCACCGGGTCGTGGTCTCCTCGCTGTTGAAGACAGAGACGATCATCTCTGTCTTGGCCGTACTCATTGTCATCGCCGCAGCCATCGTTCTCCTGTCTATGGGGCTGACCGAGGCCTTCATCCCGGTGCTCGTCGCAGTCATCCCCGGCCTCTTGGCTGCTTTCTCCGCCTTCAGGAAGAACCTTGACAACGCGAATTTCGTGGTCAAGCTGGGAGAGAACGGACTGGCAGTCAACCACGGGCTCGTCTCCACCTCCCGCAAGGTGATCCCACTCGACCGACTGCAGGCCGTGTGCCTCCATCAGCCGCTGCTGTGGCGGTGGGCCGGCTGGTGGAAGGTCGAATACAACATCGCCAGCGCAGGAGGTTCGGGCGAGACGAACATTCTGCTGCCCGTCGGCGACATCGACCAGGCACTGCTCATGGTCGGCCTCGCGCTCCCGGATCCGCAGATGCCAGACGGGGTCAGCGCTGCGAGCCTGGTGCGATCGGCCATGTACGACCGCAAGTCCGAGGACCCGCAGGCCGAATCCGCAGAAACTCTCTTCCACGGTCAGCCCCGTTCCTCCCGGCTTGTCGACCCCTTGGTGTGGAAGCGGCGGGCCTATGTCGTGACCGGTTCCCTGCTCGTGCTGAGAATGGGTGTCCTTGACCGTCGAGTCGACTTCGTGCCGCATGTGCGCGTGCAGTCGATGAGCTATCACCAGGGTCCGCTGATGCGCGCGCTGGGTCTGGGCACGGTCGCCGTGCACTCCACTGCTGGTCCCATCGATCCCCGCGTCACCCATCAGAGTGTCGACGACGCGAAGCGGTTCTTCAGCGAGCACTCCGACCGGACGCGACTCGCTCGGCAGCGTTACGACGAGGAAGCCCGCAGGGCCAAGGAAGGCAGGCCATGAGCCACGCAGGAATGGGCCAGGACGGGGCCCCTCGTCTCGGAATCGGAATCATCGGCTGTGGGAAGGTCGGCGCGACCATCGGAGCAGCCTGGCGCGAAGCCGGTCATGCCATCATCGGTGTCAGTGCCACCTCGGCGACCAGCCTGCAACGGGCCGAGGAGATGCTGCCAGGAGTACCGGTACTGCCACCGGACGATGTCGCAGACCGCGCGGAGCTTCTTCTCCTGACCGTCCCCGACGATGAGATCGAATCCCTCGTCAGCGGCCTAGCGAAGGTATCACGAATCCATTCGGGGCAGATCCTTGTCCACTGCTCGGGCCGGTACGGAACGGACGTCCTCGAAGCCGGGACCAGCCTCGGCGCGCTGGCGATCGCATTGCACCCATCGCTGTCTTTCACCGGCACCGCAGTCGATCTTCCACGCCTGCGGCAGTCGACGATCGCCGTCACCGCACCTGCACCGATCCGTCCGGTGGGTCAGGCGCTCGTCGTCGAAATGGGCGCCGAGCCGATTGACGTGGCCGAGGCCGACCGTCCGCTCTACCATGCAGCCATCACCCACGCCTCCAACCACTCGATAACGATCATCAGCGAAGCGATGGAGATGCTCGCCGAGGCGGGAGTCAGTGACCCTTCACGTGTGCTCACCGCCCTCGTCGACGCGAGCGTGACGAACACCCTGCAGAACGGTCCGAAGGCCCTGACCGGACCCGTCAGCCGCGGAGACGTGGGCACGGTCTCCGCGCACCTGGCAGCGCTCAGTGAGTTCAGTCTCAACGTCTCCAGCCCCGCGGCACGCAACAGCTATATAGCGCTGGCCAGATCGACGACCGCCAAGGCGCTGAGCTTGGGGCGGATCACGGAGTCGCAGGCGCAGGAGATCCTGTCCCGGCTGGACTGAACGACGTGCTGGAACTGGCGGCCGGGGCCGGTGGTCGTTCCGAATTCCCCCTGGGGCCGCGCTCACGGTAGCCTGGAGGGTATGGCAGATACCGAGTCGAACACGCCCGAAAACGCAGATCTTTCACCCGAGCATCTCGATCCCGAACAGATCCGGATCCGAAAGGAAAAGCGCCAGCGGCTCTTAGACTCCGACACCGATGCCTATCCGGTCGGAATTCCTCGCACGCACACCCTCGCCGAGGTTCATGCCGCGCATGACGGGCTGGAAGCCGGTGACGAGACCGAGGACATCGTCGGCGTCGTCGGCCGTGTCGTGTTCGTCCGGACAACGGGCAAACTCTGCTTCGTGACACTGCAGTCGGGAGATGGGACGCGCCTTCAGGGCATGCTGTCTCTGCGTGAGGTAGGGGAGGAACGACTCGGCGACTTCAAGACCGACGTCGATCTGGGCGACTTCCTGTTCGTCCACGGCAAGGTCATCAAGTCCAAACGCGGCGAACTTTCGGTGCTCGCCGATTCCTGGTCGATGGCGAGCAAGGCGCTGCGTCCTCTGCCGGGCCTGCACACCGAGCTGGCCGAGGATACTCGTGTGCGCCAGCGCTACCTCGACTTGATCACCCGCGAAGACGCGCGGAAGAACATGCTCGCCCGAGCAGAGGTCATGTCATCCCTGCGTCGGACGTTCGCTGAACAGGAGTTCATCGAGATCGAGACTCCGATGCTCCAGTTCATGCACGGTGGTGCTGCAGCGCGTCCATTCAAGACGCATATGAATGCCTATGACATCGATATGTTCCTGCGCATCGCGCCGGAGCTCTTCCTCAAGCGGGCGATCGTCGGCGGCATCGAGAACGTCTTCGAGATCAATCGCAATTTCCGCAATGAGGGTGCCGACTCCACGCACTCACCGGAGTTCGCGATGCTCGAGGCCTACCAGTCCTACGGCGACTACCACTCGATCGCCGAACTGACGAAGACGCTGGTCCAGAACGCGGCACAGGACGCCACCGGATCTCTCGTGGTGAAGTTGGGAGACGGTGAGGACTACGACTTCGGTGGTGACTGGCCAGTCGTCAGCATGTACGAGACCTTGTCCGCGGAATCCGGAGTCGAAGTCACCCCGGAGACCGGACTCGATGTCCTCGACAAGATCGCAGCCGACAACAACGTCGAACTGGGTGGAGTATTCCGCTCACACGGCAAATATGTCGAGGAGCTGTGGGAGCACTTCTACCAGGACAAGCTGTGGGTGCCGACATTCGTCACCGACTTCCCCGTCGACACCTCACCTCTGGTCCGTGAACACCGGACCAAGAAGGGCGTCGTGGAGAAGTGGGACCTCTATGTTCGCGGCTTCGAATTGGCCACAGGCTATTCCGAGCTCGTCGACCCGGTCATTCAGCGTGAACGGTTCGAGGCTCAGGCGGCCGACGCAGCCAAGGGTGATGAAGAGGCGATGGGGCTCGACGAGGAATTCCTCACCGCGATGGAACACGGAATGCCGCCGACCGGCGGTATGGGAATGGGACTTGATCGTCTGCTCATGGCTTTGACTGGCCTGGGAATTCGAGAAACCATTCTCTTCCCATTCACGAAGCCAATTGCACCCGGTAATTCGGAAATGGCTGAGGAAGGTTGAGCACATGATGGATCTGATGAAGGCACTATTACCTTCGATCTGTGTTGGTTTGCTGTTCTGGTACGTGATGAGAAACATCCTGCGTGCAGATCGGACAGAACGAGAGCAGATAGATAAATTCTATTCAGAGCATGAAGTTAGCGAATCAGGCGATAATCATGAATCAGATGTTAAGATGACTGCGACAAATACTTCTGATTATGAAAAGAGTGAACATGGCAAGGGAGATGCGACTCGTTCTCACGGATGATTTCGATGGCTCGGAGGCGTCGGAAACCGTTCGCTTCAGCCTCGACCAAGGTACCTACGAACTCGAGCTGTCGACAGAGAACGCCGAAAAGCTCCGTGAAACGTTCGCCCCGTTCATCGCCAAGGCTCGTAGGGTAGCCAACCCTGGAGGCCGTGGACGTCGCGCAGGGGCCGGCTCCACCGCGGGTCCGAAGCGCGACACCGCCAAGATCCGCGAATGGGCGCAGGCAAACGGTTACCAGCTGGGCGATCGCGGACGTATTCCGCTTGAGATCGTCCAGGCATACGAAGCTGCAGACAGCTGATCCGACTGAATCCAGTCACTGCCGATAACTGAAGCGGTATAGCGAATCGATTGATAGCGACTGATTCGATAATCGCTTCCTGAAGGACCAACGGTTGAACCGTTGGTCCTTCAGTGTTTTCGCTTATGAGTTTCGCAGGCCGGGCTTTCTGAGTCGGCACCGGAATATCCACCCCGCGAATGACGTTAGACCAGATGACGCCTCAGCACAGTTGTCGAATGACGGTTGACTGCAAACAAGTTGTCACTTGATCGCCGACGGTAAAGTAAGACGTTTTACTCAATTTCTGTCCGCGGTAATCTGTGTCCGCAGCGATTTATGGAGTATCTCGATCTCCCGTTGCGAAGTACGGAGTCGACACACCTCAGCGACACAGAGGACCGGACTCTGCCCAGGACGGGGCGGCAGTCTGTCGTGCAGAAGGGTGACGAAGGGACGAACACCGAATTTCGCCCACAGCCAAACGGTTTCGGCTGATGGCGAAACGAGCAATAGATCGTGGCCAATGGTCGTTAGGCTCTAAAGAATAACAAGACCGAGGAGGGTGAATATGTTCGAGCGGTTCACTGACCGAGCACGCCGAGTGGTAGTGCTTGCCCAGGAAGAAGCCAAACTACTCAAACATAACTACATCGGAACCGAGCACATCCTGCTCGGCCTGATCCACGAGGGTGAGGGCCTGGCAGCCAAAGCACTCGAGGGAATGGACATCTCCCTCGAGCAGGTGCGCGACCAAGTCCAGGAGATCATCGGACAGGGGCAGCAGGCACCGAGCGGGCACATCCCGTTCACCCCGCGTGCCAAGAAGGTCCTCGAGCTCAGCCTTCGTGAAGCGCTGCAGCTGGGACACAGCTACATCGGAACCGAGCACATCCTGCTCGGTCTGATCCGCGAGGGCGAAGGCGTTGCCGCACAGGTGCTCGTCAAGCTGGGCGCCGATCTGGGACGAGTCCGCCAGGAAGTCATCAAACTTCTGTCGGGCTACCAGGGCAAGGAGCCCGTCTCCGCAGGTGGACGCGAGGAGGGAACCCCATCCGGGTCGCTCGTCCTCGACCAGTTCGGAACGAACCTGACCGCAGCCGCGCGCGAAGGCAACCTCGATCCGGTCATCGGCCGACACGAGCAGATGCAGCGCGTGATGCAGATCCTGTCCCGCAGAACCAAGAACAATCCTGTCCTCATCGGTGAACCGGGTGTCGGCAAGACCGCAGTGGTCGAGGGACTCGCCTTGGCGATCGTCAACGGTGAAGTTCCGGAAATTCTCGAGGACAAGCAGCTCTACACCTTGGACCTCGGTTCACTGGTGGCAGGCTCCCGCTACCGCGGTGACTTCGAGGAACGCCTGAAGAAGGTCCTCAAGGAGATCCGCACACGCGGCGACATCATCCTCTTCATCGACGAGATCCACACTCTGGTGGGTGCGGGTGCCGCTGAAGGTGCCATCGACGCTGCTTCGATTCTCAAGCCCATGCTGGCGCGAGGCGAGCTGCAGACGATCGGTGCGACAACTCTCGATGAGTACCGCAAGCACATCGAGAAGGACGCCGCTCTCGAACGTCGCTTCCAGCCGATTCAGGTTCCCGAACCATCGCTGGCGCATTCGATCGAGATCCTTAAGGGTCTGCGCGACAAGTACGAGGCGCACCACAAGGTCACGATCACGGAAGGTGCGCTCTCGGCCGCTGTGAACATGTCGGATCGCTATGTCAACGACAGGTACCTGCCGGACAAGGCGATCGACCTCATCGACGAAGCAGGTGCCAAGCTGCGCATCTCGCGTCTGTCGGTGCCGCAGGAGATCCGCGACCTGGAGGAGCAGATCCTCGAGGCCCGTCACCGCAAGGAAGCCGCCATCGACGCTCAGGACTTTGAGCTCGCGGCATCTGAGCGTGACTCGGAGATGAAGCTGCAGCAGGACAAGGACGAACAGACCGAAGCCTGGCGCAAGAGCGGCAAGGACACCTCTGCAGTCGTCGACGCGGAGCTGATCGCCGAGGTGCTGGCGGCAGCCACCGGTATTCCGATCTTCAAGCTCACCGAGGAAGAGTCCTCGCGTCTGCTGCGGATGGAAGACGAATTGCACAAGCGCATCGTCGGGCAGAACGACGCGGTCAAGTCGATCTCCCGCGCCATCCGCCGGACCCGTGCGGGTCTGAAGGATCCGAAGCGCCCCTCCGGCTCGTTCATTTTCGCTGGCCCCACAGGTGTCGGCAAGACCGAGTTGGCGAAGGCTCTGTCGGAGTTCCTGTTCGGTGATGAGGATTCGCTCATCAGCCTGGACATGTCGGAGTACTCGGAGAAGCACACCGTGTCCCGGCTCTTCGGTTCTCCTCCCGGCTATGTGGGCTACGAAGAGGGCGGCCAGCTGACGGAGAAGGTCCGTCGCAAACCGTTCTCAGTGGTCCTCTTCGACGAGGTGGAGAAGGCTCACTCGGATATCTTCAACTCGCTGCTGCAGATCCTCGAAGATGGCCGTCTGACCGACTCGCAGGGTCGTGAGGTGGACTTCAAGAACACCATCATCATCATGACCACCAACCTTGGTACTCGTGACATCTCGAGTGGCCTGCAGCTGGGCTTCCAAGTTGAGGGCAACACGAACAACAACTACGAGCGCATGAAGCAGAAAGTCAATGAGGAGCTCAAGCAGCACTTCCGCCCCGAGTTCCTCAACCGTGTCGATGACACGATCGTCTTCCCTCAGCTGAACAAGGAAGAGATTCTGCAGATCGTCGATCAGTTCCTGGCACGTCTGGACGCCCGTCTGGCCGATCAGGGCATGAAGGTCGACGTCAGCGATGCGGCCAAGAGCCTGCTGGCCGACCGTGGCTACGATCCGGTCTTGGGCGCTCGTCCGCTGCGTCGGACGATTCAGCTCGAGATCGAAGACCACCTGTCCGAGAAGATCCTGTTCAAGGAGATCGGCAGCGGTCAGACCATCAAGGTCGACGTCAAGGGAGAAGGCAAGATAGCGGAATTCACGTTTGAAGGCGCGGAGACCGAGAGCATTGCCGCCAGCGGTCCGGATGATTCCGGTTCCGGTGGAGAACTCGCTGGTGCCGGTTCGTCCGGTGGCAGCGGATCGGGAAGTTCCGCTTCCTGATCTCCTCCTAGTGCGCTGAAGAAGCCCGGGATCACAGCAGCCGCTGAGTTCCCGGGCTTTTTCATGCCCGCAGCCAATGGTGTTGAATGAAGATATGACCTCAGCCCCAGTCGATTTCGACCATCAACAGGTCTCCGCAGACCACCACTTCAACCATTCCCTTCCCGGCGGGCTCTACCTGCGCAGGGCTCGGACGAGCGACGTCAAGGGGATTGAGGCATTGGTCGCACCGCTGGCCGAACAGCGCATCCTGCTGGCCAAGGACACCGTCACCTACTTCGAGACCCTGCAGGAATTCTGGCTGGTGGTGGATCCGCAGCCGGACGGAACCGAAGTTCTGGCCGGATGTGCGGCACTGCACATCATCTGGGCAGACCTTGCGGAGGCGCGCACCGTTGCCACCTCGCCGGCCTATCGGGGGCGTGGAGTGGGCAAGGCCCTCATCCGGCAGCTCCTGGCAGACGCCGTGGCGATCGGCGTCGACAGGGTCTTCTGCCTGACCTTCGAGACCGGATTCTTCGGTGCACTCGGATTCGAGCCGATCAAGGGCATTCCAGTTTCCCCAGAGGTCTACGTCGAACTCCTGCACTCCGCCGACGAAGGTGTGGCAGAGTTCCTGGACTTGGCCCGTGTCAAACCCAATACCTTGGGCAACGCCCGGATGATCAAGTTCCTGTGAAGATCACTGGGCCTCGAACCTCGAGATGAACTCTTCGACTATGGAGACCGTATCCTCGGGCGCATCTGAGAGTACAGCGTGACCGATCCCATCGAGGACGTGGACGTCGATGTCAGGGGCATGGCGGCGAAGCGTACGCAGTGCGCGACGGGGAACGAACTGGCTGCTGCCTGCGACGATGACCTCCAACGGGACTGTGATGCCCGCCCAATCGTCGGCTCGCAGCCTTCTCGGCAGGGGGCTGCCCCGTTTGACGAAGTCCAGCGTCGAGCTCAGCAGCAGATCCCTCATCGGCGGGGGCGGCAGCTCACCGTTCCTCACCCAGGCAAGGAAGTCCAGTGCTTCTTCTCGGCCGCCTCTCATCAGCCTGATCAGTCGGGCCCAAGCACGCAGGGGTATCCCAGTGATCGCCCCCGGTGGATCGATGGCAGTGACAGTCGCCAGACGATCGGGGGCATGAAGGATGTGATTGAGCGCCGCCCACGCCCCGTATGAATAGCCGATCAGGTGCAGCGATTCCAGGCCCAAGGCGTCGATGACCTCTTCAAGCCATTGCGCGACCAGCTCACCATCGTTCATCGGGGCCAGCTGGACGCTGCGACCGGCCTCCCAGACCGTGTCGATCGCAACGACAGTGCGCGTCCTCGACCAAGGTCCGATGAGCTTCGACCAGCCGGCAATGGTGCTGTTGCCGCCTTGGAGGAGCACCAGCGGCGTCACGCTCGACTCACCGAGGGCAGATGGGCCGGAGGGGGAGATGGTGGAGTACGCAGTCGTGCCGAAAGAGGTCTCTATTGACAAGTCGGTGCGCTCTGGCCATGACTCGAGTACGGCATTCAGCTGCTCCAGGAACCGTCCGCGCGCCTCTGCTGACCTGAATCGTCCCACCCCGTCGCGGTGATCGGCTGACGAAGCAGCCGAAGGGACATTGCGTCGACCAGACATGTCCGAAGTGTAGCAACCCGGTCTGCTGTATCCTCGGCGCTCACCCGGGAAGACGAAGCATCTCACCGTCCTGAGCTGCCAGACCATCAGAGATCAGATCACCGATGAGACGGGAGATCCGTTCGGCATCTGCGCTGAGTTCCCGTACCTGTGCAAGCTTCGTCGACGTGTGCGAAGGGAGCAAGTCGAGCAGCTCGGGATCCACCTCGGTGATGGATGCGGTGAAGAGATCAAAAGAGACGGAGCCGAAATTGTCGCTGCCGGCGGAATGTTCGTGCGCGGACTTGAGCACATCCATAATGGCACCGCGCAGCTGACGGTCCGTGCCCGCCCACTTCTGTGTCTTCGGTTTCACCTCCGAAGCTGGTCTTCCCGCCTTCTGCCAGGCGCACATGTCGCTGAGCGGGCAGGTCTCGCAACGGGGGTTCCTGGCCGTGCATACGAGTGCCCCGAATTCCATGACCCCGGCGTTCCACTTCTCGTGGTTCGTCTCAGGAACGAACTGGCTGGCCCAATCGGTCTCTGCGCGACCCGGTGAAGCTGAGGGACGATCGCGGCCGGCAAAGAGCCGGATGAGAACACGTCGCACATTTGTGTCGAGCACAGTGGTGCGCTCACCGTGGGCGAATGAGGCCACTGCCGCTGCGGTATAGGAACCGATGCCGGGGAGACGCTCGAGCTCCTGCGCAGTCTGCGGCACGTGACCGTCGAGTTCCTCGGCGATGACCCGCGCGGCTTCTTGGAGTCGCAGTGCCCTCCGTGGGTAGCCGAGGCGGTCCCAACTGTGGAGCACTTCGGCGGTGGGTGCCTGTGCCAGATCTGCAGGCGTCGGCCACTTATGCATCCATTCCCACCAACGGGGTTCGACTCTGGAGACCGGAGTCTGCTGCGACATGATCTCGCTGACGAGCACGGCCCAGGCGCTGGTGTCTGCATCTCTCCAAGGCAGAGGGCGAGCAGCGGTTTCGAACCAGGTGATGATCGTCTCGCGAACGTGGTGGATGTCCGCGTTCGCGACTGCGGGGAACGGAGAGTCGCGGCGCGAAGATCTCGATTCGGAAGAGGTTCGGTGTGTCATTTGGATGCTCAATCGCTTCGGCCTAGGCTCAAAGCGATGACTCCTTCCAATCGTGGTTCGCAGCCGAAGAACGGCGCCAGGCAGCCCCGCCAGTCTAGCGGGAAGCTGCCAGCACACGTGTACCGTCGGCGGCGTTACGCGCTGTTGGTGGCCAGCCTCGTTGTGGTCGCATTATTGGTGCTCGGAGTCCTCGGAATCGTCAAAGGACTGGGCGGGGGCAGTAAAGACGATCCTGTCGCCGAGGAGACTCCGTCGGCAAGCACGACGTCGGCAGCACCGGTCCCAGATGAGAAGGCCGCAAGTGGGAAGTGCCCCGAGGAGAAGGTCGGACTCAAAGCCAAAGTCGACAAGAAGAGCTTCAAAGAAGAGGCCAAGCCCACGTTCGAAATGGTGATCGAGAACAACCACACGGCCACATGCCTGATCGAGGTCGGCACCAAGGATCAGGAGTTCGTGGTCGAGAAGAACGGTGACGTCGTCTGGTCATCGACGTTCTGCGCCGCCGATGAGGACGAGAACGCTGAAGTCTCGACCGAGTTCGCGCCCGAGTCTGAGAAGACTGCTCAGTTCGAATGGAACCGGGTGCAGGTCGACAAGAACTGCAATCGCACGAACAAGGCCTTCGGGCCGGGGGAGTACGAGCTCGTCGTCAAACTCGGCGACGAGAAGAGCAAACCGGCGAAGTTCGAACTGGAGAAGGACGCCGCCACCAAGGCCAAAGAGAAGAAAGAAGCCGAGGACAAGAAGTCGGAGGAGAAGGAGTCCGAGGCGCCTGACGAGAAGCCATCGGATGAGAAGTCGACAGACGAGTAGATCCCTGCTGACACAGCCGGCTGCTGGTCAGGCTCCGCGGTAGGACCCCACGCCCCAGGAATTGCCGTCATGGTCACGGAAGTCGAACTCCCGACCGCCGTGAGGCTGCGTTGCCACGGGGCGAACGATCGCATGGCCCATGTCGACGATCTTCGCGTAGAGCCGGTCGACCTCCCGTTCGGTGTCGACGACGACGTAGATAGAGCTCCCGCCGACGCTGTCCAAAGCGGAACCGTCATTGCGGACGGAGCCGAACATGATTCCACCCGTCTCGCCCAGTGCGTATTCGGCGTAGACGACGATCTCGGAATCAGACTCGTCCCTGACGATGAGCCTCTCGGTGAAACCGAGCGCGATCAACAGAGCGGTCGTGGCGGCCGCATCTGTGGTCCTCATTGCGGGAAAGACTGTCGTGGTCATACTTCCAGGATGCGCCATTTTGATGCAGATGTCCCGGATTTTTTACCGATTACCTCCCAAAAGTAACTCGACGGCCTCTGAAACGTGTTCACATTCCTTCACGCGCATGCCCTGGGGTGTGGAGACGTTGCGCAGCGCACCGTGGGCCACGATCGCATGGGTGATGCCCAGGCGCGACGCTTCATTGAGCCTCTGCCCCAAGTTGGGAACATTGCGAATCTCGCCCGAGAGGCTGATCTCACCGATAGCCA
The DNA here is from genome assembly GCF_057334195.1 of Brevibacterium sp. AGC70. Classification (NCBI taxonomy): domain Bacteria; kingdom Bacillati; phylum Actinomycetota; class Actinomycetes; order Micrococcales; family Brevibacteriaceae; genus Brevibacterium; species Brevibacterium sp. AGC70. The sequence goes on along the minus strand of NZ_JBHFIH010000019.1, from coordinate 71,301 downwards.
CGAACTTAGCGGCCAGCGACTTTCCGATCGCGGCCGAGGCCAGTGAGAGGCAGATCGCCAGGTCGCTGGCCGGTTCTGCCAGCTTCGCGCCTCCGACAGTTGCGGTGAAGACATCGGACTTGGCCAGACTGATGTTTCCGATCTTCTGGCTGAGCACGGCGAGCATCATCGCCACGCGGGAGGAGTCCACTCCGGAGACGGATCTGCGCGACTGTCCGCCGGCGGATTCTGTGATCAGTGATTGAACTTCGACGAGGAGCGGTCGTTTGCCCTCCTGCGTCACCGTCAGACAGGTCCCTGGGGGATTGCTGCCGCTGCGGGAGAGGAAGAGGCCAGAGGGGTCCTCGAGGCTCTTGATGCCGTTTTCCTCCATGTCGAAGCAGCCGACATCGTCGGTCGGACCGAACCGGTTCTTCACGGCTCGAAGAAGACGCAGTCGGGAGTGACGTTCCCCTTCGAAGTTGCACACAACATCGACAAGGTGTTCGAGCAGCCGGGGGCCGGCGATCGTGCCGTCCTTCGTGATGTGGCCGACGAGCACGGTGGGCAGTGACCTGGCTTTCGCCTCACGGATCAGGGCCGCAGCCACCTCTCTGACTTGGGTGACCCCGCCCGGAACCCCGTCTATCTCCGATGAGGCGAGGGTCTGGATGGAGTCGACGATGAGCATTTCGGGCTCTTCCGCCTCGATCATTCCCAGAACCGCGCCGAGGTCGGTCTCCGCGGTCAGCAGCAGGGAGTCTTCGAGCGCGTTGATGCGTTCGGCCCTCAGCCGTACCTGCCCAGCCGATTCCTCTCCCGTGACGTAGAGAACTTTGGCTCCGAATTTCGCGACGCGCGAGGCGACATCGAGCAGAAGCGTCGACTTGCCGACACCCGGTTCACCAGAAAGGAGAACGACGGCACCGGGGACGATGCCGCCACCGAGGACGCGGTCGAATTCGCTGACATAGGTGGTCTTCGCCTGGGCCAGTGTGGAGTCGATCTGGTTGATCGACTTCGCACCGCTGGACTTTTTGACCTTCGTCTTGACCGAGGACTTGCCGGCGCCCTTCTCCTCGAGCGTGCCCCAGGCCTGGCATTCGGGGCAGCGGCCCAGCCACTTGACGGTCGAATAGCCGCATTCGGTGCAGGTGAAAGACATAGGACAATTCTGGCACGCCCTACTGACACGACTATGTGCTGCACCTCGCGAAGGTAGGAGGACAGCAGAGGACTCAGAGACGCTTCTCGATGAGGACAGTGTCCCGCCAAGTGCCGGCGTGCGGGCCGAAGGTCATGAAGCCGATGCGTTCGCGGCGGCCGACCCGACGGAATCCGGCCTTCTCGTGGATCCGTAGGCTGCCGGTGTTCTCGGGCAGGATGGAGGCCTGAAGCATCCAGAAACCCAGGCCACGCGCCCGCTCTATGAGCGATTCGAGAAGGGCCGAGCCGAGTCCTCGACCTGTGGCGTGGGGATCGACGTAGACCGAGTGCTCGATGACACCGCGATAGACGTCGCGATCCGAGGTCGGTGTGGCCGCTGCCCAACCGAGGACGCTGCCGTCGAGCTCGGCCACGAAGCTGAGTTCGGCGAGTCTCGTTGCGAAGAAGTCCTGCTTCGTCGGAGTCTCCGAGGCGAAGGTTGCGCTGCCGCCGGCGATCCCGGCCGCATAGACGCGTTCCACTGCTGACCAGTCACCGTCCACCATGTTCCGGATCGTCACGCTCATCCCACCATTGTCCTCCACCGGCGGGACCGCCCCACATGCAATCGGGCTTCCGACGAATGATTCGCCGGAAGCCCGATTATGCTGTTCGCAGACATCAGTCCAGGGTGGTGAGGACCCTTGGGCCATCCTCGGTGATGGCGATCGTGTTCTCCGAATGCGCGCCGTTGGATCCGTCGGCCAAACGCAGGGTCCAGCCGTCCTTGTCGACGGAGAGCTTCTTCGAGGTGAACGACCACCATGGTTCGATCGCCAGTGTCAGGCCGGGCTTGAGCACCAGGCCGCGTCCGCCCTTGCCTCGGTTGGCCACGTGCGGATCCTCGTGCATCGTGTGTCCCAGTCCGTGACCGCCGAAATCGAGGTTGACCGGAATGCGCTGCTCATCGGCGACATCGCCGATGGCCTTCGATATATCGCCGAGGCGGTTGCCCGGCTGTGCAGCGGAGATGCCGGCTTCGAGTCCCGACCAGGTTGAGTCGATGAGGCGCTGGTCCTCCTCGCTGCCGTTCCCGACGACGACGGACCGTGCTGCGTCGGCGACCCAGCCGTCGATGGACACGGCGAAGTCCAAGGTCAGAAGGTCGCCGTCCTTCATCACGTGGTCGTGGGGCTTGCCGTGGAGAACCCCGTCGTTGACCGAGAGGCAGATGACGTTTCGGAAGGGGCCCTCACCGAATGATGGTGCATAGTCCCAATAGCAGGAGACGGCGCCGACCTCTTCGATGAGTTTCCTGGCGCGCTTCTCCAGATGCATGATGTTCATGCCCGGTTCTGCGATCGAAGACAATTCGGCCAGTGTCTTCGCGACGAATCGACCGGTGACCGCCATCTTGTCGATCTCGGCGGGTGTCTTCAACTCAATCACAGGTGTTCTCCTTCAATCATCACGGGCTCATTGGCAACTTTAGTCGTTCCGGTCCCTTCCGTCGCGGTCGCACCTTCATTCCGTGATCAAGCAGACAGTTGCGAGCGAATCTGATTGCAAGGAGGCTTGTTGCGAGGTAGATTCCGCGACATGAGAGACATCGTTGCTTCTCAAGGACAGAAAACGGGCGTCGGGTCAAAGCCGACGCCCGGATTCTTGCGATTCTGATCAACAGGCAGAACAGGGTCGCTGACTATTACGCCAACTCCTCGGAATGCTTGCGCTGCGCCAAACTTCTGCGGCGAGAGACGAGCCAGACGACCGAACCGAGAATCGGTACAGCGATGATGAATACTGCCCAGGCCAGCTTGGTGGGCGCATCGACTTTCGACTGAGCCAACGACACCAATGACCAAACAGCCAGACCGATGACGACGAGAAGGATCGCGGTCCAGGCGAAGTCGTACCAAGCTGGCAACAGGGGAGTCTCAGACATGTCAGCAGACTATCGCACCCGACAGATTGCCTTCAGAGGAACTCCACTTCAGAGGAACTCCACTCCCTGGGCCAGCGGGAGCTCACCCGAATAGTTGACCGTGTTCGTGGCCTGCCGCATGTAGGCCTTCCACGAGTCGGTGCCGGATTCGCGGCCGCCACCGGTCTCCTTCTCACCGCCGAACGCGCCGCCGATTTCTGCACCGGAGGTGCCGATATTGACATTGGCGATGCCGCAGTCGGATCGGGAGAGGAACTTCTCCGACTCGGCCAGCTCCGAGGTGAAGATCGCTGATGACAGTCCCTGCGGTACCCCATTATGGATTTCGAGTGCCTCGTCGAGGTCGTTATAGGTCACGACGTAGAGGATCGGGGCGAAGGTCTCCGACTCCATCACCGAGGTCTGGGCAGGCATCCGCGCGACAGCCGGTTCCACGTAGTGAGCGTCCGGTCGATCATCGTCGAGGACGCGCCTACCACCGCAGAGCACGGTGCCGCCTTCAGACTCGGCCTGTTTCAGGGCCGCCTGCATCGCATCGTAGGAGGCCTCGTTGATGAGTGGACCCACCAGCACGCCGTCCTCGGTGGGAGACCCGATGCTCAGCGTCTTATAGGCGGCGACGATCTTGTCCACGAAGTCATCGGCGATGGATTCATGGACGATGAGGCGACGCAGAGTGGTGCAGCGCTGCCCCGCGGTTCCCGCAGCGGCGAAGACGACACCCCGCAGCGCCAAGTCGATGTCCGCACTCGGGGCCACGATCGCTCCATTGTTGCCGCCGAGTTCCAAGAGGACTCGACCGAAGCGCTCGGCCACGACAGGACCGACCTCACGACCCATGCGCACCGAGCCGGTGGCCGAGACGAGGGCCACGCGCTCATCGCGGATCATGACATCGCCGATGTCCCTGCCGCCGACGAGCACAGGGACGAGTCCCTCCGGTGCACCCACCTCGGTGGCGGCGCGGGCCAGAAGGGACTGGGCGCCAAGGGCTGCGAGCACGGCGTTCTCCGAGGGCTTCCACACCACGGCATCGCCGGCTACCAGGGCCAGAGCAGTGTTCCAGGAGTAGACGGCCACGGGGAAGTTGAAGGCCGAGATGACTCCGACGACGCCGAGCGGATGCCAGGTTTCCATAAGCCTGTGCCCGGGGCGTTCGCTGGGCATGGTCTTGCCCCACAGCTGCCTGGACTGACCGAGCGCGAACTCGCAGATATCGATCATCTCCTGCACCTCTCCAGCGGCCTCGGACGGGGTTTTGCCCGCCTCGACCGTGATGATCTTCGCAAGATCCTCCTTGTGCTCAGCCAACAGCTGCCCCCAGCGCTGCACCAATTGGCCGCGCACTGGTGCGGGAACGTCACGCCAGGCAGCGAACGCTTCGGCGGCTGCGGCGATCTTGTCCGCAGCAGACTCCTTGGTGTCCGCAGCCAGTGTGCCCAGGCTCTGGCCGGTGATGGGGGAGCGGGCAGGCAGGTTCGCCGAGTCAGTGGACCCTGCGTTCAGCACGGAGGCGTCTACTCCGCAGGCCTTGAGTCCGGAGGTGAGGAGATCGGAGATGGTCTGGTCGGTGGGCAATGCAGTCATTGCTGTCCTTTCGCTGGTGCTTCTGATGAGCGGGAATCTGATGATGTGTGAGTCACGGTCGATCGCAGTGGTGGGGGCTGGGTGTCAGACGATGTTGAGCTCCTTGCGCAGACCGGAGGTGGCGAAGCGTCGTTTGTCCAGGCCCGAGACGTCGACGAAGGGCTGATGGCCGGTCATGAGGTCGGCGACGACCTCCCCGACTGCCGGGCCCATGAGGAACCCGTGGCCGGAGAATCCGCAGGCATAGAAGAAGCCTGTGAGTTCCTCCGCTTCACCGATGAGCGCATTGTGATCGGGCGTCATCTCGTAGAGTCCCGCCCAGCCGCGCTTGACCTCAACATCGCCTAGGGCCGGAGCCCGAGATTCGATGAGCTCTGCCAGGGTGGGCAGCCAGTCCGGGTTGCGCTTGTCATCGAATTCCCACACGTCCGTCTCGTCCGGGCAGCCGAAGAGCAGGCTCGGACCCTCCGGATGGACGTAGAAGCTCGTGGAGAAGTCGATGGTGAAGGGCATCCGCGACAGGTCGATGCCCAGCTGCGTTTCATCCACGGGTTCGCTGACCATGATCTCGCGGCGCAGGGGTCTGACCGGCAGATCGACCCCGGCCGCCTCACCGATGAGACCGGACCAGGCGCCGGCGGCACAGACGACCTGCGCACACTCGATCCTGCCCTTGCTCGTCGTCACCGCGCTGACTCTGTGACCGCTGTTCGAACCGGCGCTGCCCACCGAACCGTCACCGCCGGCGGTTTCGAACCCGGTGACCTCGCAGTTCTTGAGCACCTGCACACCCAGGTTCCGTGCGGCATTGACGTACCCGGACACCACGGCCTCAGGAGTGCAATGACCGTCTCCGGGATTGAAGGCACCGGCAACGAGTCCCCCTGTATCGATGTACGGGGCCAACTCAGCCACCTCGGCGACGGTGAGCATCCGGGAATCCAGACCCATCCGCTGCTGGAGTGCGACGTTGGCGGCGAAGGTCTCGGCATCCTCGGCGGAGTCGAGCAGGAACAGGTACCCATTGCTCACCAGATCGATGTCGACGCCGAATTCGGTCTGAAAGCTGCGCAGCACCTCAAGGCTGCGTGTGGACAGGGCGATGTTGACCTCATCGGAGAACTGGCAGCGCACCCCGCCGGCGGCCTTCGACGTCGACCCCGAACCGGGGACGTCGCGTTCGACGAGGACGATGTCCTTCACGCCGTGTTCGGCCAAGTGATAGGCGATGGATGCTCCCATGACCCCGGCACCGATGATGACCACCTCGGCGCTCGTCGGGGCCGTACCTGTCGGTGATGTGCTCTCCAACTTCCACCTCACTGTCTTCTGCTGCGAACGCCCGTCCTTGGTCGTCGCGGCAACGGGGAGCGCCGACGTCGATGTCGGCGTATTGCGGCTCACTGCCCATTGTGGTTCCAGTCACGTTTAAGGACAAGGGCGAGTTTATGAAAACTGTTTTTAGGTAACCTGAAAACAGCTAGGCTGTGGCCATGGCATGGACTCTGGGGCAGCTGCGCACCTTCGTCGCGGTGGCCGAACTTGGGTCGATGACCCGAGCCGCGGAACAGTTGGGCTACAGCATCGGGGCGGTCTCGCAGCACATGAGCGCTCTGCGCCGCGCGGTCGGTTCCGAGCTGTTCGTTCGCCGAGGCAGGGGGATGGTCCTTGCCGAAGCGGGCAGAACGCTGCTCCCGCGCGCCCGAAGCATCCTCGCCGCCCAGAAGCAGGCAGAGATGGCGATGCTGGGCAGAGACTTCCGCAGCGAGGCCATCGTCACGCTCGGCGTCTTCGGTTCGGCATCGACGAGGGCATTGCCGTCCATAGTGCGCCTCCTTGGCCAACAGCACCCGCACATCGAGGTCCGGGCCCGCGAGATCAATGTCGAGACGATGTCGGCGGCCGTCATCGATGGAGCCATCGACTTAGGGATCGGGATCAACTATCCGGCCGTGCCGCTGCCGCCCATGCGGGGCCTGAGGTGGACGACAGTGGCCAGTGAGGACTTCGGCATCGTCGTGCCCGCGGGCGCGCCGGGTCCCACACGGCAGGACTTGGCCGAAGCCGATTGGATTCTGCCGCCGGCCGAAGAGCTCTTCGGCCGAGCTATGCGCCTGGCCACCTCGGCGCTGGGGATCGCTGCGAAGGAGACCCACATCGTCACCGACACAGCCGTCGCGCTCGCCTTGGCCGGCACGGGACTCGGGCTGACCCTGGCGACGCCGAACATGATGTCCCTGGGCGGGCCCGACGTCGACCTCCATCCCATCGACGAGGCGGGCGGCAGGGAGATCATCGTGTTGACCTCCCCGGACCCGGCAGATCCGGTCGCCGCCGTCGCCGAGGTGGTGGCCGAAGTCTTTCGTCCTAGGATGGGGCCATGAGCTTCGATCATCAGTGGAACCGCATCCGTGAGACCAATCCCGACCATTCCGCAAACTATGCCGAGCGGTGGCGCACACTCGCCGCCTCCGGCCACGACATCGGGGGAGAGGCGAGATTCGTCAATGCGATGGCACCGCGTGGGGCACGTATCCTCGACGCCGGCTGCGGCACCGGTCGTGCCGGTGGCCTGCTCATCAGCGAAGGGCACACGGTCTACGGCGTCGACCTCGATGAGTTCCTCATCTCAGTCGCCGAGGAGGACTTCCCAAGCGGTGAATGGCACACCGGCGACTTGGCCGAATTCGACTTCGCAGATGCGGGCATCAACGACATCGACGTGGCGTTCTGCGCCGGCAACGTCCTGTCCTTCCTCGATCCCGCCTCACGTCGCCAGACTCTGTCGAACATCAGATCGACGCTGAAATCCGGCGGACGCTTCGTCGCCGGCTTCGGGGCCGGCCGCGGCTACGACTTCGCGGACTTCATCGACGATGTGAAGTCGACCGGGATGCTCGTCAACCTCCAGCTCTCGACCTGGGAACTCCACCCCTTCGAGCCTGATTCCGGCTTCCTCGTGCTCATTGCCGAACGTGCGTGAACGCGGACGATCATCGAAGCTGTGAAGGCAGGGTGGCTCTTGGTGCTGCGCGGGAAACATGATTGGCTGGTTGCGTCGGACGGACACGGTTCGACTCAACTCGCACAAACACAGGAGCGGTCAGCATGATTTTCATCGTTGTGAAGTATGACGTGAAGCCCGAAAGCGTCGAGAAGTTCCCCGAGGCGGTGCGCACCTTCACCGAGGCAGTGCGACAGGAGCCGGGCAACCTGTGGTTCGAATGGTCCAAGAGCCTGGAGAAGGACAACGAGTTCGTCCTCATCGAAGCATTCACCGACGAAGGGGCCGAGCCCCACGTCAAGAGCGACCACTTCGCTGCCGGCCTCGAGGCTATGCGTCCGCACCTGGCGTCGACGCCGAAGATCATCTCCCGCAAGATCGACGGCGAAGGCTGGGACGAGATGGGCGAACTGCAGATCGACTGAGGCCACTCTGCAGCTCTGGGCATTATCGGCCCGCTGAGCATTCACGGCTGGGCGATAGTTGCCTAGACTTCACTCATGGCGACCAAAGCGATGAATGTGCAGGCGATCGAGCAGGCCCTCGGCGAACCCTGGGCGGAGACCAGGGCCCGCCTTGAAGCGGCCGGGGGAGCGTCGGCGAGTCACAAGGAACTTGCCGACGCCCTCTACCCGCAGTTCGACGGTGTCGTCGAGAAGCACGGCTGGTGGGTCCAAGGCGCGGTCGTGGCCTACGAGCAGGAGATCGGCAGACGGGTGCCGGGCCAGCGGGCCGACGGCACCTTCGACGTGGCGGTCTCACGCACCGTGACCGGTCAGCGTGATGACGTCATCACCCGATTCGCCTTCCTCATCGATGAGGGAACATTGGCAGGCCTGGCCCTCGACGGTGAGGCGCGCACGTCGAAGACGGAGAAGCGCTCCTTCTGGCGGGCGAACCTCGAGGACGGAACCAAGTTCGAGGCAGCGGCCGAACCGAAGGACGAGAACAGAACACTCCTCGTCCTCACAGTCTCCAAACTGCCCAGCGCCGAGAGGCTCGAGGAATGGCGGTCAGACCTGAAGGGACTTCTCTCCCAGATCTAGTTCCCGCCGACGATCGGATTCCAGGTTCCGAGCATGTGTGCGGCCACGATGGCAAGAGCACAGACTGCCAGAGACGCCGCCACCGCCAGACGGTCACCGGAGCCGAAGGTCGACTCTCGACGCCAGGTCCGCCCAGGACGACCGAACGCACGGCCCTCCATCGCCATCGCCAAGGTGGTGCCGCGACGAATCGACTGCACCAGCAGCACGAAGATGCCGGCGAACAGACTGCGCGTGCGCCGGATGATCGAACCGCCGGCTACGCCCCTGGCTCGTCTGGCCATCGCCAGGGTCTGCCATTCGCTGACGAGCAGACCGAGCAGTCTGCTGGCCGCCAGCACCGAGACGACGACCACCTCGGGCAGCCGCAGCCGCTGGACGAGCGCATCTGCCAGGTCACGGGGATCGATGGTCGAAGCGAGCACGATGAGCGGAATCGCCAGAGCCAGAGCTCGCAGGAAGATCGCCCCCGCGGCACCCAGCGAACCAGTTGTCATCAGGATCGGACCGACGTCGATGACCACCGCGCCGGACTTCTCCGCCAAGATCGCCGTGCCCCACGCGGCCAACAGTGCGCCGAGAGGCAGGAACCACAACCGCAGGAGCGCTGCCCGCAGATCGAGTCCCGTCGCCGGCAGCGCAAGCAGGCAGAACCCGAGGACGATTCCCGCCGAGACCATGTCGATACTCAGCAGTGTCCCGACCATGAGGATGAGCGCCACCACGATCTTCGTCAGCGGATTGCACCTGACCAGCGCCGTCCTGCGTTTAAGCGGAATGAGCTGACCAGGGTCGTGGACTGCGACCGGTGACGGTGTTGCCGCACTCAATTCTCTCGCCTCTCACGGGTGTCTCCAGCTCCGGTCTTCTCCACTCTGGGCTGCTTGGCACCGCCGAGGACGACGCGTCTGGCTCCGATCGCTTCGAGGAAGGCATGATCATGGCTGAAGGCGACTACCGTTGATCCGCGTGCGAGGACATCGAGGAACTGCTCGACCAATCCTGCCCAGGTCAGGGCGTCCTGACCGAAGGTCGGCTCGTCGACGATGAGGACCTGCGGCCGGGGAGCCATCATGGCCGCCACCGACAGGCGCCGCTTCTCGCCTCCTGAAAGCCCCTGCGGATGCGCCTCATCGAGGGTCTCAAGGCCAAGCGCCTGCAGCAGCTCGGCGACACGCTCCTCGACCTGATCCTCTGACCATCCAGCCAGACGTGGACCCAGCGCCAGCTCTTCGGCGACGCTCGAGCGCAGGAACTGATGCTCAGGCTCCTGGAACACCAGCCCGATACGAGGAGCCAGAAAAGCTGAGGGCCAGCGGAAGGGCCGGGCATGTTTGGCCCCAGCCCGCAGAGAGCCCAGCGCGCTGACTTCTCCAGCGAACTCGGGAATGAGGCCGGCCAAGGTCAGTGCCAGCGTCGACTTGCCGGCCCCGTTGGCGCCGACGATGCCGACGGCCTCACCAGCCCGAATGGACAGATCGAGACCGGTCGCGGCCGGGGCCTTCACCCTCGGTCGTGCAACGCTGAGCTGCTCGGTCCTGAGGACGAGCTCTCCGGTAGACACCGCAGCAGTGCCTGATACAGACTCCACCGGATTCGGATCGTCTCCGGCCAAGGATTCTGTCGTTCCCGGCACCCAGATTCCACACTCGAGAAGCACCTCGGCGAGTTCGGGGTCACCGAAGACCGAACTCGGTATGCCCTGAGCGAGCAGCCCATCTGGTCCGAGGACGATCACTGTGTCCACGTGATCGAGCCACAGTTCGACCCGGTGTTCGACGATGACCATCGTCGCCGAGGTGGCCGCCTGCGTATCGAGGACGGCATCCCGAACGGACGCGGCCGAATCCGGATCTATATTCGCAGTCGGCTCGTCGAGGATGATCACCTGTGGTGCCATCGCATGGACTCCCGCCAGCGCCAGCCGTTGCTTCTGACCCCCGGACAGCGCTGCGGTGGGATGGTCATGAGGCAGATCGAGGCCCATCGTTCGCAGCGAGGTGGAGATGCGGGAATCGATGATCTCCGCAGGCAGTCCCAGGTTCTCCATTCCGAAGGCGACATCGTCGCCGACGCGGGAGAAGATCACCTGCGAATCGGGATCTTGCAGGACGAGCCCGGTCTCACCTCGGCGAGGATCGGGTGGTCGATCACCGACGAGCAGCTCGCCTGCGGCGTCGCCGGATTCGGCGGGCAGGACCCCGGCGATCGCATGCAGCAGGGTGGTCTTGCCAGCCCCGGACGGGCCCAGCAGAAGCACCTTCTCACCTGCGTCGATGTGCAGGTCGAGGGGGACGAATGCAGGTTGCTCACGATCAGCGTGGCGCCACGAGAAGCTGTGGGCGTCGATCGGCAGGGCCATCAGCGCAGGCGACCGGAGGCGAAGGAACTCAGCGCCCCGGTCTTCGCGATCGCGCGGTAGGCGAACCAGGCGCCGATGCCGGAGATGACGACGCCGGAGACGATGGCGCACACCGTGTATGCAGCTTGGAAGCCGAACTGCCATTCGGCGTTGTACATGATGTTCTCGCTCACGGACATGAACGCGGCGGCCAGGAGGCCGGCCAGGCTCGTGACCCACAGGGTGAACTTGCGATAGCCGAAGGCTGCGAAGATGAGTTCGGCGCCGAGGCCCTGGACCAATCCGGACAGCAGGACGGTAGCGCCGAAGTGGGAGCCCAGCACTGCCTCGACGATGGCGGCGATCATCTCGCACAGCAGGGCGGCACCCGGTTTGCGGATGATGGCACCGGCCAACGGCCCGGCGAGGACCCAGAGCCCGGCGATGAGGCCGATCGAGGGAGGGAAGGCCTGGAACCCGAGTTCGAGGACCTTCCAGCTCAGGGCCAGGACCCAGAAGATGAGCCCGACGCTGATCCCGAGCACTGCAGTGACGACATAGTCAACGACCCGCCACTGCTTCGTCGCCGGTACGTGGGAATGCTTTCGCGCGGTCTTCGAAGTGGATTCAGGCGCGGCTGTTTCTGGCATTGTGCCTCCTCATATCAAGGAGGGGTAGAAGAGTCTCGACTTCCTTCGGCGGTGCTAGCCGCATCAGGTTCGAGGGTCTGCAGCTTCATCTGCACTCTCAGCGCCCCTGTCGGCGCTCCCCTGTCGTGTAGGGCCAACTGTACAACAGTTCACGGCAACGGCCCGTGGCGAAATTTCACCTGCCGTTGACTCGGCAGCCGCCCGTCGGGGGTGGAACCTTCATTACCGACGGGGAGGAATGATCGGGTGAAAGCACAACATCATCTGATCAGGCCACTGAGTTTCCTGTCCGCGCTGGCGCTGCTGGCGGCGCTCGTGTCGGCCCCGATTCCGGCACGTGCCCAGAACGAGACGCTCGGCAGTGACTCCACTGCGAAGGGCCAGGAACGGACATCAGCGATCACCGATCCCGTCCTCCACATCGGAGCCGACGAGCGAACGCGCAACCTGTCGTGGATGAGTGAGAGCTCCGGCGGGGGAGAGGTCCGCTGGGCCAAGGCTTCCGAACTTGAGGGTCGGGACCTTCCCGCCGACGCGAAGCGCGCCGCGACCACGAAGTCCGGGCTCTCAACTGATCTCAAGCGCCACTACAATCATGCGAGCATGACCGGGCTGGAGCCGGACACCGAATACGTCTACCAGGTCGGAAGTGAGGAGGACGGCTTCTCATCAGTGGCGCGGTTCGCTACACGGACAGCAGGCGGGGACAGCGAATTCCTTGTCTTCGGCGATCCGCAGATCGGTGCCGGTGGCGGCAACCCTGACGATGCGACCGGCTGGAACAGGACGCTCACTTCGGCGCTGGCGACTGCACAGGAACCGCAGCTGATCTACTCCCTGGGCGATCAGGTGAACTCTGCCGATGATCAGGGCCAGTACGAGGAGTACTTGGCACCCGAGGCGACGACAACCGTTCCGCAGGCGACGACGATCGGCAACCATGATGTCGCTTCGAAATCCTATGAGCAGCACTTCAACCGACCCAACGTCAGCCAGGACCACGGCGAAGGTGGAGCCATCACCTCCGGCGGGGACTACTGGTTCATCGATTCCGGGGTTCTGTTCATCAACATCAATTCGAACAGTCGCGACAGCGACGAGCATGCCGAATTCATCGACGAAGTCGTCAAGGAGCACGGCGACGACGCCCGGTGGAAGGTCCTCGGTTTCCACCACTCGATCTATTCGACCGCGACGCATAGCAGCGACCCTGATGTGAAGAAGCTGCGTGATGCGATTCCACCGGTAGCTGCGCGCAACGACATCGACCTCGTGGTGTCTGGTCACGACCACATCTACAACCGGACGTTCCTCATGGACTCCGAGGGTAAGAAGGTCGAAGATTCCGATGCCGGCTTCGAGCATGAGAAGGAGGAAGGGCAGACGATGTACCTGACGCTGACCTCATCCTCGGGTTCGAAGTTCTACGACTACGTTCCGGGGTTGGAGTGGGAGGCCAAGAGCGTCCACAACGACACCCCAGCCTTCACCCGAGTGCGGGTGAGTGACGGAGCGCTGCAGGCAACGACCTATGAGGTCCCAGCAGGCGGCGCACAGCAACCTGAAGCGCAGACAGCGTCCGAGAAGATCGACGATGTTGAGATCACTCGCGCCGGAAATGACGTTCCAGAGACGGACGCCGGCGATCTGCGCTGACGCCGCCAGCTCAGCTCGGGACGACCATGATCGGACCGTCCGCACGGTGGAGGACTCCACGTGAAACTGAGCCCAGAAGTGCACTTCGGACTGCTCCACGTCCGCGGGAACCGAGGACGGTCAACTGTGCGGTCGCTGCGGCTTCGACGAGAATCTCGGTCGGGTCTCCGATGGGCACCTCGGCTTCGACCTGCAGGTCGGGAAACTGCTGAGCCACTGCCGCGACCTCGGCCTCGAGCGCTTCCTCGAGCTGCTTCTTCCTCCGATCGGAGACCTCGGCGCTCAGCTCCAGTTCGGGGTACCAGTAGAGCCATTCCTCGCCGGCTGGGAGGACGCAGATGATGTTGAGTGCGGCATTTCGCGAGCTGGCCACCTCGGCGGCGGTGAACATCGCCAGACGTCCGGCATCCGAGCCGTCGACGGCGACGACCACCGGTGCATCGTCCGCCTCCGATCGGTGGCCTGGGACCACGATTGTCGGGCAGTGGGAGTGGGCAGGCAGTGCTGTGGAAACCGAGCCGAGAATTCGGCCCATGAATCCGCCGCGGCCTCTCGCTCCCACGACCACTGTCCGTGCGTGTGCGCTCAGATCCTTCAGCACCCCGGCCGCGTCTCCCCGATCGGCGCGGTAGGAGACCCTGCCTACATGGTCTCGCAGGAGTTCGGCCGCTTCACCGAGGAGTTTCTCGACCGCTCGGAGTGAGACCTGCTCCTCGTTCTCCTCCGGCATTGATGCGATATTCGGATAGATCATCGCAGGAACGGTATAAGCGGCGACGACGGTGAGAGCGGCGCTGCGGCGAGTGGCCTCGGTTGCCCCGTACTCGAGGGCGCGCGCGGCGAGTTCGGAGCCGTCGTAACCGACGAGGATTCCGAGGTTCGTCGATGTCTGGTCAGCGGTGCGGTTCTTGGCAGTCATGGCAGACCTCCCGTGGGGGCCGACTGTACCCGGACGAAGACGATGGCCCCGTCATCAGAACCGTCCTCGTGGACTCAGTCTACCAAGGGATTTCTACGTAATGTAGAAAAATTGTCAGATTGCGAAGCCCATATGGGCCAGTGCGTAGCGGAGGATGTGTTCTTGACCGTGGCACATCTCGCCGACGATGTCCGAGCGCAGCGTTTCCTCCGGTGTCAGCCAATCGAGGCTCAGTGCATCCGCACGAGGAGTGCATTCGCCTCGGACTTCGAGGATGAAGCACATTGAGATCGCATGCTGGCGGGGGTCGTGGAGCAGGGATGAGCCTTCGGTGGGAAAGTACTCGGCGATGTGGAACGGTGCGATCGCAGGCGGAATGACCGGCAGTGCCATCGTTCCGAGGTCATTCTCTGCATGGCGCATCAGCGCTGAGCGGATACTCTCGTGGAAGCGGATCCGCCCGCCGACGACCTCTCGCCCCAGAGTTCCATCGTCTAGGCTGCGCAGCAGGAGGCCGATCCGCTCGACGTCTCCCGATTCGCCCACCCGCACAGGAATCGCATTGACATAGGGGATGGGCAGTCGCCGTCGCAGCTGAGCGAACTCGGCATCGTCGAACCAGTTATCGTCGAAGTCCAGAGCGGTGCGCGTCATGGCTCAATTGTGGCACATCGGCACGTGATGCAGTTCACGTCCGCTGGTATCCTTGAGGCCATGGTCTTCGCGAACGTCGGCACCCTCGGGACACTGCCCGGACAGCGCGATGTCCTGGTTGCTCTCCTCACTCGTCGCAACGACTACCTCAAGCGGATCGGCTGCCTGAGCTATGAAGTCGGAGTCAGTGATGATCATCCCGACACCGTCTTCGTCATCGAACTCTGGGAGGGCGAGGATGCACACCGAGAGTCCCTGCAGCTGCCCGAAGTCCAGGCCTCGATCACAGAAGCCCGCCCCTTGCTCTCCGGTGAATTCGGCGGCTACCGCTTCGATATCGCAGGCTCACCCCTGCGAGGCTGAGTCTCGCTTCTCCGGGCTGGGCCCTCACTTCTGCGCGGCTCTCCCGTACCGCAGCTGCGCAGTTCTCCTCCACCGCGACTGCGCGGTCGAGGAATACCGCGACTGCGCGAGCGAACGGCGCCGGATCGACATTGTGAGACCAGGTGGTGGGAACTCGGTGCGGTCGGGTAAAGTATCTTGATGTCGAGATAAAATTCTGACCAGACCGTGACAGTGACGTGACGTAGCCTACAGTTGTGTCTGCCACTGGAAGACCTGAACGGTCAAGGACGTTTGAAGGGGTTAACCATGATCGATCATGAAGTCCGCACGCACAAGAGCTCAGAGAACCTGGCTCGCGAAGACCAACTCGCCTGGAAGATCGCCGAGGTCGCCTCAGACCCGACTCCGGTGGACTCAGAGGTCACCGAAATGGTGATCAACCGTGTCATCGACAACGCCTCGGTGGCCGCAGCCTCGGTGCGCCGCTCGGCCCCGCTGCACGCCCGTGAACAGGCACAGACCCACCCGTACTCACCTGGAGCCACCGTCTTCGGTCTGCCCCTGGGCGAGCACTTCTCCCCAGAATGGGCAGCCTGGGCCAACGGAGTCGCCGTTCGTGAACTCGACTTCCATGACACCTTCCTCGCAGCCGAATACTCACACCCCGGCGACAACATCCCACCAGTCCTTGCAGTCGCCCAGCACAAGGGGATCAGCGGCAAGGACCTGATCAACGGCATCGCCACCGGCTACGAGATCCAGGTCGACCTGGTCAAGGGAATGTGCCTGCACGAGCACAAGATCGACCACGTCGCCCACCTCGGCCCATCCGCAGCGGCCGGCATCGGCGCCATGCTCGGCCTCGACACCGAAATCACCTTCCAGGCGATTCAGCAGGCCCTGCACGTGACCACCGCGACCCGTCAGTCCCGCAAGGGCGAGATCTCCTCCTGGAAGGCACACGCTCCTGCATTCGCCGGCAAGATGGCCGTCGAGTCCGTCGACCGTGCCATGCGCGGCGAGGGTGCGCCCAACCCGATCTATGAAGGTGAAGACGGCTTCATCGCCTGGATCCTCTCAGGCCCCGAGGCCCGCTATACCATTCCTCTGCCGGATGCAGGTGAGGCCAAGCGCGCGATCCTCGACACATACACCAAGGAGCACTCGGCCGAGTATCAGGCCCAGGCGCTCATCGACCTCGCCCGCAAGCTCGGTGGCGAGATCGAGGATCTGACGAAGATCAAGCGCATCGTCATCCACACCTCGCACCACACACACAACGTCATCGGCACGGGCGCGAACGACCCGCAGAAGATGGATCCCAAGGCCAGCCGCGAGACCCTCGACCACTCGATCATGTACATCTTCGCCGTGGCAATGGAGGATCAGGGCTGGCACCACGAGCACTCCTACGCTCCCGAGCGTGCCGGACGGCCAGAGACCGTCAAGCTGTGGCACAAGATCGAGACCACCGAAGACAAGGAATGGACTCGCCGCTATCACTCGACCGATCCCAATGAGAAGGCCTTCGGTGGCCGCGTTGAGATCGAATTCGAGGACGGATCGACCCTGGTCGACGAGATCGCTGTGGCCGATGCTCACCCATTCGGTGCCCGTCCCTTCGCCCGCGCGAACTACATCGAGAAGTTCAAGACTCTGTCCGAGGGCATCCTCACCGGTGCCGAGCAGACTCGCTTCATCGACCTGGCCGAAAACCTCGAGAACCTCGACGCCAAGGGTGTTGCCGAACTCAGCTTCACCGTCGAGGGACTCGAGCACACCGGCTCGAAGGGCATCTTCTGATGTTGGGGGCAACTGCAACGCCGGCCGAGCGCCGCGCGAAGTTCCGTGAGCTCCTCGCCGGTGACCAGATCGTGCAGTTCCCCGGCGCCATCAATCCGATCAACGCTCAGATCATCGAGCAGACCGGATTCGAGGGCGTCTACATCTCCGGTGGTGCCTTCTCCGCTGCCATGGGTCTGCCCGATATCGGACTCACCTCCCTCACCGAGGTGGCCGATCACGGACGCAACATCGCCCGTGTGACGAACCTGCCGACCTTCATCGACGCCGACACCGGCTGGGGCGAAGCCATGAACGTGGCGCGCACCATCCAGGAATTCGAAGACGCCGGAATCTCGGGGATGCACCTCGAAGATCAGGTGAATCCGAAGCGCTGCGGCCACCTCGACGGCAAAGAGGTTGTCACCGCTGCTGAGATGAGCAAGCGCATCGCCGCCGCCGTCAAGGGCCGCCGGGATGAGAACTTCGTCATCAGCGCCCGCACCGACTCCCGCGCAGGCGAAGGCCTTGACGCGGCGATCGATCGCGCGAAGGCATACGTCGACGCCGGAGCGGACCTGATCTTCCCCGAAGCCATGCGCGACCTGAGCGAGTTCGAGAAATTCGCCAGCAGCGTGGATGTTCCGATTCTGGCGAACATGACAGAATTCGGAAAGAGCGAACTGTTCACGACCGAGCAGTTGGCGAACGTCGGAGTCAAAGTCGTGATCTACCCGGTCACAACTCTGCGTCTCGCCATGGGTGCGATCAAATCGGGCCTGCAGACCATTCGAGATCAGGGCACCCAGGTGGACCTGCTCGAGGGAATGCAGACCCGTGCGGACCTCTACGACACGATCGACTACGCTGCGTACAACGATTTTGACGCAGCCGTATTCAACTTTTCACAGGAGGGTCACCAGTGACCGAAGAAATCAAGAAGGGCCTCGCCGGCGTCGTCGTCGACACCACGGCAGTTTCGAAGGTAGTCCAGGAAACGAACTCGCTCACCTACCGCGGGTATCCCGTGCAGGAGCTCGCTGCCGAGCGCAACTTCGAAGACGTCGCGTACCTGATCTGGAACGGTGAACTGCCGACGAAGGCTGAGCTCGACGAGTTCAAGGCCCGCGAGCGCTCACAGCGCACAGTCGACGACAAGCTCGTCCAGCTCATCCTCGAGCTGCCCAAGGACTGCCACCCGATGCACGTGGTGCAGACTGCAGTGTCCTACCTCGGCGCCGTCGATCCTGACGCAGACGTCGAAGGCGAAGAGGCCAACCTGGCCAAGGCTGAACGGCTCTACGCACAGCTGCCGACGATCGTGGCCATCGACCACCGTCGCCGCCATGGCCTCGACCCGGTCACTCCGACCGAGGACCTCGACTACGCCGCGAACTTCTTCAAGATGGTCTTCGACGAGGTTCCCGACGAGGCAGTCGTGCGCTGCTTCGACATCTCGATGATCCTCTACGCGGAGCACTCGTTCAACGCGTCGACGTTCACCACCCGTGTCATCACCTCGACGACATCTGACCTGTACTCGGCAGTCGCCGGTGGCATCGGCGCCCTCAAGGGCCCCCTGCACGGCGGTGCCAATGAGGCCGTCATGGCGATGCTCGAAGTGGTCGGCACCGCCGACAAGGCATCTGCGTGGATCGACGATGCACTGGCGAAGAAGGCCAAGATCATGGGCTTCGGTCACCGTGTCTACAAGAACGGCGACTCGCGCGTTCCGACCATGCGCAAGGCCTTCGAGAACATGGTCGCGGCGAAGGGCGCAACCGATCTCCTCGATCTCTACAATGCCTTTGAAGAAGACTTCGTCTCACGCAAGGGCATCTACCCGAATCTCGACTACCCCTCAGGCCCGGCGTACCACCTCATGGGCTTCGACACCGATCAATTCACGCCGATCTTCGTCATGGCCCGCATCACCGGTTGGACGGCTCACATCATGGAACAGCAGGCCAACAACGCTCTGATCCGTCCGCTGAGCGCCTACGACGGTCACGAGCAGCGCGAGGTCCCCGAAAACCGGGACAGCTGAAAGGCTACGCACATGACCGTTGACGGTACATACCGTCCGGTCGATCTCGAGGGTTTCGATTTCACCGTCACAGGTGGAGTCGGAACCCTCGTCATTGATCGGCCCGAAAAACGCAACGCCATCTCCCGTCCGATGTGGCGGGCCCTGCCTGAGATCATCGCCGGCATCGACGCCGATGACTCGATTGGGGCGCTGGTGATCACGGGTGCGGCTGGGCACTTCTCCGCCGGGTCCGACATCGCGGACCTCAACGTCGCCCTCGCCGACTTCTGGGAGCTCAACTCCACCGCCGAGGCGGCTGTGGCCAATGCCCGCACCACGACGATCGCGGCCATCACCGGCAACTGCGTGGGCGGGGGCACCGAGATCGCGGCCGCCTGCGACATCCGCATCGCGGCCCCCGGTTCGATCTTCGGCGTCACGGCTGCCAAACTCGGCCTCGTCTACCCACCGGGGCCAACCCGCCGCCTGGCCACCGTGCTCGGTGACTCCTGGGCCAGGTATCTGCTGGTCACAGCCTCGATCGTCACGTTCGAGACGATGCGCGAACTCGGATTCTTCCACGAGGTCTCCGAGGCTCCGCTGGACTCGGCACAGGTGATGGGCGAAAAGATCGTCGGGCTCTCACGGCTGTCCCAGCTGGGCTCCAAAGCAGTCCTGTCCGGAGAGCTGAGGGAAGGCGCCACTGACGACTCCGCCTTCAATCCACCGCCGTGGCTCGACGAGGCCTACCAGGCGGAGATCGCCCGCGGACAGGAGGCGTTCTTCGCAAAGCGCCCACCCGAATTCGGCTTCCGGGGCACGGACTGGGCTGAGGGGTCGGCACCGAAAAAGCCGTGAACAGTGGTTAAACTGATCGAATGCGCCTAGCAGTCCTCGATATCGGGTCCAACAGCGTCCACCTCCTCGTGGTCGACGCTCACGTCGGAGCCCCTCCCTTGCCTGCCACCTCCCACAAAGAGATCCTGCGCCTCGCCGAGTACCTCGGCGACGACGGGATGATCGATGCCGCAGGTCAGGAACGACTGCACAACTTCATCGCCGAGGCGGTGGAGATCGCTGAAGACCAAGGATCGGAACAGATCCTGGCGTTCGCCACCTCGGCGGTCAGGGACGCCCCGAACGGTGGCGAGCTCATCGATGCCATCAATGCTCAACTCGGCGTGACTCTCAACGTGATGTCCGGCAAGGACGAAGCGCGGGTGACTTTTCTCGCAGTCAGGCGCTGGTTCGGCTGGTCGGCGGGGAAGATCCTGCTGCTCGACATCGGCGGCGGCTCCCTTGAGATCGCGGCCGGTCAGGACGAATACCCGGAGGCGGCCGTGTCCGTGCCCTTGGGTGCTGGTCGCACCTATTCCGATTTCCTCCCCGATCCTCTGCCCAGTGCCGATGACATCCACAGCCTGCAGAAGTATGCGCGGTCCCAGATCGGTCGCATCGCCGGCAAGATCAACAGAGTCGGCACCGCCGATCAGGTGGTGGGGTCATCGAAGACGTTCCGTTCGCTGGCTCGGATCGCCGGCGCGGCACCCAGCGGCGACGGCATCTACGCCCCACGCAAACTCTTCCGCCGTGACCTCGCCGGAATCATCGAGACTCTGTCTTCCCGGACCCCCGAGGAGCGTGCGACGCTGCCCGGGGTCTCCCAAGCTCGGGCCGGACAGATCCTCGCGGGCGCCATCGTCGCCGACGCGGCCTTCGCCATCTTCGACGTCAACGTCATGAGCATCTCCCCATGGGCACTGCGGGAAGGGATCATCATGCGCAAACTCGACCTGCTCGATTCCGCGGAGACCTCCTCGGCGATGAGGGTGGAACTGGTCTGAGCCCTTTCGCTTCTGTCCGTTGTGTTTCACTTCTGCGCATTGCCTGTTAGATTTTCCCTAACTGCCGTACACGGACCACATGCTGATATCGGGGCGTGATAATGGTGGGTACACACACGCTCGAAGAAGGAAAAGAACAGTCAATGCGAAATGGCGAGCTGTCCCCATCGTTCCGCGATGAAGCCCTGCACACCCTCGAGAACACCACAGCCGACAACCCCCTTGACGTATTCGTCGTCGGTGGGGGTGTCACTGGAGCCGGCTCCGCATTCGATGCAGCCACCCGCGGACTGAAGGTCGGGGTCGTCGATGCCAAGGACTGGGCCTCGGGTACTTCCTCGCGGTCATCGAAGCTCATGCACGGCGGACTGCGCTACCTCGAGATGCTCGACTTCAAGCTCGTGGCCGAAGCGCTGAAGGAACGCGACCTCCTCCTCCAGCACACGGCGCCCCACCTGGTTGAGCCCGTCGCCTTCGTCTTCCCCTTCGAACATCGCCTCATCGACCGGGCATTCATCGGCTCCGGCGTTCTGCTCTACGACACCATGGCCACCCGCCCCGGTCGCAAACGCGCTCTGCCCCTGCATCGGCATCTGGGCAAGAAGGCCCTGAACTCGCATTTCCCCGGCCTGGCCGATGATGCCGCTGTCGGTGCTCTCGAATACTACGATGCGAAGGTCGACGACGCCCGCTTCGTCATGACGCTCATCCGCTCCGCTGTGGGCTACGGCGCCGCCGCGGCCAACCATGTCTCCGTCATCGGCTACCTCCACGACGGAGAACGAGTCTCCGGCGTCCGCGCCCGCGATGAGATGACCGGACGCGAGTTCGACATCCACGCCCGCCGCACAATCCTCGCCGGGGGAGTCTGGACCGAGGAGCAGCAGGACCTGGCCCAAGCCGACGCAGGCCTGCAGGTGCTCGCGTCCAAGGGCGTGCACATCACCGTCGACCAAGACAAGATCAAGGCCGACCCGGACACCGGCATCATCTCGAAGACGGAGAAGTCCGTGCTCTTCGTGATCCCGTGGGAGGGCTATTGGGTCATCGGCACCACGGACACGCCGTGGGACCAGGATGTCGACTCTCCGGTGGCCAACTCCGACGACATCGACTATCTGCTCAAGCACGCGAACGCGATCCTGACCGAGAAGCTCACCCGCAACGACGTCATCGGAGTCTACTCCGGACTCCGACCTCTGCTTCAGCCCGTGGTCAAGGAAGGCCAGGCCTCGACGAAGGTCTCTCGCGAGCACACGGTGATGGAGGTCGAACCCGCACTCGCCGCGATCGCCGGCGGAAAGTTCACGACCTACCGGGTGATGGCCGAGGACGCCGTCGACTTCGTTCTCGGCGACGATGCGAAGGATCGGCGCTCACTGACCGAATCGGTTCCGCTGCTCGGCGCACAAGGTGTCGGAGCCGTGAGACGCGGTCAGGCAGGCATCGCCGAGAAGTACGGCTGGGACGAGGACCGCGTGAAGAGACTCATCCGCCGCTACGGCACCCTGCTCGAGGACATCCTCGACCTCGTCGACGAGGATCCCGAACTCGGGCGCCCACTCTCCGGTGCGCAGCGCTACCTGCGCGCAGAGGCCCACTACGCGGCAAACTCGGAAGGTGCCGTCCACCTCGGCGATATCCTCGAGCGCCGAATGCGCCTCAACTATGAGGTCAGGGACCGAGGCAAGGCCGCCGCCGAGGCGGTCGCCGCCATCGTCGCCCCGATCCTGGGTTGGGACGATGAGCGGGAGGCGAAGGAGATCGCCGACTTCAACGCTCACGCCGACGCACAGATCGCCGCCGAATCCACCCACGACGATGCGTCCGCTGCGGCACTCGTCGAGGAGACACTGAAACCGTAAATCCGAGAAGCAGGACAAACATAGGAGTTTGTGAAATATGGGTACTATCTTCCTTTATGAGATCGGCGGCACCGCCATGCTCATGCTGCTCGGCGTCGGAGTCGTCGCCAATGTGGTTCTGGGCAAGACCAAGGGCAACGGGGGAGGCTGGCTCCTCATCTCGTTCGGTTGGGGCCTGGCGGTCTTCGCCGGTGTCTTTGTCGCCTTCAAGACCGGAGCGCACCTCAACCCGGCAGTGACCTTCGGCATCCTCGCCAGCGGCGCCGAAGAATACGCCCCTGGCATCGCCGTAACCTTCGGCAACACCATCGCCTACCTTGCGGCCGAGATGATCGGTGCCATGATCGGTGCGTTCCTCGCCTGGGCCGTGTACAAGAAGCACTACGACGAGGAGAAGGACGCCGGCAACATCCTCGGCACCTTCTCGACGGGTCCTGAGATCCGCAGCTACGGCTGGAACTTCGTCACCGAGGTCATCGCCACCTTCGTTCTCGTGTTCGTCATCCTGCTCTTCGGAGGAACTCCGCACGGGCTGGGACCACTGGCTGTCGGTCTCCTCGTCGTCGTCATCGGCGCCTCCTTGGGCGGTCCGACCGGCTACGCGATCAACCCGGCCCGTGACCTCGGACCCCGCATCGTCCACGCCCTGCTGCCGATCCCGAACAAGGGCAAATCAGACTGGGCGTACTCATGGGTGCCGATCGCCGGCCCCATCGTCGGCGGCGTCGCTGCCGGTCTACTGTCTCAGGCCTTCGTCTGACCCCATCGAACCTTCGTCTGAGTCACCAGCAATCCACAGCATCACCTCGCCATAGGAGTCAGCATGAGTCAGGAAAAATTCATCCTCGCCATCGACCAGGGCACCACCTCGTCGCGGGCCATCGTCTTCAACCACGACGGACAGATCGTGTCCTCGGGCCAACTTGAGCACGAGCAGATCTTCCCGCGGGCCGGCTGGGTCGAACACGACCCGTTGGAGATCATCAGGAACACGAACGAGGCGATCGGTCAGGCTCTGACCCGCGCCGGCATCAACCGCCACCAGCTCGAGGGCGTGGGCATCACGAATCAGCGTGAGACCACGGTCATCTGGAACAAGAACACCGGCAAGCCCGTCTACAACGCGATCGTCTGGCAGGACACACGGACCCAGAAGATCTGCGACGAACTCGCCGGAGACGAAGGGCCCGACAAGTACAAGGATCGTGTCGGCCTGCCCCTGGCGACCTACTTCGCCGGACCGAAGGCCAAGTGGGTCTTCGACAACGTCGACGGAGTCAAAGAGTCCGCTGAAGCCGGCGAACTGCTCTTCGGCACCATGGACACCTGGGTTCTCTGGAACCTCACCGGCGGCGTCAACGGCGGAGTCCACGTCACCGACGTCACGAATGCCTCGCGCACGATGCTCATGAACGTCAAGAGCCTCGACTGGAACGAGGAGATCGCCGGCGAGATGGGCATTCCCGTCGCGATGCTCCCAGAGATCAAGTCCTGTTCGGAGGTCTACGGATACGGCGCCAAGAACGGCCTCATCATCGACACCCCGATCTGCGGTATCCTCGGCGACCAGCAGGCGGCGACCTTCGGTCAGGCATGCTTCGAGAAGGGCCAGGCCAAGAACACCTACGGCACCGGCAACTTCATGCTCATCAATACCGGAACCGAGCCCGTGGCCAGCAAGAACGGACTGCTGACGACCGTCGCCTACAAGATCGGCGACGACGCGGCCGTGTACGCACTCGAAGGCTCCGTGGCCGTGACCGGTTCCCTCGTGCAATGGCTCCGCGACAATTTCGGCATCATCTCCGAGGCCCCCGAGGTTGAGACGCTTGCGAAGAATGTCGACGACAACGGTGGCTGCTACATCGTGCCTGCCTTCTCAGGCCTCTTCGCACCCCACTGGGAGTCCGACGCACGCGGAGTCATGGTGGGACTGACACGCTTCGTCAATAAGAACCACATCGCTCGTGCAGCTCTCGAGTCGGTGGCATTCCAGTCCCGCGAGGTCCTCGATGCGATGGACCTCGATTCGGGAGTCAAACTCACCGAGCTCAAGGTCGACGGCGGCATGGTCGCCAACGAGACGCTGATGCAGTTCCAGGCCGATCTCCTCGGCGTGCCCGTCATCCGTCCCGAGGTCGTCGAGACCACGGCTTTGGGTGCGGCCTACGCAGCTGGCATTGCCGTGAAGTTCTGGAACGGTGAAGAAGATGTGAAGAACAACTGGCGTGAGGACAAGCGCTGGCTGCCGTCGATGGACGAGGACACCGTCGCTCGCGCCTACCGACTGTGGAACAAGGCAGTCGAGAAGTCGAAGAACTGGGTCGACGAGGACGTTGAAGCCCTCCAAGGCTGACCTCCGGTCGAGGCCGAGGCCCGCCGAGATGGCGGTTCAGTCGAGATCGATCGTGACCATGCGCTCTGGCACCGCCGGGGACACTGCGCCGAAGACGTGGGTGTTCTCCGTGCGGTGCCAGAGCGCATCGTCGACGCGGACGCGGCGAATTCGAAGATCAGCCAACGCTGCCGCTTAGCGACTTCAGGGCATATGCTTTCTGAGGGAATACGGAATCTTCGAGGACTAAACTGGGTGAGATGAGCAGGGCGAAACGGTCGAAGTCAGCACGTAAGGTCTACACCGCAAAGAATTCCGCGCGGTCCAATTCGCGACGGCACCGTGAGTACTTCGACAACCATCAGGTCTACGACCACGAGACCCAGCACAGTTCGGACCACCTGATCCGGATCGGACTCTCCAGCTCTTCGGTGTCACCGATGACCGTTGCCGAGACCTTCTCCCAAGCAGCCCAACACGGCTACGACGGTGTCGAGATCATGGTCACCCACAATGCCGAGACCCGCGACGTCGAGCTCATCAACGGACTGGCTGCGGAGACCGGACTCGAAGTCATGTCCCTGCACGCACCGACGCTGCTCTTCCTGCCTCGCGTCCTGCACAAGGACCACTGGGAGAAGCTGCGCATCACTGCGAACCTCGCCAAGGAGGTCGGCGCCAAAACTGTGGTCCTGCATCCGCCTTTCAGGTGGCAGGGGGAGTATGCGCTGGGCTTCGTCGACGGTGTGCGGCAAGTTTCAGAGGAGACCGGAGTCGTCCTCGCCGTGGAGAACATGTACCCCTGGCGCGCAGGCGTGCGTGAGGTCCTCGTCTACTATCCCGACTGGAACCCCCTCGACGAGGACTACGATGCCCTCACCTTCGATTTCTCCCATGCCTCGACGGCCGGAATGAACGCCGTCGAGACCGTGTCGGAGATCTTCGACAAACTCCGTCACGTCCATCTCACAGACGGCTCCGGATCCCTCAAGGACGAACATCTGATCCCCGGTGCCGGCACCATGCCCGTGGCCGAAACCCTGCAGCTTCTGGCCAAACGCAACTGGTCCGGCGACGTCGTCGTCGAAGTCAACACACGTTTCGTGACGAAGAAGTCCACTCGGGAACAGATGCTCGCCGACTCCCTTGCCTTCGCCCGCACCCACCTCGGCCTTGAGACCGAGGACCGCCACCGCAATGCCTCGAGCCACGTGCGCACCAGTGAGCTGCGCACGAGCGAGAGACAGTCGAACACCTGAACACAGCACGCACACCGATTGAACCACCCCAGAAAGGCAGGTCTGATTTGACCTCCATCGCCTCCATCGGCACGGGAAACATGGGCTCGGCACTGATCAAGGGAATCCTGAGCGCCGACGAGAAGCTCGACGTTCGAGCGACGACCAATTCGGCCGCCTCGGCGAAGCGACTCGCTGCGGAGCTCCCGAGCGCGACCATCATCTCGTTGGAAGACGATGCCGAGGCGAACCAGAAAGCCGCTGCAGGTGCGGACTTCGTCTTCCTCGGCGTCAAACCGTGGATGATGGCCGACACGCTGCGCGAGCTCGCCCCGAGCCTGGACGCGAACACGGTCCTCGTCTCGATGGCTGCCGGTGTCGCCATGGACGACCTGGCCACGCTGGCGCCGAAGAACCCGATCGTGCGAATCATGCCCAACACCCCCAGCGCCATCGGACACGGCGTCATCGCCCTCGCCCCCTCCTCCGAGGTGGCCGAGCCCAGAGTGGACACACTGCGGACTCTGCTGTCCGGAGCCGGACTCGTTGTGGCCCTGGAGGAAGCGGAGATCCCTGCCATGACAGGAATCTCCGGCTCCGGAGTGGCCTACTTCTTCCTCCTGGCCGAGACGATGATCGCCGCCGGTGTGAAGATGGGACTGAGCGAGGAGACGGCCAAGCAGATGGTCGTGGCCACTGCCGATGGGGCAGGCCGGCTCCTGAGCGAGAAGCCGGATCCGAGCGCACAGCGTCAGGCGGTGAGCAGCAAGGGCGGCACCACACTCGCCGGACTGCAGACCTTCATCGACGCTGGGCTCTTCGATATCGCCGAGGCGGCTGCTCAGGCTGCAGGCGACCGGTCCCTTGAAATGGAGAAGGAGAACTCCGAAGTCATCAACGGCTGAGACCCCGCATCAGGGTAGGGCCCCGGCCGACCTTGCGATGGACACTGCCTCGTGCCGGGTGCCGGCCGAAAGTTTGACCATGGCCGTATTCAGGTAGGACTTCACGGTCGACTCCCGCAGTCCCAGCCCCTCGGCGATCCGGGCATTCGACCATCCCAATGCCACATGCGAGAGAATGTCGGTTTCCCTGGGGGA
This sequence comes from Brevibacterium sp. AGC70, assembly GCF_057334195.1. NCBI lineage: Bacteria > Bacillati > Actinomycetota > Actinomycetes > Micrococcales > Brevibacteriaceae > Brevibacterium > Brevibacterium sp. AGC70. The sequence goes on along the minus strand of NZ_JBHFIH010000019.1, from coordinate 43,836 downwards.
GAGGCTGACAGTGGGCGTCGGGTTCGGGAACAGATCCGAATTGTGGCCGGAGAGGATATCGGCCAGGCGGTTCTCCACGACGTTCAGTCGCTGGCGCATCTCGTTCTCATCGACGCCTGAACGGATCGAGCGCAGCTCCGCATAGGTGCGCCGCAGAGCTTCCCGGCTCGAGGACTCGAGATCGGAGTACAGGCGCTCGGGCTCGACTGGTTCCTCGGGTTGTGGGGGCTGACCGAGCCGACCCAGATCCACCGACAGCTGCCTGACCCGCTTGACCAGGTCGCTCGTCTGCGGCGCCGCAGAGTTGTAGTTTGCGCGATGACCGCAGTAGATCATGCCCGTGACGTCACCGCCGCGCAGCGTCGGGACGGCGATGAGCACCTTGATCCCCTCGCCGAGGATCTCTTCGTCGTAGTGATGGGTGATGAAGGGGTCGAGTCCGTAGTCCTTCGTCAGCTGTGGAGTGCCTTCGGTGAGCGCACGTCCACCGAGCCCGCGTCCGGTGCTGACGATGAGCGAGGACAGGCGGTCCTTGCCGCCTCCGGCTACCGCCTCGACGGTGACTTCGCCCTCGTCGACCGTTCCGCCGAAGACCACATCACCGGTCCCGCTGCGGTGCAGAGAGTCGATGGCTTCGACGAAGAGTCGGCGAGTCTCGGCCTTCAGCGCCCGAGATTCTCTGGTTTTGGCATTCATGTGAACAAGCTACCAACTTTCGGTGGTATTCCCCAGCGCTGACTGACCGTTAGTTTAAAGTTGTGTGATTCAGACCACTGATGCTCGACGCACGTTTCGAATGGAGAAGCAATGACCGATCCCGTCAGCAATCGGGTCGATTTCCTCGTCGAAGAGGAGAATCCCGAATTCAAAGCACTTAAACGCAAAAGGTTCTCGGTGGTGATACCACTGTCGATCGGATTCATGGCGTGGTACTTCCTCTACGTCATCCTGAGTACCTACGCGCATGATTTCATGTCCACGAAGGTCGTCGGTGAGATCAACCTCGGGCTGATCCTCGGACTCCTGCAGTTCGTGACGACCTTCGCGATCACGATGTTCTACGTCTCGTTCGCGAACAAGAAGCTCGATCCGCCGGCCTCGGCTATCCGTGAACGTCTACAGCAGCAGTCGGAAGGAACAACCCCATGAGCGCCATTGCCATAGGAGACATTTTCGCATCCGGCCTCGACAAAGTGTCCCAGGGCGTGACCGAGGTCGAGAATAACCCGGTTCTCAACATCACGATCTTCGCCGCCTTCGTAGCGGTCACGATGTTCATCGTCCTGCGGGCGAGCAAGAACAACAAATCCGCTTCCGACTACTATGCGGGCGGCAGGTCCTTCACCGGCCCCCAGAACGGGTTCGCAATCGCGGGCGACTATCTTTCAGCAGCCTCGTTCCTCGGTATCTGCGGAGCCATCGCGGTCAACGGGTACGACGGCTTCCTGTACTCGATCGGATTCCTCGTCGCCTGGCTCGTCGCCCTGCTCATCGTGGCAGAGCTGATGCGCAATACAGGCAAATTCACGATGGCCGACGTGCTGTCCTTCCGCCTCAAGCAGCGTCCGGTACGGATGGCTGCGGCACTGTCGACCCTGGCTGTCTGCTTCTTCTACCTGCTGGCGCAGATGGCCGGCGCGGGTGGGCTCGTATCACTGCTCATGGGAATCGACGGCAAGGTCGGCCAATCGCTGGTCGTTGCCGTGGTGGGTGCTCTCATGATCATCTACGTGCTGGTCGGCGGTATGAAGGGAACTACCTGGGTCCAGATCGTCAAAGCGGTCCTGTTGATCCTCGGTGCCTTCGCAATGACCGTCTGGGTCCTCGCCCTCAACGGGTTCAACCTCTCGACCCTGCTGGCCTCGGCAGTCAACAATTCGGGCGTCGGTGAGGCAATCCTCGAACCGGGTCAGCAGTACGGTGAGAACCCGCTGGACTTCATCTCCTTGGCTCTGGCCCTGGTGCTCGGCACCGCTGGTCTGCCGCACGTTCTGATGCGCTTCTACACGGTCCCCTCTGCGAAGGAAGCCCGCCGTTCGGTCGTCTGGGCGATCTGGCTCATCGGCGCGTTCTACCTGTTCACCCTCATCCTCGGCTACGGTGCGGCAGCACTCGTGGGTGCAGATGCGATTGAGAACGCACCGGGCGGAGTGAATTCGGCGGCACCGCTGCTGGCGCTCCACCTCGGCGGGCCCATCCTCATGGGCTTCATCTCGGCAGTGGCCTTCGCGACGATCCTCGCGGTGGTCGCCGGCCTCGCGATCACCGCGGCAGCGTCCTTCGCCCACGATATCTATGCGAGCGTGATCAAGAAGGGCAAGGTCGAAGACCCCGACGCCGAAGTCAAGATCGCACGTCGCACGGTCATCGTCATCGGTGCCGTGGCGATCATCGGCGGCATCGGAGTGCAGGGTCAGAACATCGCATTCCTCGTGGCGCTCGCCTTCGCCGTTGCCGCCAGTGCGAACCTGCCGACGATCGTCTACTCGCTGTTCTGGAAGCGCTTCACCACTCGCGGTGCGGTGTGGTCGATCTACGGCGGTCTGGGATCGGCGATCCTGCTGATCGCGTTCTCGCCCGTCGTCTCCGGTTCCGAGACTGCGATGATTGCGGGGGCAGACTTCGTGCTCTTCCCACTGTCGAATCCAGGAATCATCTCGATTCCGCTCGGATTCCTCCTCGGCTGGATCGCGTCGATCACCGACAAGACAGTCGAGAGCCCCGAACTGGCAGCGGAGATGGACGTTCGCGCCCACACCGGATTCGGCGCCGAAGAGGCCATCGACCACTGAGCGTGAGACATGGTGTTCGTACGACATGATGGTGAGGGGGTGGCTGCGGCCGCCCCCTCAGGCGTTGTTGCAGCATTCCCTCCCTGCAGGGACTCCATCCCGAATATTCACACGGGGTGAGTCGATATACACTGAGGGAGTCGCAGTGGAAACATACACTGAGGGAGTCGCAGTGGAAACGCTTTCGCCACTTTAGGGTATATTTCCTGATGAGAACGTGTTCTGCCGGTAGATCGCGGGCGTAGCTTAATGGTAGAGCCTCGGCTTCCCAAGCCGATGACGCGGGTTCGATTCCCGTCGCCCGCTCTCGTGCACATATAGGTGGGGTCGAGTTCCCCTGCCGTTCCTGCCGTTCCTACGCTTCCTGCGCCTTAGTCAGCGTGAACCCGATGCTCGCTTGCCCAAAGTGCATAGGTACGTCACTTGTGCTCTACCTGCGCACTTGTTCCCAGCGGTTGTGTACGCGACCACCAGGGATCTGCGCCCTTTGTAGTTTGCTGGCGGGTGAATGTCAGCGGAAGAGCGCGCATAAGTGAAGCCCATTTTCCTCGTCGTCCCATGTCAGCCAGAGCAGAAGTCACGTCGGTCGCCGCCGCATCCATTGGCGACTCAGGCTCGTTTCGTTGTGGATGACGCCGTGACTCAAGTGCGTGAACCCTGTGGAGGGGAAACCTGCTTCCACAAGGTTGAGCACGTCCATTGAATCGCGTCGCACCTGCACCCGAGCATTGGCCCATGTACAACATTGTGCGAACTCGAGAATTGAACGCCAACGGGATCCACAGCCGCCGAATCGGCAGTGCGGTCGACTGCTGCCTGCTCAAACTTACGTTTGGCATGTATTCGATTGTCGCTAGGTGCCAAAACCCTCGTCACGGCAGAATCATGGACCTCATCACTGACGAAGCGTGGATCAAGACGGTTGGCGAGCAGACGGATGCCACGGGACGGAAGACCTTCGCCCTGCTGGATACCATCGAGAAACTCAGAGTTGCGTCTTATCCGCTGTACCGGTCCGACGATGTGGTGTGCGGAGTCTCGGCGGCCTACATTCATGATCTGCCGCTGTACCGACCGCCACGCGGACTCATCCATGTGGCGAATCCGTCCCGACGATGGAAGAGCAGCGACCTGTCCCGCACGACCAGATCGATACCGCAAGAGGATACGGTTCGCATCGGCAAGATGATGCTCACCTCACCTGTGAGAACGGCCCTTGACCTCATTGGGCACTTGGGGGAATCAGAGGCGTTCGCTGCGCTGGAGAAGGTTCTGCGGAGAGCGATGTTCGGCACTGATCTCCGTGCAGACGATGCGGCACGTTTCGGATATCCGAAGAACACCGGTCAGCTTGCGCGAACGTGTATCGAAGAGGACTTTGCTCCGGTCGTTGGACGGCTTTCGAAAGGGCACCGGCGGGCAGAACGGCTGCTTGCCTCCATCAGCCCACTGTCGGAGAGCTATGCCGAAAGTCGATGCTCCTACAATCTCTCAATTCTCACGATCTCGGGCGTCGAGCAGCAGGTCGATGTATTCGATGGCCACCGACATATCGCGCGGGTTGATTTCATGCACAGGGCATCGAAGACGATCATCTTTGTGGACGGCGTGTCGAAGTATGTCGACAGCGGGTTCTCCCTGATGCGCAAGGAGTCTGCACAATACAATCGCCTCATCGCAACGGGCTACCGGATCGTCCGCCTCAGTTTCGCCGAGGCAGTCGACGTGGAATCCCTAGCGACCAAACTGTACGGCCAGGCACCGTGGCTACGTGCGGCTGAGTGCGTGTGAATCCAAGCATTATGACGCCGCTACGAAGCAATCACTTGGCATAAGTGCATAAGTAGTGCACAAGTGCTCTACCTATGCACTTTCAGCAAGCTGGTGCTGTTCGCCTGCCCATAGGGTGCCGGCCTGCACGGTTCCCCGCTAACTCGCGCTGCTCCCCGTCGGCTCGCGCGGTTCCCCGCTAACTCGCGCTGCTCTCCGCTAACTCGCGCGGTTTCGCGCCGGCTCACAGTGCTCCCCGTCGGGTCGCGCCTCGCCTGCGGCTGAAGTTGCACTCTGCCCAGTTGTCCTACGGGCGTCCGGCGAAGCGCCCCAGCAGCTCCACGTGGCCGGCGACGATGAGCAGGTCCTGCTTGCCGACGCGGGTCGTGGGCTCAGCGTATGTGAAGTCGCGACCGGGGCTCTTGATGCCCACGATCGTGACCCCGTACTTGTCGCGCACGCCGGACTCGCTGAGAGTGAAGCCCTGGATCTCACGCGGGGGACGCATCTTCACGACGGCGAAGTGACCTTCGTCGAATTCGATGTACTCCATCATCCGCGAACTCACCAGGTGCGCCACCCTCCGGCCGGCATCTGATTCGGGGTAGAGGACATGGTGTGCACCGATGCGGTGGAGGATCTTGCCGTGTGAGGGGGAGATAGCCTTCGCCCACACCTGACCCACGCCCAGATCGACGAGGTTGGCCGTCGTCAGCACACTGTCCTCGATCGAAGTGCCGATGCCGACCACAGCCGTGGAGAAATCACCGGCGCCGACTTGCCGCAGTGCATCGATGTTCGTGGCATCGGCCTCGACGACATGGGTGAGCTTTCCGCTCCAATCCTTGACCAGTTCGGCGCTGTGCTCGATCGCCATGACCTCACGGCCCAACTTCGCCAGCGTGGCTGCGGTCGACGACCCGAAGCGGCCGAGTCCGATGACCAGGATTGAGTTGTGTTCGTTAGCCAACGACTGGCCTTTCTTCGGGATAGCGGTATAGGCGAGCCGAATCCTGCATGGACAGGGCTGCCGCCAGTGTAATCGTACCGAGTCGGCCGATAAGCATGATCACGGACAAACAGTACAGGCCTGCCTCATTGACCGTGGCAGAGACCCCGGAGCTCAATCCCACGGTGCCGAATGCGGAGATCACCTCGAACAGCACCTTGTCCAGCGGCTCGGCGCTGATCTGGAGCATCGCCAGGGTGCCGATGAAGACGATGATGGATCCTGTGAGCAGAACCGAGATCGAGAGCTTGATCGTCGACGATGTCAGACGCCGGCCGAAGACATGCACATCCTGCAGACCGCGGGCCTCGGCATAGGCGGCCAGCACCAGCACAGCCACGGTCGTGACCTTGATGCCGCCTGCCGTGGACGACGATCCGCCGCCGATGAACATCATCAGGTCCATGAGCAGGTGCGAGGACTGGTTCATATCCGCAATCTCCATGGTCGAGAATCCGCCTGAACGCGGCATCACTGCCATGAACAGAATCTCGACGAAGGTGTGCCCGGCATTCTTGTCACCGAGAGTGTCCGGGTTGGCCGATTCGAAGATGAGGAGGAACAGGAGCCCGATGGCCAGGACTGCGGTCGTCGTCGTCAGCGTCAGCTTCGTGTGCAGGTCCCACTTCCTCGGATGATTCCACTGAATGGCGATCATGAGCACAACGGGGAAACCCAAGGCGCCGACGAAAACGCCGAGCATGATCAGCGAGAGGATCCACGGGTCGGAGGCGAAATAGGCACCTCCGCCAGGGTGGATCGTGAAGCCGGCGTTGTTGAATGCCGAGATCGAGTAGAACACCGAATACCAGACGGCGTCGCCGATCTCCTCCCCACGCATGAGGAACCGTGGGAAGAACAGCACGGCAAGGATCGCCTCGGCGGTGAAGATGGTGATCACAACGGTCTTCAGCAGGGTGCCGACCTGGCCCAGATTGAGCGCCGAGGTGGCCTGCTGGGCGATGAGGCGCTGCCTGACTCCCAGCCTCCGAGAGACCGCCATACCCAGCACCGAGGCGAGTGTCAGGATGCCCAGGCCGCCGACCTGGATTCCGGCGGTGATGACCGAGATCCCGAAGTCTGACCAGTAGTTCTCAGTCACCACCGGAGTCAGTCCAGTGACGCAGACGGCCGAGACGGCCACGAACACTGCGTTTGCAATGTGCTCGACCTGGGGAACCGAACCGGGATCGCGCATGCTCGCGGGCAGCATCAGGAGGATCGCGAAGAACGCCACCACCGCGACGAAGGATCCGATCGCCAGGCGAGCGGGCGAGGCAACGGCGAGGTCGTCGACGAAGTCGCGGACCCACCGGCCAGGGCGCAGGATCCGGTCGAAGCGCTGTGGGGAATTCTTGGACACAGACTCTATGGTAGATCCCGAAGCGTGCGAATCTCTGTAGGTGAGCTGTGCCATATAGCATGGTGCTCATGGCCGATAGCGATGTATATGTCGTCTGGGACGACGCGGTGACCGGGTACAACTTCGGTCCCAGCCATCCCATGCACCCCCTCAGACTTGATCTGACTGCGAAATTGGCCATGGACTTCGGCCTCTTCGACGCCGACAACGTTCATATTCACGGCATCGGTGAGGTCGAAGAGGACACGCTGGCGAATCTCCACGATGCCGACTTCATCGCCGCGGTGAAGAAGGTCGGCACCGGTGCCGAACTCAGCGACGAGGAAGGGGAGAAGTACGGCATCGGCACCGAGGATGTTCCCGGGTTCGACAACATGCATGCCGCCTCGGCGATGCTGTTCCAGGGTTCGGTGGACTCGGCGCGGGCCATCATCTCCGGGGACTACCGCCACGCCGTGAACTTCACCGGCGGAATGCACCATGCGATGCCAGACCACGCCAGTGGGTTCTGCGTGTACAACGACATCGCCGGCGCCATCACCGAATTCCTCAAAGCGGGATACGAGCGCATCGCCTACATCGACCTCGACGCCCACCACGGGGACGGCGTTGAGAAGTTCTTCTGGGATGATCCTCGGGTGCTCACAGTCTCGATGCACGAATCGGGGAAGTTCCTGTTCCCCGGCTCCGGCTTCCCTGCCGACATCGGCGGACTGCGCGCGGCCGCCTCGGCGGCGAACATCGCACTGCCGCCGCGCACACTCGACGCGGAATGGCTGCGGGCCTTCGACGCCACGATCCCCGCGATCATCGGCGGATTCGAACCGCAGATCATCATCTCCCAGCACGGCTGCGACGGACACCGCAGCGACCCGCTGACACACATGCGACTGAGCGTCGATGCGATGCGGGTGGCCACCGGATGGGTCCGCGACCTGGCCGCCGAATACACCGACGGAAAATGGCTGGCGACTGGGGGAGGGGGGTACGCGATCATCGACGTGGTGCCCCGAGCGTGGACCAACGTGCTCGCCATCTCCGCAGGGCTCGACATCGATCCAGGTGCCCGCATTCCTGGCCGCTGGGCCAACTACGCGCAGACGAAGACCGGGCGGGAGGCACCCCTGTCGATGACCGATGGCTTCGACGGCACATTCACCCGCTGGTCGAACGGGTTCGACCCCGAATCCGAACTCGACCGCGCCGTGATGGGCACCCGCAAGAACCTGTTCCCGTTCTTCGGCCTCGACGCCTACTTCGACTGAAATCAGCCGCCTGCTTCGACTGAGGCTCGCGTGCCCGGGGATCGCGAGACCGCCAATCCGCGGATCGTGCCGGCGGCGCTGTGGATCTGGACACAGTTTTGGGAAAGCAGAGGCCCAGGCGATAGAATTGCACGGTTAGTTCAAAGGGTGGGCACCAGATGTTCACCTCCACCGACGATCACAAGGGGTACCCGCGTGGGCTCAGTCATCAAGAAGCGCCGCAAGCGTATGTCGAAGAAGAAGCACCGTAAGCAGCTTCGCAAGACACGTCACCAGCGTCGCAACAAGAAGTAAGACCGGACACGGTCCTACGCCCCCGCTCGAATCTGAATTCGGCGGGGTTTGTTGTCGCCCGATGAGGAGTGTGCAGTGGTCACATTGACCTTCCTGACGCGCGCCGACTGCCACCTGTGCGAGACCGCAAGGGATGCCATCGCCGAGGCTGTGGCCGGCAAAGACGTCAGTGTGAGTGAGATCGACATCGATACCGATGATGATCTTGCCGGGCAGTACGGCTGGGATGTCCCAGTGGTCCTGCTCAACGGCCGGCAGCACAGCTTCCATCGGGTCGATTCGGGCCGGCTGTCGAGAGCCCTTGAGGCTCTGGGCGCATGAGATCGTTTGAAGGAGTGACGCGTTTTCGTGGGCGAGATTCTGTCCGCCAACAGCTTTGAGGGGGTCGTCCGCAAGGACGTGCCCGAACGCGTCATCTCCCGACTCCCGATCTACCTGCAGACGGTTGAGACGATCGCTGCAACGGGTCAGTCAACGATCTCCTCGGAGGCGTTGGCGGCCCGCAGCGGTGTGTCGTCGTCGATTCTGCGCAAGGACCTGTCCCAGCTGGGACGCTCGGGTCGGCGCGGAGTCGGCTACTCCTGTGAGGATCTCGCCTCGACTCTGCGCACATTCCTCGGTCTCGACCGGTCGCGCACCGTTGCCATCATCGGCGCCGGCCGCCTGGGCTCAGCCCTGGCAGACTACGCAGGATTCAAACGCCGCGGACTTTCACTCACCGCAATCTTCGACACCGATGAGGCCAAGATCGGAACCGTGATCGGCACTCTGCCGGTCTCAGACCTCACCGAACTTGCCACCTGGCCCGAGGACATCGACCTCGTCGTCATGGCAGTACCCGCATCCGCGGCACCGGCGGCGGCGCACATCGCCGCCGAGGCAGGCGTGCGCGGGATCCTGAACTTCGCACCCACCGTGCTCGACGCCCCGGATTCGATCCGTGTGCATCAAGTCGATCTGGCCAGTGAGCTGCAAGTACTCGCATACTATTCGGCGCTAGATTCGGCACCGCTCAACCCAGGTTTTGAGGAGCACAGGAATTGACTCTCTTGGTTCTCGGCATTTCCCATCAGTCGGCCCCGATCGACATGTTGGACGCCCTCGCATTCGGCACAGGTGAGGTCGGCGCACTGCGCACCGACGCGTTGGCCGGCGACAATGTGGAGGGACTCGCGGTTCTCTCGACGTGCAACCGCTTGGAGCTCATCGCCGATGTCACCGCCTTCCACGGAGGCCTCGCCGATCTCGGCAATGCCCTTGTCTCCTCCATCGACAAGGAATGGCAGGACATCGCCGGGCATTTCTACGCCCACTACGATGCTCAAGCCCTGGAGCACCTGCTCAAGGTCTCCTGCGGTCTTGATTCCATGGCGATCGGCGAAGCCCAGATCTTGGGACAGCTGCGTTCGACGTTCACCGAGTCGCTGTCGGCCGGAGCATTGACCTCCGACCTCTCGCATGCATTGCAGCAGAGCCTGCGGGTGGGCAAAAGAGCGCATTCGGAGACCGGACTCGACGAGGTCGCCCGCTCTCTCTTCAGCGCCGCTCTCGAAGCCGCCCAGGCCCACATCGGATCCCTGCGGGCCGCGAATGCTCTGGTCATCGGTGCCGGAGCGATGTCCGGCCTTGTCGTCTCGAGCCTGCACAAGGAGGGCGTGGCGCAGACCACGGTGCTCAACCGGACCGTGGACAAAGCAGAGCGCCTCGTCGCCGAGGTGGGCGGACGTGCCCGCGAACTGACCTCCCGGATCCTCGCCGAGGAGATCGCCGACGCCGACCTCATCATCTCCTGCACCGGCGCCCGGGAAGTCGTGGTCACCCGTGAGGACATACAGGCCGGTCTGTCCCAGAACCCAAAGGGCGCAGCCAACAAGGCCTTCGTCGACCTCGCCCTGCCCCACGACATCGACCCCACGGTGCGCGAGTTCGAACACGTCGCACTCTTCGGCCTTGCCGAGATCCGAACCATGCTCACCAGCTCCGCGAACCAGCGTGACGCTGCGGTCGTCGAGACCGTCGAGTCGGTGCGTGCGATCATTCAGGAAGAGCTGGCCAAGCTCGAGTCCGGTGCCAAGGAACGATCGGTCGCCCCCACAGTCACGGCGCTGCGCAGCCACGCCAAGGATGTGCTCGCCGCTGAGACGAAGCGTCTGGAGAAGAAGATCGGCGCCGATGTCGATGACAAGGCCTTCGCCGAGATCCGCAAGTCCCTGCACCGTGTGGCAGAGAAGCTGATCCACACACCGACGGTCAAGGTCAAGGAACTGGCCGTCACGGACTCCGACGTCGACTACGCGCAGGCGCTGATGCAGCTGTTCGACCTGCCGACGAACAAGGTCGCCCACTCGATTGCGAAACCAGAGACCAAGATCGCCACGGCCTCGAGCGCGAATCACGTTGAGGCCGACGGTGTGCGTCCCGTTGCCGACCACACCCTCGACATCGTCGAACCCGAGCACTTCTCCGGTCGCACGATCCGTCTGGGCACTCGTCGCTCGAAGCTCGCACGCTCCCAATCCACGGCGATCGCCCACCAGTTGGCGGCACTGACCGGCTGGCGCGTCGAGATCGTCGAGGTCGTGACCGAGGGCGACGTCAATATGTCGCCCCTGACCGGATTCGGCGGTACCGGCGTCTTCGTCTCCGCCGTCCGGCAGGCACTGCATCAGGGAAAGATCGACATCGCAGTGCATTCGCTCAAGGATCTGCCCACCACCCCCGAGGCCGGCATCCAGATGGCTGCGATCCCGCCCCGGGTCGATCCCGCCGATGTCCTCATCGGCCGGGACGGTCTGAGCTTTGCGGATCTGCCTGCAGGCAGCGTCGTCGGCACCGGCTCCCCGCGCCGTGCTGTGCAGCTGCGCGCCGCGAGACCCGATATCGAGGTCCGCGGGGTCCGCGGAAACGTCGACACACGCATCGCCCACGTCCGTGACGGACGGCTCGACGCAGTCGTGCTGGCCGCGGCCGGTGTCCGCCGCATCGGCCGCTTGGCCGAGGCCACCGATTCCCTCGACTTCGACACGATGCTTCCCGCCCCCGGGCAGGGAGCCCTGGCCGTTGAGACGCGGGGAGCAGACAGCCCCTTCGCCCTCGACAACGAAGTCATGGCAGCCGATGCCGAGGTCCGCGATCAGCTCAAGCGCCTCCACGATGAGGCCACCGACCTGGCCGTGACCTGCGAGCGGGCGATCCTGTCCCGGGCAGAGGCCGGATGTTCTGCCCCCATCGGTGCGCTGGCCACAATCCAGGGCTCGGACTTCGTCGTCGACGCGGTCATGGCCGATGACGACGGAAACCTCGCCCGCACTCGCCAGAGCGCTCCGCTGCCCATGACTCCGGACGTGGATCTGGACTCGAGCAGCGCGAACCAGCTGTCGATCACAGGCAAGGAGCTCGCTCGGCTCGCCGACGAACTCGGCACCGCAGCGGCAGAAGATCTGCTGGGACAGCTCGGCATCGATCCCGCACACTCCGCGGATCACCTCACCCCTGTCAAGGTCCAGGAGCAGGTATGACTACCGGCCAGGTTCAGCCCCGACGTCTTCTGCCCGTCTCACCCCGCGTCGTCTTCATCGGCAGCGGCCCCGGTGAGTCGGGTCTGATGACGATTCGCGGCGCCGACATCCTCGCAAACGCCGAGATCGTCGTCTACGACACCCACGTGCATTCTGAGATCGTCACCGCCTACGTTCCGCAGGCCACCGAGATCATCGAGGCTGCTCAACTCGGTGCGACGGCCTCGACACGGGGACGCAAGCTGGCTGAGCTGGCTCGCCCAGACAAAACCGTAGTGCGGCTGAGTTCCGATGACGGCATCCTGTTCACGACGACGACAGCAGAGGCCGCGGTGTGCCGCAAGGCCGACGTCGACGTCGAGATCGTACCCGGAGTCGGACTTTCGGCGGCCACCTCCGCCTACACCGGCACCGCGCTGACGACGAACCGAGTGCGTTCGGTCCGTTTCATCGAGGCGGGTCCTCAGACCCACGTCGACGTGTCCCGGCACCGCAACACCACCCACGTGCTCACGGGCACGACAGCCGATCAGGAACAGGCGATCCGCGCTCTGCTCGACGACGGCTGGGATGAGAACACGAAGGTGCTCCTGGGCTGGGGCATCTCCACAACCGATCAGACGAGTGTGGAGACCACCCTGGGGCAAGCCCTGACGATGGCGCAGTCCGGCGGAGATCGTATGGTGGTCATCATGGGACAGGGAGTGGAATCGCGGGGTGCGCTCAGCTGGTTCGAGACCAAGCCACTCTTCGGATGGCAGGTCCTCATCCCGCGGACGAAGGAGCAGGGCACCTCCACCGCCGAGGCGCTGGGGGAGCTGGGTGCTGTCGGCACCGTTGTCCCCACGATCGCCGTTCAGCCGCCGCGCACGCCGACTCAGATGGAGAAGGCGATCCGGGGCCTCGTCGACGGATCGTACGAATGGGTGGGTTTCACCTCGGTCAACGCTGTCCGCGCCGTGCGCATGTGGTTCGAGGACTTCGGTCTCGACTCCCGCTCACTCTCCGGTGTCAAGGTTGCGGCCGTCGGCGGTCGCACCGCCGCTTCACTCATCGACTGGGGCATCACCCCCGACCTCGTCCCCGACGGAGAACACTCGGCCCGTGGCCTCGCTGCGGCCTGGCCGGACTACGTCGACGACATCGACCCCATGAACACGGTGCTCCTGCCGCGCGCCGACATCGCCACCGAGGTGCTCGTGGCCGGTCTCCTGGAGAAGGGCTGGGACCCGGACGACGTCACGGCCTACCGCACCGTGCGCGCCTCGCCGCCTCCGGCTCCCATCCGGGAAGCCATCAAGGCCGGTGATTTCGACGCCTTCCTCTTCACGTCCTCCTCCACGGTGCGCAACCTCGTCGGGATTGCCGGAAAGCCGGCAGCCACCTCGGTGATCTGCTGCATTGGACCCGCCACGGCGAACACCGCGGCTGAACACGGCCTGCGAGTCGACGTCCTCGCCGAGGAAGCCAACCTCACCTCCCTCATCGACGGATTGGTCGAATTCGCGATGTCCGCACGCGAAGACGACCTGGCGGCGGGAACCACCCCGACGCGACCCAGCCAGAAACGCCGCAGAAAGAAGGCCTGACATGACATTGGTCCCCGGAACTGTTCGGCCCCGCCGCCTGCGGACGACACCGGCCCTGCGCCGGCTCGTCTCCGAGTCGCGCCTGCACCCGGCCGATCTCATCCTGCCCATGTTCGTCAAGGAGACGCTGAGCGAACCAGCACCGCTGACCAGCATGCCCGGCGTCGTCCAGCACACCCTGGATTCCCTGCTCGAGGCAGCCAACGAAGCTGTGGACGCCGGTGTCGGCGGACTGATGCTGTTCGGAATTCCAGAGCACAAGGACAATGACGGTTCCCAGGCCGATGATCCCGAGGGCATCCTCAACCGAGCGTTGACGCTGCTGCGGGACAACCTCGGCGATACGACGGTCATCATGGCCGATCTGTGCCTCGACGAGTTCACCTCTCACGGACACTGCGGTGTCCTCGATTCCGCGGGCGGCGTCGACAACGACGCAACCCTGACGCGCTACGCCTCCATGGCTGTGGCGCAGGCTCGGGCCGGAGCCCACGTGGTGGGACTCTCCGGGATGATGGACGGTCAGGTCGCGGCCTGCCGGGAGGCACTGGACCTCGAAGGCTTCACCGACGTGGTCGTGATGGCCTATTCCGCAAAATACGCTTCGGCGTTCTTCGGTCCGTTCCGCGAAGCCGTGGATTCGGAGCTCCAAGGCGACCGCAAGACCTACCAGCAGGACCCTGCGAACGGCCGCGAGGCCATGCGCGAACTCGACCTCGACCTGGCCGAAGGTGCCGACATCGTCATGGTCAAGCCCGGCATGCCCTACCTTGACGTCCTCGCCGAGGTGGCCTGTGAGTCGCCGGTGCCCGTGTGGGCCTACCAGGTGTCGGGGGAGTACGCGATGATCGAATTCGCGGCCTCCGCCGGAGCCATCGACCGCGACCGCGCAATCGAGGAATCCCTCATCGCCTTCAAGCGTGCCGGAGCCGACGCGATCCTCACCTACTGGGCCACAGAGGTCGCGCAGCGCCTGACCGCGCAGACGCAGGACGGGGCACTTTGATGAGCGAACCACGATGGCTCAGCGGCGCCGATCAGAGGGCTTGGAGAAGCTATCTCACCGGATCCCAGCTGCTGACCACTCAGCTGGACAAGGAACTGCGGGAGCACCACAACATCGGCATGCCCGAATACGAGATCCTGGTGCGGCTGAGCGAACATGAGAACCGGACGATGCGCATGGCTCTGCTCGCTATGGACACGACGATGTCGCGTTCACGTCTGACGCACAGTGTGGCTCGGATGGAGAAGAAGGGCCTCCTCGAGCGCTTCTCGATTCCCGAAGATGGACGCGGAGTCAACTGCCAGATGACCGATGCCGGCTGGGAGCTGCTCGTGACGATGGCTCCCACTCATGTGGCAGGCGTCCGTGACCACCTCGTCGATCTGCTCGAGCCAGAGGAGATGGCGACCCTGGGGCGTGTGTTCGGCAAAGTCACCGCCCACATGCGTGAGATCGGCCAGGGGCCCGTCGATTCACCACCGACCGATGCCGAACCTTCGACGTCTGCGAACTGAGCTCACCGACTCGACTAACATCTGAACCGACCACCGATCCGGCGACCTCTTCAGGAGAACCCATGAAACACGAGACTGCGAAGTCGACTGCGCTGTTCGAGCGCGCCGAACATGTCATCCCCGGTGGAGTGAACTCACCGGTGCGGGCCTTCAAAGCCGTCGGAGGCACCCCGCGCTTCATCACCTCGGCGACCGGAGCATGGCTGCGCGACGCCGACGGCAATGACTACATCGACCTCATCGGTTCGTGGGGTCCGATGATCATGGGCCACTCCCGTCCCGAGGTGGTCGCGGCTGTGCAGGAAGCCGCCGTCAAGGGCTTCTCCTTCGGCACCCCGTCAACCGGCGAGGTCGAACTCGCCGAAGAGATCGTCGCCCGAGTCGAGCCCGTTGACCAGGTCCGGCTCGTGTCCTCGGGCACCGAGGCGACCATGAGCGCCATCCGATTGGCCCGCGGATACACGGGCCGGGCGAAGATCGTGAAGTTCGCCGGGTGCTACCACGGACACGTCGACGCGCTTCTGGCCCAGGCCGGATCCGGTCTGGCGACGTTCTCCCTGCCCGAAACCCCGGGTGTGACCGGTGCACAGGCCTCGGACACGATCGTCGTCGACTACAACGACGCAGCCGGACTGGAGACCGTCTTCGCCGAACACGGTGATGAGATCGCCTGCGTCATCACAGAAGCGAGCCCGGGCAACATGGGCGTCGTGCCTCCTCGCGACGGCTTCACCAACACCATCCGTCGCCTGACCAAGGCCCACGGTGCTCTGATGATCAGCGACGAAGTGATGACAGGCTTCCGCGTCTCGGCCGCAGGCTGGTACGGCTATGAGGCCGAATCACTCGGCTACCCGGAGGGACCTGCTGACCTGTTCACCTTCGGCAAGGTCATGGGCGGCGGCTTCCCGGCCGCGGCCTTCGGCGGACGTGCCGACGTGATGGAGCATCTGGCACCGACAGGCCCGGTCTACCAGGCGGGAACCCTGTCCGGAAACCCTGTGGCCACTGCCGCCGGTCTGACCACGCTGAAGCTCACGACCGAACTCGATGTGTATTCCCACATCTCCCGCGCTGCGGACATTCTGCGCCCCGCAGTCGCGTCTGCGCTGGAGGCTGAAGGTGTGGCGCACACCATTCAGTCGGCGAATTCGATGTTCTCCGTCTTCTTCACCGACCATGAGGTCATCAACTACGACGACGCGCGGACGCAGAACGTCGGGCGCTACTCCGCGTTCTTCAACGCCATGTTGGAGGCGGGCATCCACATGCCGCCGAGCGCCTTCGAAGCCTGGTTCCTCTCCTACGCCCACACCGATGAGATCCTCGATCGGATCATCTCGGCAGTGCCGGCCGCAGCCAAGGCGGCAGCGAGTGTACCGAACACGCAGGGGAACTGATGACGACGATCCACCTGGTCAGGCACGGGGAGGTCGACAATCCGGAGCGCATCCTCTACGGACGGCTGCCGAACTTCGGTCTGACCGAACGCGGCCACGAGATGGCCCGACGGGTCGGCGAGCACTTCGCCGCAGCTTCGGCGCCCCCGGTCGAGCTCGTGTGCTCCCCGCTGCTGCGGGCGCAGCAGACGATCGCCCCGTTGCGCCAGCGACTCGAGCTGCCGGTCTTCACCGATGACCGCGTGATCGAAGCGGCGAACTCCTTCGAAGGCCAGAAGGTCAATAGTCGCATGTTGGCCGAACCGCGCAATCTGCTCCGGCTGTACAACCCGCTGACACCGTCCTGGGGTGAGCCCTACAGACAGATCGTTCTGCGGATGCAGGCAGGCATGGCCAGTCTGCGCACAAAACTCGCCAAGCATGGACACGAGGCCGCGGGCGTCATCGTCTCCCATCAGCTTCCGATCTGGATGACACGCTTGGCGGGGGAGGAGCGCTCGCTCGTCCACGACCCTCGGAAACGGGAGTGTGACCTGGCATCTATCACCAGTTTCACATTCGAATCGTCCACACTTGTATCCGTGAGTTACGAGAGCATCTGTGCAGATCTGCAGCCCGGGCAAGCGGTGGCGGGAGCATGAATGCCCGCCCCAATCGGTTCGACCGCACCAACCCGATGAACCGTCGCACCCTCCTGACCGGACTGGTCGCTGGCACCGCTGTGGTTCTCAGCGCGTGCAGTGAGAATGACGAACTGGCCGATCAGGCCGGATCCGATCAAGGATATGTGTCCGGCTCCGGTGTCGTGTCCCAGGTGGCCAAGGACAAACGCGGGGAGCCTCTGGAGTTGAACTTCGAGACACTCGACGGGAAGCCGATGTCGCTGGCCGATCTGCGGCCTACCCCGGTCGTCATCAACCTCTGGTACGCGGCCTGCCCACCGTGCCGGAAGGAAGCCCCGGCGCTGAAGTCACTGGCCGAGGAATTCGGTGACGAGGTCCAGTTCCTCGGCGTCAATGTCCGCGACCAGGAGGCCGCAGCCAACGCCTTCGTCTCGAATTACCAGATTCCCTATGCGAACATGCTCGACACCAACGGCGACATGGTGGCTCTGCTCTCGGGGGTCCTCCCGCCGCAGGCCACACCCTCTACCGTCGTCCTCGACGCGAAGGGTCGCGCCGCAGCTCGAGTCGTCGGAGAGGTCGATGAGTCGACGCTCAAAGGACTCATCGAGGACGTGCAGGCGGAGTGAGTGGAATCGGGGCGGACTTCGCCCAGACGGTTCTCGACGGGCCGCTGCTTCTGGCCGCCGGTGCGGCCGCACTGGCCGGACTCGTCTCCTTCGCCTCACCCTGCGTCCTGCCGCTGGTCCCCGGCTATGTCGGGTATGTCACCGGGCTGAGCGGATCCTCCCTCAAGGACAAGGAGACCTGGCGGGTCGTTGTCGGTATCGCACTGTTCGTCCTCGGGTTCACCATCGTCTTCGTCCTGCTGGGGACAGGATTCTCGGCCCTGGGCGCACTGTTCTCACAGTGGCAGGGACTACTCATCCGGATCCTCGGCGTCGTCGTCATCATCGCCGGCTTTGTGTTCATGGGCGGCTTCGGCCTACTCCAGACCGAGCACCGGATCCGAGCTCGCCCTCAGGCAGGCCTCTGGGGCGCGCCCGTGCTCGGCGCCACCTTCGCCCTGGGCTGGGCCCCGTGCGTGGGCCCGACGCTGTCGGCAGTTCTGTCGATGTCGGTCAGCTTCGGCGGCGAGGGAACGATCTGGCGCGGCGCACTGTTGGCGTTCGTCTACTGCCTGGGACTGGGCATTCCCTTCATTCTCCTGGCGGTGGCGATCCACAAGGGTGCAGGCCGCCTGACCTGGGTGCGCAGACACCAGACGGCGATCGTCCGTGCCGGCGGCATCATGCTCATCGTGTTGGGCGTTCTCATGGCCTCCGGGCTGTGGAACGCGTGGATGACCTCTCTGCAGGGTCTGATCTATGATTTCGAAGTGGTGATCTAGTGGCGAAGAAGACCGCCGACAAGAAGGCTGACAACAGCACGCAGGTTGGCAGTCACATGTCCGGTGTGACCCAGCCGCAGCTTGGGTTCATCGGCATGTGCCGGTGGGCGTGGCGTCAGCTGACGACGATGCGGGTGGCACTGATCCTCCTGCTCGTCTTGGCTTTGGCCGCAATCCCGGGCTCCCTGCTGCCGCAGCGTATTCAGGATCCGGGGCGGGTCACCACGTTCCTCGAAGCCAATGGTGCGTGGGGGCAGTTCCTCGACACGATCCAGATGTTCGACGTGTACTCCTCGATCTGGTTCTCCGCGATCTACCTCCTCCTCATGATCTCGCTGATCGGCTGCGTGATCCCACGCTCGGCCCAGCATTGGAAGGCCATGCGTTCGGCCCCACCCAAGGCGCCGAGGCGGTTGGGTCGGATGCCCGGATATGAGTCCTTCACCTCGGCGACCGGATCAGCCGAATCCCGCGAAGCCGCAGACCAGGACTTCCTCGACACCGCCCAGGCCCGGTTGAAGAAGCTCGGCTACCGCACCGTGCGCCACGACGATCACGTGGCTGCCGAACGCGGCTACCTGCGCGAGACAGGCAACCTGGTCTTCCATATCGCCCTTCTCGTCGCGACGCTGACGATGGCGATCGGATCCCTGTTCGGCTATCAGGGCCAGCGGATCCTCGTCGAGGGTGAGACCTTCACGAACTCTCTGGTCGCCTACGACTCGTTCGAACCGGGCTCCTATTACGATGCCAACCACCTGCCGGATTTCCGGCTCAAGCTCGACAGCTTCGAATCCACCTTCGATGATCAGGCTCCGGGCAGCCAATTCGGCCAGCCCCGGACCTTCGATGCGAAGGTCACGGCCACCGCTGATGGGAAGAGCGAGAAGCACACGCTGCGCGTCAATGAACCTGTGCGCGTGGGCGGGACGGGTGTATATCTGACCGGAAACGGCTACGCTCCGGAGGTCACGGTCAAGGACGCCAAGGGCCAGGTCGTGCAATCTGGCCCGCAGGTTTTCATACCCGATGGCGGAGACCCGGGCTACACCTCCGAAGGCGTCATCAAGGTACCCGACGCCGCGGGAACTCAGATGGGCTTCGTCGGTGTGTTCCTGCCGACGGCGACCCAGAACGAGAACGGCGAGCTCGTCTCGAGCTTCGCCGAACTGCGCAATCCCTACCTCGTGATGAGCGGGTACACCGGTGACCTCGGCCTTGACGACGGAACCCCGCAGTCGGTGTACACGATCGATGCCGAGAACATGACGGAGATGACCGACGCCGCTGGCAACCCTCTGCTCATCCAACTCGCCGAGGGAGAGACCCAGAAGCTGCCCGACGGCGGATCGGTGACCTTCGACGGGGTCAAACGCTACATCGCCGTCGACATCTCCCAAGACCCGACACAGGGCCTGATGCTCGTCAGCGCGATCGCCGTGCTGCTGGGTCTTGGTCTGTCCCTGTTCATCCCACGCCGACGCATGTGGGTGCGCATCAAGGACGGCCAGGCCGAAGTTGCGGCTCTGGCCCGCGGCGAGGACCAGCTGGTCGAACGGGCTGCGAAGGACCTCGCGAAGGACCTCGCCGACGATTCAGACGATGATCCTGACGATGATTCCGACCAGAGGAACTGACGATGGTTCCGACCAGCTGAACTGACGAACTTGTCGCACGGAAGGCCCCGGATCGGAGCGTTCGGGGTCGGAAAGCCCGAGATCGGAATGCCAGTGGAGACGAATGATTCGCTTTAGGTACTACGCGGAGTAGAATTGTCGCGGGTCGTCCCCGACGAGGGCCGGCCTGGCACAGCCACATCACAGCAACACCCACGACGCAATGGAAGAGCACCACTGGTGCGGAGGATGTATGGACGTCAACACTGACCTCGCAATGTGGTCGAACCAGCTCATCATCTCGGCGATGGTCGTCTACGCCGTCGCTATGATCTTCTACGCCTTCGACCTGTTCGGCGGGCGCAAACTCAAGCAGTCCGAAGCCGGTGCGACGAGTGCCGCCAAGCCCTCTCATGTGCGACGCACGAACAGGAAGGCCACCACGGCACTCCTCGACCCGCCGCAGACCGACGTTTCGGCTGAGATCTCGGCCGGAACAGGTAAGGAGAAGCCTCGGCGCGGGGCGAGGATCGGCACCTCGCTCCTTGTCCTTGCCGCCCTTCTTCACGTGGCCGCTGTGCTCACTCGCGCGCTGTCGGTGATGCGTGTGCCGTGGGGCAACATGATGGAATACGTCCTCACTGCCACCGTGATCACCGTCATCGTCTTCCTCATCGTCAATGTGAAGAAGGACATCCGCTACCTGGGAACGATCGTGGCCGGAGGAGTGCTGCTGTGCTTGGGCCTGGCCATCACGGTCTTCTACACACCAGCCGCGAAGCTCATCCCGGCGCTTGACTCGTACTGGATCGCCATACACGTACCCATCGCAATCCTGTCGACTTCGCTGCTCTACATCTCCGCGATCCTCGCAGTGTTCCAGATGCTGAAGAACGCACAGGAGACCAAGGACCCGAAGTGGCTGCGGTTCATGCGTCGGATGCCCGCGAGCATCGACCTGGAACGGTTCTCCTACACGATTGCCGCAGTCGGATTCATCACGTGGACGTTCACCCTCATCGCCGGTGCCATCTGGGCCGAGGTGGCTTGGAGCCGCTATTGGGGCTGGGACTCGAAGGAGATCTGGACGTTCGTCGTCTGGGTCATCTACGCCGCGTACCTGCATGCCCGCGCCACACGCGGTTGGGGACCGACAAAGGTCGCAGTGCTCAACCTCATCGGCATCGCCACGGTGATCTTCAACTTCACCGTCGTCAACATGTACTTCAACGGCCTGCACTCGTACTCTGGACTCGGCTGATCTGCGGTCAGGGCCGCACAGCAGCCTGAGCCGAGCTGCAGCCAGCGCCGAGGCTGATCTCACCTGAGTCACGCCGTTCCAGGGTTGGTCTCCGGACGATGCGCCTGATTACGACTCTCTGCAGTCCAAGCACAGTCTTTGGACTACGCACCAGCTGCTGCCTGCGCGATGTTCTTGCATGCCGCAGAGGTTCCAATCGGCTGCAGAGAGGCCCCTCATGCAGTCCGATGTCTGTGCACGGTCGGTAAGTGTCCAACACACTGCGTGAGCCTCAGAGCAGGAGCATTCGGAGACTCTGCAGAGCCCGCTCAGCGTGAGGTAAAGCTCTCAGCGTGAGGCAACGCGGCCCGCTCAGCCTCAAACCCGCGGCCCGCTGACCTCAGTCCTGGCCCGCTGAACTTCAGTCCGCGGCCCGCTCAGCGCCGGTCAGACGAGAGAAAGTGCGGGCCAGCGCTCAGTTCGAGTGGCCGCGTCCGTCGCCGGTGGAACCGCCCGAACCGTGTTCGTCAGTGTCGGCGGAATGAGTGTCGGAATCGGCAGAGGCATCGTCGCCGATGTCATCTGCTGCGCCGGGGGTCTTGTCCTCGGGCTTCTGCGCCTCGGGAGCGTGCTTTCCCAACTTGACGTCGCGATCGACTTTGCGCAGATAGTCATCGTCATCGTCTGGGGCGCTGGGGCCCCGCTGACGAGGTGCTGCTGAGGGCTTGTCCTCAGTCCCACGGCCGAAGAAGAACCAGAGGGCGAAGCCGATCACGGGGATCAGCACAATGATGATCGCCCACACGGGTTTGGGCAGGACTCGGATCAGACCACGGTCGCGCAGAAGGCAATCGAAGAGTCCGTACAGTGTGACCGCTGCCGCCAGGACGATCGCGGCAATGAGTATTCGAGCCATGCACCCAGGATAGTCCACGAACCTGAACACCCGCCCACACAGGCAGTGATGAATCACTGATGTGGACGGACTAAAATAGGTGCAATGCGCAACTTCTGGATCTATACATTGGCTCGTCTGGGCATCATCGTCGCCGTTGGGCTGATTCTGCAGCCATTCCTCGGGTTCAACCTCGTGATGGCGATGGCGGCAATCGTCATCGGAGCCATCCTCAGCTACCTTTTCTTGGGCGGCATGCGCGCCAAGGTGGCCGCGGATATCGAGAAGCGCGTTGCGAAGCGGGAAACGGCTCCTAAGCGCACGAGCGTCGACGAAGATGCGGAAGACCGTATCGTCGACGAAGGGAACTGAGCCAGGCTAGGCTACAGCGCCGGGCCTAGGCTACAGCGCCAGGCCCAGGCCCATCAGGGCGGCGAAGGCCAGAGCGGTGAGGCCCGTCGATCTGATCGGTGGGATGAGCCCGGTGCCTGTGGTTCCACGCAGCACCGTCTTCAACGGGTTGAGGGCGGGCACCAGCGCGAGGATGGCAAGTGCTACGGCCGGATGACCGTCGAGGATCGCCAGGACCAGCAGTGCGAAGGGCACGAGCACGAGGCTCGCAAATGCGATCCGTGAGCGGTTGTCGCCGAGGCGAACAGCCAGGGTGATCTTGTCGGCTTCGATGTCGGTGGGGATGTCGCGCAGGTTGTTGACCATGAGCACTGCCGAGGCGAGCGAACCGATGGCAATCGCACCGGCCCAGCCGCTGAGGCTGAGTCCGCCGACCTGCATCCACATCGTGCCCAGCGTGGCCACCAGGCCGAAGAATACGAAGACGAACACCTCGCCCAGCCCCATGTATCCGTAGGGCTTCTTGCCGCCAGTATAGAACCAGGCGGCAGCCACGGCGGCGGCGCCGACGATGAGGAACCACCACGCCTGTGAGATGAGGACGAGCACGATTCCGGCGACCCCGGCGATGCCGAAGAACAGGAAAGCGGCACGCTTGACGGCGTTCGGCTCGGCGAGGCCCGTCGCCGTGAGACGCACGGGACCGACGCGGACATCGTCGGTGCCGCGGACGCCGTCGGAATAGTCGTTGGCGAAATTCGACCCGATCTGCAGGCAGAGGGAGACGAGGAGGGCGAGCACCGCTCGGAGAAAGATCTGCGGCAGCGAATGGTCGTGGCCGTTGCGGGTGTAGTCGCCGATGATGAAGGAGGTGAAGCCGCCCACGGAGCCGATTGCGGCGCCGGTGCCGATGAGAACAGGGGCAAAAGCCAAAGGCAATGTTCGTAGTCGGGCTCCGGAGATCCACTGCGCGGCAGTTGCCATTGGGCGGGATACCTTCCTCATAAGAATTCGAACCGTCTCATATTACCGGTAGTTCACTTGTTAGGGTATTCGGGCGACGGAACTCTGTGGTTCTCTGTCTCAGCCAGCTCGGCGGCAAGCCGGGCCGCAGCCTGTCGGTCGGGTTTGCCGATCGACCGATTGGGGATCTCAGTGACGGGAAAGACCAGTCGAGGCAGCAGGTGCCCGTGCATACCGTGGTCGAGTCCGCCCAGACTCCGCGCGAACTCACGCGGTGAGCCTATGGACCCAACCACGGTGTCGGGCGCCTGAGCATCGATGCGGACGAGGGCGACGAGCAGTTTGCCCCACTCCTCATCGGGCACCCAGGTCACGAGCACCTCGGCGATCCCATGGTGCTGCCAGGTGGGCAGCAGTCCCGTCTCAAGGGCATGAGGAGAGACATTCGTGCCCCCGGAGACGATGATGTCATCGGATCGGCCGAGCACCGTGAGCACCCCTTCGTCGAGCCGACCCAGATCGCTCGTGTGAATGGTCCGTGTGCCGTCATCGTTGGTGGTCAGGCCCGGGTTGTCGATGGGGCCGATGCGGCCCTCAGCCGTGATCTCGACGTAGGAATCGGCCACGACGCGACCGCGCAGGTCGATCGTCGAGGACTCGGTGATCGTGATCTCGACACCATCGAAGGGAACCCCGTTGTACACGCACCCACCTGCGGTCTCGCTCATCCCGTACGTGCGCACGATGTGCAGGCCTCGTGCATCGGCGCGTTCGAGCAGGGCCGGCGATATCGCGGAACCGCCGAGGAGGATGGCGTCGAACTTCGCCGAAGCGAAAGTGGCCCGCTCATCGGCAAGGATCCGGTGCAGTTGAGTGGGCACCAGTGAGGTGTAGGTCGGTCGCTCGCCGGACTGTGCGAACAGCTGCTGCGCCTCGTCGGCGAAGGAACCTGCGGTGAAGGTCGCCGAGGCAGACCTGATCGGTTCCCGTCCCGCGAGCCGGGCTCGCAGCTCCACCTGGAACCCGGCAATGTGGTTGATGGGCAGACTCAGGTGCCAGTCGCCGGGTCCGGACAGGGCTCGTTCGGTGGCCCGCGCCGAGGTGGTCAGCGCCTCGGCGGACAGAGCGACGGCCTTGGCGGTGCCCGTTGAACCAGAGGTGAAGAGCATCAGCGCCGGCGCCCGGCCATCACCCGTCCACTGACTGGGAGCCACCTCGGTGATGGCAGCTTCACGAGTTCGGGGCAGGACGAGGATCGAGCAGCCGTCCAAGGCTCGATCGATCGCACTGGGCAGATCCGCAACGGGCTGTGTGTTCATGTGGCGGGGGGCGCTCAGTAGTACCAGGGGTAGGGGGACCAGTCGGGGTCACGCTTCTCAAGGAAGGAGTCACGACCTTCGACCGCCTCGTCGGTCATGTAGCCCAGACGGGTAGCCTCACCTGCGAAGACCTGCTGGCCCATGAGACCGTCATCAACGAGGTTGAATGCGAATTTCAGCATCCGCTGGGCATTGGGGGACTTGCCGAGGATCTCCTTGGCCATGGTCAGGGCTGCGGTCTCAAGATCTTCGTGGTCGACGACCTCATTGACGGCGCCCATGTCAGCCATGTCCTGGGCAGAGTAGGTGCGGCCGAGGAAGAAGATCTCCCGTGCCTTCTTCTGTCCGACCATCTTCGCAAGGTAGGCAGAGCCGTAGCCGGCGTCATAGGAGCCGACATCGGCATCGGTCTGTTTGAACTTCGCATGCTGGCGCGAGGCAATCGTCATGTCACAGACGACATGGAGGCTGTGGCCACCGCCGGCAGCCCAACCCGGGACGACGGCGATGACGACCTTGGGCATGGTGCGGATGAGTCGTTGGACCTCGAGGATATGGAGGCGGCCGGCACGAGCCGGATCCACGGACTCGCGAGTCTCCCCGGAGGCATACTGGTAGCCCGAACGGCCGCGGATGCGCTGATCGCCGCCGGAGCAGAAGGCCCAGCCGCCGTCGCGTGAGCTGGGGCCATTGCCAGTGAGCAGGACCGCGCCGACGTCCGAGGTCTGGCGGGCGTGGTCGAGGGCTCGATAGAGCTCGTCGACGGTGTGGGGGCGGAAGGCGTTGCGGATATCGGGACGGTCGAAGGCGATGCGCACGCACCCCAGGTCAGTGCCGTCGGGTTTGACCGCGCGGTGATAGGTGATGTCGGTGAAGTCGAATCCGGATACTTCACGCCACTGGGAGGGGTCAAAGATTTCAGAAACCGTCATGGCCCCAACCCTATCGCCTGTCACCGGACCGATATGGTTGCTCCATGGCTGATACGGAGCAGATCCCCGAGTCGATCGCTGAACTCGTGCCGAATTTCCAGGTTCTCAAACTCCCCATGATCACCCGGTTCCGAGGGATCACCGAGCGCGAGATCATGCTCGTCGAAGGCCCCGATGGGTGGGCGGAGTTCTCCCCTTTCACCGAATACGATGCAGCCGAATCCTCACGCTGGCTGAGAGCCGCTCTCGAATTCGCAGGACTGCTGCCGGGAGTCGCCGAGGCTGGATCCAGTGCCGTCGGTCACTTGGCTGACACCTCAGGTCGGTCAGCCGCCGCCGTCCGATCAGTGGCCGTCAACGCGACCCTGCCCGCGTGTGCAACCTCCGAAGTCGAGTCGATCCTGGCCCGCTACGGACCCGTCGGCACGGTCAAGGCGAAGGTGGCCGAACATGGGATCGACTCCCTGCCCGGTGACTTGGAGCGGCTGCGAGAGTTTCGACGTCTGTTTCCCTCAACGACGCTGAGACTCGATGCGAATGCCGGCTATACGCTGCCCGAGGCGCTCAGGGCCTGCGCCGAGTTCGCGGAATTCGACCTGCAGTACTTCGAACAGCCCGTCGCGGCAGTCGAAGACATGGCGCGGCTGCGGGAGAAACTCGATGGACTGCCTGTGGTCCTGGCCGCTGATGAGTCGATTCGCAAGGCCGAGGACCCCCTGCGAGTGGCAGAGCTGGGAGCCGCCGAGGTTGTCATCGTCAAGGTCCAGCCGCTGGGTGGGATCGCTGCCGCACGTTCGATCATCGAAGCCTGCGGTCTGCCGGCTGTTGTGTCATCGGCATTGGAGTCATCTGTCGGATTGGCCGCCGGGGCCCAGTTGGCGGCCACGCTGCCGCGCACACCTGCGAGCCGCGAAATCCTCGGTGAGCACCCGGCCTGCGGCCTGGGTACTGGAAGGCTCTTCGCCGAGGATGTGGTGAGCGCGGATCTCAGCCTGAGTCCTGTCGACGGTCAGATCCCGGTGACGCGAATCGTCCCGGACCCACAGCGCCTGGAGAGGCTGGCGGTGGATCCGGGACGATTCGACTGGTGGGCGACGCGGCTGCAGGAGTGCTGGAGCGCTCTGCGACCGACGCTCAATTCGCGTTCTTGAGACTGCTCAGTTCGCGTTCTTGACGGCGTCGACGAACGTCTTCGCGGTCTTGGGAACCGCTTCCTCATCCCCGGTATCGGCGATGTTGGCGGCGGTGACGATGTTGTTGCCGACGCGGCTGGTGACGGTGTCGGTGTCGAGGACGGTCTGACCGCCGGCACCGATCTTGGCACGGACGCCGACGCTCTCGTCAGCGCCTTCGACAGTGGCATCGAAGGACTCGTAGGACATCGTCATCTCGATGCCCTGTGACTTGATGGTCACGTCGCTGCACTTCTCGGCGACCTTGGTCGAGTTCTTCAGCTGTGAACCGGCGGCATCCTCGTCGGCCAGGCTCATGAGCGCGACGCTCATTGTGTTGTCCGCTGAGGTTCCAGCGAGGGTGGTGCCGTTGCTCGCCTCAGCGGCGTTGAGAGCAGACATTGCGAGGTCCTTGCACTCAGCAGGTTCGTACTCGGCGCTTTCGAGGGCCTTGATCGCTTCGCTGCCGGAAGCCGCCCCGATATCGACGGACTTGAACGACTGACCATCGACATCTGTGGATTCGATGATCTTCTTGAGCTGATTCTCGTCGAGCTGCTGTACTTCGGGGGTCTCTTCTGCGGCGGGCTGTGCGGCGCCGCCTGCTTCTTCGGCCTGACTGTCCTGGGAGTCAGCTCCCGAACAGCCTGTCAGTGCCAGTCCGGCGATGAGAGCGATGGCTGGGAGTACGCGTTTCATGGGTGACCTCTCGAAGTCAAGGTTCAATCAGATGGAGGAAAGACGGTCACGATGTTGTGACCGTTATAACCATAGACAGTAGGTGTCTGAGATCCGTCATCGACATGTGCCGATTCCGACACATCTGTTGTTTCCTCTGCGTCTTCGGCTGACCTTGCGGCTCGCAGCGAGGCGTCTGCTGGGGCAGGTCGTGGCGAGGTGTCTGATTCGATGGCTCGTGCCGGTGCCGACGATTCATCCGGCGTCGACGCGATGCGCACCGTCGTGACCTCGGACTGCCCCACCGTCGTGAAGTGCTGAGTGCGCTTGCCCGGAATGATCGGGTCGTGCATGGCTGCAGCCAAGCGCCCGGTGAACGTCAGGCGCCCCTTCTTGTCGGCGCGCTGCGGATAGTCGTTCGAGCCTGTCGGCCCGGTGACGGAGATGTCGTATCGGCGACCGGGTTCGTACAGGCCCGGCGTGCGTACCCGGAAGCTTCCGGTCCCAGTCAGGGAGAATCCAGCCGTGCTGACGGAGCCGAAGCACACGATCTGAGCTCGGCGTCGCGAGATCTCGACCCGCCATCCGTGGATATCGAAGAGGGCATGCCCGGTGAGATAGGAGAATTCGCCACCGTCTGCGACGCGGGGGCCACCTCGGCGGTCATCGACGCCGCCACTTCGGCGCTCGATGCTGCGGTGATCGGAGCTGGCATAGTCACGCTGACGTCGCAGGGTCTTCAGCCAAGCGCCGAGCTCTCGTTCCCAACTGTTCCAGTTGTGCAGGCCAGTCGTGCGGGGAAACCACGAATGGCGGATGCCCAGCGAGTTCAATCGCGCAGAGAAGCGCTCGCCCTGCTGATTGACCATCGATTCGAGGAGGTCACGATCTTTTGACTCTTCGAGACTTCCGGACCCTGCACTGAGCCACAGGTTCAGGCCATTCAGGTTCTCCGCGAGGCCGTAGGGGGAGTTGGCGATCCATTCACTGCGGTCGGTGACGGGATCGCCGAACAGCGTCATCGACTTCGCGCCCTCCCGCATGGCGATGATGTCGAAGGCAGGGACCGCAGACAAAGGGTCGAGTGGGGAGGAGAAGGCTGCTGCCCAGCTGTAGCGGTCTGGGTGCCAGGCTGCGTATTTCATCGCCCCGTATCCGCCCATCGACAGTCCCGCCAGGAGCTGGTTCTCCGGTGCGAAGTCCACGGAGAAGGTCTTGCGCAGGAAGTCAGGGATCTCCTTGGTGTGGAAGGTCGGCCAGTCGTGGACCTCGCTGCCGACTGCCACACGAGAGTAGGTGCCGGCTCCCGCATCGGGCATGACGACCAGGAAGGGCGAGTCGAGTGTGAGCTCCTCGGCGGACCCGAAGTCCGTCCATGATCGGAAGTCGTCCCCACCCCCGTGATAGAGGTGGATGACCGGGCTGATCTCCTGCGGAATTCCAGGCAGCAGCACGCGTACTCCGAGGGTTCGACCGAGCGCGGGGGAGTAGATGAAGAACTCCCGCAGTCGGCTCGAGAGTTTGCGTTTGTCTCGGATATGCCATTTCCTCGCGTCCTTGCCGCGAGGTTCAGGGCCGAGGAATGCACTGTTCTGGTCGAGGGTGGGGAAGCGTCCTCTGTGGGAGCGCGCGGCTGTCAGCGAACGGATTGCACGCGCTCCAACCGCGAAGAGAATCGATCGGCGCATGGGTCAACCGTAGGGAGTCAATGTGAACCGCAGGTGGGTTAGTGGTTGAATATCAGGTGATGTTGAATTCGAGCGCAGTGGCGCAGCAGATTGCCCGTGGGTTGGTTTCGTCGGGAGTCACCGAGGTCGTCATCGCGCCCGGGTCCCGTTCCGCACCATTGATCTATGCGCTCGCCCCTCTCGCCGAGGCGGGGGTGATCCGTACGCACGTGCGTATCGATGAGCGTGATGCCGGGTTCCTGGCGCTTGGCCTGGCACGGGGACTGCGCAGTAAGCAGACCGGTGTCGGTGCTGCTGGCGCTGTTGGCGGTGCTGCTGGCGCTGTTGGCGGTGCGGCTGTCACCAGGGGCGCTGCTGCTGGCGCTGGCGCCGTGGCGCTGGTGACAACGTCGGGTTCGGCTGTGGCCAACCTGCATCCTGCGGTGCTCGAGGCCTCCTACGGTCACCTTCCGCTCGTGGCGATCACGGCGGATCGTCCTGCTCGGATGCGGGGGACTGGTGCAAACCAGACGATCGACGACCAGTCGCAGGTGCTCAGCGATGTGCGCGCTCGAGTCGATGTGCCTGCCGGAAGTGCTGATGCACAACATCTGCTAGCCGAGGCGGTTGCGATCTCGCTGGGCACGGACACTGGTAAAGCTGGCCCCATCCAATTCAACGTGCAATTCGATGTGCCGCTGGTGCCGACTGTGGCGGAGCTCGCCGATTGGAATGCCACGGTGCAGACGCTGGCAGCAGCGGGGGCAGCGGAATCAGACGGGGCAGCGGACTCAGACGGGACAGTGGAATCAGCGGAGTCAGCGGAGTCAGCGGGGGATGCTGCGCGCAGCGCCGCGAATACTTTGAGGAGCACCTCGGTCCGAATTCTTCCTGGCACGGTCATCGTGGCCGGTGATGCCGGCGGCCACTCTGCCCAGGCTCTGAAATCCTTGGCTGAGACTTATGCAATCCCAGTCCTGGCCGAGCCCTCGAGCCCTCTCACCCCTGCTCTGCGGAACTCACCTGCTGCAGTGCCGGCGCATGCCCGTGTGCTCAGCGAACGTGAGGACCTGCGATCAGCGATCCGCACCGCGATCGTGCACGGGAAGCCGACTCTGACCAGACCTGTCGCCGCGCTCCTTGCCGATTCCGAGGTGGTGGTTCAGCGGTTGCCCGATGATGTCGACGCGGTGTCGCTGACCGTGTCGTTCTCGGAGCCGGAAGTCAAGGAAGCCAGCGACAGCACCCGTCACGGAGATCGCGTCGGCGCCGAGGACCGCACAAGCGATACATTTTCGTGCGTCAGCGAAGACACGACGTGGCGCGACGAGTGGGTGAGAGCCGGCGAGGCGATCATTGCCGCTTCTCGGCATGAGCGCGAGCGTGCGGCCGCGTCGAAGCCGACGACCGCTCGGGCGATCACCGAGCATCTGGCCGGCCGCACCATCAACCTCTTTGCGGCGAGTTCGAATACGATCCGCTATCTCAGTGAGGCCACTGATGTGCGAGCGCGAATCCACGCGTCACGCGGGTTGGCCGGCATCGACGGCCTGATTTCGACCGCCACGGGGCTCTCCCTTGCGCTCGAAGAACAGGTCGTGCTGGTCATCGGTGACGTTGCAATGCTCCACGACGTGGGCGGCCTGCTCACGCCGAGCGCTGAAGTGGCCGGGAACGTGCTCATCGTCGTCCTCAACGACGATGGGGGTGCGATCTTCTCCGGGCTCGAACACTCGCAGGAGCATGTGGCACCGTATCTCGAAAGATATTTCACGGTTCCTCACGGCCGGGACTTCAGCGATCTCGCGACTGCCTATGGGTGGGAGTATTCGTGGGTGGGACCTCAGGACGAGTCGAGCCTGCTCAGCGACTTCATCGCAGAGTTTGAGCAAGCAGTCTGCGGTGTAGAGGACGGCAAAGCAGCGGACAGCCCACAAACGAGGTCCCCACAAACGCGGACGCACGGCCGTCGAATCATCGAAGTGGATCTGACCTGATCAATC
Organism: Brevibacterium sp. AGC70; assembly: GCF_057334195.1. NCBI lineage: Bacteria > Bacillati > Actinomycetota > Actinomycetes > Micrococcales > Brevibacteriaceae > Brevibacterium > Brevibacterium sp. AGC70. The sequence goes on along the minus strand of NZ_JBHFIH010000019.1, from coordinate 12,466 downwards.
TGACTGGAGCACTCCACCAGAGCAATCGGACGTGAGCAGAAGGACAGGACAGAGGGACAGGACAGAGGGACTGACCCGAGGACCGTTCAGTGGAAAGAGCTTCAGCAATCGCGACCGCTGACGGCTCTGGTGCCGCGGCGGTAAGTCAGCCGGTGTCCCTCAGCATCAGCTCCTTGAAGAGTTCTTCGACCGGGCTCAGTCGAGGGAAGTCGACGACGTCTTCGTTCGCTTCCGGCGCGGATTTGCCGCTGGGGTGACTACCGGCTGCGCCGGAACCGCCGCAGCCGCCTGGCGCGTCAGTGTCTTTGACGTAGTCAGGTGCTGCGGAATCATCAGGGTCTGCGGGCTGGTCAGTGTCTCCCGAAGTGGTGTACTTTCTCGGCGGTGGGTGACTGAACTTGGTGACGAACGGGGGAGTGGCCGACTCGTACTCTTCACCGGTGGGGGTCGAGACGGTGAGGTCGTCGGCAGTCGCCTCGTGCTTCCACCCGGGGTGCTCCTTGGCATAGTTGCAGGCCGCACACAGTCCGGAGGCGTTGGACCACTGGGTCTCTCCGCCTTCGGCTACAGGATTCGCATGATCGGCGTGCTTGATCGGGGCGTCACACCATAGGGTCCGACACACGTCGTCGCGGAAGACCACCATGCGTCGCAGCAGGCCGCCGAATGTGCGCCGGCGTGAGTCCATGCCGACCAGCTGCCCTGTGTCTGGTGAAGTGAACATTCGGCGGATGAAGGACCGGGCCCGATTTGCCGCCAGGAAGTTCCGTGCTGTCTTTGCCGGCAAAGGCCTATAGCTCGGAATCCACGCAGGAACCTGTCCGTCAGAGAACAGACTTTCGGCCTCCATCACGATATGGACCTCAGTGCGCACATCACCGGCAGAGTCCTGTCCCGTGAGCCGTTCGACGAAGATATCGGCCATCAGCTGATTGCGGCCGCGGTCGAAGTCCTGGCCGTTGAGCTTGTGCTCGGCGGCAGCGGCGTCCAGACTTTCAAACGCAGCAACGGCCTGCTGCAGAGGCAGAGTAGCGCTGAGCATCGCCATGCCGTTGTTCAGTGCGCTCAAGGACACATGGCGATTCGCGCTCGAAGCTTCGGCCCTTTCGTGCGCATTGTCGGAGGACACGTTGGCCGCCAGGGAGCGGGCTTCGGTGCGTAGCCGGCGACTGCCGGCAACGGAGGCACGGTCTTTGAGCTCTTCGTCGACGAAGAGACGCTCGCCGGGAGTGAGCCAAGCCGTCTCATCGGCGATGATGCGAGCTTTGGCTTCGGAGATGGAGCCGTCGGCCAGCGCCTCGTAGGTGCGAGGCAGGTCGTTGACGACAGCTTTGGACGTTGAGAGAAACTTGCGCCCCGTCGCGGGTGAGACCCGTTTGGCCAGTGCGATCTCGTTGCCTGCGTACTTCCCCTGTTCGCGTTTGGGCACGTCGTTGGCAGCATCTTCGCGCTGGCGGTGCCTACGGAAGGCGACGGCTTCACGGGCTTGAGCGGCGGCGGCCGCGGACGTGAGCTCCTCGAGCGCGCGGATGCGGGTCTGGGCCTCCCACGCACCGTCTGCTGGCTCGAGGTCACGCAGAGTCGTGCACCACCGATCGATATCGGTGGTGATGCCCGGAAGCCGGGCCCACGAACCAGGGCCCCGATAATCGGGGTGGTCCGGGTCATCCGCAGGATGCGTGAACATGTGAAGAGACTATGCCGAGCCACTGACACAGCCACTGACACGAAAAGTCAAAACCTTGACACGATGTCAAGGCAGGTGAGGTCCGGCCAAGGCGGTGAAACTGTGTCGAAGCTACGAGGCGGCCAGACTGCGACACGGTCAGCTTCCTATTCCAAACCCAGCGCACGGCGCATCGGAGCGAATTTCGCTTCGGTCTCGGCCACCTCGGCGAGGGGATCCGAATCGGGCATGATGCCGGCACCGGCGAACAGACGGATCCGATTGCGGTCCTCGAGCTGTCCGCAGCGCAGGGCGATTCCGAACTGACCGTTGCCCTGGTCGTCCATCCACCCCACGGGGCCCGAATACCGGCCGCGATCGAGTGGTTCCAACTCGTCCACGTGGGCAACTGCGCTGGCCTGCGGATACCCGCCGACGGCCGCGGTCGGATGCACAGCGGCCGCGATGTCGAGGGCATTGAGGCACGAGTTCTCCGGCAGGTGGGCCGAAGCATCCGATGCCGAGTGGATGACGTTGGCCAATGGCAGAAGGTGCGGCCGCTCGTCGACGGTGACATCATCAGCGACGAGTCCGAGGCTGCGCTGGAGCGAGGCGATCGCGAAGGCATGTTCGGTGCTGTCCTTGTGAGCGCTCAACAGCTTCCTGGCAGCGGGCATCTCGGCCGTCGGGTCGTTCTCCACCCGATATGTGCCCGCGAGCACGCGCGAGGTCACCCGGTTGTTCTCGACGCCGATGAGCAGCTCCGGCGTGGAACCGATCAGGCCGGCGACATCGAAGGTCCAGCAGCTGGGGTAGCTGCGGTTGAGTGCACCAAGCACGGACCGGACGTCGATGTCATCGTCGGTGGTGACAAGCTCATCACGGGCCAGCACGATCTTGCGCAGCGTGGAATCGTCGGCGAAGGCGTCCACCTCAGCGGAGTCTCCGACTGGCGTGAGCATGTGCGAGACCTTCGCGACCAGGTCCGCCCAGGAAGCGCTGTCGAGGTCGCCGGGGGAGGCCGTCGCCGAGGTGACTAGGCGCAGCGGTTCGGACTTCAGTACCGGCGGGGTGGGGGTGCTGCCCTCACCGATGATCGACGTCATCCACACGCGACCACCTCGGCGTCCGAGCACGAATTCGGGGACGTGGATGAGGGAATCGACCTCCGATTCGCCCGAGTAGGCGACGGTGGCGAAGCACATCAGTCCAGAGCCGAGCAGGTCGACCTCGTCCTCGATGGTCGCGGCGTCCGTGATGGCCTTCCACGCCTCGGAGAGCTCGGTGAAACGATCGCGGCCGCGGGCACGGATGCGCAGCGTGCGGCCGAAGCCGATGAGGCCAGATGTGTCGCGGACCCAGCAGGAGAACGCCGAGGTGGGCAGGAGCTCCAGCGTCTGTTCGACGGTCGTGGGCAGTCCGGATTCGAAAGGGAATCCAGGTCCAGGTTCGACGTCGTCGACGAAGCGAGATCGCACGTGCAGGCGCGGGGGCGCGGTGCGGATGTCAGAGGTATCGAAGGTCGTAGTCATTTCAGGCCCACTCTAGTCGAGGATTTCGGCACGACGATGATGACTGTGGCCAGTTCCACACCGCGAAGAGCATGGAAACGGGTCCGCGAATTCGCCCCCGGCATCAGGTGTTGAGAGAATAGTGCCATGAACCGTGCTCAGCTGGACAAGCAGCCCGCCGACGTCGCGTCGATGTTCGATGACGTCGCCTCCCGTTACGACCTCACCAACGATGTGCTCACCTTCGGTCTGGCGCGCACCTGGCGTCGGACGGTTGCGCACTCGGTGGCTGCCGGACCCGGAGAACGCGTCCTCGATCTCGCGGCCGGCACGGGAACGTCGTCGATGACATTCACCCATCATGGCGCCGAGGTGGTCGCCGGTGACATCTCACAGGGCATGCTCACCGAGGGTCGACGTCGCCACCCGAAGATCGACTTCATCTACGCCGATGCGATGGATCTGCCGTTCTCCGACGCCAGCTTCGATGTCGTCACCATCTCCTTCGGCATCCGCAACGTCAACGACGTCGACACCGCGTTGGCAGAGATGCTGCGAGTGCTCAAACCTGGTGGCCGACTCATCATCTGCGAGTTCTCGACACCGACGTTCGACCCCTTCAGCCTCGTCTACAAGGAATACCTGATGCGCGCGCTGCCCGCCGTGGCGAAGGCCGTGTCCTCGAACCCCGAGGCCTACGTCTACCTTGCCGAGTCGATCCGTGCCTGGCCTGACCAGGACGAATTTGCGCAGCAGATCCTCGGTGCCGGCTTCGACCAGGTCAAGCACCGCAACCTCACGGGCGGAATCGTCGCCATTCACCACGCACTCAAGCCGGGCGCCGAACGCTGACCATGAACAACTTCGAGGCCGAGGTCATCGTCGTCGGGGCGGGCCCTGCCGGATCCGCCATCGGCACTTACCTGGCGCAGGCCGGCCATGAGGTCATCATCCTGGAGAAGTCCGAGTTCCCACGGGACAAGATCTGCGGCGATGCTCTGACCCCGCGTGCGGTCAAGGAGGTCGGGTTCCTCGGGATGGAGACCCCCGAATCCGAGGGATGGCACAAGAACAGAGGCCTGCGTCTCATCGGTGGCGGGCACCGTTTGGAGATCGATTGGCCCGAGATCGACGGCACCCCGAACTATGGTCTGACGAAGCCGCGGATGGGCATGGATGAGGCCTTTGCCCGCCACGCCCAACGCAGCGGTGCCCGCCTGTTCGAGCAGGTCAAAGCCATGTCCCCGGACATCGGCGTTGATGGCTGGATCAAAGGAATTCATGCCTCCGGAACCGACCACCGCGGCCGTCGGGTCGGACCTGAGGCTCACTTCAGCGCCCCGATCGTGATCGCTGCGGACGGCGTCTCCTCACGTCTGGCAGTGGCCATGGGCCTGGAAAAGCGAGACGACCGCCCGATGGGTGTGGCCGTGCGCGCCTATCATTCCTCGCCGAGGCATGCCGACGACTACATCGAGAGCTGGGTCGAGATGCGCTCGAGCAATTCGGCGGGCGAATCCGAGGTTCTGCCCGGGTACGGCTGGCTCTTCCCGCTGGGTGACGGCACGATCAACATCGGTGCCGGTCTGCTGGATTCCTCACCCCAGTTCGGCTCCGTGGACTTCCGGGCGGTGATGGGGCAGTGGATCGCGGATATGGGACACGAATGGGGCATCGACGAATCCACCTCGTTGGGCCCGATCAAATCCGCAGCGCTGCCGATGGCCTTCAACCGCACCCCGCACTTCCACAAGGGGCTCCTGCTCGTCGGCGATTCGGGTGGGATGGTCAACCCCTTCAACGGGGAGGGCATCGACTATGCCCTTGAATCCGCTCGACTGGCCGCCGAGGTGATCTCCACCTATTCCCGCTACCCGCAGCGCGTGATGCGGGAGAAACTGCAGGAATACCCGGCGCTGGTGGGTGATTCCCTGGGCGGCTACTTCACCCTGGGGCGCGTTTTCTCCGCCATTATCGGCCACCCTGCACTCATGCAGTTCGGAATCAAGTACGGTATGGGTGTTGAGGTTGTGATGGAATTCGTCGTGAAATTATTGGCGAACCTCTACCGCGACCCGAAGGTCTCTGAGGCCGATCTCATCGACCGGGTGATTGCAGCTCTCACCCGAATCGTGCCGGCTACCAGCAATGCCTGAGCTCACCAGCGACTACGACACTGACTACGATGAATGACGAGGACATGAGCCACCTAGCCTCTCCGGCGACTTTTATCGGTGCCGATGCCCAGCTTGCGGCGGATATCTCCACTCAGTTGGAAGCCGTCGAGCGCAGGCTCTACGAAGTGACCGCGCAGACGCGGAAGCTGCCGGACACCACATCCAAACATCTCCTCGCAGCTGGTGGCAAGCGTGCCCGTCCCAATCTCCTGCTGCTCACGGCACGCCTCGGTGAGGCTGATCGTGAGGAGATCATCGACGCTGCCGTCGCCGTGGAACTCATCCACTTAGCCTCCCTGTATCACGATGATGTGATGGACGATGCCCCGGTTCGCCGAGGTGCCCCGGCCGCTCACGAGGTGTGGGGCAATTCCGTTGCCATCCTCACCGGTGATCTCCTGTTCTCGAAGGCTTCGGGAGTGACGGCGAAGCTCGGCCCCGAGGCCGTTACGGTTCAAGCCGAGACCTTCGAAAGACTCGTCCTGGGCCAGCTCAACGAATTCGCGGGCCCACCCGAGGACACGGACGCGATCGATCACTACATCCAGGTGCTCGCGGACAAGACAGGATCTCTCATCGCCACCTCGGCGCAGTTCGGGGTCATGTTCTCACTCGCGGATCAGGCGCTGGCCGAGCCTGTGCGGGTCTTCGGTGAACGTGTCGGCATCGCCTTCCAACTAGCCGATGACATCATCGACCTGACGGCGGCTTCCTCGGTGTCGGGCAAGACCCCCGGCACTGATCTGCGCGAAGGCGTTCCGACCTTGCCGGTGCTCTATGTCCGGGCCGCTGCGGCCGACGGCGACAAGGCGGCCGCCGAGGTGGTCGAACTCCTCGACGCGGATCTGACCACCGACGAAGCGCTCGAGTCTGCCCGTGCTGCCTTGGCCGCTCACCCGGTGACGGTCCGAGCACGCGACGAGGCGACTCGCTGGGCCGAGGACGCGAAGGCAGCGCTGGCCCCCGTCCCCGAAGGACTGGTCAAGGAGTCGCTGTTCGCGTTCGCCGATTCGGTGGTCTCACGCACAGCGTGAGGATCTGATCCTTGACGAGCCAGGCCGTTGCTGAAGCAGGAGGTCGTCGGCGACTGACCACTGTCGACTGGGTCGGACTCGGCGTGCTCGTGATCTTCCTCATCATCGGCCTGAGCTGGTCGAAGTGGATGCCCTATTGGGACAAGGCCTGGACGATGAGCCAGACGTCCGTTTGGGATGGCAGTCCACTGTTCGAAGCTGCTGGGGACACGTTCTCCTTGGCTGGAGCCTGGGACTTCACCTTGGTGTACTTCATCTCGGTGTGGAAGGCCCTGCTCGTGGCGCTCGTAGTGGCTGCGGCCATCGATGCCCTGGTGCCGCGTGATTGGCTGCTGCGGGTGATGAATCGTCGCACCCACACCAGCCAGTCACTCGTCGGCGCGGTGATGTCGCTGCCGTCGATGATGTGCACCTGCTGCGCGGCCCCGGTGACCGCAGGACTGCGGAGTTCGGGCGTTATGCGAAGCGCCGCCTTGGCCTACTGGGTGGGCAATCCGCTTCTCAACCCTGCAGTTCTGATCTTCCTTACGCTCGTCCTGCCCTGGCAGTACGCTCTCACCCGATTTGTGTTCGGAATCCTCATCGCAGTCGGTGCCAGCGCGCTCATCGGCCGGTGGATCAAGGGGCGCGTCGAGGCGGTTCCCGAACAGAGTCCGGAGCCGCTGAGGATGTCGTCTCTTCCCCAGCGCTACCTGCGATCGCTGTCGAAATTCACGCTCATCCTCGTGCCCGAGCATCTTGCTCTGGTCTTCGTCATCGGACTCATCAGTCCATGGCTGTCGGGAGTGTACGGGCTCGAGCCTCAGGCCGGTGCTCTCGCAGTGCTCATCGCTGCTGTTGTGGGCACACTCCTGGTGATCCCGACAGGGGGAGAGATTCCCATCATCATTGCGCTGCTCGCCGCAGGGGTGGGAGCGGGCACTACCGGAGCCCTGCTGATTGCACTCCCGGCACTGAGCATCCCGTCGATGGTGATGGTCGGAAAGTCCCTCGGCTGGCGCACCACCACCGCTATGGGCAGTGCTGTCGCCCTCGGAGGGGTGCTCTCCGGGGTCGTGCTCATGTTCGCAAGCTGATTCGAATGCTCGCGAGCTGATTCGATCAGAGACGGTCAGCTGTTTTCAGGCAGTCAACCGACGCAGAGTGAGGTACGAACCCGCGGCGAAGACCACGCCCAATCCCAGGGCCCAGAGCGTCAGTCCCATGCTCTGAGTCTCGAGGACCCACATCCATACCTCGAGCCAGGCTCCGTTGAGGCTGATGAGTGCGGCGCCGCTCAACAGGACGAGTGCGATGACGAGCAGCGCGGTGGTGAGGATGAGAGCTCCGAAGCGCTTGTGCACGATGGCGAACCAGAAGCCGAGGATGAACACGAGCATGGTGAGGGCGAAGTAGGTCAGCCCCGCTGCGAACGGCCCACCCTCCCACACCCAGGGGAGGTAGGCGAAGAACCCGTTGATGCCGTAGCCTTCAGTGGCCTGTTCGATGAGACCGAGGAGGACGAAGACGGTGGATATCGCAGCGGCGCTGATGCCGGCTGCGGTCAGTGATCCGAGATAGAACTCGCGACGTGTGAGGCTCATGGCCTGCGAGAAGTAGAAGGTCAGATTCATCGCCTGCGCTCCGACCACGGCGAAGTACCACAGAGGTGCCTGGGATCCACCACTGTACATCGGCCCTTCGACTCCGGAGGCGGAGATGATCCAATAGATCAGCAGCGTGATCAGCCAGACTCCGCTGAGCACGATGACTGGTACCCAGACGAAGGTCTGAGTGTTCATGAAATGGAGCCGGACGATACCGAGTATCCGACTCTTCGAACGAGTCGAGTGCTGATTGCCGAGTGCTTGTGTGGTTGCGGTCATGACTGAAGACTCCTGACATCAGTGTCGGTGAGGGGACCGGTGTTCTCATCCTCGTTCGAGGAAGTGGTGTCTGCCTGTGTGGTGCGCACGATGAGCTGCTGAAGCGATACCGGAGTGAGATCCAGATTCGCGTCGGCAATGAACTCACGATCGACGTCGGAGAGCTGACCGAGGATCGTCACCGACGACACACGCCCCAGCGCTTCCCGGTGGATGACCTCTCGACCGGCGACCAGACGCTGAACCGAGTCAGCATCTCCGACGATGTTGACTGCGCGTGTGCGTGCCTCTTCCGTGGACTCATCCATGATGATCCGGCCGCGATCGATGACGATGACATTCTCAATCAGGTTGGCCACCTCGTCGATCAGATGACTCGACAGCACAATCGTTCGTGGGCACTCCGCGTAATCGGCGATGAGGCGGTCGTAGAACATCTGTCGAGCTACTGCGTCGAAGCCGAGATAGGGCTCGTCGAAGAAGGTGATCTCGGCCCGAGACGCCAAGCCGATGATCACTCCTACTGCCGACTGCTGACCCCGGGAGAGCTTCTTGATCGGTGTCTTCAGGGGAAGACGGAAGTCGTCGATGAGCTCCTCTGCCAAGGACTGGTCCCAGCAGGGGAAGAACAGGCGAGCGGTGGCGATTGCGTGTTTCGCTGTGGCGTCCTCGGGATATTTCTGACTCTCCCGTACGAAACACATCCGATTGAGGACGCGAGCGTTCTCGTAGGGATGCTCACCGAAGATCTCGACATCGCCGCTTGTGGCGAAGTTCTGCGCGGTGAGAATGGACATCAGAGTGGTCTTGCCGGCACCGTTGCGGCCGAGGAGGCCGTAGATCGAGTCCTTTTCGATAGACAGACAGACGTTATCGAGGGCGGTGGCGTGCTTGTACTTCTTGGTGAGGTCGCGTGCGTCGATGACGGAGGTCATTTTCATCCCTTCGCGGTAGTGGGGCCCAGGCGGCGTGAAGTGCCGAGTTCTCTTGAGTGGTCGGCGATGAGGGCGATGACTTCATCGCGGTTGAGTCCTAGCCTGCTGGCTTCTGAGAGCAGCGGGGCGATGAATTTGTCGGAGAAGGTGGACTTGTATTCATTGATGAGCAAGGTTCGGGCTCCTTCCTTCACGAACATTCCGATTCCGCGCCGTTTCTCGAGAACTCCTTTGGCAACGAGCTGGTTCACGCCCTTGGCGGCGGTCGCGGGATTGATCGAATAGAAGCTTGAGAGTTCGTTCGTCGACGGTGCCCGAGACATCTCCGGCAGAGTGCCGTTGATGATCGAATCCTCGACCTGTTCGGCGATCTGTGCGAACAGTGGTTTGGCTTCGTCGATCACATCAGCTCCATGTGTATTGGTTAGTTACATAACTAATGAACCATGTAGGTGATTGACTTGTCAAGAGTGCGCCGATTTCGGGGACGATTGAAAGCCGGTCTGCAGCGATGAGCGAAGCTGGGAGTGGGGAAGTGGCTAGAGCCTGCGGCGGCTTTGGCGGATCATGTCGACGCTGAGCAGGACGACGGCGATCCAGATGACGAAGAATCCGATCCAACGGGTCGTCGACATCATCTCACCGAGGATGAAGACTCCGGTGATGAACTGCATCGTCGGGGTGATGTACTGCAGCATCCCGACCCACGACAGCGGAATTCTTCTTGCCGCAGCACTGAAGAGAATGAGTGGAATCGCCGTGGCCGGGCCGGTGATGAGGATGATGATGACGTGGCTGGCACCGAACCCGGTGAACGTGGAGAGACCCTGTGCACCGAGGACGATAAGGAAGATCAGGCTGGGCACGGACAGCACTGCACTCTCGATAGTCATGCCTTCGAGGGCTCCGACCCGATTGCCGACCTTGTTCTTCACGAGTCCGTAGAGACCGAACGAGATGGCTACAGTGAACGAGAGGTAGGGCATCCGACCGAGGCCGATGCCGACGATGACGACGGCGATGAGGCCGAAGCCCACAGCAGTCCACTGCAGCGGACGCAGCTTCTCACCGAGGAAGATCACGCCCAGGCCGATCGAGATGAGCGGATTGAGGTAGTAGCCAAGTGACACCTCGACGAGGCGGCCCGTTTCGACGCCATAGATGAACGTCGTCCAGTTGACCGCGATGAGTACCGAGGCCAGGGTGAGCAGCCAGAAGGTCGAACCTGAGCGCACCACATCCCAGGTGCGTCTGAAGCCGCCGGTGAACGTCAGCAGGATTGCGCAGAAGAGCAGCGACCAGACGACCCGGTGCGAAACGAGCTCAAGGGCCCCGGTCGGGGCTGCTGCGGCGAAGAGCAGGGGGATGAGCCCCCACAGCAGGTAGGCGGAGAGTCCGTTGATCAGCCCGGCACGGCGGAAGGCGTTCTCATCGGGGGCTGAATCTGCGATCACACACAGAGTCTAGTGAGTCGCAGCAGCCTGTCGGACCGCCGGTGACAGGGACTACCCCAAATGCGGTCGTCGTCGGTTCTGCTGGACCATGTCCGTGCACAGTAGGATGACGGCGATCCAGATGATGAGGAACCCGATCCACCTCGTCGTCGACATCGCCTCACCGAAGAGTACGACGCCGAGGACGAACTGCATCGTCGGTGCAATGTACTGCAGCATTCCCACCCAGGAGAGTGGAATTCGCCGGGCGGCTGCGCCGAAGAGGATGAGCGGGATCGCCGTCAGCGGTCCTGTGGCCAGGAGCAGGACAACGTGCCAAGGCCCGAATCCGATGAATGTTCCATTGCCCTGTACAGCGAGATAGGCGAGGAAGGCGAGGCTGGGAATGGTGAGTACCGCGGTCTCGACGGTCATGCTTTCGAGCGCACCGACCTTCCCCCCGACCTTGTTCTTCACCAGTCCGTAGAGGCCGAAGGAGAGCGCCACCGTGAGCGCCAGATAGGGAAAGCGGCCGATCCCGATGCCGACCACGATTACTGCTGCCGCTCCGAAACCCACCGCGGCCCACTGCAGCGGGCGCAGCTTCTCCTTGAGGAGGATGACGCCCAGGCCGATCGAGATGAGCGGGTTGAGGTAATAGCCAAGCGAGATTTCGACGAGGCGGCCGGTTTCGATGCCGTAGACGTAGGTTGTCCAGTTCACAGCGATGAGCACGGATGCCAGAGCAAGCAGCCAGAAGATCTTTCCCGAGCGCATCACCAACCAGGTGCGGACAAAGCCCTTGGCGAAGAAGAGGAGGATGGCGCAGAAGATCAGCGACCAGATGATCCGATGGGCGACGATCTCGAACGCGCCCGTCGGAGCCGCAGCGGCGAAGAGCAGGGGAATGAGACCCCAGATGATGTAGGCAGCGGTTCCATATCCCAGTCCGACGCGTCGGAGGGCAGATTCTTCGGGTGCAGAGGCGTTCACAGGCCGAGTCTAGGCAGCGCACAGGAAGCTGGCGATTCCGACTGATGCCTGAGATGAAGCCGAAGGTCGAGATGCGAGCTTCGTCACGTGTTTGTTAGGAGGACCTTCTTTGCCGATACAATCGGAGATGACTTACTAGAGAGGTGTGAGAATGACGCGTCCCTTCCGTGTGGCTATTGTGGGTGCCGGTCCTGCCGGGATCTATGCTGCTGATCTGCTGACAAAGGCCGAGCGTGACTTCGAGGTCAGCATCGACCTCTTCGAGCGTCTGCCGACTCCGTTCGGTCTGGTCCGCTACGGAGTCGCTCCTGACCACCCACGGATCAAGGGCATCATCAATGCCCTGATCAAGGTCCTCGACCGCGGTGATATCCGTTTGTTCTCGAACGTCGAATACGGTGCCGACATCGCCTTGGGTGAGCTGACGGATCGCTATGATGCGGTGATCTTCTCCACCGGCTGCTTCATCGATGCCTCGTTGAACCTGCCCGGAGTCGATCTGCCCGGTTCCTATGGCGCCGCTGACTTCGTCAACTGGTACGACTCGCATCCGGACGTGGCCCAGACCTGGCCTTTGGATGCCGAAAAGGTCGCGGTCATCGGCAATGGCAATGTTGCTTTGGATGTTGCACGCGTGCTGGCGAAGCAGGCTGATGATATGCACACGACGGAGATTCCTGATCATGTCTACGAGGGTCTGAAGTCCTCGAAGGTCACCGATGTGCATGTGTTTGGTCGGCGTGGTCCTGCGCAGGCGAAGTTCACCCCGTTGGAGCTGCGTGAGCTGGGGCATGTCAAGGATGTCGACATCATCGTCTACCCCGAAGACTATGAGTTCGATGAGGGGTCGCT
>NZ_JBHFIH010000018.1:468938-510756 GCF_057334195.1 Brevibacterium sp. AGC70 | reverse complement strand
GTCATCTCATCCCGGGGAACCGCCTCGGTGCTGTCGGCCGAGTTCTCCACACCGTGATCGGCAGGCAAGCCGGTCAGACGCTCGGGCTTGAGGATCTCCTCGAGTTGGGTTCGGTCGAGGAGCCCCTGCTTCACGACGAGGTCGGAGATCGGTTCATTCGTCGCCAGCGCCTGCTTCGCCAGTTGCGCGGCAGGGGCGTAACCGATGACCGGGGCGAGAGCGGTGATGACGGTGACGGAACGGGCCACAGTGTCCTCAAGGGCCGCCTCGTTGGCGGTGATGCCGTTGACACAGTTGACACGGAAAGTCTGGCAGGCACGTTCAAGCCAGGTGATCGACTGGAACAGGGAATGAGCGATGACCGGCTCGAACGCGTTGAGCTGGAGCTGGCCGGCCTCGACGGCCATGGACACAGTGACGTCGGCACCGGCGACCGAGTAGGCGACCTGGGAGACCGCCTCGGGAATGACGGGGTTGACCTTGCCGGGCATGATCGAAGAGCCCGCTTGACGGGCCGGAAGGTTGATCTCACCGAAACCGGCCTGTGGTCCCGAGGACAGCAGACGCAGGTCGTTGGCGATCTTCGACATCTTCAGAGCACTGCGCTTGAGCGCCCCGGAGAAGGTGATGAAGACCCCGGTATCCGAGGTGGATTCGACGAGGTCGCCGGCGGTGACGAGTTCGAGTCCGGTGATGGTGCGCAGGTGCTTGATCACCGCTTCCTTGTACCCGACGGGTGCGTTGATCGCCGTTCCGATCGCAGTGGCGCCCATGTTGACCTCCCCGAGGAGTGCGACAGCGTCTTCGAGCCGCTGCACGTCCTCGCGCAGGGTGGTGGCGAAGGCGTTGAATTCCTGGCCCAGGGTCATCGGCACCGCGTCTTGGAGCTGGGTGCGACCGACCTTGATGATGTGGGAGAACTCGCGGCCCTTCGCGGCAAAGGCATCGGCCAAAAGAGTGAGTTCGACGAGGAGGTTCTGCAGTGAGAAGGCCAGTGCGATCTTGATCGCCGTTGGGTAGGTGTCGTTCGTCGACTGGCTGTGGTTCGTGTGGTCGTTGGGGTTGATGAACGAGTAGTCGCCCTTGGCGTGACCACCGATCTCGAGCGCACGGTTCGTGATCACCTCATTGGCGTTCATGTTCGTCGAGGTGCCTGCCCCTCCCTGGATCACGCCGACGGTGAACTCGTCGTGGAGCCGCCCACCCTTGATCTCCTCGCAGGCGGCGTCGATGAGGTTGGCTCGCTGCTCATCAAGGGCACCGATTTCGAGGTTCGCCCGTGCCGCGGCCTGCTTGACGCAGGCGAAGGCGCGGATGAAGTCAGGGTAGACGGAGACCGGGCGGCGGGTGATCGGGAAGTTCTCCATCGCCCTAGCAGTGTGGACGCCCCAATAGGCGGTGTCGGGGATCTCGAGGCTGCCGATCGAATCGGTCTCGGTACGGGTAGGTGCAGAAGCGCTGTCGGTCATATTCATTACGATACTGCGCGGTCGAGGAGGGCGTTATGATCCGGCTCATAGTCGCGGTACTTCCGCTGGATCTCGATCTGATCGGCGAGGTATTTCGCGTCGTGCCACACCCCCCAGATAAAGCTCGAACCGCGACGCGACAGCCACGGCAGACCGAGGAAGTACATGCCGGGAACAGGTGTGACGCCGCGCTGCTGGACCGGGTGGCCTCGCTCGTCGAGGACACCGTCGACCTGCAGCCAGGAGTAGTCGACACCGAATCCGGTCGCCCAGATCACGGTGGTCACGCCCGCGTCAGCAAGGTCGAGTTCGAGGATCGGGTTCGTCACAGTGTCGGGATCAGGGCCGAGCACATGTGCTTCAGGCTCGGGTGGCAGGTCGAGGCCGTTGCGTTCGATGTAGTCGTCGGCCTCACGCAGCAATGAGAGATAGTTGTAATCGCCGCGGGCGATGTTCCTGCCCAGGTCGGAGCCGATCTGCAGTGTGCCGTGGAGATAAGCGTTCGCTCGGCCGAGCAGGGTGATGCCCGAGTCCGCGAGGTCACGGAAGTCGACCGTGTGGCCACCTTCTGCACCGGAGACGGCGATGGTGACGTGGTCAGCCCCGACAGGTGGTGCTGCCAGATCCCATTTGCCCAGGGCCCCGAGCCACCAGCAGAAGTCGCGGTGGCGATAGGCCCGCGGTGGGCGATCGTGTGGGCCCACGGCCAGATAGACCTTCTTGCCGGACTTCTGAATCTCCGCGGCGATCTGGACCCCCGATGATCCAGCGCCGACGACGAGCACGGCCCCCTCGTCCAGCTGTGCGGGGTTCTTGTACGAGTTCGAATGGATCTGGGTGATCCCGGAACTCTCAGGGATGATCGCCGGGATGGTCGGAGTCTGGAAAGGGCCTGTCGCGGCGACGACGAAGTCGGCCTCGATGGTGCCCTGATCGGTATCGACGAGGTAGCCGCGGGCCTTCTCGCGTTCGGTCACTGTGGTCACGGTGATTCCGGTGCGCACAGGGAGGTTCTTGCGTTCCACCAGTGTGCGGAAGTATTCGGCGACCTGGTCTTTGGTCGCGAATCCATCGGGATCCACGTCGGCAAACTCCTGGGTGGGGAACCGGTCGTGCCAGGCAGGGCCATTGGCGACGAGGGAGTCCCAGCGCCTCGACTGCCAGGCCTCGGCAATCCGGTTCTTCTCCAGGACGATGTGGGCAACTCCCTTGGACTGCAGGTGCTCGCTCATCGCGATTCCGGCTTGGCCCGCGCCGATGATGACAACTTCGGTGGTCTCGGTCTCTTTGCCCGGCATGGGACACTCCTGTTCTCGAAAACCGCACCTGACCTGCAGATACGGCACTTGCGTCTTTGCTCGTGAGCCGACGTTTCTCGTCGCTCTCTCGGGATCCAGCAAACCGCAGGTAAGAGTGTCAATGCCAATAGTTGTTGACGGTCAATTGCATCTACTGAATAGATGTAGCCGCCTTGAGTCAATCATTTCCGGGTATCTCAAAGCTCAGCAGAAAGCACGGAACTCAGCCGAATCGACTAGATCAGACGTAACCCTCGCCTGAGGCCGCCTCGGCGAAGATCTCGCGCATCATCGCCGTCACGGCCCTCGCCTTCGCTGTTCCTGCCGCCTGCGACAATGCCGAGACGACGAGGTGAAGGCTCGGCGCAGGGTCAGCGATTTCGAGGATCGCAGTCTTCGCACCGGTGTAGGTCTGTTCGATGTCGGGGCGCTGGTTGAGGATCGAGAACCCCAGCCCCATCGCGACCATCGAGCGCACGGTCTCGTAGTTCGAGGACTTGTATTTGACCTTGGGAGTGATGCCGGCCGAACGCAGCATGGTGAGGAAGTACTCGCGGCTGTCGGGCAGGTCGAGGAGGACGAGGGGGTCCTCGGCGAGCGTGGACAGCTTGACTCTCTTCTTCCCGGCCAGCCGGTGGCTCGTGTCGACGATGACGTGCGGTCGCACCTCGCCGACCCGCTGGGCCTGGATGCCTTCGGCATCGGTGAGGTCGTAGTTGATCGCGATCTCCGCCCGCCCACTGCGCAGCGCGGCCATGCACTCCTCATGGTCACCCTCGACAACCTCGATCGACAGCTCGGGGTGGCGTTCGTTGAGCCGCCCGATGAGCTGGGGAAGGATGAACGGGGCCAGGGTCTTGAAGCAAGCGAGGACGATCGTGCCGCGGACCTCGTTCTGCCCGGCTTGGATCGATTCGACCGCATCGGTGATGAGCCCGAAGATCTGGCGGGTCTCGTGCAGCAGCCCTTCACCGGCGGGAGTGAGGACGAGGCCCTTGGAGTGCTGGCGCACGAAGAGCGGGGCACCGAGTGCCTTCTCCAGTTGATTGATCGCCGTGGACACCGCCGATTGGGCGATGTGGAGCTCCTGGCTGGCCGTGGTCATATTCAGTGTCTTCGCGCATTCTGCGAAGTACGAGAGCTGGGTGAGCGTGATCGAGAACCTGTGGACCATGGCGACCTCTTCGTCAGTGAAGTTATTCTTCAGATTTGGAATCTGTTTTTCAGATGGAGTCTCTAGATAATAGCTATTTCACAGATACTCCGATGTTTCCGAGAATGGAACCACACACCGAACGGCCCCACAACCCGTTCGACATGTTCCGATCAGCTCGAAGAGGAGACCGCAGTGGCCGAACCCACGCACACACGTCTGAGAATGTTCAACACCAAAGAGACCTACCCCGAACAGAATCTCGACAACGATCTGTGCCAGGCCGTCGTCGCCGGTGGTGTCGTCTATCTCCGCGGGCAGATCGGCCAGGACCTGGAGACTCGCGAGTCCGTGGGCATCGGTGACGTCACCGCGCAGGCAGAGAAGGCAATGTCCAACATCGCCATGCTCCTCGAAGAAGCGGGCAGTCGGCTCGAGGACATCGTCAAGGTCACCATCTACATCATCGATCCCCGCTACCGCGAGGATGTCTACCGCACCGTGGGCAAATGGCTCAAGGGCGTCTACCCCGTCTCGACCGGCATCGTCGTCCAGGCTCTCGCCCGCCCCGAGTGGCTCGTCGAAATCGACGCCACCGCCGTCATCAGCGAACCCAGCGCATCCACGGCCGCATCCACCCACGCCGAGGTGGCCAAGTGACCTTCTCCCTCCTCCTCCACGATCCAGATACCGGTGAGTTCGGTGCCGCAATCGCCTCGTCCTCCCCTGCCGTATCCGCCCGGTGCCTCAACCTGGCCGACGGAATCGGCGGAGTGAACTCGCAGAACGTCACGGACCCTCGCCTCGGCGGGCGGATCCTCGACGAGATGGCAGCCGGGAAGCTGGCGCAGCTTGCCCTCGATTCCATCGTCGACCAAGTCGAGTCCGAGATCATCGCCTACCGCCAGATCCTCGTCATCGACGGCGGCGGCAACACCGCCGCCCATTCCGGCGCCGAGGCGCTCGGGATCTTCGGTGCCCGCACAGAACAGAATGCCGTGACCGGTGGAAACATGCTCAAGTCGCTCGACGTCCTCGATGCCTTCATCGAGACCGCCCTGGAATCGAAGGGGCGGATCGAACGTCGCCTCTTCGCAGCCTTCCAGGCCGCCTTCGACGCCGGTGGAGAGGCCGGTCCCGTGCATTCGGCCGGGCTCGCCGTCGTCAGCGACGCCGGGTGGAGGGTGACTGATCTGCGCGTGGACTGGGCCGAGGATGACCCAATCGGAGAGCTCGGTGAACTTCTCGACATCTGGATGCCCCAACGCGAGGACTACATCACCCGCGGTCTCAATCCCGTGGCCTCACCGTCCTACGGTGTCCCCGGAGACGAGCGATGAGCCAGCCCACCGACGTCGAACAGTCCACGACGCAGGGCGCCGCTTCAGTGACGACTGCAGATCAGTCCGTGAAGGATCAGATCGCGGCCCGCCTCGCCGAGGTGGGCCCGGTACTCATTGGTCTGTCAGATTCGCTCCACGACGACCCCGAACTCGGGTGGCAGGAATTTCGGTCCTCCGCCTCGGTGGCCGGCGTCTTGGCCGCTCACGGATTCACCGTCGAACATCCCTACCTCGGACTCGAGACCGCCTTTCGTGCAACATTCGGCACCAGCGACTTCACCATCGGATTCCTCGCCGAATACGACGCTCTGCCAGGACTCGGTCATGCCTGCGGGCACAATCTCATCTCCGCTATGAGCGTGGGAGGGGCCATGGGCCTTGCCGCAGTCGCCGATGAACTCGGCATCACGGTCGAGGTCATCGGCACACCGGCCGAAGAAGGCGGCGGCGGGAAGATCGAACTCCTCGAACGCGGCGCGTTCACTGAGCTCGACTTCGCCCTCATGGCTCACCCCGCACCCGTCGATGTCGCCGAAGCCGAGCCCTTCGCCGTGACGCACTGGCATGTCGAATACACCGGCCGGGCAGCTCACGCTGCCGCCTACCCGGAGCGCGGCATCAACGCCAATGACGCATTCCTCGTCGCCCAGGTGGCCCTCGGCCTGCTGCGTCAACAGCTGCCGAAGACGGTCAGGGTTCACGGTGTGATGACCAACGGCGGTGAAGCACCGAACGCGATCCCGGCGAAGACGGAAGGCCGATGGTACGTCCGGGCCGAATCGACCGACGAACTGCTCGAAGTCGAGAAGCAGGTCATCAACTGCTTCGAAGCAGGAGCGCTGGCCACCGGAGCGAGCCTGTCGATCACTCCGGAAAGCAAACGGTATGCCGAGATGCGCACCGATGAGGAAGCGCTGGAGTCCTACCGGAGCAATGCCATCGCCCTTGGACGCAGCTTCGACGTCGACCCGGTCGCGGCCACGATGAACCGCGCCTCGACGGATATGGGCAATGTGTCCCAGATCGTCAACGCCATTCACCCCTACATCGGGGTCGGCGGTGACGCGAGCAACCACCAGGCCGCCTTCGCCGAATCCTGTGTCGGGGAAGAGGCCGAACGCACGCTCCTCGACGGCGCAACGGCTCTGGCGTGGACTGCAGCGGACGTCAGCGCCCGGCGTTCCTGAACCACCTGCACCATCGGTCTCAGCCTGAGGCCACACGCAAAGCATGCAACACCACACCACAAGGTCCCCGGCGGACCTGAGGTTCCAAAGGAGGAACTCGATATGAGCGGTGCACACCCTACCGATGCGAATGATCTGGCCTATAAGAAGGGCCTGCAGAAGAGCGTCGCCGCCGGATCCATCGGCGTGCTCGTCCACTGGTTCGACTGGGCCGTCTACGCCTATATGGCGACGACGATCGCAGCGATCTTCTTCCCTGAAGGCGACGAAACCGCAGGACTGCTCGCGACCTTTGCCGTCTTTGCGGTCTCTTTCCTCGTCCGCCCGCTGGGTGCGATCATCTTCGGTCGTCTCGGCGACAAGCTCGGACGCAAGGTCACCCTCTCAGTCGTCATCCTTGCCATGGCGGCTTCGACTCTCGTCCTCGGCATCCTGCCGACCTACGAGACGATCGGGATGCTCGCCCCGGTCCTCCTCATCATCACACGCATCGTGCAGGGTCTGGCCGCCGGCGGCGAATTCGGCAGTGCGGCGGCGTTCCTCGGCGAGTTCTCGCCCAGGAAGCGCCGAGGCTTCGGCTGCAGCTGGCTGGAATTCGGTTCCCTGCTCGGGTTCCTCCTCGCTTCTCTCGTCGTCTTTCTGCTCACCCAAGTGCTCAGCCCCGAACAGGTGCTGGCGGGCGGCTGGAGGATTCCCTTCCTCATCACCGTTCCTCTGGGTCTCGTCGGCCTCTACATTCGCCGCAAAATCGAGGACACTCCAGAGTTCGAGGCGCTGCAGAAGATGGAGACCGTCTCCGAGTCACCGCTGCGCGAGGTCTTCGAGCGCAACCCCAAACAGTTCATCCAGACGTGTGGCATGGAGATCTTCATGAACGTCACGTTCTATGTCGTCCTCGTCTACCTGCTCACCTACCAGGAGACCGAGCTGGGCTTCGATCCCGGCCGAGCGGCCCTGCTCTCGACCCTGGCCTCGGCACTCGGACTCATCATCGTTCCGCTGTCGGGCATCGCCTCCGACAAGTTCGGTCGCAAGCCCGTGCTCATGACCGCCGCAGTCTCCCTGACAGTTCTCGCGATCCCGCTGTTCATGCTCATGCAGGTCCAGTCCGACCTGGCCGCGTTCGTCTCGACCTTCGGGCTGGCGTTCATCCTCGCCATCATCCTCGGCACTCACGCCGTGACCGTCGTCGAGCTCTTCCCGACGCGGACCAGGCAGACCGGGCTCTCGATCGCCTATGCACTCACGGCCGCTCTGTTCGCCGGCACCGCGCCCTACGCCCTGACCTGGCTCATCGAGAACACCGGCAGCATGCTCAGCCCCGGCTTCTTCTTGGCCGTCGTCGGCGTCGTCGGCATCATCACCGTGGTCTCGATTCCAGAGACCAAAGGCATCGACCTCCTCAAGGACGATGATCTCGATACCCCGGCAACCGCCTCGGCGAGCGCTTAGCTATCCATCCCACCACACACGACTGGAGACTCGCCCATGACCGACACCATCTCAACACCCACCGGCATCGCCACAACCTGGCATGACAAGGCAGCGAAGCTGACCATCGACGGACGTCCCGTGATCAACGGCGAGCGCGTCGAGGCACACTCGGGCCAGACCCAGGCGAAGACGAACCCTGCCAACGGTGAGACGATCTCGCAGCTCCACCTCGGCGGGCAGGCCGATGTCGATGCCGCGGTGAGTGCGGCACGTGCGGCCTACGAATCCGGGGAGTGGTCACGAGCCTCGGCCACCCATCGCCGTGAAGTGCTGCTGCGCCTGGCTGAGCTCATCGAGGCGCGGGCCGACGAATTCGCTCTGCTCGACACCCTCGACATGGGCAAGCCGATCGGGGAATCTTCGACGATCGATGCTCCCGGTTCCGCCGCGCTCTACCGTTTCTACGGGGAGGCGATCGAGAAGACCGCGGACGAAATCCCGGTCACGCCGGTAGGGTCGACCGCCCTGGTGACCCGTGAACCGCTCGGGGTCATCGGCATCATCGTGCCGTGGAACTACCCGCTGGAAATCGCGACGTGGAAGATCGCTCCAGCCCTGGCGGCAGGCAATGCGCTCGTCGTCAAACCCCCGGTCGAAGCCTCGCACTCGATCCTGCTGTTGGCCGAACTCGCTGCCGAGGCGGGAGTTCCGGCAGGCATCCTCAACGTCGTCCCCGGTCGCGGATCGGTCGTGGGCAGGGCGCTGGGCATGCACATGGACGTCGACATGCTCGGCTTCACCGGTTCCACCGAGGTGGCCATGCAGCTCCAGCAGTATGCCGGGACATCGAACATGAAACGTCTGGCCTTGGAAGCCGGCGGGAAGAGTTCGAACATCGTCTTCGCTGACTGCGACGACCTCGAAGCTGCGGCTGTGAAATCAGCGTTCGGTGCCTTCTACAACCAAGGCGAGGTGTGCTCGGCGAACTCACGTATCTTCGTCGAACGCCCCGTGTACGAGGAGTTCCTCGAACTGTTCAAGGCAGCGGCTGATGGCTTCCAGCCCGGCGATCCGCTGGACCCTGAGACGGCGATCGGTTCACTGGTCTCTGAGAAGCATGCTGACCAGGTGTGGGAGTGTGTCGAGGAGGCCCGCGCAGACGGCACCATCATCAAGGGCGGCAATCGCCCGGAGATCAACGGGTCCAAGGCATTCATCGACCCCACGATCGTCACCGACCTGCCCGCCGACCACCGCCTCCACCAGCATGAGATCTTCGGTCCCGTCGCTCTCGTCACTCCCTTCGACACCGAGGACGAAGCGATCGAGAAGGCAAACGGTACGCCCTATGGGCTCGCGGCCTCACTGTGGACCGGCAGCATGGCCCGGGCCCACCGGGTCTCGTCCCGCCTCGTCGCGGGCACGGTCTCTGTCAACACCGTCGATGCCCTCGGTTTCACGACACCCTTCGGCGGGTTCAAGCAGTCCGGATTTGGTCGGGATCTGTCGGTACATGCACTGGAGAACTACTCGGACTTCAAGACCACCTGGCTGCAGTGGGGGTGATCGCCTGAGGTGCCCCTTCAGCGCGGTGAACCTGCAATAGCTACCCGTATACGGCGCGCTTTTGCAGGTTCACCGCGCTGTTTTTGTCTCTGATAACGCACACCCCGCCATGACCTCGGCATTAGCGGCGATCATCCGATAGATATCGTCGGCGTCGAGCGGTGTTCCGCCCATGAAGTGCAAGCCGTAAGCATCCTCCATCGCCACCAGGTTGCTCGCCGCCGTCTCGACTGGCAATGCCATCGTGAACTCACCGGCCTCGACGCCTTCGCTCAGCACATCGGAGTAGAGCGAGACCTCAAGCCGATACAGCTCAGCCATGAGCTCAGCATGATATGCGTCCCGATAGGCGTGGGTGTGCAGTTCGTTGAGAACCTGAAAATCGACATCGTCTCGAGACCGAGGGATCCCGCTGCGGATCATACGACTGAGCTTGAGTCCGGGGCTCTCCGCTTCGGTTCCCTGATTCCGCCGATTCCAATAGAAGCGCGAAACAGCGTCTTCGTGGACATCGCGCACCAGATCGCCGAGGTCCGGGTAGTAGTACGCAACCGACCCGGCACCTAGCTCCGAATAGGCGGCAACATCGATCGCGCGCAGGCCGTTGAGGCCCCGTGCAACGATGGCTCGTTTCGCCGAGTGGACCAGCTGTTCACGCCGCGCCTTCTGATTCTTCGGTCTCGCCATACGCTCATTATCTCCTGAAGTGATCTAGATAAACACTGATCGCTATGCCGAAATCGCCACTTTCCTCTGTTCATCACCAGTCATCCATGCCATTCTTTTGGGTGTAGCCCAAAGAATCAAATGGACGCCCACTCACAAGGAGGTGGATGGTGTCTTCACACGAACAGACCACCGCATACGCGGACGAACAGAAGCAGCATCTGAAGAAGACTCTCGGTCGCTTCGACATCGTGCTCATCGTCATGTCGGCCGTGCTCAGCATCGAAGTCCTCGCCGAAACGGCAGGCTTCGGCGCCGAGACATTCACCTGGACTCTCGTCCTCGCCGTCTTCTTCCTCGTGCCCTACGCCCTCGTCTTCGCCGAGACCGGCAGCACCTTCGTCGGCGAGGGCGGAGCCTATCTGTGGGTCCGTCAAGCCTTCGGCCGACCTGCTGGCGCAATCGCCTCGATCCTCAGCTGGGTCACACAGCCAGTGTGGGTCGGCGGCTCCATGGCATTCCTGGCCACCGGCACCTGGAACCAATTCATCAGCCCGCTTGAGGCAGGATCGGTCGGCGATTGGGTCTTCAAGATCGTCTTCATCTGGATCACTGTGCTCGCCGCGATCGTGTCACTGTCGAAGGCAAAGTGGCTGCCGACACTCGGCGGTGCGCTCAAGGTCATCTTCATCGCGTTCTTCCTCTTCACCACGATCATCTACGCAGCACAGCACGGTGTGCAGCCACTGCACCTCTCCGACTTCAGCCCCAGCCTCGGCGGATTCCTCGGCCTCGTTCCGCTGCTGCTCTTCTCTTACCTCGGCTTCGAGGCATCAAACAGCGCATCGGATGAGATGAAGGACCCGAAAAAGGACATCCCGGCCGCAATCGCACGCTCGGGCTTCATCTCGGCTCTCTGCTACCTCCTGCCCGTCTTGGCCATGCTGCTCGTACTTCCCACCGAGACCATCACGGGAATCGGAGGCATGCTCGATGCAGTCAAGACCGTCTTTACGATCTACGGTCCCGCCGCCGAAGTCATGGTCGTCGTCGCAGCTCTGCTGTTCGTCATCATTCTCGCTTCACAGGGCGCTGCCTGGATGATCATGAGTGACCGCATGCAGGCGCTCACCGCCGCAGACGGCGCTTTCTTCGGCGGGTTCTTCGGCAAGATCTCCCGAGGACTGGGCACTCCTGTCAACGTCAATCTGCTTTCGGGGGTCGTTGCCACCCTCTTCCTCATCGCGGCCATGCAACTCAGTGGTGACGCAGGAGCGCTGTTCGGCGTCGTGCTCTCGATTTCCATCTCGACCTTCCTGCTCAGTTACCTCCTCATCATCCCGGCAGCGATCAGACTGCGGTGGAAGCACCCGGACATCGAGCGCCCGTTCCGCGTGCCCGCGAGCAACATCGGCTTCACCATCCTCGGCGGCATCGCCTTCCTCTGGATCCTGCTCGGCTCGTGGGTCGCCATCTTCCCCGGCACTCTCGATCGGCTCTTCGGCCTCGACTACAACTTCCTCGACGAATGGGGTGTCGACCAGGGACCGTTCACCGCGCTCACCCTCGGCACTCTCATCGTTCTTGCCGCTCTCGCGATCGTCGGCTATATCCGCGGTGCCAAGATCCGCGCATACCGGCCCGCTCTTGACCCCGAGACGCTGCAAGCCAGCCTCGACAACAACTTCGACAAGCCACTCACTACCCCGGAAGGTGTCTGAACGAAATGACCACGACCACCTCAATGACGTCTCCCACGTCGACCGCTTCACACCCCCTCGACCGCCTGACCGGCGAGGAGATCGAACTCAGCCGAGCCATCATCGTCGACGCGGGCCACGTCAGCGAGCAGACGCTGTTCGCTCTGGTAAGCCTCGTCGAACCCCATAAACGTGACGTGATCACCGGCGCGACGAACCTGGATCGTCGTGTGCGCTCCCTGCTCGTCGAACGCGGCAGCGGCGAACAGACCGAGATTCTCGTGTCTCTGACCGAGCGCAAGGTTCTGTTCGCTCGCGTACTCGACGTCGCGAACGAAGGACAGGCCCCGATTACGATGACCGAGTACGAATCGGCCGAACAGATGATCCGCAACGACACCACCTTCCGTGCGGCGATCGAGGCTCGCGGCATCACCGACATCGAGACAGTGCGCATCTGTGCACTCTCGGCCGGCCGCTTCGACATTCCCGGCGAGGAGGGTCGTCGCCTCGTCCGCGGTTCCTCCTTCATCCAGTCAGACCCACAGGACAACGCCTGGGCGCACCCGCTCGAGGGACTCGTCGCCTACCTCGATCTCAACACCGGTGAGGTCATCGACGTCATTGACACCGACATTGTCCCGGTGCCCAAGGAACGCTTCGACTACCATCTCGACTCGTGGCTGCCCAAGCCGCGCACGACGCAGAAGCCGATCGAGATCTCTCAGCCCAAGGGCGTGAGCTTCTCCCTCGACGGAGACGTGCTCAGCTGGGAGAAGTGGCAGGTCCGCCTGGGCTTCGACCCGGTCGAGGGGCTCGTCCTCCACCAGATCGGCTTCGATGACAACGGCCGGCAGCGCCCCATCGTCTACCGCGCCTCCGTGGCAGAGATGGTTGTGCCCTACGGTGACCCGAGCCCCGTGCGCTTCTGGCAGAACTACTTTGACGCCGGTGAGTACTCGATGGGCAAGAGCGCGAACTCGCTCGAACTCGGCTGCGACTGCCTCGGCGAGATCCAGTACTCCGACGCTGTGCTCGCCAACGAACAGGGTCACGCACACACCATCAAGAACGCGATCTGCATCCATGAAGAGGACGCCGGCATCCTGTTCAAACACACCGATGAGTTCACCGGAGCTGCCGATGTGCGCCGCAACCGCCGCATCGTCATCTCCTTCTTCATCACCGTCGGCAACTACGACTACGGCTTCTACTGGTACCTCTATCTTGACGGCACAATCGAACTCGAGTGCAAGGCCACAGGTATCGTCTACACCGCGGCCTACGGCGATGAGTCCCAGCGTCAGCGCTGGTCATCACCGCTCGGCGACGAAGGCCTCGGCATGCCCTTCCACCAGCACATGTTCTGTGCCCGCCTGGACATGCAGGTCGACGGCATCGAGAACGCGGTCGACGAACAGGAAGTCGTGCGCGTTCCCTTCGGTGACGACAACCCTTACGGCAATGCGTTCACCCGCAAGCAGACCCGCCTGACCGAGGAAGGCGGCAGGCTCGCCAGTGGTGAGGCCGGCCGAGTCTGGCACGTCATCAACCCGGAAAAGCAGAATCGTCATGGATTCCCCGTCGGCTACCAGTTGCACATGCCCGATGAGCCGACAATGATGGCGGCCGAAGGATCGTCGATTTCGAAGCGAGCCGGATTCGGGTCGAAGCATGTGTGGCTGACTCAGTTCGACGAGAACGAGCGGTTCCCGTCGGGCACATACCCGAATCAGAACCCGGGACAGGGCACCATCACCCAGTGGGTAGAGCAGCAGCGTCCGGTCGACGGTGATGACATCGTCCTCTGGCCTTCGTTCGCCATGACTCACTTCCCGCGGCCCGAGGACTGGCCGATCATGCCGGTTGACCGACTCGGATTCTCGATGAAGCCCTATGGCTTCTTCGACCAGAATCCCGCGCTTGATGTCCCGCGCCCCAAGTCGGGCCACTGCACCTCGGAAGGCGGCAGTTCCTGCGAGTGCGGCTGACATTCGCGGAGAGGGCGGTGTTCGAGCCTGAGTGCCCACCACCCCCCTTTCCGGTACTCTCACAAATACCTGGTCGTCTGTAGGCAAACACGAATGACCGATGCCCAAAGGAGGGCGAACATCACATGAGCCCCATCGCATCCATTCTCATGGTCGCTGCGGCAGTTCCCTGTGTCATCGGGGCCATCAATTCACGGAGTCGCATGGCGATCACCGCATCATCGGTGATGTTGCTGGCCATGGTCGACCTGGCATATGTGAGTCTTCTTTCGCCGGTCCTCTGGTCGGGAACGCTGCTCCTCGTTGGATTGTGCGTAGCGATGCGGCTCGGGTCGAGGCTGAAGGAGAAGCCGACAGCGAGAGCAATGAGTGCATGGCCCGAGAAAGTTCTTATCAGCGCCACCACTGCTCACTCCCCCACTGCACCCACCTTGAGCGATACCGCTGAGTCATCATCGCTGGAGCGACCAACCGAGTGGCACAAGGCCCGCCCGTTCCCTCACCTAGGAAGATCGTCCGCGATCCTGTCCGCGGCCGCTTATCCGATCATGGCCTGGCAGGTCCTCAACCATGGGGCCCACCATGCTGCCGGTTCGGGCGCCGGTGCCCACGCCGTTCATCAGCACCACGGGCAGGCCTTCGACGGCTCTCTCGCCAGCGGTGTCATCACGTTGAGCGTCATCGTCGTATCGCTGCTACTTGCGCTCTGCGCGGTACAGGCTCTAACCCGCAAACGGCCCGCGCTGATGTTCGAAAGCCTTGGCATGGCCACGATGCTGTTAATCATGCAGTTCATGAACTGAACCTGACCTGTGGTTGGCACTATGAGTCAGATGTTCGAAAAACTCGTGCCGAAAAGACGACGAATGTGCCTTAGAGCCCGGTGGTGAATTGCGCAGTGCACCTCGGGCACGCGTCCACCCCATATAAGCCTCGATCGTCAGCTGCGTCCAGCACATCACAGAGAATGGCACTCCGGCTCCGCTCGTCGCGGGGCTATGCTTCGCGAGGTGCCCGGCGCATTCGGCACGGCAGAGATTGCACGGGTAGTACAGCCTACGGCAAGCGAAACGAATGGCAATGATGTCGAGCTCGGTCGAGTCATGCGCGCAAGGTGTCTGGCGATCGCCCGTTTTACCCAGTACTTGTGGCGACATCGCCATTGTCTCTGTCGTCCGTCAGGGAAACACTCGGACCACAGCCTACTCTGCGGCGAATATCCCGACCACAGTCGTCAACGGCTCATCCTTCAGGAAAAGGAATCAACTCCGCTGATAGACAACCTCTCCCGCAGACACTGTAGTCTCCACCAGAATGTCACCAAGATCCCCCGGCACCACCTCGAACGGGTCCCGGTCGAGGATTGCGAAGTCCGCTGATTTCCCCACCTCAATACTTCCCGAGGCATCGTCGAACCCATTGGCATAGGCGGCGTCGACTGTATAGGCACGGAGCGCCTGCCCGACGGTGATCTTCTCATCGCCGAGCAGTGGCTCATTCTGCGCGACATCGTCTTGACCATGGGGATCATTATGCGGGGCCGTCCGGTTGACTGCCACGTGCATGCCCCAGATCGGATCGGGGCTCGAGACCGGCCAGTCGCTGCCGAAAGACAGCCGGACTCCGGCGTCCCTCATCGAGGCAAAGATGAAGTGATGAGACTGCTGATCTTCGTGGAGCAGCGGCAACTTGGTGTCGACGAGAACAGAGTCACGCCTGGCCCACAAGGGCTGCACATTGGCGATGATTCCGGCCTCCGCCATCCGAGCCAGCTCGGCGGGATCGGCGATGTCGAGATGGGCGACCTGGTGACGACGCGCCGGCGACGGTCCACCGTTCTGGGTCAGTGCGTCAACAGCCAGTTTGAGAGCATTGTCGCCCACGGCATGGATGTGGACGTCGAAGTCGTTGGCTTCGAGGCCGCTGACGATCTCGTTGAGTTCATCGGCCTCGAACATGAGCAGACCATGTTCGTGATCGTGACCGCGGTAGGAGCGTTTGAGAGCGCCGGTGAGGTTCTCACAGACACCGTCGAGCATGATCTTGACGACTGTGGCCTGCAGACCACCTCGGCGTCGGTTGCCGTCGATGCCTTGGATCGTGGCTCGTCGTTCCTTGACGGTCTCGATCTGCTGGGCGTAGGGGACGGCACGGTCCCACCACAGCGCGGCGGTGACTTTGCTGGCAAATCTACCGTCTTCGGCAGTCGAGATGTATGGGTGGAAGGTATCGATCGGTGAGCCGGTGAGGACCCCGACGCCGGCATCTTGCCAGCCGACAATGCCCAGCGAATGGAAGTAGTCCTGCGAGTTCCTCAGCGCCAGGTCCACATCCGCCGGGGTCCTCGGAGGGAACAGGCCTGTGACGAGTTCCGCTGCGCTTTCAAAGAGCAGCCCCATGGGATTACCCTCGGCGTCCTTGACGATACGTCCGCCATCAGGGTCAGGAGTATCGCGAGTGATCCCCGCGACCTCGAGGGCACGGGTGTTGACCCAAGTGCCGTGAGCATCGTGGCTGGTGATCGAGGCAGGGCGATCGCTGACAACGGAGTCCAGATCGCGGCGGTGAGGGAATCCATCGGTGAAAACGTCCCCGTACCACCCGGACCCGAGGACCCATTCGTCGTCTGGATGTTCATCAGCGTACTCGGCTATTCGATCGAGATAAGGCTGGTAGCCGTGGATGTCGTCGAGGTTGCATTCCACCATCCCCAACCCGCCGAGGACGGGGTGGGCGTGAGCGTCATGGAACCCGGGGATCAGTGTCCGACCGTTCAAATCGATCACTTCGGTGTCGGGACCGGTCGCTGCCGTGCAGTTGGCATCGCCGATGGCGATGATTGTTCCCGCGTCGATGGCGACGGCGTCTGTTGTTGGTGTCATCGGATCCATCGTATGAATGGTTCCGCCGCGGTAGATACGGTCAGCGACAGGCATGAGGAACTCCTTGGTCATGGGAAGGTGCAGAACTGTGGAAGGTCAGGCGACGCCGAGCTTCCGCAGTGGGCCGCGGATTGCGTAGAGGAAGATTGCCGTGAGCAGACTGATCACGGTCATGAGGGCAAAGAATCCGACTTCGCTGGTCTCGGAGTACAGCTGTCCCATGAAGCCGGAGAGACTGGCACCGGCGGCTGTGGTCAAACCCCATAGGGCCATCATCTGGGAGTTGAAGGCAACGGGAGACAGCTGGGAGGCCACTGACATGCCGATCGGTGCGTAGGTCACCTCGGTGATGCCCATGACGATCATGCCGGCGATGACAGCGACGAGAGGAATCAGGCCGGAGAAGATCAATGGGAAGATCGCGAAGAGCCCGAACGTCAGAGTCATCAACACGAAACCGAATGCGAGCTTCGATGTCGTGCTCGGAACGCGACGGTTGGGTCGGTTCGCCAGCTTCTGCCCATACGCGGCAATGATCGGCCCCGCGACGATGCCGGCGATGACT
The DNA here is from genome assembly GCF_057334195.1 of Brevibacterium sp. AGC70. NCBI lineage: Bacteria > Bacillati > Actinomycetota > Actinomycetes > Micrococcales > Brevibacteriaceae > Brevibacterium > Brevibacterium sp. AGC70. Next base: position 493,502 of record NZ_JBHFIH010000018.1, on the reverse strand, counting down.
TCAAATGTGCTGATATAAGCGGCGGGCATCGAGTAGCTGCCGATGTTCAGTTCCACCCGTGAATCAGCGTAGACGGCGAATGTGGTGAAGAGTTGGAGGATCATCGTCCAGAAAATCGCACCGGTGATGAAGAGCGGGATGAACGCCTTGACCTTCAGGCGCTCGTCCGCGGTCACGTTCTTCGATCGCAGCATGGCCACGAAGTACACGACGGCGACGATGAGGATCGTCCCGAGCACGTAGTTGTTGAGATTGCCGGTGGACATGAGTCCCGTGCTCACGAGCATGGCGATGACGGCAACCACAGCGATGCCGAACCCTGCAGCTTTCCACTTGCCCTGCGAACTCACCGGGTTCGGGACGATCCGAGCTTCTTCGGGCACTGTGTTACGACCGAGGAAATATGTGATGAGACCGATGGCCATGCCGACTGCCGCGGCACCGAACCCATAGTGGAACCCGAGTTCGACCTGGAGGTACCCGGTAGCAAGTGGGCCAAACAGGGCACCGATGAGGATACCTGTGTAGAAGATCGCATAACCGGAATCCCGCCGAAATGATGGTTGAGCGTACAGCCGACCCACCATGGCATGAGTGTTGGGCGCGAGCGCACCCGTGCCGATCGTGATGAGCGCCAGGCCCGTGAGAAGTCCCGCCATTCCTGGTAGGGCCGCGAGGCTGATGTGCCCCGCCATGATGATAGCGCCGCCGGCCATCACCATTGTTCGAGCCGGAACCAGCCGATCGGCGAACCAGGCTCCCACGGGCTGACCGAGATAGACGGCGCCACCGTAGGCGCCAGCAATGGCCAGAGCTTCGGTTTCGGTCAGCCCCAATCCACCGTCGCCGGCCGAGTAGTAGATGTAATAGGCGAGGATGACTTGGAGTCCGTAGAAGCTGAAGCGCTCCCACATCTCGATGGACGAGAGGGTGAAGAGCCCGATCGGCTGTCTTTGCTGAGTAGGACTCGTATCCGGCGAGCTGGCCGGTCCCGCGGGGTCGGCAATCTGAGAATTGGACATGACTTCCTCGGCATGTTGAGTGCCCTGTCGAGCACAAGATTCTGTGTGGATGGGTGAATTGAAAGGGCCACCGCTATCCGGCTGAGGTGGTGCTTCGAGCCTAATGACGTCGCTTCATCGATTCCAATAGTCGTTCTGGATGTCCACTGTCTGATTTTCAGATGGGCGACGACCCTGGGTTGCAGAATCGTTCCCATGACATCCACTGCTGACTTCGTCCACCTCTTCGCCGAGGTAGCCCTGGCCAACATCACCCGCGAGTATCTATTCGCCGCCCACCACGTCGCACGCAGATTGATCGACATCGTCCCGGCAAGCGAGAAGAACCCGGCCTTCGCAAACTCATTCGACTGGCACTCCAGCGTGCACATGCACTACCTATTGGTCTCGCGTCTGGACACCGAGCCTGATCGCAGTGCAGATTGGCGCGATGAAGCCATCGCCGAGGCGGCCCGCCGCTTTTGTGCCGAGGACCGGGCCTGGAACTTCCGTCAGGAGCGCAGCGGCCATGACTGCCTCTCCCCCGGGCTCTGCGAGGCCGACCTCATGGCAGAAGTCCTCACCGAGAATGTACTCGCTGTCTAGTTGCCGAACTTCTTGTCGGAACTGACACTTGCAAAATCGGCACTGACGCCGGTTGAAGTCATCGACTCCACCGACACTGTGTCGTCAACATAACCGGCCACCTCACGCCCGCCACGTCCGGATGCCCGGCGTCAAGCTTCTCAAGTCATCCGGGTCAAACTGTGCGCAATTTGCTCCCACCTGACTCCACCGCAGTTATGAGTTCTTCACCGACGATCAGAGAATGAATCGCTTCGATATCTTTGTGGACCTGGCGGTCTCTTTCAAGCTTCGGGACCACCGCTCGAACTGTGTCGTAAGCAGCGCCCACTCCTCGTCCGATGGGTTCAGACGAAATGAACTCCACCGCTTGGCACGCACACAGGAGCTCGATGGCGACCACCTGGGTAACATTCTCGATCACCTCCAGACTCTTGAGTGCGGAAGAAGTGCCCATACTCACATGGTCTTCTTGACCCGCTGCTGATGGAATGGAGTCCACCGAAGCAGGCTGAGCCAACCGCTTGTTGTCAGAGACCAGCGCGGCGGCAGTGTACTGAGGAATCATGTACCCCGAGTCGGTGCCCGGGTTCGGCGACAAGAATGGAGGAAGTCCGCTATGGTGAGCGGAAGTCAGCCGGAATGTCCGCCGTTCTGAAATGCTGGAGAGTTCTGTGAGCGCTATTGCGAGCATGTCCAGAGCCATCGCCACAGACTCACCGTGACAATTCGACGACGACAATGACATCTCATCCTCGGCGAAGATCAGCGGGTTATCGGTCGCGGAGTTCATTTCATCTTCGATCACAGACTTGACGAATCGAATCATATCTTTTGCGGCACCGTGTACTTGAGGAATCGATCTCAGGCTCAGAGCGTCCTGCACCCTGCACTGGGAATCCGCCTCCTCCAAGCTGCTTCCCTGCAACAATGTTCGGAGGTTCTCGGCCGTCGCCCCGACGCCCTCGTGCTTCTTCACAGCGCCGATACGAGCGTCGAATGCGGAGACGTTCCCACGAAGTCCCTCAACTGAAACGGCGCTTGCGATGTCCGCCGTCTTCAGCAGCGACAAGGCATCGTGCACGGCTAGGCCTCCGAGTGCGACCATGTCGCACGTGCCGTTGAGCAGACTCAGTCCCTCTTTTGCCTGCAGGACGACCGGCCTCAGTCCCCGGCGTTTGAGCGCTTCTGCACCAGAGACCTCCGAGCCATCCACGCATGCTTCGCCTTCACCGATGAGAACCAACGCGATATGGGCTTGGTATGACAGGTACCCGAGCGACCCCTTGCGAGGCACTCGCGGGATCACGTCTTCATTCACCATGCCAAGAAGCAGATCCACGACTTCTTCCCTGATCCCGGAGTACCCGAGCGAAAGGTTTCGGACCATCACTGCCATCACCGCGCGCGTTTCGACCGCAGAGAGAAGGTCTCCTACTCCGCTGGCGTGGCTGCGGACAAGGCTGAGCTGCAGCTGGGCTGATTCCTCCGGGCTGATTCGGATCTTGCTGTTATCGCCGACACCGGTCGTAATTCCATAGACAATTGCGTCCTGACTCAGCAGATCGTCGACGACTCGCCGGGACTCCCGAATCCCGCGACGCGCATCATCCGAAAGCCGCACCAAACGTCGATCTCGGGCGATGCGATGCAGGTCATCGACGTTGAACCCAGAGGGACTGATGGTCACATATTCTTGCGTGTTGATCTCATGCTCCTTCGCTCGAAACGACATTCTTGATGCTTTCGGTCTGACGGCAGAAACGGGAACAGGCTCAGTTCTCGAGTTGCGCAGCTTCAGCCGGGTCCGCCCTCGGTTCACCCATCACTTTCGTGTCCGACCGAAGGTTTTTGACGGCAGAGAACGAGATGAGAATGATCAGGAACAAGACGGGAAATCCTGCAAGGGTTGCGGTCTGTTTGACCGCGTCAATGCCCGAAATCTCTCCACCGGTTCCGGCCGTCACGGTGAGTATTGCCAGAACCCCGATCAGTCCACCCCAGAAGATCTTGACCACGGCCGGCGGCTCCGGATTTTTGAGGTCGTTTCCGGTAGTTGTCAGAGACGACATCGTAGTGGTCAGTGAATCAGCCAGAGTGGTGAAGGAGATGAAGATTGCGATCAGCATCAGGATGCCGAAGAGCAGCGAAAGTGGGAGTTCGTCCAGGAAAGCGAACAGGGACAGTGGCACACCGCCTTCGCCGTTGATGATGTCCCAGAGTTTGCCGTCGCCCTTCCAGTCGAAGTACATCGCTGCTCCACCGAATACCCAGAACCAGAATGCTCCGAATGCCGCCGGCAACAGCATATTGACCGTGACGAACTCACGGATCGTACGCCCATAAGAGACGCGAGCGATGAACATACCGATCAAAGGAGCATTTGCTCCCCACAGCGCCCATTCGAAAATCGGCCAATCGCGGGGCCACGATTCGCCATCCATCGGGCTGAACCATAGATGCATCTCCGCGAAATCGGAAAGGTACTTTCCAGTTCCTTGAGTACCAATGGTCATGATGTAAGCCGTTGGGCCAACCACGAGCACGAAGACCAAAAGCAAGAGGAAGAGCCTGGTGTTCTGCTCCGCCAGGAACTTGATTCCTTTCTGCAGGCCGGTGTAGCTCGACAGAATATAGGTGATGGTGATGAGAATGGCGATGACAGCCCACAGGGTGGGCCCGTTGACGATGTCCGTATAGTGCGAGACGCCGCTGCCGATCTGCAGGACCCCTTCACCGAGGATCGCGGACATAGCACCCGCAATGGCGAACATGCAGACATTGTCAACGATCGTTCCGATGCCACCGAGCGCCCGCTTTCCGAAAATCGGATACAGCGCGGAGCTGACGGCATAGGGCATGCCCTTGTTGTAATGTGCGTATCCGATTGCTATTCCGCAGATGACATACAGGGCGTATGGCGCGATCGTCCACTGCATCGTCACGGCCGCGATAGAGAACGTCGCTGCCTGTTCAGATCCTGGTTCCAGCCCAAGCGCCGCCGGAGGGTTCATAAAATGGGTCAGTGGCTCGGCGGTTCCCCAGAACAGAATGCCGGTACCGATCCCGCTGGTCAGCGAGATCGCAAACCATTGCCATTTCGTCATGGTCGGTTTGGCTGAGTCACCACCGATTTTGATCTTTCCGAATTTCGAGAAGCCCAGATACAGGCAGACGAAGATCAAAACGAAAACGGTCAAGCTGAACAGCCAACCGAAGTTGCTGAAAGCGAACCCCACCACGGACGACTGTATGTTGTAGAACCACTGAGGGGCTGCGATACCCAGGACTGCTGTGGCGACCAGCAGGACAGCCATTGGGGCGAATACTCCCCACCGCATCTTCTTATTGTTCATCATTGACTCCGGTGGATTGTCCATCAATTACGACCAACCAACAGCACCGGGAAAACACCAGCTCTGTACCGTCATTGGTGACTCAGATGCTGATGCAAACTTTGGCGTTAGAAAGGCCTCCGGCCATGCTGGCAGGTCGTTATCTGGCTCACAATGCGTTCCAAAAGAATTGTGTCCGACATATCGGACAATATTCTCAGATCTCCGACGGTACTCACCACCACCGCTGGCCACTTGCCCGATCTAGTCTGTAGTCGGGCCATGGAAGTTCGATAGGTGGAACGAAGTCCGCTGACAGTAGCGCCGGCATCGGATCAGCGACAGCACGCGACTCGAACTCGCTTGTCGCCTCGGCGAGGACGTCAGGCTTGGCGAGCAGGTCGAGGAAGGTTCCCGAAACTGTCTTTCCAGCGGTGAGGATCGTCGGTGCGATCGTTTCGCGCATTCCACCCAGCGCATTCATCACCCATGCGGGATACGGGCCGGCACCGGGCGCCGGGGCCAGGGCCGGGCGCGAGACGTAGAACCGCACGAGGGGTGCATAGTGGCTCATCTCCACGTAGTCGTCGCTTGTCCAGTTTCGCTGCCATGCCGGCATCTGCTCGCGCAGCAGCCGTTCGGCTTCCTGCGGTTCGATGAGGTGTTCTGTTTCTGCGAGGAACGGCGTCTCGTTCACCTCGATACCTAGCTCCTGCTGCACTTCTTGGGCGAGCGCCACCGCCTCGGAACCGTAGGTCGGCGGCCCCACCTCGGCGAGGTTGTCGTAGAGCGCCTGCGCGAGGACGTGGTTTGTCCGTCCTGGTCGACTTCTGGCCACCCAGCGGTCTTCAACGTCGCAGTGGCCCATCATCGCTGCTGCCTGAGCATTGCGATCTAGGATGGCCAGGATGTGCTCGGCCATTTCGAGGTCTGGTGTGCGCCAGGAGAACTGAATTCGAGCGACTCTCTGGGGCAAATTATCTGCTGTTGCTTGACCGTCAGTGAGGATCGCGTCGGAGAAGCTCCAGCCGCCGGCCGCCGGCAGCATTGCGTCAAGCATCGACCTCGAAGAGGTCAGCATCTGCATAAGCGACAGATTCGCGCCCGGTGCACGAGCCGCCGAATGCGATGCGGGTATGGGTGAATGTGGGTCAGAGCTCGACAGCTGCCAGGTTTCTGGAGCATCGCAGACGAACGAATAGACCTTGCTGTAGTAGGCCCCGCACTGGGTGTCCCAGCGAGCGGTATTGCACAGTGGCAGCATGTAGAAGGGATGGAAAGACACGATCGCGTCCGCATCGTCGTAATACCCGCGCAGCCCGTGGACGACCTTCGATCCATGCATCTTCTCCGCCGGTTCTCCCGTGTAGAGAAGTGTCCCGGTGATCCCGTGGGTGGTCATCGCGTGTTTGGTCGCAAGGAGCCCGGCCAACGTAGAGATACCCAGCACCGAATGCGGATCCGTGTGCCCGGGCGCAAAGCGCGATAGCCCCTCGCGCGGCTCCTCCCGAGTGGTTGCAGCCTGCGAGTTGCCGGGGACTGCGTCGTATTCGGCGTAAGTGAGCAGCGTAGGTCCTGAACCGTTGGACCAGCCCGCACTGAAAGCCGTGGGCATACCGCCGGAACCGTCTTCGACCTCGAAGCCTTCCTCCCGCAGCCGTTGCACGTACCAGGCTTGGGAGTCGTACTCCCGCCAGGCCGGTTCCGCCAGCTCCCAGATATGAGTATGCCAATCGAGAAGTTGCTCGAGATTCTCGTCGATCCATTCCTGGGCCGTTGCCTTCGCGTTCATGCACTCGCATCTTCCTGTGCTGATCCCGAAATATCACTCGTGCACAGCCTGGGCACCCCGTCGACCCAGGTCTCCAGTACAGGAATGGCAGCGATTTCTTCACCCGGCACGGTCAGGGGATCAGCTCCGAGGACAGTGAAGTCCGCTCGCTTACCGACGCTCAGGGATCCGAATTCGTTCTCTCGGCCCAGGGTGATCGCGCCTTCCAGAGTGTGTGCCCGCAGTGCCGCCTCAGCTGAGATCCGCAGTTCGTCTGGTCCCAGCTTGTGTCCGCGCCTGGTCACCCTGGTCACTGCGGTCTGGATCGCTTCGAGTGGGCGGGGCTCGGCGACCGGAGCGTCCGAGGACAGGGTAATGGGCACACCGGCGTCACGAAACTCTCCGAGCGGATTGAATCGTTCCCCGGGTGTGCCGATGGCCTGCTCGACTCCTTCCCCCCAGTTGTAATAGTGCTGAGTCTGGTTGACCGGTCTGACTCCCAATTCGGCCATGCGTTTCACTTCGACAGGATCGGGGAGTCCACAGTGTTCGATCCGGTGGCGAGCATCGGGGTCGGGGCGCACTTGCAGTGCAGCCTCGATGGCGTCGACGACCATTTTGATGGCAATCGGCGACTGCGCGTGGGTTGCAGTCTGCAGGCCCGCGGCATGTGCCCGATGCACAAGTCCGGTGTACTCCTCCGGCGAGTGATAGAGCTGCCCGGTCCGGCACGGGTCACCGACATACCCGTCCGGGAAATAAGCGGTCCACCCCCCTAAGGTGCCGTCAGCGTAGAGCTTGATACCAGCGGCGGAAAGGAAGGCATTGCCGAAGGGACCCGTGAGGCCGAGATCGAGAACGGCGTCAAGTAGGTGGGAGAGGAAGTACATCGACACCCGCATCTGAAGCCCGCCCCGTTCAGCCATAGCAAGGTAGGCGGTGAACTCGCGTTTCGAGACCTGCGCATCCCCGATCGCGGTCACGCCGCCTCTGAGAAACTCGCGTTGAACGATGTCGAGTTGCTTCTGGTGTTCGACTGCTTCGTCGCCGAGGTGGAAGTTCGGCCCGTGGTGTCCGATCTTGACCCCGCCCAGCCCGGTGAGCACATTGCATGCCGCGTCTGAGAGTTCTCCAGTCAGATCTCCGTCAGAGTTGCGGAAGAACTCGCCGCCCTCAGGGTTCGGAGTGTCACGGGTGATGCCGAATTTCTCGAAGGTGAACGTGTTGACGACTCCCCCGTGGCCAGAAGCGTTCATGATGTACACCTCGCGGTCGCGGGCGACTTCGTCGAGTTCGTGTCGGGTCGGGTGCCGACGTTCGATGAGGTTGCGCTGTTCGTAGCCGTAGCCACGGATGGGCACATCGGCGGGAAGTTTCGCTGATTCCCGGCGCAGAACCTCGACGATCTCGGGGATCGACGTTGCCGCGTTCGGGGAGACATCGATCCAGGTGTGCAGCTGACCGTACATGAGCGGATGAGCATGTGGGTCAACGAAACCTGGGACGATCGTGGCGTCGGGAAGGTCGACACGGACAGGATCAAGGCCACGATTGACGGCGGCCTCCTCGGCGTCGGTCGCCGTTCCCACTTCGAGAATCTTCCCGCCGGCGATGAGCATCGCAGAGGCGTCGCGAGCGGTGTCCTCAACAGTGTGAATCACGTTCGCAGTGATCAGTGTGGCTGCGGAATCGCAGTCGTCAAAGGTGGCCAATTGTCGCACGGGTGTCTCCTTGGATAGTGGTGTCCAGTGGGTCAGGTGTTGGCAGTTTCAGGTTCGTCGCTGTGTTGCGGTGCCAGTGCGGTGGCGATCCAGGCAACCGCGGAGAGGAAGCCGAAGAGACCGATGACGGACCAGATTGAACCGGTCGCTGCCATGAGGGAGGTCGCAACAATGGGTGAGAGCCCGCCCCACACCGCCGCGCCGACGCCGTAGGCCAAGGACATGGAGGTATAACGGGCCTGGGGGCGATACATCTGCGTGAGAAGGGCGGACAATGGCGCCCAGGTCGCGCTCATCGTCACTCGTATCGCACAGACGAAGATGTAGATCAGTGTCACTGTGTGATTCTCGATGGCGAGGATGAGCGGGATGGAGCAGAGGAAGGACATGCCGACACCGAGGTACATGAGGCGTTTTCCTCCCCACTTGTCACCGAGCAATGCCAGCGGAAGCGTCACGAGTGCTTCGAGGAACGACGCGAGCGTCATTGCCCCGAGGATAATGGAGGCGGCGAGCCCGATTTCTTCACTGGTCGCGTAGCTCTGAACGTAGGAAGTGGCGAGGTAGTAGCCGCCCGAAGCGATGGCGACCATGCCGAATCCCAGAAGGACGGGGTACCAGTTGAAGCGCAGAGTGTGGATGATCGGTGTCGTCTCGCTGGCGCCGCTTTGTTTGAAGACGGGGGTCTCTTCGATGCGCAGCCGAACCCAGATGCCCACAGCAATGAGGACGATGCTGATGAGGAACGGCACGCGCCACCCCCAGCTGAAGAGAACATCGTCACCCATGAGGGAGAGCACCCAGAAAGCGCCGGAGGAGAGGAGCGCGCCGAGGGGGTTGCCCAGTTGGGTGAAACCGCCGTAGAAGGTCTTGAACTTCGGTGGAGCGCTCTCGACGGCCATCAGGCTCGCGCCGCCCCACTCGCCACCGACTGCCAATCCTTGGATGATGCGGAGGAAGATAAGGAGCACCGCTGCGGTCATGCCCCACGTGTCGTAGCCGGGCAGACAGCCGACGAGGACGGTCGCCACACCCATCATCAGCAAGGTGATAGTCAATGCCGGCTTGCGGCCGAGCCGGTCGCCGATGTGCCCGAAGATGATGCCGCCCAGAGGTCGGACGAAGAACGCCACCGCGTAGGTGCCAAACGATGCGAGAGTGCCCAGAGTTCGGTCGACCTCCGGGAAGAAGATTTGAGGGAAGACAATGGCGGCGGCCGTGGCGTAGACATAGAAGTCGTACCACTCAATAGTCGTGCCGACGGCTGCGGCAAATCCGGATTTGAGCGCGCGACGATGCGTGCGCTCGGGGACGCTTGGCGTGGGTGAGGTCATAGTGAGCTCCTTTGCTCGGATCGCCACGATGACATAGCTGTGCGGCGAGATTTGTGGCCTTGGAGTGATGGTAGGTCTGTTCGGGCACAGTGTCACCGGCAATGGTTAATCAGGGATGGGCCTGGCGCCGCTGATTTGCGAGCTTCGGAGGCAGCATGCGCGATAATGGAGAGCAACTACTCAATTCCACTGCACGATTGGAGGCATCATGGGGCATACGGAGGATTCTCAACTCGATGCTGCGATCATCCGTGCGCTTCAACGGGATGGACGCAAGAGCGTGCTTGACCTCGCTCGTGCCCATGGAGTCTCACGACATGTCATCTCCGAACGACTGCGTGTGCTCACAGAACGCGAAGGATTGCGCGTGGTCGCAGCGCTCGACCCCGGAGTTGCCGGCCATCATGTGCTGACACATTCCATGGTCCGCGTCGATGGCCCAGTATCCCCGGTCGCCGAGGCGGTGGGACGATTGCCGAATGCTGTGTTCGTGTCCATAGCAAGCGGAGAACGCCCGTTGGTATTCGAGTCTCGACACGGTTCGAGCCGGGAGCTTTTAGACACACTCGATGCGGTCAGAACGATCTCCGGCGTCCGTGAGATTCGAGTGACGACCTACGTCGAAGTACTGCGCGGCTTCTTCGTTCCCCAAAGACGCGATGACATCGCGTTGGATGAACTCGACTTCGAACTCATCGCTGCGCTGCAAGTCGATGGCCGGACAAGCTATCGTACTCTCGCCGAGGTTGTTCACCGCTCACCGTCAGCTGTGCGGTCCAGGGTTCAGCGGCTCATTTCTGCTGGCGTCATCCGTATCGCTGCGATCAAATCCGGCGGACTCTCCACCAGCCGCTTTGCCACAGGGCTGGGCATCACCCTGGCAGGCAGCTTTGAGCCAGTGCGACAGTTCATTCTGGAATCAGACTCGATCGAGTTCGCCGCACGATCTCATGGCACCCATGATTTCATTGCCACCGCGGTCGGCTCGTCCTCCACCGAGGTTCTTGCAACAGTCGAGGCTCTACGCGCGCTCGACGATGTTGCCGCCGTCGAGACCTGGGCCCATTTCGATCTCGTCAAGGAGGACTATGCCAGAGCGACGGGGCGGGTGGCATAGTCTGTAGACATGAGCGGAACTGTTCGCGTAGTCGCAGCTGTCTTCCAAGCCGGCAGCCAGGTGTTGGCGTGCAAACGTAAACCTGAAAAAGCTGCCGGCGGAAAATGGGAATTCCCAGGCGGAAAAGTGGAATCGAATGAATCTGCCGAAGCAGCGCTGCGACGAGAGTTGATTGAAGAATTGAACGTTCACATCAAAGCTGTCGGGGGTCTAATCTGGCGCGAGACGACGACAGACTCAGATTTGTCAATCGACCTCGCTTGCTATTGGGTGAAAACCGATGCCTTCCCCAGCTCAAGTACAGATCATGATGAACTCCGTTGGTGCTTTGTGGAAGAACTCGGTCAATTGGATTTCGCTGAAGCAGATAAACCCGCGGTGCGTGAGCTGGAACGACTCGAGACCGTCTCGGGCTCAATCAACAAGATGGAGGGTTGACTGTGGTCGAGCCAGACGGGCTTCGCGAAGCTGCTATCTCATGGTTACAAATGCGCACGGATGGCGGGAATGAGCCACTCACTCGCGAAGATCTCAATGACTTTCATTTTGCAGATGAGGACACGCGGCTAATAGCTCCCATGCAAGGTATCTGGAAACCGGGCAACTACCGCGCTGCATTGTCATTTCGCACTTCGTACACGGAACCGGGCAAGACGCCGCCTTACGAAGACTCCACCGGTGTGGACGGCCGATTTAGATACAAATGGCGAGGTACCGACCCGAACCACCCAGAGAATATCGGCCTCCGGGAAGCACGGGACCGACACTTACCACTTATCTGGTTTCGTGGAGTAGCAAAGACCCCAGCTCGCTACCAAGCCATCACACCCGTTTACATCGTCGACGAGGAACCTGAATATCAACAATTCGTCTTTGTGGCCGCTGAAGACGCTCAAGCCGCATTTGAACTGAGCGAATCGGCACACGAAACGGTCGCTCGACGTTACCTAATGCGGATGGCCAAAGCACGAGTTCACCAACCAGTTTTTAGATCCATGGTTCTGTCTGCATATGAAAATCGTTGCACCGTCTGCATGCTGGCACATCCGAGCCTTCTGGATGCTGCGCACATCATCCCGGACAACGATGAACGCGGTGTAGCCGCAGTGGTTAACGGACTGGCGATGTGCAAAATTCACCACGCCGCATTCGACAGGTTCTTCCTAGGAATTCGTCCCGATTACGTGGTTGAGATCCGCCATGATCTGCTGGAAGAAGTCGATGGACCTATGTTAAGGCATGGCCTTCAGGAACTACATGGTAATCAACTGATGTCGATCCCCAAGAGCCGTCGGGACCGCCCCAGAGTGGACCTCCTTGAGCACAAGTATGAGCAATTCCAGAATGCGACAAAGAACGACGTTACATGAGCAATCGCAGCCTCGGCATCATTTTCTCTATCGCAGCATGGTCGACCTTCTGCGATTGAAGAGTTGCGCAGCCCTAAATTGAAAGGGAGCTAGGAGCCGCCTCGGCGACGGTGTGTGCAGCGAACCACGGGCGCAGCACCGCATCGATGGCTTCTCGGACTTCGAAGCGACCGCCTTCGGCATTCAGATCAACATCAAGCATCGGCCCGATCATTTCAAGCTTCTCGGTCAGCCCTGTCGCGGTACCCAGCTCGCGCCAGGGCTTGTTCGAGATGACGGCAACCATAATCTCGCGCACCGTGAGATCTCGGCATTCTTGGTCGAGAAGAATCGGGGTGATTTCCCGAAGGGAATGTCGGGTATTTCGGTGAAGAAGATCGGGTACTTCGGATGGAAGACCTGGGACATCGCGTACGGCAACTCGGTCGATCGGGTTGGCGCAGGCAGCACTGGCGCTTGGCCTCACCAGTCGAGGCACGGACGAAGAGAATGATGCAATCAGCCTGATCGTCAAAAGTGCACCACATCTTCGTGCCATTGATGACCCACCCACCGTCATCGGCACGAGTGGCCTTACAACGGATGTTGGCGACATCGGATCCGGCTTCTGCCTCGGACAGGGCGAAGGCGCCGAGATACTCGCCGGTGGCGACCCTCGGCAAAAAGGCAGTACTCGAAGATCCCCAACCCCAGGCCACCGAATTCTTCGGGGAACAAAATGCCGAAGAATCCCATGTCGGCCGTCTGAGAAACGAACCAATCCGGGAACTGTCCCTCGATGGGGTCGAGTTTGCCGACAAGGGGAGGGCGACATCGTGGGCGAACTGCTGGATGCCTTCGAAATTGAACGAGTCGCGGCCATTGATCAAATGATGTGTTTCAATGTAGCCTGTATGTCGTACGTAGACATGAAGCTCAATCTAAATGGACACATGACGCCCATAGCTCATAAGTACAAGACGATTGATGTTCCACAGCTTTCCTCACTCGGAAGCTTTCCAGCCGGTCCCCGTACACCACAACCGAAAACATGTAGTTGAGCGTCAAAGGAGATCCTCATGATTCAGCGTTTTAAGAAGTTGGCCGCCGCAGTTGCCGTCGCCGGGGTGGCACTGTCCGCCGTCGGCTGCCAAGGAGTGGCCTCAGGCGGAAGTGGTGAAGGAGACCTCGCGAATTGGAAGGGTGCGAACTACATGCCCGAGAAGAATTCCTTCAGCAAATCGCTCATCGAAGTCTCTGACTATCTCCAAGACCAAGGTGTTGCGAAGTCCGAACTGTTCCACCAAGGCTCGCTCTTGGGACCTGAAGACATCCTTCCCGGCGTATCCGAAGGACGGGCGAATTTCGGCATCATCAACCCGTTCTACTACCCGGGCGATCTGCCGCTGACCAATGTCGCCAGCGTTCCTTTCATCTCCAATGACCCGTGGGCATTTACAACAGCGCTCAACGATCTCTACGTCTCGAACGAAGCGCTCAAGGCCGAGTACGAGAAAGCCGGCGTCGAACTCATAACGTTCGTTCCGGTCTCAGCGACAATCGTGGGAACGAAGAAGGAAGTCAAAAGCCTCGACGACCTCAAGGGTAAGAAGATCCGTGCGGTCGGTCTCCTCTCTTCTGCCTTCTCAGAGATCGGAGCCAGCCCCGTCTCTGTGCCGGCCGGTGACGTCTATCAGTCGATCGAGCAGGGCGTCATCGACGGATACACGTCATACCCCTTCGATATCGCTGTCGACAACAGCTTCAACGAGGTCGCTCCAAAAGTGGTCGACGCGGGAACCGGAACCTATAGTGTCGGCGCGATCCTCATGAACAAGGCCAACTGGGATTCTCTGTCCGAAGACCAGCAGAAGAAGATCCGCGGAAACATGTCAACCTTCACTGATGACTCCAGTGATCAAATCGCCAGTGACCTGAAAGAGATGTGCGACAAGTTCCTTGACGCCGACGGGTCGGCAACCGCACTGCCTGAGGGCGAAGTCTCGAAGTTCATAGACGTCGTCGGTGACTCGCTCATCAAACAGTGGAAGAAGGACGCCGAAGGGTCCGGAGTCGATGCAGACACCAGCACGAAGTTCCTGGCAGAACTCGAAGATGCGATCCACAAGCACGAACAGGAATCGACCTACGACCTCACCATCGGTCCCTGCATCGCTCAGGCCGCCAAGAAATGAGTGCCCCGTCAGCGACTTGGAGAAAGGATGAATCGTGCGTCTATTGGACAGAGTGACACGCACTGTATCGATTGCCTTCGCCATCTGCGCGTCCTCTATCATCGCCGTCATCATGGTGCTGACGACAGCCGACGTTATCAAGCGATTTCTCACAGGGTCGTCTATTCCCGGAGTCACTGAATTCAGCGAGGTCTTTCTTGTAGCTGCGGTCTACCTGGGATTGGCATTCGCTATGCGCATCGGAGCGCACATCGGAGTGGACATCGTCATCATGCGTCTGAAGCCGAAGGTGTCGACGGTCGTGCAGCTGATCGGCATAACTTTCGCCATCGTCGTCCTTGTGTGGATGACCGTCGAAACCACTGGAGCCGCACTGCACTCAATCTCAATCAACGAATACCGGTACGGGCTCATCAAGGTCCCGGTATGGCCGGCCAAGTTGATAGTTCCCATCGGGTTAAGTGCGCTGATCCTCGAATGTGTGAGGCTCGTGGCCACACTTCTGACCTCTGAGAAGCGCAAAACCTCCGAAGACACCGAACCCGAACAGCTGGAGGCTCCATCATGGAACTGATTGTCGGCTTAATCGTCATCGGCGTCGTCCTCACGCTCCTGGCGCTGTTGGCCACTGGAGTTCCGGTGGCATTCGCATTGGCTGTGGCTGGCGCGCTCGGAATCTTCGTCTTCTCCGGATCTGACATCGCATCGTCGACCTTGGCTAATCTCCCGTACCGGAGCACAGCCAATGCGGCTCTGGTGATCATTCCGATGTTCGTCCTGATGGGGATCCTTGCGGAGAAGGCCAGGATCGCCGAAGATGTCTTCCTCATCGGCCATCGCCTGCTCAGGCGTTTCCCCGGCGGTCTCGCCCTTGCCTCACTCTTCGCCTGTGCCGCGTTCGGTGCGGTGTCTGGATCGAGCGTAGCCACTGCTGCCACGATCGGCCGCATGTCGATCGGTCAGATGCAGAAGTACGGGTACAGCACGGCGTTCGCCGCCGGAGTCGTCGCAGCCGGTGGAACACTGAGCTTCCTCATCCCACCGAGTATTGTTCTCGTCCTCTACGCGTTGCTCACGGGCGAGTCTGTGGGCGCTATGCTGACCGCCGGGATCGTTCCAGGGCTGCTGTCAGTGCTGGTCTTCGGCATTCTCATTATCATGCGGGCAAAGCTCAATCCCACCTTGGTCGGCGGCATGCCCCGTGCCGCCAAAGTCTTGACCGGAACCTCGGTAACGACCGCGACTGCCTCAGCCTCTGCGCCAATCGCGGCCACTACCCGTCCACGACGAAGATCAGACTCTGCCGATTTGGCTTCCGGCACTGACTTCGTCGAAGACGAGGTCGACCTGGAATTCGCCGATATGGCTGAGAAGCGCAAGGGGTACGCGGGTGCCCTCAAGATCGCTCTGCTCTTCACCGTCGTCATCGGCGGAATCTACTTCGGCATCCTCACCGCAACTGAATCGGCTGCCATCGGTGCCGTCCTGGCGCTGATCATGCTGCTCGCCGATGGGTTCCGAGTCGGTCGCAAGACACTGCTCGTCAACATCAAGGAATCACTGTCCGAAGCAGCCTCGCTGTCGAGCTTCATCTTCGCCATCCTCATCGGTGCCAGCATATTCACCTACTTCCTCGTCAGTGCCGGTGTGCCTTCGGGCTTCGCCAAGTGGGTCATCTCTTTGGATCCGCCGCCTGCACTCGTGGTGCTTCTGCTGCTGGCGCTGATGATTCCGCTGGGAATGTTCCTCGATTCGCTCTCAGTCCTTCTCATCGTGGTGCCATTGGCCTATCCGGTGGTTACCGCACTCGGCTACGACGGAATCTGGTTCGGCATCCTCATGATCAAGATGGTCGAGCTTGGTCTCATCACACCGCCGGTTGGAATGAATGCTTTCGTCCTCGCAGGCACGAAGGGCGTGACCCTCGAAGATGCATTCCGAGGAATCTTTTGGTTCATACCCACAGAGATCATCATCGTCCTCATCCTCTTCTCATTCCCCGACCTGGTGACCTGGCTGCCCAGCCTGATGCGGGGCTGAACCCGGCGTCCTCCTATCGCAGTTGACTCACTCAAGAAAGTAGAACTCATGGAAAAGCTTCGTATCCTCAGCCCAGAAGGCGAGTTGGTTCCGAACGGAACACCGTCGATGGACGCCGAGACAACAAGACGGACGCTGCAATGGATGATCCTGTCGAAACAGGTCGACGAACGGGCGTTCAGTCTCCAGCGCCAAGGACGAATGGGAACATATTCGGCCGTCCGCGGCCAAGAAGCCTCCGTCATGGGCTCATGCACAGCACTGGATCCGGCCCTCGACTGGATCGTCCCGCAGTATCGTGAACTGCCCGGCCTGCTTCGCCACGGTCTGAGCATCGAAGGATTCCTGGCCTACTGGAAGGGCAACTCCGACGCGGGCACGATCCCGGACGGAATCAAAGTCCTTCCCCCTCAGATCGGCTTAGCCGCACAATTGCCCCAGGCAGTCGGCCTGGCCTGGGGGCTCAAACTCCAGAACGATCCGGGCGTCGTCATGACCTTCATCGGTGACGGCGGGTCCTCGGAAGGTGACTTCCATGAAGCACTCAACCTCGCAGGAGTGACGAAGGCCCCGATCGTCTTCGTCCTCCAGAACAACGGATGGGCGATCTCGACTCCCCGGCATAAGCAGTCCGCCGCGGAGAACTTCGCCAGCCGCGGTGTCGGCTATGGGGTCCCGAGCATCCTCGTGGACGGCAACGATCTGTTCGCTGTACACCAAGCCGCCTCCGAAGCTGTGGAACGGGCGAAGTCCGGCGGCGGTCCGACCCTCATCGAATCGGTGACCTACCGCCTCGGTGCGCACAATACGGCCGATGATCCGACGAAGTATCTCAGTCCGGAGGAGAAGGCTGAGTGGGAGTCAGTGGACCCCATCGACCGGGTTCTCAATTACCTTCGATCAGTCGGTGAGCTGACAGATGACCAGCTCGCGCAGATCGAAACCGCCAACCAGATTGAGGTCGATCGAGCCGTCGAAGCCCTCAATCTCGTCGGCCCACCCGATCCACGTACCTTGTTCGACCATGTCTACGCGGAAGACCCAGTGCGCTTAGAACGCCAGAAGACCGCTTTTGTGAAAGGGCTCTGAAAATGCCGGTGATGACAATGATCGAAGCAATTCGTTCAACCTTGCGCAGCGAACTCGAACGCGACGAAAAAGTAGTTGTGATGGGTCAGGACGTCGGCAAACTCGGAGGAGTCTTCCGTGCGACGGAGAACCTCCAGGCCGAATTCGGCGAGAACCGCGTCATCGATATGCCATTGGCAGAGGCATCGATCGTAGGATCGGCCCTGGGCATGTCCCTGAGCGGGATAAAGCCGATTGCGGAAATACAATTCCTCGGTTTCGCGCATCAGGCCTACCATCAGATCGTGCCGCAGCTGGCCCGTTATCGATACCGTTCACGGGGACGCTACACTACTCCCGTGGTCATCCGTGCGCCCTTCGGCGGAGGTGTGCGAGCACCAGAGCTCCATTCGGATGCGATCGAAGCGCACTTCACCCATGTACCCGGGCTCAAGGTCGTGATGCCCTCGAATCCTTACGAGGCCAAGGGTCTCCTGCTGGAGGCGATCCGGGGTGAGGACCCTGTCCTCTTCTGCGAGCCGCTCAAGGCCTACCGACTCGTCAAGGGCGAAGTTCCCGTGGAAGACTACACAATTCCCTTCGGCCAGGCCCGCGTCGCCCGCGAGGGTGAAGACATCACGCTGATCTCCTGGAGCGCCGGCGTGCAGCTCATCGAGAAGGCCGCCCAGGAACTGGCTGCCGAGGGCATCTCCGCTCACGTCCTCGACCTCCGCACCCTCAATCCTCTCGACATCGATGGGATCAAGGAGGCGGTCGCTCGAACCGGACGAGCCATGGTCGTCCATGAGGCGACGCAGACGTCCGGATTCGGCGCCGAGGTGGTTGCCACGATCCAAGAGGAGACGTTCTATTCACTCGAGGCTCCGGTCGCGCGCGTCACGTCTCCCGATGTGCCCTATCCGAATATCGGAATCGAGGAATACTTCCTCCCCACAGTCGACCGTGTCGTCGAAGAAGCGAAGAAAGTAGTGGCGGCGTCATGACCGATTTCGTCTACAGACTCCCAGACGTCGGCGAAGGGCTCGATCAGGCTGAGATCATGTCCTGGAAAGTCTCCGTGGGTGACACCGTCGTTCCCGATCAGGTGCTCGCTGAAGTCGAGACCGACAAGTCCATGGTCGAAGTCCCCTCTCCTGTGGCCGGAGTCGTCACGAAACTCGCCGGCAGCCCAGGCGACTTCATCAACGTGGGTGCTACCTTCGTCGAGATCGCACTGGACGACAGTGCAGATGTGGCCGCCGGTGAAGACTCCATCGCACCGTTCGGTGCCGAGTACTCCCCCGCGTCGAACGCAGCACCCGAATCAGGTGCGGCTCCCGAATCAGGTGCGATCTCCGATGAGGGTGCCGCTCGGGAACCACGAGGTGCTCCACGAGTCCTCGCCTCCCCCGCGACGCGAAGGTTCGCCCACGACTCCGGTGTCGACCTCAAAGACGTCGCAGGCAGCGGGCCCGCCGGTCGCATCACGAAGGCTGATGTCGACGGTTTCCTCACCGTGCCGAACACGTCGTCTCAGACCCCGACCGCGGAGTCAGGCTCCGGCGCCATCGCAGGTGGGCCAGGTTCTTCGGCGGAAGCGGGTGCTGGAACCGGTTCGCTGGCCTCGGCTTCGGCCGGCGCAAGCGCGTCGACTGCTGCCGGCACCTCGGCCGATCAGAAACGGGCCGAACCGACGCGGACCGAGCCGATTCACGCGGACGAGTCCGTACCGTTTCGCGGCCTCCGGCGCACGATCGCGAAGAACATGGTCGAGTCCTGGCAGACCATTCCGCACATCACGGACTTCCGCGAAATCGATGCCACCGGCCTGGTGGAAGCACGGGCCACACTCAATACGCAGCTGCAAGCGATCGGGCGCAATGAGAAGGTGACCTTCCTGCCCTTCCTCATCCGCGCCGTCTCCATCGCCTTGCGCCACCGCAAGGAGTTCAACTCCACCCTAGACCTTGAAAACGAGACCATCACCTATCTGGGCCAGCGCAACATCGGCCTGGCGGTGTCGACTCCGGCCGGACTCTTCGTGCCCGTCATCCAGGGTGCCGACTCGAAGATGCTGCTCGCCCTTGCTCGTGAATCGCAGGAACTGGCTCAGAGCGCCAGGGAGCGCACCATCACGAGTGCACAGATGTCGCGGGGCACATTCACGATCACGAACTTCGGTTCCTATGGCGGATGGTTGGGCACCCCGATCATCCGACCGCCCGAGGTGGCCATTGCCGGCTTCGGCAAGATCGTCGACAAGGTGGTGCCCGTCGACGGTCGACCAGAGATCCGCAAGGTTCTGCCGATCGCCGTGTCCGCCGACCACCGAATCATCGACGGTGCCGATATGGGTGCATTCCTGCAGTTGCTCACCCAGTTGTTGGAGAACCCGACGCTGCTGATGGCCGGTGATTTCTGATGGTGGTCGGAGAGATGCCCGAGGGCGTCGACCTGCTCGTCATTGGCGGCGGACCCGGAGGCTACACCGCGGCGCTCGAAGCTGCCGCGCTCGGACGTTCGGTCACACTCATCGATGCCGACGGACCCGCCGGGATCGGCGGCACATGTCTGCTGCACGGTTGCATCCCGTCCAAAGGACTCATCGAGCTCGCCGAGGTTCGGTCCAAGGCACGAGATCTAGCACCGGGAACATTGTCGGTGCCCGCGGTCGATCTGGGCGCGTTTCAGACGTGGAAGACCTCCATGGTCACTGGGCTCTCCCATGGCGTGGCCTCACGACTGAAGACCGCTGGTGTTGAAGTCGTCACCGGCAGATTCATGTTCACCGGGCCCCGGCGCGGAGTTGCAGAAAAGGACGGGGACCACCCGCCCCAGCACTATGAGTTCAATGATGCGATCATCGCGACCGGGTCGAGAGCGATCGAAGTTCCGCCGCTGCCCTTCAGCCACCCGCTCATCCACGATGCTTCTTCGCTTCTCGACTTGGATTCCCTGCCTGAGGCGCTTGTCGTCGTCGGTGGCGGCTACATCGGAATCGAGCTCGGCACGGCACTGGCCAAACTCGGCAGCACCGTGACCATCGTCGAAGCCTTGGATACGATCTTGCCGAATGCTCCGGCACACGCGTCCCGTTTAGTCACACGCAGGGCCGAAGAGTTGAGCATCGAGGTCCTCACCGGGAATTCGGCGGTCGGTGTCACTGCCGAGGGCATCACCATCGAATCCGCGGCAGGCCAACGCAGTATCCCGGCCGACGCCATCCTGGTGGCGGTCGGGCGACGACCCAATACGGACGACCTGGGTTTGGCCGAAGCCGGCATCTCCACGACACCAGACGGGCTCATTCCCGTCGACCCCGCAGGTCGGGCAGGCAAACACATTGCCGCCATCGGCGACGTAGTCGTTGGTCCCGCCTTGGCGCACAAGGCCACGGCCGAGGCCAAGGTCGCGGCCGCCTCGGTGTCGGGAGAAAATGTTCGCATGATCTCAACGGTGATCCCCCAGGTGATGTTCTCCGATCCAGAGATCGCCATCGCCCGGATCGAACCCGGACTGGGCGAACCACCGGCGGCAGGGACGACCACAACGCAGAAGCTGCCGCTCGGATTCTCCGGACGAGCGGCAACCATGGGCCAGTCCAACGGTTACGTCGAAATCGAAATTGAGACTGCTACGGACGCCATCGTTTCAGCCGTCGCCGTGGGACCGCATTCTTCGGAACTCATCGGTGAAATGGTGCTCGCGATCGAAATGGGCGCCTCGGCGCAGGACCTGTCGTTGAGCATCCACCCGCACCCGACGCTATCGGAGATGTGGCCTGATGCGGCCGCACTCCACACACAAGCTCACTCACAGCCGACCGCGTAGAACAGCGCAGCCAGCAGACGAAAGGACAGACCAGCATGGTCAGAATGGCAGTACTCGAACAGGCCGGAGGGCCAGTATCCATCAGAGACTATGACCTTCCGGAGGTGACGGCGACGGACGTGCATGTCAAGGTCGCTGCGGCCGGTGTATGTCACTCGGATCTGTCGTTCATCAACGGCACCGTGCAATCACCCATGCCCGTGGTCCTCGGACACGAAGCCTCAGGCGTCGTTCTCGAAGTCGGGGCTGACGTCACCGACGTCAACGTCGGGGACCATGTCATCCTCAATTGGGCTCCCCCCTGCCGGGAATGCTGGTTCTGCTCCAATGGCGAACCATGGTTGTGTTCGGCCGTTGAAAAGGCCGGCACCGCAGCCCAGTTCACGACCGGCCCCGAGGGGGAACCCGTGTACAAGGCACTGGGTGTCGGTGCCTTCGCCGAGGAGGTCGTGCTTCCCGCACATGCCGTCGTCACGATCCCCAAAGACGTCGATCTCACCCAGGCGGCCCTTATGGGGTGTGCTGTCCTCACCGGAGTCGGCGCCGCGAACAACACCGCCAAGGTGCAGAAGAGTCAGACCGTGCTCGTCATCGGGCTCGGCGGAATCGGCCTCTCTACGATCGCCGGCGCGAAACTGGCCGGGGCCTCGTCGATCATCGCCGTCGACGTCAACTCCGATAAGGAAGAGTTGGCTCGCAGCCTGGGCGCAACGGACTTCGTGGTCTCCAATGAGAAGCTGCCCAAGGACATTCGGGCACTGACCGGAGGGCTGGGAGTCGACCACGCCTTCGAATGCGTCGGCAAGTCGGTGACGATCAAACTGGCGTGGAAGTCCACTCGCCGCGGCGGAGAATGCACGGTCGTCGGAGTCGGACGAGCCGATGACCTGGTCAGCCTCAGCGCAATGGAGATCTTCCACTTCAACCGGACCCTGCGCTCGTCGGTCTTCGGATCCTCGGATCCGCAGAAGGATATACCGAAGCTCATCGACAAGGTGCAGGAGGGGAACCTGGATTTAGCCACGATGATCACCCATCGGATAGGTTTGACAGACCCATTCGAAGGATTCGACCGTATGGAGAGAGCCGAAGGGGCTCGAACCGTCATCGTCATGGAATAGGAACAGCATGGCACTTCAGAACTCGAGCCCCAGTGAGAAGAACGGCGCGAAGCCTCTCGACCAGATCGATCTTCACATCCTCCACCTGCTGGTCGCAGATCCTCGCCGTTCTCAGAGATCTCTGGCCAAGGAAGTGGGTCTGTCACCATCGGCCGTGTCCGAGCGAATCAATCAGCTCGAAGAACGGGGCGTCATCACGGGATACACGACGACCGTCGATCTCTCGAAGCTGGGGTTGCCGATATCCGTCTACGTCGGAATCTCTTGTGAGCTGGGAATCGATCATGTCGCACAGTCTCGTCAGCTCACAGAGATCCCGGAGGTCGAATCGGTGGTGTTAACCACCGGGGAGTTCGATCTGCTCCTCAAGATCAATGTCTGCGATATGGCCCACCTCAATGAGGTGCTGTTCACGAAACTCATCGAGGGCGGCCGCGGACTGTCCCGGTCTCATTCGATGGTCAGCCTCAAGGAATTCCAACAAGCAGACTACGTGTCGAAAATGGTCAAACGGCTGATGGACTGACACGTCAAGCAGTGCCCGCGTCTCGACAGGAGACGCCACATCACCTGAGCCGCTCATGCGTATGCGGCTAATGAACCACAATCTAGGAGTGGAAATGTACAGTGTTGTCGATCCGTCTACCGGTAAGCTGCTCGAATCATTTGACACCGCAACGGACGCCGAGATCCACAGCGCACTTGAGCGTTCAGATGCGGCTTTCACCGTCTGGTCGCAGACCCCGGTGGAAGAACGAGCGAAAATTCTCGAGAAGCTGTCGGTCATTTACAGGGAACGTTCTGAGGAACTGGCCGAAATCATCCAGATTGAGATGGGCAAGCCGCTGCCGGAAGGCAAGGGAGAGCTCGTTCTCTGTTCGCTTATCTATAAGTACTTCGCCAAGAACGCAGCGGAGTTCATTGAAGATGAGCCCCTGCGTGGTCCCAAGGATGCTCAGGCCTATATCCACCGTGAGCCGGTGGGGTCGTTGCTGGGAATCATGCCCTGGAACTTCCCGTACTACCAGGTTGCACGCTTCGCGGCACCGAACCTGGCGCTGGGAAACACGATCATCCTCAAGCATGCTCCGAACTGCCCCCGCTCTGCCCGCGTGATCGAAGAGATCTTCCAGGAGTCGGGCCTGCCGCAAGACGCCTACATCAACGTCTATGCTTCCAATGAGCAGATCGCAGACATCGTTCTACCCTCACCGCTCAACCATGGAGTGTCGCTGACCGGCTCCGAACGCGCCGGCTCGGCAGTCGCTGCTGAGGCAGGAAAGAACCTGAAGAAGGTTGTCCTCGAACTCGGCGGTTCTGACCCCTACATTGTGCTTGATTCTGCCGATGTCGACACCACGGTGAAGACTCTCCTCAACGCTCGACTGGGCAACAACGGGCAGGCTTGCAATGCTCCGAAGCGCATGATCATCATGGAAGACTTTTACGCCGAGGTACTGGAGAAGATGGTGTCCAAGGTCAAGTCCCGCACACCCGAGGACCCGTACAGCGATGAGTCTCGACTCAGCCCGCTGTCGACCGAACAGGCCGCCAGTCGATTCGTCGAGCAGATCGACAAGGCTGCCAGCCAGGGTGCCACCGTGCACACCGGCGGCACCAGGTACGAGGGGCCCGGCGCATTCGTCAGTCCTGCCGTCATTACCGATGTCAGTTCCGACATGAACGCGCACCATGAAGAGATTTTCGGCCCGGCCGTCATTCTCTACAAGGCTTCCACCGAGGACGAAGCGGTTGCCTTGGC
Organism: Brevibacterium sp. AGC70; assembly: GCF_057334195.1. Lineage (NCBI taxonomy): Bacteria > Bacillati > Actinomycetota > Actinomycetes > Micrococcales > Brevibacteriaceae > Brevibacterium > Brevibacterium sp. AGC70. The sequence goes on along the minus strand of NZ_JBHFIH010000018.1, from coordinate 469,272 downwards.
CAATGACACTCCGTTCGGTCTGGGTGCCGCCGTGTTCTCTTCCGATACGGATCGGGCCGAGACCATCGCCAAGCAGATCAAGGCGGGGATGGTCTTCATCAACACTCCCGAGCAGTCGCGGGAGTTCCTGCCCTTCGGTGGCGTCAAACGCTCCGGCATCGGTCGTGAACTCGGCCCCCTGGCCATGGATGAGTTCGTCAACAAGAAGCTCATCTACAAGGCCGAGCCAGGTGAGTGACCTCGAGGTGTAAGTAGTCTGGTCCCTCGTCGCAGTCGGCGAGGGACCAGGTGAGATGGAAGCGGTGCCGGATTGTGGATGAACACGATCCGGCAC
>NZ_JBHFIH010000018.1:405575-468865 GCF_057334195.1 Brevibacterium sp. AGC70 | reverse complement strand
CCGGCACCGCTGATGTCTGCAGTTTTCTCAGCCGTTGACGGCTGGGCTCACTCGATGACTCCGCTCGGCTTCAGTCCTGTCACCTCATCGACGCTCAGACCGAGCACGTTTGTAAGCACCTCCGCTGTATCCCCACTTAGTTGGGGGGCCGGAAGAGCCTGGGCGGCAGGCGTCCCGGCGAAGTGCAGCGGGATTTTCGGAGCCATCACACGGCCGACTCCTGGCTGCTCGATCTCGCTGAACAGCGGATTTTCCAACGAACACCATGGATCGTTGTTCACGAGCTCCTCAAATGTCTGGAACTCCCCCTGCAGGACACCCGCACCACTCAACGCCTCTGCAGCCTCGGCGACAGTGTGCGCAGCGAACCACGGACGCACCACAGCGTCGATGGCTTCGCGAGCCTCAAACCGACCGCCTTCGGTCGTGAGATCAACGTCGAGCATGGGCCCGATCATCTCGAGCTTCTCGCTCAGCCCAGTCGCCTTGCCCAGTCCGCGCCAGTGCTTGTTCGAGATGACGGCAACCATGATCTCGCGTTCGTCCGAGGTCTTGAACGACTGCCCGTAGGCACCATAGAGGCCATTGCCCAGCGGTCCACGAGTCTTACCGGTCGACTGCACCTCGGCGATGTAGCCGAGGTTGCCGACGGTTGCGAGCATCGCATCGGACAGAGCGAGGTTGATCTCCTGCCCCTTGCCCGAGGTCCGACGATCGAGCTCAGCGGCAGTAATGCCATTGGCAATGTACAGGCCGGCGATGACGTCCCACGCCGGGATGGCATTGTTGACCGGACGCTCGTCATCGCCGGTGATGATCGGGAACCCGCTGGCCGCATTGATCGTGTAGTCCACGGCCGGCTTCCCATCATGGGACCCATTGAGACGCAGCATGACCAGATCCTCACGGTGCTGGACGAGATTGTCGTAGCTCAGCCATCCGCGGGCGGGCAGGTTCGTCACCAGGGTGCCTGCCTCGGCGATGAGGTCGGTCGCGATCTTCTGTCCCTCTTCGGACTTGAGATCCAGGGTGACCGAGCGCTTGCCCTTGTTCAGGCTCGCCCAATAGATCGACGTCCCGTCATCGCTGATCGGCCAGCGGTTGGCGTCGATGTTGCCGCCGATCGGGTCGATGCGGATAACGTCGGCACCCAGTTGTGCCAGGGTCATAGCACCCAGGGGTGCTGCGACGAAGGCAGAGATCTCGACGACTTTCAATCCGGTCAGTGGTGCCGGTCGTGTCTCAGGCATGGGTGCTCCTCAGCTTTCCCTGGTCGTCACTGTTGCCGCGATCGCGGTCTGACCATCGGGTCCGATGGCTTCGAGTTCATGAGTGTTCGCTCCGGTGCTGCGACCGACGAGGTGAATCTGCTCGTTCGCGAACAGGGGTGACTTCGCGCGGAAGTCGTAAGTGGCGACGCTCGCCTCTGGATGGTTCTTCATGAATGCGTCGAGCAGGAGTGTTGCGGTCAGCGGGCCGTGGGTGACGAGTCCCGGATACCCTTCGACGCCCGTCACATACGGGTGGTCGTAGTGGATGCGATGGGAGTTGAACGTCAGAGCTGAGTAGCGGAAGAGCGTAACCTCGTTGGGTCGCACCGAGCGCACCCAGTCCCACCCTTCGGGTGCCGGGGAATCCGCACGCGCTGGTGCCGCCGCGGATCCTTCTGGCGCCGAGGTGGCTTCCCGGTAGACGATCGTGTGCCGATCCGTTGTCGCGAGGTTTCCATCGGCGGAGACCTCGTGGCGCAGCACAACGAAGCAGAGGGATCCGCTGCCGCCGGTCTTCTCCGTAATCGATTCGATAGTCGTCGTCCGCGACAGCTTCTGCCCGGCGAGAATCGGTGAATGGAACTGCAGCTTGCTGCCGGCCCACATGCGCCGAGGCAGTCCGACCGGCGGCATGAATCCGCCGAGCTTCACGTGACCGTCTGTTCCCAGCTCGCTCATCGGAACGTCGTCTTCGGCGAAGTGCAACCAGTGCCCCACTGGGAACAGCGTCGCTGGCTCGGCCGACGACGATAAGTCCTGTTCGAGCAACGTGGCCAAGCGGGCAGCGCTGATCGGAGAGGCAATGTCTTCTTCGGTGCTGGATCGGCCGACCCAGTCCTGCAGGTTGATCTCAGTCATGTCAACGTCCTAACAGTTCATCGGAGATGATGCGCATCTGGATCTCAGACGAGCCCTCGAAGATCTTCGTCAACCGGGCATCACGCCAGTGACGTTCGACGGCGAAGTCCTTCGTGTACCCGGCACCACCATGGATCTGCACGGCCTCAGAAGTGACCTTCTCCGCCATCTCCGCAGCCAGATACTTCACCATCGCCGCCTCCTTGTCACAGCGTGCACCAGAATCGATCTGTGTACACACGTGATACATCAGAGCCCGCGATGCTTCGATCTGGGCGGCCATGTCGGCGACCTTGAACCGCAGATGCTGGAAATCAGCCAGAGGATGCCCGAACTGGACCCGCTGCTTCAAGTACGCGATCGAGTCCTCCAACGCCGCCTGCGCCAACCCGATCGAGCGGGCCGCTGTGTGAGCACGACCGACTTCAAGTCCCGAGACCGCTTGGTAGAAGCCACGATCTTCCTCGCCAAGCAGTGCTTCGGCGGGCAGGTGGAAGTCGTCGAAGGCCAGATCCCAGGTCTTCCATCCGAAGTACCCGATCTTCTTCACAGCAGTCCCCGACATACCCTCGGGGAACTCACCGCGGTTCTTCTCAACGAGGAATGCTGAGATTCCACGGTGGCGCTTGGCCTCGTCGGTGGAGGTGCGAGCGAAGAGAATGATGTAATCGGCCTGGTCAGCGAACGTGCACCACATCTTCGTTCCGTTGATGACCCACCCACCATCAGCAGCCCGTTCGGCTTTGCAGCGGATGTTGGCGACATCGGATCCGGCTTCTGCCTCGGACAGGGCGAAGGCACCCAAATACTCACCTGTGGCGACCTTCGGCAGCAGCCGGGCTTCCTGTTCGGGTGAGAAGCCACCGCCCATCCCGTTGCCCCGCGCCAGAAGTCCACCCACGCTCATCCAGGCTCTGGAGAGTTCCTCGGCGACGAGGCAGTACTCGAAGACACCCAATCCGAGGCCCCCGTATTCTTCGGGAATCAAAATGCCGAAGAACCCCATGTCGGCCATCTGTTTGATGAACCAATCGGGGAACTGTCCTTCGATGGGGTCGAGTTCGTTGGCCAGCGGGAGGACGACGTCGTGGGCGAACTCGCGGGCGAGCGCCTGGATCTCGAGTCTGTCCTCGGTCATGAAGTGCGGGGTATCCGGGCGTGGTCTGGGTTTATGCGTCATTGCGAGTTTCCCTCGTTTTCCTCAGGCTGGTCCGATTTCAGGCCTTATTCCGGCCGATGAGCTGCTTGGCGATGACGTTCAGCTGGATTTCGTTGGTACCCTCGCCGACGATCATCAGCGGGGCGTCACGGTAGTAGCGTTCGACGTCGTACTCGGTGGAATATCCGTAACCGCCGTGGACTCGGATGGCATCAAGGGCCACCTCGGCGGCCATCTCTGAGGCGTAGTATTTGGCCATGCCGGCCTCCATGTCCACGCGCTCACCCGAGTCGTAGGTGCGAGCCGCGTGGAGGACGAGCTGCCGGGCGGCCTCGAGCTTCGTCGCCATCTTCGCCAGCTGGTTGCCCACGGCCTGGTGACGCCAAATCGGCTTGCCCATGGATTCGCGCTCCTGCGCGTATTTCACCGCGTCGTTCAGCGCAGCCTGGGCCACGCCGAGTGAGCGGGAGGCGACCTGAATGCGGCCGATCTCCAGGCCCTTCATCATCTGCTTGAATCCGACTCCCTCTGCCCCGCCGAGCAGCTGGGACTGCGGCTGGCGCAGGTTCTCGAACACGAGTTCGCAGGTCTCGACACCCTTGTAACCGAGCTTCGAGAGGTTCTTCGACACCGTGAAACCCTCGCCTTTCTCGACAAGGATGATCGAAATGCCCTTATGCCTGGGCTCGGCGGACGGGTCGGTCTTGCACAGCAGTGCGATGAGATCGGACTTGCGGGCATTGGTGATCCAGGTCTTCGAGCCGTTGATGACGTAGTCCTCGCCGTCCTTGGCCGCCGAGGTGCGCATGGCCTGCAGGTCGGAGCCGCCGCCGGGTTCGGTCAGGGCCATGGTCGCACGCAGTTCACCGGTGGCCATGCGCGGCAGGTACTTGTCCTTCTGCTCGCTTGTGCCGTATTCGGCGATGAGCTTGGCCACGACGGTGTGCCCGCCCATGGCACCGGCCAGGGACATCCACCCGCGGGCCAGTTCCTGCGTGATGAGCGCATATGCCTCGGTCGAGACCTTGCCGTCGCCCCAGGGCTCGTCGATCGCGAGTCCGTAGATGCCCATGTCCTTCATGGTCTGGATCCACTTCTCCGGATATTCGTCGGCGTGCTCGACCCGGTTGACGTGGGGTTTGACGTCGTGGTCGATGAACTCGGCGACCGTATCGATCATCATCTGCTCTTCGCTGCTGACTGCCATCTCGAAGTCCTTTTCCTCTGCTGCTGGAGTTGTGATTGTCTGCCTCGCCGAGGTGGCCCGACGTGGCCGTATTCGTGGTGGTCCGTGGCCGGTTCAGTCCAGCCGGGCGCCGTCCTTGGCTGTTCTCGTCCGCCCGAGTCCGATCGTCGTATCCGGTCCAGTGCTGTCGAAGAAGTCATTGCCCTTGTCGTCGGTGATGATGAAGGCCGGGAAGTCCTCAACTTTGATCCGCCACACTGCTTCCATCCCGAGGTCCTCCATGTCGAGGACTTCGACCTCGGTGATGCAGTCCTGGGCCAGACGGGCCGCGGGCCCGCCGATGGAGCCTAAGTAGAATCCGCCGAATTCGGCGCAGGAGTTCTTCACCTGAGCCGAGCGGTTGCCCTTGGCGAGCATGATCATCGACCCGCCGGCTTCCTGGAACTGACGGACATAGGTGTCCATCCGTGAAGCGGTGGTCGGTCCAAACGATCCCGAAGGCATTCCTTCGGGAGTCTTGGCCGGTCCCGCGTAGTAGATGGGGTGGTCCTTGAAGTAGTCGGGCAGCCGCCCGCCCTCGTCCAACCGCTGCCGCAGGTTCGCGTGGACGATGTCTCGGGCCACGATCACGGTGCCGGACAGTGAGAGTCTGTCTCCTACGGCCAGTTGGCTCAGCTGTGACTGGAGTTCTGGCATGGGACGGTCGAGGTCTACCTCGGTGACATTGCCGGATTCGATCTCCTCGACCCGGCCCATCGACGGCAGGAACCTGGCGGGATCGTGCTCGAGCTCTTCGATGAAGACACCCTCGGCGTTGATGCGGGCAATGATCTGCCGGTCGGCCGAGCAGCTCACGGCGATGGCGATCGGCAGCGATCCGTTGTGGCGGGGGAGCCTGACGACGCGCACGTCGTGGCAGAAGTACTTACCCCCAAACTGGGCGCCGAACCCGAGCGTCTGCGTCAGCTTGAACACGGTGTCTTCGAAGTCCGTGTCGCGGAATCCGTGGCCTGTCGCGTCACCGGCCGTCGGCAGGTCATCGAGGTAGTGGGCGCTGGCAAGCTTCGCGGTCTTGAGCGTGAACTCCGCCGAGGGTCCGCCGATGACCACTGCCAGGTGGTAGGGCGGGCAGGCTGCTGTGCCGAGGGTCGAGATCTTCTCCGCCAGGAAGTCAAGCATCGATGACTCGTTGAGCACGGCCTTCGTCTCCTGGTAGAGGAAGGATTTGTTCGCACTTCCCCCACCCTTGGCCATGAACAGCAGCTCGTAGTCATCGTCTGGGCTGAGGCCCACTTCGATCTGTGCGGGCAGGTTGGTGCCCGTGTTCTTCTCTTCGAAGAGGCTGACCGGAGCCAACTGTGAGTAACGAAGGTTGAGCTCTTCGTACGCCTTGTGGATGCCGGCCGAGAGGTGCTTCGCGTCGTCACCGTCGGTGAGCACATTGGGTCCGCGTTTGGCGGAGACGATCGCGGTGCCGGTGTCTTGGCACATCGGCAGGATCTCCCCAGCCGAGACCGAAGCGTTCTGCAACAAGTCGAGGGCGACGAAGACGTCGTTGGCGCTGGCCTCCGGATCGTCGATGATGGCGCGCAGGCTGGCCAGGTGGTCGGTGCGCAGGTAGTGCGAGACCTCTTTGAAGGCCACCTCGGCGAGGTCGGCCAGCGTCGACGGCGCGACCTGCAGGAAGGATCTGGACTGGTCGGCCACCTCGGCGTGGATCTGCTTCACACCGTCGATGTCGAGGCGGCGCATGGCCGGCCCCGCACCGCTGGTGGGCAGCAGAGACGTATACGCGAAGGCCGGTGTTGTGTCAGGTTGTTCGGCCATGGTGATCAGACTGCTCCTTCGCGATGGAGTTCGGCAACCTTCTCAGGACTGATTCCCAGATCGCCGAGGATGGTGTCCGTATGGTCTCCGACATCGGGAATCGGATCCATCCGAGGTTCAACCCCGGACATACCGACCGGAGGCAGCAGCATCGGGATCGGCCCGACCGGGGAACCGACGTCCTGCCAGCGATCGCGTTCGACCAGCTGGGGGTGATCTGCGATCTCGGTCATGTCCCGCTGCCGCGAGTGTGCGACCTTGGCGGTTTCGAGGAGCTCGTCGCATTGCGCGCCGGTGAAGTCGGCGAAGACTGCTTCGATGATGGTTTGCAGCTCACCGCGGTGGGCGTAGCGGTGGGCTGCCCGGTCGAAGCGTTCGTCGGTGACCATGTCCTCTCGACCAAGGACCTGGGTGGCGAAGCTCTTCCATTCGCGTTCGTTCTGGATCGCCAGCATGATCTGGGTGCCGTCGCCGCAGGTGAAGGCGCCATAGGGGGCGATGGCAGCGTGCGAGGTTCCGGCCCGAGTGGGGCGGGTGCCGCTGCCGTGGGTGAAGTAGAGGGGGTAGCCCATCCATTCGACGAGGGAGTCGAAGAGGCTGATCTGCAAGGTGGCGCCCTCGCCGGTGCGTTCACGATTGAACAGCGCGGTGAGAATGCCGGAATACGCGTACATTCCGGCGGAGATGTCCGCCGTTGAGATTCCCGTCTTCGCGGGATGATCCTCAGTCCCCGTCACAGAGACCAAACCTGCCTCGGCCTGCACAAGTGCATCGTATGCCTTGGCATCTTTGTACGGTCCGTCTGGTCCGTATCCGGAGATCGAGGCGTAGATGAGTCGATCGTTCATGCCGCGCAGCTCTTCGGCGCCGAAGCCCAGTCGCTCGGCGGCGCCGGGGGCGAAGTTCTGGATGAACACGTCGGCCTCAGCGACGAGGTTGTTGAGGATCTTCTTACCCTCCGGGTGTTTGAGGTCGAGGCTCAGGCTCTCCTTGTTGCGGTTGAGCCACACGAAGTGGCTCGCCATTCCGTTGACCGTGGTGTCGTAGCCGCGAGCGAAGTCCCCGGTTCCGGGTCGTTCGATCTTGATCACACGAGCACCGAGATCGGCGAGTTGCCGAGACGCGAAGGGAGCGGCCACAGCCTGCTCGCAACTGATGACGGTGATCCCGGATAAGGGAAGTTCAGCGTGCAAGGGGCCTCCACAGCGAGTTTTCACGAGTTGACGTTCAAATAATACATCTTCTGACTGAGAATGCATTATTAACGATAGAATCTATTGATCGGGATAGACTCATCAAGTCAGACGTGACGATCGTAAGCACGTGTAGTGAGAGCGACGAGCAGAACGAAGGAAAACGGCAGATGGATCAAGAGTCGGCTTCAACGAAGCGTGACATGATCGTCCTCGGCCTGCGCAGGAAGATCCTCGGCCGCGAACTCGAACGCGGCGAACGCCTGCGCCAGGACCAAGTGGCAGAATGGTTCAGCGCCTCGATCACCCCGGTCCGTGAAGCCCTGCGGATTCTCGAGTCCGAAGGCCTTGTGTCCTCCGAGGCTCACCGCGGTGTCCGTGTCGCCGGCGTCGACATCGACCGGCTCAAGTCTCTGTTCATCACCCGCAAGCTCACCGAGACCTTCGCTATCGCTCGCGCGACGACAAGGATCTCCCGTCACGAGCTGCGCCAGGCAGAGAAGCTCCTCGAGGCCCTGGACTCCGCCAGCGAGGAGGGCGATGCAATGGGACGCAATACCCGCAACGAGGAGTTCCACTTCTTCTTCTACGACCGGTGCGGACTGCCTGCCCTGCGTGATGACATCGCGACCCGGTGGCGAGCCTTCCCATGGGACCTCACTCTTGACAGCTCGGACCGTCTCAATCAGGTCCACAGTGAGCACCAGGCCATCGTCGATGCCGTGAAACGAATCGATCCGGATGCTGCGGCGACCCACCTCGGCGATCACATCACGAACGGTTTCCTCCGCCTGGCCGAGTCAACGACGGGTGAGCCGATCGCCGACCCCTTCGACTTCGACGCGGACTGAGCACAGATCCGGTGAGGAGAGCCAAGTCTGCTGTGAATCGAGACAGATCAGGTCCCTCCCGCTTTGAGCTCCTTCATGATCCTGCGTGCGTCTCCGCATCTCCCGAAGCCAGTTGCGGATCTATCCGCAACAGGAGCTGGGCGGCGAATCGCGCATCCGGATCCTCGAGATCCAAATCGGCGATCTCTGCCAGGCGCCGCAGTCGATATCGCAGAGTATTCGCATGGACGTGGAGAAGATCGGCTGCTTTGCTGACATCGCCCATGCAGGCCAACCAGGTATCGAGAGTCAGCACGAAGTCGGTGTGATTGCTCAAGTCGTAGTCATGCAGTCTGTGCACTGGTCCGGTCAATTGATCATGACGCAGTGACACCTGGTCGCGCAGGTCCAGCAACAGCGAATCGACATAGACTCGTGAAAGCACAGCCACCGAAACACTGCGGTCTCCACGGTCAAGGCAGACGCGCAGAGCTCGACGCGCGCCCTCTCTCGCGCTGAGCAGGTCCCGCGAATCCGTGACGATCGGTCCGATCCCGCCGCAGACCCTGACACGAGTTCCCACCCGGGCAACTAGGTCGTTGACCAACCTCTGCGTCTGAGCCTCCCCGGCGTCTACGTCGTTGACCGGAAGTATCCCGAAGATTGTGCCGCCCAGGCGCGCCGCACTTGCCTGCGGGCGCACCGCGGCTAGGTAGACGTTGATGGCGTCGGCGATCCTCTGAGTCTCGATGGCTTCGTCCAATTGCGAACTCTCGTCCGGGTCGACTCCGAGCGCGAAGACCGCGATCGGAGACGATTCGACGCCCAGCTTTCGGATCGCGTACCCGGCACCGTCCCCGCCCTCGAGCGCGGTGGCGAGGAGGTCGGCCCTCAGCCGGCGATCCAGTCCGTCACCTGCTCGAAGCCTGAGCATGTGCAAGGCTGCGATCTTGGCCATGTCCTTCAGTATCTGCGCCCGCTCCTCGTCGATCTCATCGGGCAGGGCTGCCCAAACTGAGCCGAGAATCTCTCCCCCGGCACGGACCGCGATCGCCACACGGTTCTTGATCTCGACCCCGTCGACATCGAGTCTGATTGATACCGGATCAGTCGAGGAATACAACCTGGTGAAGAACCCGGCAGACTGCAGCCTGCGCGTGTATTCGACGGGTACCTGCCTGTCGAGGATCGTTTCGATACGTGGGCCATCCGCGGCGTCCTGACCCGAGGAGAAGGCGAGAACCCGGGAATTGCGATCCTCGATGGTAATCGGGGCACCCAGCAGCGAGCCGATCGCATTCGCTACTGCGAAGAGGTCCCCGCCGGGGAGCCCATCAATAGTTTCAGTGTCATCGACCCCGCGCGGATCGACGAGCAGAGAATTGATGAGATTGCTCAGCTGCGTCCACGAAGCTCCGGACACCAGGGTGAACACGCAGATCCCGTGTCCATAAGCGGCCCGGGAGAGCGGCTCCAACACTTCCCCCGGTCCTCGCACGATGAGTACACGCGCGCCCGCTGCCGCCATGCTTCCCAGACATCGCCGGATATCGGCGGAATCAGCAAGACCGATGCCCAAGACGATCGACCCGGCGGGAATGATCTGATCATCGTGGGGGTCGAAGGCAACCACGCCGGTCACCGCTTGATGAGGCTCAGCGATTGTGGTGAGCGGATTGAGCAGAGTGGAACCGAGGTCATCGAGGATTCGTTCGAGGGTCAGTTGTGAGGACAGCCGCGGCAGAGGGGAACGCAGAGATGAGGATCCGGGCGACGTTTGGGTGAGACGCACATGTGTGGGGAAATCAGGCACCATCGATTCATCCTAGCGGCAGACGCCGGCTCTCTGCCGCTCGTTGGTCACTTGGACAAGTCGCCCATCGGATCGCTGGGGGATTCGACGAAGTGGTGCCGGTCATCACATTGGAATACTCGAGACTGGAGGTACTCACCAACTCAACGAGGAGGTTGGAGTGACAGGACAATCACCCTTGACCGTGCAAACAGCCCCCGGCCAAGCACCACCGGGCCACGCCGCACCCACACGGGCATCGGCTCTCGTCGGGCATCCGATGACGATGTACCTGCTGCGGAGATTCGGATACATCCTCATATCCCTGTTCGTCCTGGTCACGATCTCTTTCCTGCTCGTACAACTGATACCCGGTGACCCGGCCCGAGCCTCGGCGGGGGAAGCCGCTCCCCCCGAAGCAGTGGAGGCCAGAAGGGTCGAGCTCGGCCTCAACAAACCTCTGATCATCCAATACCTGGCGTTCTGGAGAGGTCTCTTCTCCGGGGACCTCGGAGACTCGATCAGCCTGCGCATTCCAGTCATCGATGTCATCACCGGGAGGGCACCGGCAACACTGGAGCTCGCCTTCATCGCCGTGGCGATAGCGCTGGTCGTGGCAGTGTGTCTCGGGCTCATGTTCGGTGCCCTCACTCGTTCCGGCAAACGGCACGGCACCGAGATCGGATTCACCTCCGTCACCGCGGTCGTCGCCGTGATTCCAGAGTTCCTGGCCGGTATCATTCTCGTCTATCTCTTCGCTGTGAGCTTCGATCTTCTGCCTGTGGCCGGGCGGACCGGTCCCGCTTCCTATGTACTGCCGGTCATCGCACTGGCGATCGGGCCTACAGCGGCGCTGACCAGGATCGTTCGAGCTGAGAGCCTGACAGTTCTGCGACAGGACTACATCCGCACCGCGCGCTCGAAGCGAATGTCATCGATCCGCCTGTACGGCAAACATGTGCTGCCCAATTTGCTGACCTCGACCCTGACGATCTCCGGTCTGCTCCTGGGTGGAATGATCGCCGGGACTGTGTTGGTCGAAAGCATCTTCGCCTGGCCGGGGCTCGGTGGAGTCATCGTCGATTCCATACAGGGCAAGGACTATCCGCTCATCCAGGCGATCGTCATCTTCTACGGTCTCGTCGTTCTGCTCATCAACCTAGTCGTCGATATCGCTCTGATTCTGCTTGATCCCCGAACCACATTGGATGCAGCATGACTACTTCCCGCAGACTTATCGCTTCCCTGCGCACACCATTAGGAATGCTCGCCCTCCTGGCGTGCGCGGCGCTCTTGTTCCTCGTCGTCCTGGGACCTGTGATCTGGGGGACCTCAGCCGCCGCCACCGACACCTCCAAAATCGCCACCGGAGCGAGTCCGGAGCATCCGTTCGGCACCGACGGCAGCGGCCGCGATATCCTCCTGCGCACGCTCGTCGCCGCCCGCCTTTCCGTGACGATGGCGCTGGCAGCCACAGCAGTCGGCGTCAGCGTCGGAATCGTCGTCGGACTGCTGCCATTCATCCTGGGCGGCCGATTCGGTCAGTGGATTGTCGCGGGCATCAATATCGGTGTGGCCTTCCCCGGGCTTCTGCTGGCCATCTCCTTTTCGGTGATTCTTGGTCAAAGCGGGCTCGCCGCTACCCTGGCGATCGCCATTGCCATGGTCCCCTCATATGGTCGGCTCACCCACAACCTTGGAGCCTCGGTGTGGGGCCGTGATTTCATCTCCGCGGCCCATGTTCTCGGTGTGCCGGTCTGGAAGACGGTGCTGCGTCATGTCCTGCCCAATGTCCGAGACCCGCTCATAGTCAATGCCGCGGTCACCTCGGGCAATGCACTGGTCTCGTTCGCCGGTCTGTCGTTTCTGGGCCTCGGCATACAGGTGCCTCACTACGACTGGGGGCGGATGCTCAGCGAGGGCATGAGCCGGATCTTCGTGAACCCTGCGGCAGCTCTGGTTCCGGGAATAGCAATCATTCTTGCGGGACTCACCTTCGTGCTCCTCGGCGAGGTGCTGGGCGCCGCGCTGGGCACCGGAGCCCGCAGTTCGGTCATCGCCAAGTTCCGCCGACGTCAGAAGGCCCGGGAGGCAGTTCTCGAATCTCCCGCCTCCTCCACCCTCTCTCTGTCAGAGGACGCGGTGTACTCCGTGCGCAATCTGCGAGTCAGCGCATCTGGGCATCATGGAGAACCGAACGACCTCGTCAAAGGTGTGTCCTTTGACATCGGCCGGGGCGAGATCGTTGGCATCGTCGGCGAATCCGGTTCCGGCAAGAGCCTGACGCTCATGTCGCTGGCAGGGCTCATCGAGTCCCCACTGTATGTGAGTGCCGATTCCGCTCACTTCGACGGAGAGGACCTCACAATCAGGGCCGATGGACACCCCGCACGTTTGGACCGCCATTTCGGTGAGAAGCTGGCCATGGTTTTCCAGGACCCCATGGCGTCACTCAATCCTGCCCTCCATGTCGGTGGTCAGGTCGCCGAAACTGGTCTCCTGCACTTGGGGCTGAGCCGCGCCCAGGCCCGTGATCGCGCGATCGAGCGCCTGGAAGATGTCCGCATCCCCGACGCCCGCCGTCGTTACGGGCAGTATCCGCACGAGTTCTCCGGCGGAATGCGTCAGCGCGCAATGATCGCTGCCGGACTCATGGGTTCTCCTTCCCTCATCCTTGCCGATGAGCCGACCACTGCTCTCGACGTCACGGTTCAAGCGGAGATTCTCGCCCTCCTGCGTCAGATCAATGCAGATGTGGGGACATCGATCGTCTTCGTCTCCCACGACATCGCCGTCGTCACGTCGCTGTGTACACGTGTTCTCGTGATGTACCGGGGCCATCTGGTGGAGAACATTTCCGCAGAAGCTCTGCGTGCAGGTCACGCAGAGCACCCCTACACCCGGGCTCTGCTGGCAACGGTTCCCACCATGTCGACACCCCGTGATGTGCCGCTGCCGTCGATCCCCGATGGCACGGACTTCCTCGCCGAGGCGGATCAGCAGGAACGGTCCGATGCGGAATGTGCCCCCGGCCCGGAGGCCTCCTCGACAACCAATTCAGTGTCGGGGACCCCCGCGGCATCTGCACCCATCTTCGAGGAGGAGTCACGATGACCCGAGCACTGAGTTTCGATTCCGTGAGTATCAGCTACGGTCGCGGGGCAAACACATTCACAGCCGTCGATTCGGTCAGTCTGCGCCTAGTTCCCGGGGAGATCCTCGGGCTCGTCGGGGAATCAGGCTCTGGCAAATCAACCCTGGCCAGAGCCGCTGTCGGTCTGACTGAACCAGCGGCAGGACACATCCGCCTCGGAGACACTGTGATCTCAAACGCCACGGGAACGGCGGTGAAGGAACGCAGACGCATTCAGATGGTCTTCCAGGATCCCCAATCCTGCTTCGATCCTCGCCGGACGATTGGCGAATCCCTCGACGAGGCAATCGTCGCGGCTCATCGCAGAGAGAACGAACCTCGCCCCTCAACACGGTCGCGTGCCGCCCGTGTGAGCGAACTTCTCAACTCCGTGTCACTACCGGCCGATCGCGCCGCCAGTATGCCGGCTGAACTCTCGGGTGGTCAGCGGCAGCGGGTGGCAGTGGCCCGATCCATCGCAGCCAAACCCGAAGTCATCCTGGCTGACGAGATCACCTCGGCTCTCGATGTCTCGGTCCAGGGCACGGTACTCAATCTGCTGCGAGAACTGCAACAGGAGCTCGGGTTCTCACTGCTTTTCATCAGCCACAACCTGGCGGTCGTTCGGGCAATCTGCGAACGAGTCGCGGTGATGAGAGGGGGACGACTGGTGGAAGTGGGCGAAACCCTCGACATCATGGAGTCTCCGAAGCAGGAATATACGCGCGAACTCATCGCCGCCGTCCCCTCATTGTGAGCGACGTCCTCCCCTCCGCCTGCGTGGAGCCATCCCCACTCCGAGCGGCGTCCTCCCCGTATATGTGCGGAGTCGCCCCCCTCCTCCTGAGCAGCGCCGGGAGACAGCAGCGCGCCCGGTGCCCCAGGACATTAGGGCCAGGGGCACCTAGCGTCCGCAACGGACAGATCAGGCAGAAGGAGTGTGCGTCCTCACCCATTCGATGACCCGTTGGTTGTAGTCTCGGCGGTGCGTCACAGGTCCGTTGAGAATGAACACATGCGAGCTCTGCGGGTAGACGACGAGCCTGGTCTCAACTCCATTCCCCCGGATCCTCGAATACCACAGCTCCGCTTGGTCGACGGGGCAGCGCTGATCCTCCTGACCGTGGAGAATGAGTGTGGGCATAGCGACCCGGTCCACGTGATGGATGGGCGAGAGATGGTCGAAGGCCTGCGAACCGAACTCAACCTCGCACAGGTGCGGCCCCATATCGCTGGTGGCTGCGAACATGTCCAGATCGCAGATGAGCCCTCCAGGAACGGCCGCAGTGAAGCGTTCAGGATGCTTCGATGTCAGCCAACAGGTCATGTAACCGCCGTAGCTGTATCCGGTGACGGCAACCCGATCCGAGTCGACCAGGCCCTCTTCGATCAAGGCGTCGAGCGGTTCGAGGAAGTCCTTCTCATCGGCCTCGCCCCATGCGCCTCGGGTAGCTTTCAGGAACCGGGAACCATAGCCATCGGAGGCCCGTGGATTGAGAGTGAGGATGTTCCACCCCTCCGCTGCCAGCACCTGATGGTAGATATGTGCGATGTCAGCGACTCCGGTCCAGGCATTGTGCGGGCCGCCATGAATGTCGAGCAGCGTGGGCGCTGGCCCTTCCGTCGACTCGGCACGCAACAGCCATCCGTGGACCTCGAAGCCATCGGAGATGGAAAATCTCAAACTCCTCGGCCGGATGAAAGCGGCGTCGGGAATGTCCTCGTCCCAGAAATGCGTCAGCTCGCGCACCTCACCCGATTCGACGTCGAGCGCCATGATCTCACCAGGTCGATCAGCATCAGACACTCGCATCACGGCAACGGTGCCGACCACATCGAGGCCGCTGATAACCGCGGTCGCAGAAATTGGGTGGTGGAGAACCTCCACTCCCCCGCCAGCGCCCCGCGGTGCGTCGAGGTCGATCGACACCAGTATGCTGCGCCCCCTTTCACGCACGCAGAAATAGAGACGAGCGTCCTCACCGAAGACTGGAGCACCCCCGGGGTATCCGGACCCACCGCCCATCACCCCGAGATCAAGGTCATCGGTGAGCATCGTGATCCTTGAGGTGTCCAGATCAAGCCGGGTCAGCCTGGGCAGTTCGATACCCGGAACCATCTGACCGATCGCGATCACGGCGGTGCTCTCGGGCGTCCACACCAGTGGCCCACTCAGGCTGTGCGCGGCCCAGGGGAAACGCAGGCTTCTGGTCACAGCATCGGTGTCGACGAGGCCGATCTCCTGCGCCGGCACTCGCGCTGAGGCGGTGGCGCGGGTGCGCACGAATGCCAGCATGCGTCCATCCGGTGACCACTTCGGGTCAGTGCTGTTGCCATCGGTGAGGATGTCCGTGCTGTCTCCACCGCCGACTGGAATTAGCCGGATTCGGCTGCGTGCCGTTCCGATCCATCCCAGACCATCGATCTTATGAGCAGGTTCGCCATCAACCACCAGCGCAGCCCGAGGCTCCGTTGGTTCCTCGTCGACAAGGCAGGGCAGCGCTATCGTGGTCCCGTCCGGAGAGAACACAGGGGTGCCGAGCGCCGCCAGTCCAGTGGTGTGAATGGTGACCTCACCGCCGCTTACCGGGACCAGGCAGAGATCGGAGCTGCCGGCGTTCGCTCTGAGGAATGCGACCATCGTCCCATCCGGAGACAGTGCGGGCGCGGTGTCATTGTGCCCGGATGTCAACGACCGGGCAGGTCCTACGCTGGTCAGGGGCAAGA
Organism: Brevibacterium sp. AGC70; assembly: GCF_057334195.1. NCBI lineage: Bacteria > Bacillati > Actinomycetota > Actinomycetes > Micrococcales > Brevibacteriaceae > Brevibacterium > Brevibacterium sp. AGC70. The sequence continues at coordinate 452,889 of NZ_JBHFIH010000018.1, read as the reverse complement.
CGCGCAGTTCCGATACGCTTGGCCCTTCCACCGGGTGCCGTGCGGCGACGATGAGCACGCCATCGCCTCCGAGCAGGATTCGCGCGGCCTGCGGATCGGTGATCCGGTTGAGAGTATCGAGGTCGGGGGCCTTCATGGCAGAGGCACCTCCTGCAGACGCGTCCGGTATCTCTCGACCTTCGCCCTATCGACCTCTATGCCCATGCCCGGCCCGCGGGGCACATCGACGATGCCGTCGTGCATTCTGATCGTAGTGGTTGTGATGTCTTCGGCGAAGAAGCGGTCCGAGCCGGAGATATCACCCGGCAGAGTGAACCCGTCGAGGGCGGCGAGCGCAGCATTCGCGGCGCGTCCCAGTCCGGTCTCCAGCATGCCTCCGCACCACACTGCGATGCCGTTGGCCACGGCGAGATCGTGGATCTTGCGGGCGGCGAGATATCCGCCTACACGGCCGGGTTTGATGTTGATGATATCGACAGCACCGAAAGCGATGGCATCCGCTGCAGCTTCCGGGGAGTCAATGGATTCATCAAGGCAGATGGGTGTGCGAAGAGTTGATCTCAGCAAGGAATGCTGCCTCAGATCGGCTTCACCCAAAGGCTGCTCGATGAGGAGGAGTCCGTAATCATCGAGTTTGGCCAACGTGGTGGCATCGGCCAGTGTGTATGCGGCATTCGCATCAACCTGGAAAAGGAGATCATCGCCGAATTCCTTTCGCACAGCCGCCACCGGAGCGATATCGGCGCCCGGCTGAATCTTCAGTTTGATCCGTGCATAGCCTTCGTCGACGTATCTGCCGATCACCCGCACGGTTTCGACGGTGGACTCCTGGATGCCGACAGAGACGCCGGACGGAACCGTGGTCCGCACGGCTCCGAGATAGTCGTGGAGCGATCGATCCTGTGATCTCAAAGCGGCGTCGAGGATCGCCATCTCCATCGAGGCCTTCGCCATGGGCTGACCGATGACATGGGACAACAGGCTCGACACTCGTTCTGGATTGAGGTCTTCTCTCTCGGCGAGCACCGGTGCCAGCCAACGCATGACCACCTCGGCGGCGCCGTCAAGGTGCTCTGCGGAATAGAAGGGCCGGTCCAGGGCCACGTTCTCGCCCCACCCTGTGACGGAGCGTCCATCCTCGGTCTCGACCTGCGCTTCGATGAGGAAGCAACGTTTATGGGTTTGGGTCATAAAGGAGGTGGTGAACGGTGAGACCAAGGGCAGCTCAAGGTGGTGGATACGCAGAGTTCTCAGTTTCATTAGGGTCCTCTCTCAATATTGGTGAGCGGTTGATGGTCACGGGCGGCGCAGCACATACTGACCGTGGTGGGGACTGTGGCGGGAGAATCCGACGACTCGCCAGTTGTTGCCGAGCAGATCGGTGAAGGCGTCCCGGGTGACCAGGCGCCACGCATGTGCTCGGACCGGGTCCTCCTGCCGCAGTGCCTCGATGTCCCACGGAACGGCGATGCTCACGGCGTCGACTCCGACTGTGGGCGGGACGTAGAGAGACGGTGTCCCTCCCCTGTCCTCGATCGCCGAGGTGATGCCTGCGTCAGTCTCAAACGTCGGCGCGGTGGGATCGCAGGTGAGATCCCAGAGGATGAGCATTCGGTCCGAGAGTTCTCCGGCGTTGATCGAGTCTGTCATCTGACCGTAGAAATTCTGGAGGTATTCGACCGGGATCGCTCCGAGGCGTCCGATATTGAAGTAGGCGTTGCGACACACCAAAGGGTCATAGGTCCAGGTCATCTCCACGATTCCTTTCTCCAGACACCACGCTCGCTGCCGCAGCTTGATCGCATGCCCGAACCCACGTCCTGCAGAGCCTGGGAGAAAGCCGACGATGTGGGAGTGGAACGGAGATCTGGCCGGACCGCAGAAACCCACGGCGGCTCCGACCGCCTCGGCACCTAGGCGGGCCAGGAACACCGGGTTGCCGGCATGCGACATGGCGGTAAGCGCCGAATGGTCGATGATCGGTGCTCCCGGTGTCTTCCAGATCCGGGAAAAGATTTCCACGACCGTTCGCAGATCCTGAGGATCACGGACCTCCTGGATATCGAGGCCAAGCTCCGCACATCGCGCATCTGCCATGAATTCGGCCTCGAGCACGACGGACCGTGGAGGAGCCAGACGATTCATACTGTGTCCTTTCACCGTAGGAAACTGTGCTCCCAGCATTTCGTGTGTACGTGGCCGCGCACATCGGCGGATCGGAGCAGGGTTCGTGTCTGCGATTGTCGGGAACGACAAAACCGCCTCGTCGCCTACTCCAGCCGCCGAGGGCCCTGTCGACTTGGACGAAACAGGTATCGCATCTTTGTCCTGAACTCCGAAGCCGACCCCCGGTGCCTTTGAGGAAGATGAGAATATGATCCTCGACACAGTGATCGGACGACTCGAAGATGAGCTGGGCATCACCTCTTTTGTCCATGCCCGCGACCTTGATCAGGTCCACGGCTCGCATGAAGGCTCCGGAGTCGGAGCCAGAGAAGCAGAGCCCGTAGTCACCGCCAGCGTGTTCAAGCTCCCGGTGCTCGTAGAAGCCTGCATCCGAATGAGCACTGGCAGCATCCCGGGCGATTATCGGATCAGCCTGAATCCGGACGATTTTCCTGTGCAGGGTGGGACCGGACTGGCGGTCTTCACCGATTCGGTGTCCGTGTCCTTCCGAGACCTCTGCCTGTCGATGATGACCGTCTCGGACAATCGCGCCACCGATGTCGTCATGAACATCCTCGGCCGCACCTCCATCAATGCACGGATGCGAGAGCTTGGACTGACTTCCACCGTGCTCGAAGGAGACTGCCAATATCTCTTTGACACAGCGGCTGCCGATCTGGCATCCCTGGAGCCTCCGGTGGCCTACGATGCAGAAGGTTCCAGCGAGGCTTGGTCGGAGACTCGAACCCTAGATCCGGATCGAACGAACCGTTCAACTCCAGCCGAGACGACGGCACTGCTCGCCGCGCTGTGGAACGAGGTGGGCATACCCGCTGCCGCCTGCACAGAGGCCAGGCGAATCCTGGGGCTGCAGGTGTGGCCACATCGTCTGCGACGGGGATTCGGCGACGAGGTGTCCGTGAGCGGAAAGACCGGAACCCTGCCTTTCATCCGCAATGAGTCCGGGGTCGTCGAGTTCCCGGAAGGCGACAGATACGCCGTGGCTGTCTTCCTACGTACCCCTTCGTCCCTGTCGATCAATCCCAGATACGACGACGCCATCGCCGACCTCGCTGCTGCTGCAGTTACTGATCTTCGCTCGGTTCGAAAACTCACTCAATGAAGAGGACATCATGAAGAAACGCTTGCTCGCCGCCGTTGCCGGACTCTGCGCACTCACCCTCACCGCCTGCGGTGGAGGTGGCGGAAGCGGAGCCTCAAACGGTGAAGGAGACCCCGTCATCGACGGCACCCTCAAGGTTGCCGTCAATGAGGATCCTGGCAATCTGTTCCGACACGTAAATACCTCGGCGACTCTCAGCTATGTCTATCCCTGGGCCTACGAATCCCCCGTCTACTTCGACGATGATGGCGAGCCCCAGGGGTGGCTGGCGGAGAAGTGGGAAGAGACTCCGACATCGCTGAGCTTCACCATTCGCGAGGGAATCACTTGCGAGGACGGGTCACAATTGACAGCCGAGACCGTGGCGAACAATTACCGGTGGATCCTCGATCCCAAGAACTCATCCAGCTTCAAGGGCCTCGTCGTCCCAGCCGATGCGACTGTGAAAGAGGACGAGGACGCACGGACCGTGACCGTCACGACGAAATCTCCCAATTCCTTCCTCCTGCCCCAGATGGGAATCCAACCGATCTACTGTCAAAGTGCCTTGGATGATCCGAAGAGTGTGGAGACCGCCACGAACGGCACCGGCATGTACTCGCTCAAGCAGGCGGTTCCCGGAGATCACTACACCTTTGAACGTCGAGATGATTACAACTGGGGTCCCGAAGGTTCTCCGACAGGAAAGACACCCGGCGTGCCCAAAGAAGTCGAGATCAGCATCGTCGACAATCCGAGTACTCGCGCCAACCAGCTCATGTCCGGCGAACTGAATATCGCCGCGGTGCAGGGTCCCGATGAGGAACGTGTGGCCTCCACCCTCCAACCGTTCTACCAAGACGACCTCATCACCGGCGGATTCGCCTACAGTCAAGCCAAGAGCGCGCCGACAGCCGATGAGAACGTGCGCATCGCCCTCACCGAGGCTCTCGACCTCGACGCGCTCATGCAGGTCCAAACGGCAGGCCAGGGCAAACGCGCCGAACGACTGGCAGTGCTCAAACCGACGATCTGCACCTATGATGCGGCAACCACTAATCTGCCGAAGTCCGATATCGCCGATGCTGAATCACGACTCGATGCGGCCGGCTGGAAGAAGGGGTCAGACGGCAAACGCAGCAAGGACGGGAAGCCTCTGACTCTCGATTTCGGATGGTACACGCGTTGGCCCGAAACCTCGTCGACAGCCGAACTCATGGCCGAGCAATGGTCGAAGATCGGCGTCGGAGTGAAGCACCACGGTACGGATGCAGGCGCCTTCCTCGAGAAGATCAATTCGCCCGGCGCCGCCGAGGATTTTGATGTGATCTGGTTGGCCTCGAACTACTCGGTGCCCAATGTGCTCGCGACCTTCGTCTCCGGCCAAGCACCGCCCAAAGGATCCAACTACGCCAGCATCTCCAACCCACAATTCGACAAAGAAGTGAAGGAAGCATCGAAACTCAGTGGCAAAGAGGCCTGCGGCAGCTGGGAGAAGGCAGAGGCCTCGATGTACCAGTCTGCGGATTATGTTCCCTTTGCCGTGCGACCGGATATCACCTTCGGCCAAGGCGTGAAGAACTCACTGGGCCAGGGCTGGACGAACGTCAACGGCATCACCTTGGTCGAATGAGACGACGCTCGACTCAACAGCAATATGATGGCAATGCAAAGGAGCACCACATGACAGCCCGACTTGATCCACAGATCTTCGATCCCACCCGGTGGGAGGGAATCCTCGCCGATGTCGCTCGCAGGCACCAGGTGCCGGGGATCGTGGCAGGCGTTCTGCACGTCGATCCCACCAGCGATACGGAGCAGCGGTTCGTCGCAGCCGCCGGGGTCTCGAACCTGCGCACGGGCGTGGAGACCGATCGGTCCACGCTGTGTCAGATCGGATCGATCACCAAACTGCTGACGTCGACGATGATCATGCAGCTCGTGGACGAGGGGAAGCTGACCCTCTCCACCTCGGTCTCTGAGGTCCTCCCCGACCTGAGATTGGCCGACCTAGATCCCGCCGAACTCACCGTTGCTCATCTGCTCACGCACACCTCGGGCATCGACGGCGACCTCTTCACCGACACTGGCCGCGGAGGCGACTGCGTGGAGAAATACATCGCCACACTGTCCGAGGCGAAGTCCCTGTTCAGCCCGGGCGAGGGATTCTCCTACTGCAATTCCGGCTTTGTCATCGCCGGCCGCATCATCGAGGTCATCGACGAGGTCACGTGGGATCAAGCCTTGGACATCAGGATCTGTCAGCGGTTGGGCATTGAGCATATGTTCACCCTGGCCGAAGACATCATCTCCCACCGACATCAGCATGGACATGTCGTGGTGCCGGGCACCCGAGCTTGGGCTCCTGCACCGGTCTCACAGATCACTAGATCCATGGGTCCCGCCGGACTTGTCACTTGCAGCGCAGACGATCTGCTCAGTTTCGGTGCCGCAATCCTGCGCTCGGGACAGACGAGCACTGGGGTGCCGATCCTCAGCGAAGCCTCCGCTTCGCTTATGGCCGAGCCCCAGCACACTCTCATCGATCAAGCCGCCAGCACCGCACCTCAGTGGGGGCTGGGGTGGATGCTTGATGAGTGGGAGGGTCAGAAGCTCCAGTGGCATGGCGGTACGACCATCGGCAACAACGCCTGGTTCCAGGTCCTGCCGGAGGCCGGTCTCGTGTTCGTCGTCTTCTGCAACGGCGGAGTCGCACCGCACGCCGCGCCCGAAGTCTACGGAGCCTTCGCCCGCACCTTCGCAGGGATCGATGCTCCGCCGGCCCACCACCCCCGATCGATCCCGGACACATTCACGATCCCCGAGGTCCACCTCGGCGAATATGCCGATGCCAGCACCACTCTCACAGTTATGAAAACCGAAGACGGTACCTACCAGGCACGAATCGGCAGCTCACTCGGCGAAGGTAATGACAACCCACCGCAGACGATGAATCTGTATCCTTCCGAGTCCGACACATTTGTCCTGGGTCGGCCCGATGGCCTCAGTGCATGGTCACCCTTGGCCTTTGCCGACGTCGGTGGCCGAGAGGTCGCCTATGTAGGCATCCGCTGCCTGCCACGTGCCGAAATCGCTATGCCAGTAAACGGAACATCGGCGAAGCCAGCCGCAAAACAAGCCACGGAGGCCGGCGTATGAAACCGACGATCATCTTCACCGGCGGACGGTACATCGACCCCGCCAGCAAGGTCGATGAGATCACCGATGTGCTCATCAAGGACGGTCGCATCGCCGAGCTGGGGTCTGGTCTGCGTCATGTTGATGCCGAGGTCGTCGATGCCACCGGTCTCATCATCGGCCCGGGCTTCATCGATCTCCACTCCCACGTGAATTCCATTGCCGGGCAGCGCCTGCAGGCCATGGACGGTGTGACGACTGCACTCGAACTCGAGGCCGGTTTGCTCCCCGTGGAACGCGCCTACACTCAAGCCGCGGAGGAGGGGCGCCCGCTGCACTATGGGTTCTCCGCATCGTGGGGTATGGCGCGAGCTGCGGTGCTGTCCGATCTGCACTTCGACGCGGATCTGGTCAGCGGCCTGTCCATGCTCGCTGATCCTCATTGGCAAGCCGACTCAAGTCCCGCTCAACTCACTCAGTGGCTGGGACTCCTGGAGACGGAACTGGAAGCCGGGGCTCTGGGCATCGGGATTCTGCAGGGGTACGCTCCCCGCACCGATCCACGCGAGTATCTCGCAGTGAACGAACTGGCGGCCAGGGCCGGGACACCGACGTTCACCCACGTGCGGGAGATCACCGAATCGGACCCGACGACTCCATTCGACGGTACCGAGGAGGCTGCCAGGGCTGCAATGGAGTTCGGCGGTCAGGTGCACCACTGCCACGTCAACAGCACCTCACGCCGACACATCGATCGAGTACTGTCCACCATCGACCGTGCACAGGAAGGCGGGGCGAAGTTCAGCGTAGAGGCCTATCCATACGGGGCCGGCAGCACCGGGATCGGTGCGGCCTTTCTGGCTCCGGAGAGGCTGCCAGCCTGGGAGCTGACTCCCAGCAGTATCATTCTGGTCACCACGGGAGAGCGCATCCGCGATGAAGCTCATCTCCGTCATGTGCGAGACGCGGATCCAGGAGCCGCATGCATCGTCGAGTACCTCGATGAGGATAACGATGCGGATCGGGACCTGCTGGCGAGGTCACTGGCGTTTCCCGATAGCATCGTCGCTTCCGATGCAATGCATGTGACTTGGCCCGATGGTTCCACGGACACCCGTCAGTGGCCGTTGCCTCCCGGCGGTCGGACCCATCCGCGCACGGCGGGCACATATGCTCGGTCGTTGAGAATGATGGTCATCGATCATGAGGTGTGGACGTGGATTGAAGCCTTTAGACGCTGCAGCCTGCTTCCGGCTCAGGTGCTCGAAGGGATGGTTCCCGCGATGCGCAGAAAAGGTCGAATCGGAATTGGGGATGATGCCGATGTCGTCGTCATTGACCCTGCAACGCTGCGTGATCAGGCGACGTATATCGACAGCACCCGCCCGTCGAAGGGCGTCACTCATCTGCTGGTCGACGGCCAGTTCCTGGTCCGTGATTCCCAGCTCGTGCTCGATTCATACTCAGGGCAGGGTCTTCGCGCTAAAATTTGGTGATCATCTTCGCCCTGCCTGGCTGGCGAGATCGCCGAAACCACGGACTATATCTGGAGTCACAACCACCGAGCGACCCAACCTAGGTTGACGGCGAGCGGACTCCACTGCCTGGCCGCGTCAACGACGGGTGAGCCGAGCTTCGACCCGCTCGACGTCGACGTGGCTGGAGCAGCCGACAACAGCGAGTGCGCCCCCGGTTCAAGAGCGTGCCGAATTTCTCAAGTAATTCGAACCGGGGGTGTAAGCATCGTGGCACCAATCGTGTGATCGACCGCGTTTAAGCCCGGCTGACCGCACCCATCCCATAACCAACCGCAGCTCAGCTTGGTCTGCCGTAGGTCTCGAGGAGCCGGAGCCACACCTCGCTGATGGTGGGATACGAGGGCACTGCATGCCAGAGACGGTCGAGTGTCACTTCACCGACGATCGCGATCGTCGCCGAATGCAGAAGGTCCGCGACGTCCTGACCGACAAATGTTGCGCCGACGATGAGATGACGCTGCTCGTCGATGACGAGCTTCGCGCGCCCGGTGTAACCGTCGGCGTGGAGGCTTGCGCCGGCCACCGAACCGAGATCGAATTCGACTGTCCTGATCCCGATTCCTGCTTCGCGGGCCTGCGCCTCCGTGAGCCCGACAGCCGCAACCTCGGGGTCGGTGAACACGACGCGAGGCACAGCATGGTGGTCGGCGGTGGCGACGTGTCGCCCCCACACCTCCACCGACAGCGGGGTGCCGTTGGCACGAGCGGCGATGGCCTCACCCGCGGCACGAGCCTGATATTTGCCTTGATGGGTCAGCAGTGCACGCCCGTTGACATCACCGACGGCGTAGAGCCAATCGGTGCCCTCGACGAGCATCGTGTCATCGACATTCAACTTGGCCTCGATGCCCACGACGTCTAGCCCCAGTCCACTGGTCGCAGGCCGCCGTCCGGTCGAGACGAGCATCTCCTCAGCCTGCAGGGTCGTGCCGTCCTCGAACGCAACGGTGATGCTTCCGTCACTCTCCCGGTCGACGCGCACGGGTGATGGGCCGATGCGCACATCGACGCCTTCGTTCTCGAGTGCCGCGGCGACGTGCTCACCGACGAACGGTTCTTCCCGGCCGAGCAGGGCTTCACGGGAGAGCACGGTGACCTCGGTACCGAGCGCGGAGAAGGCGAAGGCCATCTCGGAGCCGGCGACGCCGCCGCCGAGGATGATCAGACTCTGCGGCACATGGTCGGCAGCGGTGATTTCGCGGGTCCCCCACGCTCGAGACTCAGCAATCCCCGGAATCGGCGGGATGACCGGGACCGATCCGGTGGCCAACGCGACTGCCCCAACCGTGTAGACACGGTCTCCGACCTTCACCCGGCCGGTTCCGTCCAATGCGCCGAATCCGCGGATCAGATCGATGCCGGCAGACTCGAGCCAGCCGACCTGACCGTCGTCCTTCCAGTTGTCGGTGAACGCAGTGCGTCGAGCGAGCACGGCGTCTGCATCCAGCCCACCGGTGATTGCTTCGCGGGCGCCAGGGACGCGGCGGGCGGCGCGGATCGCGTGTCCGCTGCGCAGCAATGCCTTCGACGGCATGCAGGCCCAATACGAGCACTCGCCGCCGACCAATTCGGACTCAACGATTGCCACACGCAGACCTTGCTGGGTGGCACTGCCGGCGACGTTCTCGCCGACAGCTCCACCGCCGATGACGATCAGGTCGTAGTCGACTTCGGTGTTTTCCTGGCTCATGCGCTCTGTCCCTTCAGTTTCACGCTCAGTCGGATAGCCGAGACGAGGAAGAAGATCGCGCCGAGGCTTGCGTATCCGGCCGCGCCTGAAATCATGCCGCTGCCCTGGAGTCCCTGGAATAGGAATCCGGCACCGGCGAAGACCGAGATGCCGCCCGAGAGCATCTGTGCGACCTGGCCGCCGTTGCGGCGGTTGCGAATCGCGGCGATCAGCTGCGGGACACCGACGATGATCGCCCACACGCCCCAGACCGCAAGAGCTGCGGGGATCGCGATCGAGGATGAGACGCCGAGGGCGATCGCAATCGCGACGCTGATGACGACATTGAGCCATTCGACAGTCTTCGAGCGCTGCTTATCCGGGTCTGCCCGCAGCTGCCACAGCACCGCAGCGGCGTCGAAGACGGGGTAGATGACGAGGAGGACTGTCAACAGCGGGGTCGGGTCGGTGGCCTTGGCGGCGGTGGCGAACATGATCCCCACCCAGACGGCGGCGAAGGCGAAGCGGACGAAGTACAGCTTGCGCAGCGAACGGCTATAGGCCGCCGAGGTGTCAGATTGCACGTCCGTGGACTGTGCTGCGGTGGATTGCGTGGTCATTGTTCTGCTCCTGGTGATTTCGCGTGGTCGCTCAGGCGACGGTGGTGGTGAGGGTGACGGGAATATTGCCGCGGGTCGCGTTCGAGTAGGGGCACACCTGGTGCGCAGCGGCCACGAGCGCCTCAGCGGCGTCCTGGGCGATGCCGCCTCCAATGTGCACACGCATCGTGGCGTTGAGGACCAAGTTGCCGTCGTCGGTCTTCGTCAGCGACACATCCGCGGTGACAGTGGAATCGGTCACGGGCGTCTTCTGCTGCGCAGCGACCATCTTCAGGGCTGAGTGGAAGCACGATGACCATCCGGCTGCGAAGAGCTGCTCGGGGTTTGTCGCGCCGCCGGGGCCGCCCATCGAAGTGGGAGTGGCCAGAGTGATGTCAAGCAGGCCGTCGTCGGTGACCGCGCGGCCTCCCGCGCGGCCCTCGCCGGTCGAGGTGGCGGTGGTGGTGTAGAGCGTGGCGGACATGCGGTGTCTCCTTTCGGATGATGATGCGAACTAAGTAGAGTTACTAGTTCGTCTACTTCAATAATGTAGACTACTTCGTATACCGACGCAAGCAGCACAGACGAATTCGGAGAAAACGGATGCCACAGAAGGCCTCAGGAAGCACTCGCAGCAGATCGGGTCCCGCCACGCGTGAACGCATTCTTCAGGCCGCGAATGAGATGTTCTACTCGCACGGGATCCGCGGCACGAGCGCGGATCGCATCATTGCGCAGGTGGGCATCACGAAAGTCACCTTCTATCGCCACTTCCCCACGAAAAGCGACCTCGTCGTCGCCTATCTGCAGCAGCAGGCAGCCGGAGAGCGCGCATGGTTCTCCTCGATGCGCCAGGTCGAGGATCCGGAAGGCTCGCTGCATGCGATCGCCGAGGGTGTCGGCACGGCGAGCTGCAGCCCGGGGTTTCGGGGCTGCGCGTTCATCAACGCCGCCGCAGAGTTCGCAGACCCGCAGGATCCGGTGCGTGCGGTCGTCGATGAGCATCGGCAGTGGATGCTTGACGAGTTCGCCTCAATCGCGACCGAGGCCGGGGCCTCAGATGCCGGCCTCACGGCCCAGCAGCTCATGATCCTGCGCGACGGTGCAATGGTCAACGGCTATCTCGGCGAATCTGCGTCCGTCACAGCGGCACTCTCCACCGCATTCGCCTCGGTGATCGCCGCAGCGAACCTCTGAACCGAGCCCAGAGGGGCATCCACGATCACTGTTGAGGCGAACCTGTTACGCACGGTACCCGCCGTCGATGTTGAGCACCGTGCCCGTGACGTAGGACGCTTCCGGGCTGGCGAGGAAGACAACACCCGCAGCAATCTCCTCTGGCCTGGCGTATCTGCCGATCGCCGTCGTGGAGAGGAACATGGGTGCGGCAGCACTGTCGGCAGGGTTCATCTCTGTGTCGGTAAAGCCGACTTGGACCACGTTCACCGTGATTCCTCGGTGCGCGAGATCGCGCGCCGCGCCGCGACTGTAGCCCTCGAGAGCAGACTTGGACGCTGCATAGTCAGCCATCCCGGAGAAGCCTGTGCGCGTGGCAACTCCACTGCTGATGCTCACGATCCTCCCACCCTCAGGCAAGATCGGGAACGCCGTTCTGATCGCTGCGACTGGACCGGTGTAGTTCACCGCGAACTGGTGGTCGATACTGGACTCATCGACATCCTCGCTATCGATAAGGGCTGGAGCACTGACGCCCGCATTATTGACCAGGATGTCGAGGCGCCCGAAATGTTCCTTCACGCCGTGGATGAGACCTGCCGCCTGCGCTGCATCAGCCTGGTCGGCGCGAAAGGCTGCCGCGCGCACTCCTTTCGCCTCCAGATCAGCGACCACTGCCTTGGCGCGATCCGCCGAGAATGAGTAGCTGATCGCGACATCAGCTCCTTCATCAGCCAGCGCCCGGGCCGATGCTGCCCCGATCCCTCGTGATCCGCCCGTGACGATCGCTACCTTGCCATTCAGCTTTCCCATGATCTCCCTGCCTCCATTTCGATTCACGCCGCCATTCTTGACCGCTCAGTCCACAATAGAGAGTTCTGGACCATTGAGTCAAGAACACGTACGCTGGGGCCATGGCACGTCCACGAGCATTCGACGAGAAGCAGATACTGGATGCGGCTCAGGAGCAGTTCTGGGACGCAGGCTACGCCGCGACCTCGATGGAGGACCTGATGCAGGTCAGCGGGCTGGGCAAGGGCAGCATCTACGCGGCATTCGGCGACAAGCGTCAACTCTTCCTCCGAGCGCTGCGGAGCTACATCGACAGCAATCATGAGAATCTTCGGAAAGTCCTGGGCGAGACTCCACAAGCGATCAGTGCTCTGCGAACGCTGCTCGAGGCGCCGGTCGACGAGGGGGACGACTCCGGTGTTCGGCGCGGTTGCCTGCTGGCCAATAGCACCTCCGAGCTGGGCAATGCCGACCCGGAGGTTCTCACCCTCGCTCATGCGACCTACGAAACATCGACTGAACTTATCGCCGATTGCATTTCCCGTGCCCAGAACGAGGGGGATCTGCCAATCGAATCGGACGCGACTACGCTGGCACGCGCCATTCTCACCGCTCAACAAGGAATCGTGTACATGAGTAGGACGGGACTGAGCACGGCCGCGCTCAAGGCCACTTCCCGGTCACTCGCAGATCACCTTCTGCCAGCCCGTTCCAGCGACTGAATCGACAGGCACCGAAAAACGGGCAGACGGGCCATTGCCACAACAGCGCCTTCATCCGCCCTTGCCTTGCAATTTTCCGCACTGCGCGGGCCCGAGATCCCGCTTCACGAGAAACAATGCATTCTTTTTCAGATAATATTGGAAATCGCTGAGATCTCGTCTAAGCTCAAAAACGTTTGATCGTGCGGGTGATGCAGCCCACTGATCTCACACACCGATTCCTACAACTGGAGCTGACGATGACGTCGATACGACGATCCGGGTGGAAACCTTTGGTTGCCTGCCTGTCGATCTGCCTGCTCGTTCTGAGTGGCTGCAATCCCGCGCGCAGCGGCAAGCAGGAGAAGTTCGAACTGCGCTTTGCCCATGTGACGTCGACGGGTACGCCGAAGGGACTCGCCGCCGACTACTTTGCGAAGCAGATCGAGGAGAAATCCGACGGTCGTATCCAGGTCGAGGTCTTTCCGAACTCGGAGCTCTACGGCGACAAGGATGAGATGCAGGCTCTGCAGTCCAACGCCGTGCAGATGCTCGCCCCGGCGAGCGCGAAGTTCACGACGATCGCACCGAGCCTGCAGGTCCTCGACCTGCCATTCATCTTCGACGAACCCGATGAGATCCCGGACATCGTCAGCCCTGAGACCGAAATCGGGAAGGCGATCTACGCCAACCCCGACCTCGAGGCCAACGGGCTCAAAGTCCTCGGCCTGTGGGACTCCGGAATGAAGCAGATCCACTCGAACAACCCGACGCTCTCGCCCAAGGACATGAAGGGCAAGAAATACCGCATCCAGCCTTCCGACGTTCTGCGCACCCAGTTCGAGACCTGGGGCGGAATCCCCTCTCCCCTGGCCTTCGCCGAGGTCTACAACGGTCTCCAGCAGGGTCTCATCGACGGCGGTGAGAACACCTACTCGAACATTGAGTCACAAAAGATGCATACGGTCCAGAAGTACGTGACCGAACTCGACCACGGGTACATCGGCTACATCCTCACTGTGAACAAACGGTGGTACGACGAACTGCCCGCTGACCTGCAGGCAGTCGTCGACGAATCCGCCGACGAGGCCTCCGCATTCAACCGACAGGAGTCACAGAAGGTCAACGCAGAGTCGAAGCGACTCATCGAGGAATCCGGTGGCACGACAATCGTCGTGCCCACGAAGAAGGAGCGCCAGTCGTTCAAGGACATGGTTGTGCCCTCCGAGTACGAGAAGTACCGGGATGTCATCGGCCCCGAGGTCGTCGACGAGCTCCTGCAGCGTGACAAGGAACGGGAGTGACGATGAGAACCTTCGACAAGTATCTGAGCCGGGTGGAGAACTTCCTGGCCGGCGCCAGCCTCATCGGCGCCACAGCACTCGCGGTCTTCGCCGTGCTTCTGCGCAATATCACCGGTGATGTCCTGTTCTGGTCCGAAGAGGCAATCATCTACCTCATCATCTGCTCGACCTTCTTCGGCGCAGTCGTGACCCTGCGACACAACGATCACGTCGCCGTCGACATCATGCCGACGCTGCTCAAGGGCAAGAAGAAGAAGTTCTTCGTTGTCCTCGGCGGCCTGGCCACCCTCGTCTACGCGGGGTTCATCGCCTACCTGTCCTGGGCACTCATCAGTGAGCCCTTCTCAAGGACGACGATCACCCCGGCACTCAAGCTGCCTCTGTGGGTCGTCGAACTCTCGCTTGCGGTGGGGATGACGATGTTCTTCATCCGTGCCGCCGAAATGCTCATCCGTGCCATCAAGGCCCCGGCCGAGGAACTCGACAAGGACGTGTTTGCTGAGGAAGCCGCGGCGGTCGGCATCGACGTCAACGACATCGCCATCGACGACACGAAGGAAGGGGATCGCTGATGCTCGAAGCAACATTCGTTCTCATTGCAGTCCTCATTCTGCTGCTCGTCACCTCGGCGCCCATCGCGGTGGCACTGGGCCTGACCAGCCTTGTCTACTTCTACTACTTCACGCTCATCCCGATGACTCAGGTCTCGGAACGGCTGTTCAATGCGCTCAATTCGTTCCCGCTCATGGCGATCCCGTTCTTCATCCTCGCGGCAAACATCATGTCCCGCGGCGGAATCTCGCGCCGGCTGACCGATTTCGGTGCCGCAATGGTCGGGCATCTGCGCGGCGGAATGGCGATCACCACGGTGCTCGCGTGCATGTTCTTCGCCGCGGTCTCCGGCTCGTCGCCTGCCACGGTCGTCGCCGTCGGCGCGCTGATGATCCCGGCCATGATGCGAAACGGCTATCCGAAGGAGTTCTCCACCGGACTCGTGGCCACGTCGGGGTCCTTGGGCATCCTCATTCCCCCGTCGATTCCGCTCATCGTCTTCGGCATCGCCACCGAACAGAACATCGGCGATCTGTTCCTCGCCGGCATCCTGCCGGGCATCCTCGCCGGCGTCATGCTGCTGGCCATGGCCGTGTTCGTGGCATGGAAGAAGGGCTACGGACACGCGGGAGCCGGCTTCAAATTGTCGAATGCCGACAAACTCAAGGCCTTCCGCGACGCTATCCTCGCACTGGCGCTGCCGTTCCTCGTCCTCGGCGGAATCTACTCCGGCTGGTTCACCCCCACCGAGGCGGCGGCCGTCGCAGTCGCCTACTCCCTGGTGGTGTCCCTGGTCATCTACCGCGAGATCAAGATCTCGCAGCTCTGGGAAGTCACGCTCTCGTCGGTGAAGACCTCGGCGATGGTCATGTTCATCATCGCCAACGGCATCCTCTTCACCTTCGTGCTGGCCAGCGAGCGGATTCCGGGGTCGATATCGGCAACGATCACCGACTGGGACCTGCAGCCCTGGCAGTTCCTCATCCTCGTCAACATCCTGCTGCTGTTCGTGGGATGTGTGATGGAGACGTCCTCAGCGATCCTCATCCTCGCTCCCATCCTGCTGCCGATCGCCATGGAGCTGGGCATCGACCCGATCCACTTCGGCATCATCGTCGTGATGAACCTGGAGATCGGCATGATCACGCCGCCGCTGGGACTCAACCTGTTCGTCGCCTCAGGCATGTCGGGCATGAGCGTGATGAGCGTGGCGAAGGCCGCCATCCCGAGCGCCCTTGTGCTCCTGGCGGCCCTGGCGCTGGTGACCTTCGTGCCGTTCTTCGCGACGGCGTTCGTGGGGTCGTAGAGCCCTGAGAAGATCGATCACTTTTGGTGCAGGTGGACAGTTTGCGGACTGGTCACCTGCACCAAAAGTGTTCAGTGGTCATGGAAGCGTGACGAAGGCCGCCTCCCCTTCGCACTGCCTGCCCACCCACAGCGTGCTGTCAGCTTTCATCTGGATAATCGTAGTCAGCCGCCTACATGCAGACTTCCGGAAGGAACATGGACGACTATCGAAGTCCCGGCTGGGACATCATTGGCAGTATCAGACCTCAGCAACATCCCGCGCGGGCAGGTGAACTCCGTTGACCTGGCTTCTCTCGCTTCTCATCGGCCTGCTCGTCGTCCTGCTCATCACAGTGGCCACCGGCTACTTCGTGGCCCAGGAATTCGCCTATATGGCCGTCGACCGTTCTCGCCTGGCCGCCCGGTCGGCCGCCGGCGACAAAGCTGCCGAGCGCGCTCAATCGATCACTCGCCGCACCTCTTTCATGCTCTCGGGTGCTCAGCTGGGCATCACCGTCACCGGGTTGCTGGTCGGCTATGTCGCCGAACCCCTCATCGGCACTGCCATCGGCGAGGCCCTCGGTGGGACGTCGATCCCCACCGGCACCGGAGTCGTCATCGGCACCGTGCTCGCCCTGGTCGTGGCGACGATCATCCAGATGGTCTTCGGCGAACTCTTCCCGAAGAACCTCGCGATCGCCCGCCCCGAACCGCTGGCTATCTGGCTTGCACGATCGACTGCGATCTATCTCGCCGTCTTCGGTTGGCTCATCACGATATTCGACAGGGCATCGAACGCCCTGCTGAAGGTCCTGGGAATCGAACCTGTCCACGATGTCGACCACTCCGCGACCCGTCGCGATCTCAAACATATCGTCGCGGACTCACGCCAGAGCGGGGATCTCGTCGACGAGGATTCCCTCATCCTCGACCGCATCCTCGACTTCCCTCAGCAGAGTGTCGACCACGCCACCGTGCCCCGGTCTCGGGTCGATGTCATCGGCGAGGACACGCCGCTACATCAGGTGCGAACCCTCATGCAGACCGGTCATTCCCGGTACCCGGTACTCAACGACGCCGAGGAGGTGGTCGGCACGATCGATCTCCTCGACGTCCTCTCCGCTGCTGATGACGAGGATCTGCGTCTCTTGCTCAAATCGCCGGTCTTCGTTCCCGAGTCCCTCCCCCTGCCCGACGCCGTGCGCACTTTGGCTGAGAACCGGGCCCAGATGGGCTGCGTCGTCGATGAGTACGGAGGGTTCTCCGGCATCGTCACGATCGAGGACCTCGGCGAGGAACTCGTCGGTGACATCGTCGACGAACACGATGAGGCGATCGAGGAGATCGTCGCAGATGATGACGGCACCTGGACGGCTCCGGGGGCGATGCCCCTCGACGAGCTCTCCCGCGCGCTCCACCGCGAACTGCCCGCCACCTCGGCGCAGACGCTCTCAGGCCTTGTCATCGAACAGGCCAAGGGCTTCCCCGAGGTCGGTGACCGGATCGAGATCACCTTGCCCATCGACCCAGCCGAGCTCGCCGACACACGAGCGCCGAGTCCGGTCAGGCTCACCGTCGACGTCCTCGAGGTGTCCTCCCATGTGCCCTCCCAGCTGCGGATCGGAATCGAGGTTCAGCGATGAGCAACCCCTGGGTCATTGTCACCCTCACTGTTCTCTTCATCGGCCTCAGCGCGTTCTTCGTCGCCGTGGAATTCGCCCTCATCGCCGCCAGACGCCACCGGCTGGAAGATGCAGCGGCCGACAGCCGCTCGGCCAGAGCGGCGCTGCGCAGCTCCACCGAGCTCTCCGTCCTCCTCGCCGGTTCCCAGCTGGGCATCACGGCATGCACCCTTGCGCTGGGCGCGATCACGAAGCCCGCGGTTCATCATTGGATCACGCCGGTCGCCGAGGCTCTGGGTCTGCCGCTGTGGATCGCCGACCTCACCGGATTCGTCCTCGCCCTCATCATCGTCACGTTCCTCCATCTCGTCGTCGGTGAGATGGCCCCGAAGTCGTGGGCTGTGGCGCACCCGGAGCGCTCCGCGATCATGCTCGCGCTGCCGATGCGGGCGTTCATGTTCCTCACCCGGCCTCTGCTCCACGTGCTCAACAACGCGGCCAACGCCTGCCTGCGACTCGTCGGCGTCGAACCCGTCGACGAGGTCGATCAGGGCCACACCTCGGACGATCTGCGGGAGCTGCTGCGTCATTCGGCGCAGGCGGGAACCATCGAACGGGAGTCTTCGGATGCACTGCTCGGTGCTCTCGAGCTGACTCAGCTCAGCCTCGGCGAACTGGTGGCAGAACGTGGTCAGCCGACTGCTGTCGGACCGGGTGCGACGGCGGCTCAGGTACGTGACGCCGCACAGCGCGATCGCCACCGACGCATCCTCGTGCACACTGTGCCTGGGCAACCACCGACCCACGTGGTCCATGTCCGCGATGTCCTCGGCCTCGCCGGCGGGGACACCATCACCGAGGCGGCTCGCTCGGTCGAGGTCCTGCCCGCAACGATGACCGTCGGCCGCGCCTTCGGTGCAATGAAGGATGCAGGGACACAGCTGGCACTGGTCGAGCGATCTGATGGCAGCCATGCGGTGGTCACGGTCACCGATGTGCTCAGCTACCTGCTCTCGGCAGACGATTCCGGCAGACGCAGTGCCGAATTCTGAGGTTCACCACCTCGGCGATCCTCGAGCCTGGATCGCTCGTCCGCGTCGGCCTTACGGTCAATATGCCACACTGGCCCGTATGGTCCCCGGCACCGTGAATGAACTCTCAGCGCACGATCGAATGATCCTCGACCTGGAGAAGACAGAGCACACGTCAGCTGCTCGCGACGCGCTGTGCCGACGCATCGAGCTGCCGCCAGATGAGTACACCATCGTGCTTGAGGGGCTTGTCGATACGGATGCTGCCTATAGCTACGCCCCAGACGTCGTGGATCGAGTCAGGCATCTGAGAGCGGAGAGGTTTGCATTCGAACGACGGCACGGGCGGTGGAAGAGCCCCCGCTCTTAGCTCGGCGCGTCACCACTCTAGTCTCACCCTGTAAGAGGAGAAACGCCCCGAACAGACCGTCCTACTCGGACGTGTGAGGCGTTGGTCCGCCCAAAACTCGATAGGTGGTCTGGACCATCCCGCCGTCGAGGACTGTGGTGCGCACGTGCTCGAGATCCACATCTCCGCCAAGTGACCCGAACAGTGATGGCCCATCGCCGATGAGCACAGGTACTTGGGAGAGCGTGAGCTCGTCGACAAGCTTGGCGGCAAGAAACCATCGGACGGTCGCCCCACCGTCGACGTAGACGCGCTTGCAGCCACTTCGCTCCGCTGCGTCGATGGCAGCCTCGGGTGAGCGGTGCACGATGATGCGAGGGTCTGCATCTGCGTCGAGGGTCGTACTGATGACGTGGATCGGGCGACCGAGGTAGGGCCACTCCTGGATGGAAGCGATCGCCTCGTAGGTCTTCCGGCCCATCACCACCGCGTCAACCGACTCAAGGAACGGCGTGAAGCCCGCATCTCCGGCGGCCTCGCCGCGGCTGGTCAGCCACTCCAAGTCCCCGTCCGGCCGCGCAATGCGGCCATCGACACTCAACCCGAGAAAGACAACGGCACGGAGGGACTGCTGCGACGCGGACATAGGGTCAAGTATGTCTGCTGCGAGCGAGAACAATCAAGGAAAACCGGCAATACTCAGGCACCGCTATCGGTGGCTCGCAATGAGGTTCACCCCTGCCCCTTGACTTAGAGTGCACTCACAGTCGTAGGTTTGTTTCTATGAGACAGCACACCGCAGACCCTCCAGTCCCTGAAAGACTCCGGCGAGCGCTTTCGGTCGGTGACGGTGTGGAGCTGTCGATCTCAGACGTCTGTGAACTCCTCGACATCACCGCACACACCGCCCGCTACTACGAACGCGCCGGGCTCCTCGAGGTGCCTCGGAGACAGTCGGGACACAGAATCTACGATCAGAAGGCCGTCGCTCGCCTCGACTTCCTGGTTCGCATGCGGACTTCCGGCATAGGTATCAGCGAACTCCGTCGATATGTCGACCTGGTCCGTGCTGGAGATGCGACAACCGAGCAGCGCCTCCAGATCATGCTCGACCAGCGCGAGCGCATCGTCTCCCAACTTCACGAGCTGGAACTGGCCCTACTCACAACTGACTACAAAATCGCCAATTACGGCGGTGTTCCCGATGACAACCGCGTACCGGCAGATACCCCACCGAGCTCCCACCACCAAGAAGGAGAACCATCATGACCACCACCCGCCTCGGCGACCTCACCGTCTCCCCCATTGGCTTCGGCTGCATGGCCCTGTCCCACGTCTACGGTGGCACCACCGATGAAGCGGCACGGGAAACCCTGAGCACCGCGGTCGACGCCGGCATCACCTTCCTCGACACCTCCGACGTCTACGGCAAACCCCGCGAAGGATCTACCGGACCAGCCGGAACCAACGAGGAGATGCTCGCCCCCTTCCTCGCCGAACGCCGCGCCGAGGTACAGCTCGCCACGAAGTTCGGCATCACCGCACCCAGGGATGGGACGGATGCCGCGGGCAAGCGCACCGACGGACGCCCGGAATACGCTCGCTCAGCCTGCGATGCGTCGTTGGCCCGCCTCGGCGTGGAGACGATCGATCTCTACTACCACCACCGCCCGGATCCCGACGTTCCGATCGAGGAGACCGTCAGTGCCATGGCCGAGTTGGTCGAGGCGGGCAAGATCCGCCACATCGGCCTCTCAGAAGTCACCTCCGAAGAACTGCGGCGAGCACACGCCGTCCACCCGATTGCCGCACTTCAGTCGGAGTGGAGCCTGTGGTCGCGTGATGTTGAGAACCATGTCGTGCCCACCTGCGCCGAGTTGGGTGTGGGGTTCGTGCCCTACAGTCCCCTGGGCCGGGGCTTCCTCACCGGCACCCTGACCAAGGAGCAGGTCGCCGATGACTTCCGCGGTGGCACCTCCCGTATGGGTGAAGCGTGGGATGCCAACCAGAAGATCGTCGATATCGTCGCCGAGGTGGCTCGCCGTCACGACGCCACAAACGCTCAGGTCGCGCTGGCTTGGCTTCTGCAGCGCGCGGACCAGATGGGAGTCTCCGCGGTACCGATCCCAGGATCGCGCAAGGCCGAACGTGCGTTGGAGAACCTCGGTGCCGTGGAGTTGCCTCTCGATGCCGAGGACATGACGAAGCTCGACTCCATCCGGTCGCTTGTCGAGGGGACTCGCAATATCGTCGACAATCCGACGTGGATCAGCTCGGGGCGGGAGTGAACCGACAGCGTCTGCGTGAGAAGTACAGTTCAGGACCGCGAACTGCGAAGCACTACGCCCGCAGAAGGTAGCGTATATAGCCCGCAAAAGGTAGCGTAAGAGTTCCGCGAAAAGTAGCGTAGTCGCACGTATTTCCCGGTGTAATCCCTGGTCAGACGGCAAATATGGGCGCCTACCCCAGAAGCCCCATCACTGACTCCTTAACCTGCAGCACCGCTAGGGCGCCGAAGAGCAGGAAGCACACACTCAGGAGCACATTCGACAGTCGGCGATTCCGGAGTGCCGCCGGCACCGAAGTTCGATTGAGGATGACAAGAAGGGCAATCGCGAGCACCGGCAGGATGAAGGCGCTGATCGCGGCGTAGATGAGCACCAGGGTGACCGGTTTGCCCAGGCCCATGATGATCAATGTGGCGACGGACAGGTAGACGATTGCGCCACGGAACTCGACGGACTTCGCCGACATCTCGAACTCAGGCTTGTCCTGATGCGGGAAGCGGCGCAGCACCCGGATGCAGTCGGCGGTGACATAGGCGATGCCGGAGAATCCGCCGAGCACGCTCGTGTAGACCACTGCGAGGAAGCTGATGAGGAAGATGATGCGACCCGGTTCACCGATGCGGGTGACCAGGCTGTCGGCGATGGCGAAGAGCGAGCCGTTGTCGGCGATCGTGAAACCCTGCCCGTAGAGGATGAAGGCACCCACGGCGCTCATGGCTACGGCGAAAACGAACACCAGTCCGTAGCTAATGAACAGGTCGATGCGCACGACCGGTTTCCACTGGGCGTCACGCCAGGACTTCTCACGGATCCAGTACGAGTAGGCGAGGATTCCCGTCGCACCGCCCACGCCGCCGATGAGCGACATGACGGTGATGATCGACCCGTTCGGGAAGGTCGGGGCAATGGTCTCTGCAGCGACCTCCTGGGCACTCTGGCCCTGGAACACGGAGATCGCGAGGGCAAGAATGCCGAAGAACATGATGATGCCGAAGCCGATCATCGCCTTCTCAACCAGACCGTAGCGTCCGATGCCGACGAGGACCGCAGCGGAGAGCAGGACGACGACCGCCGTCGGCCAGAACGGCAGTACCGGAAAGAGCGCCTGCAGGATGTTCGTCGTCACGGCGATGACGCCCGCACCGAAGAAGAGACCGACGAGCAGCTCGGCGATGAGGAACAGAGCTGGGAAGAGACGCCCGCCGAATGAGGTCAGGTGGGACAGCAGCGATCGGTCACCGCTCATCTGCAGGCGGGAGACCGCCTCGGAAAGGACGAATTTGAGGAGGATGCCGACGGTGAAGACCCAAATGAGCGCGAGCCCGTACTCGGCCCCGGAGTTCATCGTCGTGATCATGTCCGAGGCTCCGACGCTGGCCAGGGCCAGGACGATGCCCGGTCCGATCAGCCGCAGCCGTCCGGTCAATGTTGCCGGCGCCGAGGTGGTGGCGCCCTTTGTCTGCGGTGTCGTTTCGGCGGACATGAGTGGGGTGCGGCTCCTTCACAGGCGTTCGTCGACGACGGCGCTGGCGTCGTTCGCCCGGGTGTCGTCTGCTCAGGTGAGTATGGCCGATCCTCGAGATTCCCACGGTCTGGTCTCACCACCCGGGAAACCACTGGGCCAGGAGCACTCAACCACGGTCACTGAGATCGCCGTCAGACTTCTGCCCCGCTCGGAGTACAGTAGTCCAGCGTGAGTACTGTCGCTGTCCCACCAGGCCCGACGCGGCCTCCGGTGCCCGTCTCCTTAGCCGCGTTCGTCAGCAGCTTCGATCGTTTCGCGATCAGTCCTCTGATCGTTCTCGTCGCGGCCGATCTGGGAGCGACTCTGACTCAGGCACTGACGATCGCCAGCTCCTATTTTCTGGCCTATGGCATCAGCCAACCCGTCTGGGGAGTGCTCTCCGATCGCATCGGGCGCATCCCTCTGATGAAAGCGACTCTGATTGCCGCGGCGGCGGCAGGAGTGGTGGCGACCTTCGCGCCGACCCTGACGATCCTCGTCATCGCTCGCGCCTTATCGGGTGCGTTCTACGGAGCAATCGTTCCCACGTCCATGACCTATGTCGGGGACACCGTCGCCGAGGCTCATCGGCAGCCGGCGCTGACCGATCTCATGGCCGCGATCGCCCTCGGAACTGCCAGTGCCACAGCGCTGGCCGGGGTCCTCGCGCACTTCGCCGATTGGCGAATCGTCTTCGCCATTCCCGCGGTTCTGGCCGTGGGCTGTGTCTTCGGTCTTCGGCGACTGCGCGAACCCGCCCGCGAGGAGCGGATCGGAGTCATCTCGACCCTTCAGGCGGCGGTGACCAACCGCTGGGTCCTCATCGTCATCAGTCTGGCGTTCGTGGAAGGCGCTGTGGTCCTCGGCGTTCTGACCCTGCTCGCACCAGCACTGCAATCTCAGGGAGTCGGCGCGGCAATCGCAGGTCTTGCCACTGCGGCCTATGGGGTCGGCGTCATCCTCACCAGCCGCATGGTCAAGGTGCTCAGTCGCAGGCTGAGCATGCCCCGGCTCATGGTCATCGGCGGCGCGGCGACCGTGATCGGATTCGCCGTCCTCACCGTTCATCTGTCCACGCTGACAGTCATCATCGCCGCACTCCTGCTCGGAGCAACCTGGTCCTTCCAGCATTCCTCGCTGCAGACCTGGGCCACGTCTGTCCTCCCGCGGGCGCGCGGAACCGTCGTCGCGCTCTTCGCAGGATGCCTGTTCGCCGGCAGTGCACTGGGCACATCGGTCGGAGGCACTCTCGGCGACAACGACCAGTGGACTCTGCTGTTCGCGATGACCGGCCTCGTGGCACTCGGGCTCACGTTCACCATCGTCATCAGCCGCCGCACCTTTGCCGGACCGCGGAACGGCTGAGCCGACGAAGAGACTACCGCCCGAAGTACTCCTTGCACGCCCGCCGCACTGACTCGATCGCTTCATCGTCGATGTCCAGGTGCGTGACCCACCGCGGCCTTCCGTGTCCGGCACCGGTGATGATGCCGCGTTCGGCGAGGAAGGCTGCGAAGGCGGGCATGTCGACGCCGTCTGGGGAGAGGAAGACCATATTGGTCCGCGCCTCACCGGCACCGAGTTCGGGAAAGTCCTTGAACACCTCGGAGAGACGATCTGCCCGATCGTGATCCTCACGCAGACGGTTCACGTTGTTCTCGAGCGCATAGATGCCGGCTGCAGCGAGCACCCCGGTCTGGCGCATTCCGCCGCCGAGCAGCTTGCGGATGCGTTTGGCTCGATGAACAAGATCTCTGGGGCCGGCGAAGACAGCACCGACGGGTGCGCCGAGGCCCTTCGACAGACACAGAGTGGCCGAGTCGAAGTCTCCCGCGACGGATGATGGCCTGTTGTCCGTGGCCACGGCTGCGTTCATCATTCGCGCCCCGTCGAGGTGGGTCGACAAGCCGTGGCTGCGCGCCAGCTCGGTCGCCTCCGCGACGTAGCCCTCGGGCAGGGGACGACCGTTGAAGGTGTTCTCCAAGGTCAGCAGTCGGGTGACCGGATTGTGAAAATCATCGGGCTTGATCGCCGAGGTGATCGCGTCGAGATCGATGATGCCCTCGGGTTCGTTGGGCAGGGGTTGGGGCTGGATCGATCCCAGGACTGCTGCTCCCCCGCCTTCGTCGCGGTAGGCGTGTGCGGTCTGACCGACGATGTACTCATCGCCGCGTCCGCAGTGGGCCATGATCCCGGCGAGGTTGGCCTGAGTTGCCGACGGGAAGAACAGTCCCGCTTCCTTGCCGAGGATTTCGGCGGTCATCGCCTCCAACCGGTTGGTCGTCGGGTCTTCGTCATAGACTGCGTCGCCCACCTCGGCGTCGGCCATGGCCTTGCGCATTCCCTCGCTGGGCCGGGTCACCGTGTCCGAGCGGAAGTCGACGTCCGGGATCATTCTGTGGCCCATGTGATCACACTGCTTCCGCGCCGACGACCGGGTGATTGCTCGCGATCGAGATTCTGTTGAACGCGTTGATCAGCGTCACTGTCCATTCGATGGCGGAAATCTGATCGGTGCTCAGATGCTGTCCCGCCTCGGCGGCGATATCGTCACGATCAGCGCTCTTGTCGAGGACGGTCAGCGTCTCGGCGATGAGCAGTGCGGATTTCTCGCTGTCATCAAAGATCTCGGCCTCACGCCAGCTGGGCAGCACGTCGAGCTTGAGCTGATCGATACCGGCCTTCCGTGCGGCCGGGGCGTGGATACTCAAACAGGTCCGGCAGCCGTTGATCTGAGAGACCCTCATGTTGATGAGTTCGATGAGACCGTCGCCTAGCCCGGCCGCCCGAGCGGCTTTGCGGGATGCGGTGGCGGTCTGCGCCAGGGCCTTGTAGACCTCTGGGTGGGTCTTGTCCACATACGGGCGATTGGCGTTCATTCAGCGTGCCTCTTGACGATGTCGATATCCGCACCGGTTGCCTTGCGGAATCGACCGCCTTCAGTTTGATAGTCGTCTCCGGTGTCATTGAGCTTCTTCACGAACAGCGGGCAGACCGGCACCACGGTGATGCTCTTCTCCCGGGAGTCGGCCAGGGCCTGTGCGACGAGAACCTTCGACAGGCCCCGACCGCCGAAGGCCTCATCGACGACCGTGTGGTAGAAGATCCGTTCAGTCTCGGCCTCCGGCCCGGGAAGGAAGTAGGCGTGACCGGCGACCTCACCGCCGTCGACTGTGATGACGTAGGACTGTCCCTGATCATCGAGTTCCACATGCACGTCTGCGCCCGTGGAATCCTTGAGTGCTTCGCTCATTGCTTTCTCCTCTGCTCTCATCACTATGGTGAACTCACAATCGCTGAGGTGTGCTCAGCTGCTCTCGGGCCCGCCCTGAACCTGCGGCGGCGGATTTCTGCGCGCTTTGATGGTCACGTCGGGCAGCCTCGGCGCGGGGAGGCGTCCGAGGCCCTCGGCGTTGGATCCTGGCCCGCCCTGGCCGACGTAGCCCTCGACCTCTCCGAACCGATCACCCTCGTCTTGCCATTCCTGCCGGAACCGGCTGATCTCCTCGTGGGTGCGGCCCACGAAGTTCCACCACATGACGATCTGCTCGGGGAACGGCTCACCGCCGAGGAGGACGACCCGTGCCGTGGTGTCTGCGCGGTTGCTGATGCGCATCTCCTTCAGGCCGACGCCGGTGTATCCGATGGAGTTGACCGGCAGCGGAACGTTCTCGAGGGTGATGTCGCCGGCGTCGACGAGGACACCGTGTTCGAAGGTCTCATCGACGGGCAGGTCGACGCTTGCGCCGGGATCCAGACGGATCTCCGCGCCAAGAAGCGGCGAATGGGTGCTCACGGGTGAGGCCGAACCCCACAGCTGGCCGAGGAAGACGAGGAACTCGCCTCCGTCGAAGCTCGTGACCTCGGGTGCGAAGTGCTCGAACTCGCGTGCTTCCTGGTGGCGGGTGTGATCAGGCAGGGCCAACCACAGTTGGACCCCGTGGAGATTCGACGTGTCTTCCGTCGACACCTCCGAGTGGCAGATGCCGCGCCCTGCGGTCATGAGGTTCACTTCCCCGGGCAGCACCAGGCCGGCATGTCCGCCGGAATCGATGTGCTGGACCGCTCCTTCGAAGAGCCAACTCACGGTCTGCAGACCGGTATGTGGGTGCGGTGCGACGTCCATACCCGCTGAGCCTGAAACATCATTGGGACCGTAGTGGTCGACGAAGCACCACGGGCCGATGAGCGAACGCTGCCTCTGGGGCAGGGTCCGGCGCACGGTCATCGCCCGGGGCCCGCCGAGGGGCACGTCTCGAGATGGGATGATCTCGACCGGCGAGCGGCCTCGCTCATCACATTGCGGTCCGGGCAGGCCACCGGCCCGGCAGACCACTTGGTCAGGTTGGGCTTCGACGTTGCTCATTGGTGTCTCCTTCTCACTGCCGACCCACCTCGGCGGTCATCGTGGTTCGCTCGGTTCTGCTGGACTCGGTTGGATCTGATCGACCAAATCGAGGAGGACGCTGAGATTCTCTTCCGTCAAACCAGCGAAGGCGGTTCGGACGATGTCTGCGTTGGTGCGTGCAGATTCGCGTTTCAATCGCAGTCCATCGGGTGTCAGTTCCACACAGACTCCGCGTTGGTCGGTCGAATCTGAGGTCTGGGTGACGAGTCCACGTGTCTCCAAGCGACCCAGCAGTCGTGAGAGCGCACTGCGGCTGAGCACAATCTGGTGCAGAAGTTCGCGGTGGCGGATCGTGGTCGTCGACGGGATATTGATGAGGACGTCGAACTCGGTGGCCGTGAGGCCGTGATCGGCGCGGAGCTTGGCCTCCAGAGTGTCGACGAGGTCTGCGTGCTTCTCAAGCATCCGTCGCCACACGGTGATGGGCCCACAGCCGGCCAGATCCATGGGTCGTTTCCTATTTCCCGGCCTTGTCGAGTTCGTTCTTCAGCGGGAAGTACCAGTTCATGATCTCGCGCAGATTATCGGAGTCCTCTCGGGCCCAATTGCGCATGAGTTCGGAGGCGAAGGAGATCGCGGTGAGCGGCGATGCACCCGCGGAGATCATGCGTTCGAGGGCCCAGTGGTGGGAGTCGCTGCTGATTCCGCCCACGGCATCGGCGACGGGATAGACCTCGAAGCCTTCAGCGAGCATGTCCAGCGTGGGGAAGGTCAAGCAGACTTCCGTCCACAGGCCGGCCATGACGACCTTCTTCCGGCCGGTGTCTTCGACCGCCTGTCGGAAGTCTTCGTCTTCCCAGGCATTGACGCCAGTCCGGTCGATCTCCTCGACTCCGGGCAGCTCGGCTCTGATCGCCTCGGCAGTGGACTTATTGACCCCCAGATCAACGCCGACAGTCGACAGGATGACCGGGACTTCATACTTCATGGCCGCTTTGCACACGGCGAGGACGTTGAGGTCGATGCGTTCCTTGGTTGCCGAGCGCACAGTTCCGTACTGCTCCGGCTGGTAGTCGATGAGCGCGACCACACAGTTCTGGGGAGTCAGCAGGCGGTCAGTGGATGGATCGCGGACCGGTTCGGGTTGAGTCTTGGAACGAGCGTCGGTCATATCGGCAACTCCTCAGGGATCGGGGTCGAACTCGTGGTCCGGCCTGGTGCATACGCACAACTTGTTGCATTGACAACAATTCCATAGTTGGATGGACATGTCCAGGGTTGTCGGCGCTGACCGCTTGACGATCGCACTCTTCGAGAAGGGCACCCATGCGAACACCGATCCCTGACTATCTGACCGAGATTCTCGACAGTCTTCGCTCTGAGGACGGCGGTGCCGTCGCGGACTACATTCCTAGCCTCAAGACCGCCGATGCTGAGCTGTTCGCGGTCGCGATCACAACAGTCGACGGGCGCTCCTATACCGCCGGCGACTGCGATGTCGAGTTCTCCATCCAATCGATGTCGAAGCCCTTCGCCTATGCGGCGGCGCTGGCCGATCGCGGAGAGGACATCGTCGCCGATCATGTCGGAGTCGATCCTTCCGGAGAGGCATTCAACGAACTGTCTCTGGAGACAGGTTCCCACCGTCCCCGCAATCCGATGATCAATGCCGGTGCGATCACGGCTCACAGCCTCCTCGTAGGGCCCGGAGCATCCATCGAGGAGAGGGTGGAGCGCGCCCTCGGCTTCTTCTCGCAGCTGGCGGGACGCAGGCTGTCGATCGACGAGTCCATTCGCGAATCCGAATTGGCCACGGCCGACCGGAACCTGTCGATCGCTCATATGCTGCGCAGCTACGGCATCATCGACGATGATCCGCATGACGTTGTGGCCGGGTACACGGCCCAGTGTTCGATCACTGTCAATGTGCGCGATATAGCGATGATGGCGGCAACACTCGCTGCCGGAGGAGTCCACCCCGTGTCCGGGCAGCGAATCATCGACCGCCATGCGTCCCGGCGCACGTTGTCCGTCATGGCTGCGGCCGGAATGTATGACGCGGCAGGGTCATGGTTCAACGATGTCGGCATTCCGGCCAAGAGCGGCGTCGCCGGCGGTCTCCTCGGCGCGCTGCCGGGGCAGGTCGGGATCGGGTCCTTCTCACCTCGCCTCGACGATCACGGCAACAGCGTCCGGGGTGTGAAGGTGTTCCGCCGCCTGTCAGCGGATATGGGGCTGCATCTCATGGAAACGGAGGCGTTCGGCTCTCGCGCACTGCGAGGGGTTCGCGATGACGGCGACCTGACGATCGTCGAGCTGCAGGGCGTTGTCAATTTCGTCGGCGCCGAAGGACTCCTCGACAGCCTCGATTCTCACCAGCCGTCGACCGCGACCGTCATCTTCGACACCAGTCGCGTCGACGACTTCACCGATGTCGGCCGGCGTATGGCTCTCGAAGGCATGCGCCGTCTCGTACTCGATGGGCACAGTGTCGGCCTCATCGACCCGGGCAGGAAGCTGCCGGAACCCGACTTAGGCGACGGAACGCGACCGTTCGACGCAACCGAGTGAGACCACCTCGGCGCAGGATTCGCTGACACCCCGCACCTCTGGGCCGACACGGCCTGTCGACGGCGTTTCAGACGTGGTGCTTCACGAACTCCACGTCGTCTTCGGTGGCCCAGCGGAATCGGCCGCCGATGGCGAGGAAGTCGTTGCCGTGCTCTTTCAGACGTTTGGCGAACAGCGGGCAGACCGGCACTACCCTGATGCCTCTGTCGCTGCTGTCCTTGAGCGCGTGGGAGACGAGGATCTTCGCCAGGCCCCGTCCTGCGAACTCCTCACCGACTTCCGTGTGATACATGATCCACTCGGGTCCAGCACCGGCTTCGGCACCTGGTCCGGGACCGGGGAGGTAGTGGGCTCTTCCTGCCACTGCTCCGGTATCGACCGTGACCACAAACGCCGAGGCTTCTTCGTCGAGTTCAACGCTCACCCTGGCACCGGTGGCATCCTGCACTGTTTCAGACATGCTCCAGCCTCCTCGATCGGCATCACTTCCATTGTGCACTTTCGCGACGGCTTTGCCCATCCCTGCGCTCAGTCGACGGGAATCCGCTTGCGCCACGGCCACCATACACTTCGGCCGATGTCGTGGACGAGGGCCGGGACGACGAGTGAGCGTACGAGGATGGCGTCGAGGAGGACGCCGAAGGTGACGATGAAGGCCAGTTGGAACAGGAACATCACCGGGATGACCGCGAGAGCGGCGAACGTCGCCGCGAGGACGATCCCCGCCGAGGTGATCACCCCACCGGTGGCCACGAGCCCGGACAGCACGCCCTTGCGAGTGCCCACGCGCAACGATTCCTCGCGCACGCGGGACATGAGGAAGATGTTGTAGTCGATGCCCAGCGCCACAAGGAACACGAACGCGTATAGCGGCACCGATGGGTCAGCCCCGGAGAAGCCGATGATGTGGTTGAACACCAGAGCGGAGACCCCGAGCGCCGTGCCGAAGGACAGGACGGTCAGCGCCACGAGCAGCAGAGGGGCCAGCAGCGACCTCAGCAGCAGGATGAGGATGACGGTGATGACGAGAAGGATGAGCGGGATCGCCAGGGCCCGGTCCGCCTCGGCGGTGGTGTTCGTGTCGAGGTCGACCGCCGTCTCCCCGCCCACCAGCGCCTCGGAGTCCACATCATGGACGGCGTCACGGATCGAGGTGACGGTGTCCTCGGCCGCGAGGGAATCGGCAGGATCAGACAGGGTGACCTCGAGCAGAACCTGACCGTCGACCTCAGTGGGTGCCGGTGGGGATGCCGGCGGCGCACCCGCACCCTCGGGACCTCCCCCGCCACGTGGTGCCTGGAGAGCTCCCTCGTCGTCGATGGCAACGGTCCCGCTCGGGGAGTCGTTGGCGACGACAGTCATCGACTCAACCCCGCCGAGGCTGCTGACGGCTTTCGCCGCATCCTTGAGCTGGTCCTCCGCCACGACGATCTGTGTCGGCGAACCTGAGCCACCGGGGAAATGCTCGGCCAGGACGTCCTGGCCGTCGCGAGCTTCGGACTCGCCGAGAACGAAGTCGCTCTGCGCCACTCCGGAGGCCTTGAACTGCGGGAAGGCCAGCAGCGGCAGGGCGAGGAGGACGACGAGACAGATCCAGATTGTGCGCGGACGCCGGGCGACCACCTCGGCGATGCGGTTCCACAGACCCTTCTTCGGTGCAGCGGTCGTCTCCGTGCGGACCTTCGGGAGGAAGGGCCAGAAGACGGCGCGGCCGATGACGATGAGGGCAGCAGGCAGGAATGTGAGCGCCGCACACATCGCCACGACGATGCCGATAGCCGCCACGGGGCCCAGGGCTCGGGTCGAGGCCAGGTCGGTGAGCAGGAGGACGAGGAGTCCGGCGATGACCGTGCCACCCGACGCTGCGATCGGCTCGAGGACGCCTTTGATCGCCTTGAGTCCGGCCCTCACGCGATCACGTTCGGTCAGCAGCGCATCGCGGAAACGGGCGACGACGAGGAGGGAGTAGTCGGTGGTCGCGCCGACGACGAGGATGAAGAGAATGCCCTGAACCTGGCCGTTGATGAGGAGGACCCCGGCATCGGCGAGGTGCCAGATGACGAAGATCGAGGCTGAGAGCGCCGCCACCGAGGTGAAGAGCACGATGACCGGAAGCAGCGGTGAGCGGTAGACGATGATGAGGATGACGAAGACCGCGATCAGCGCGACGAGCAGAAGGATGCCGTCGATGCCGGCGAACGCCTCAGAGAGATCGGCTGAGAAACCTCCGGGACCGGTGACGTAGACATCCGCCGAGGTGGTGGCGTCGGTGGTCTCACCGTTGACGCCAGCTGCTGCAGCTGCGATCGGGAAGGTCCCAGCGATGGTCGAGCGGATCTGCTCAACGTCGTCGGCCGTGGTGTCCGTGGAGACCGGGAGGATGAGCTCAAGGGCATCACCGTCCTCGGAGGGGATGATCGGTGAGGCATCGGCTGCGAGCAGCTCCTTGTCCTCGAGCGTCGCGGTCAGGTCCGCGAGATCGCGACGGTCGCTGTCGCTGACCCCGTCCTTGTTCTCGAGCACGACGATGGCCGGAACATAGTCCAGGTCGCTGAACTCATCGATGAGCGCCTGGGCCTTCGTCGACTCAGCCGATTCAGGCAGGAACGAGGAGCGATCGTTCGTGGCCACCTCGGAGATTTTGCCGAAGTAAGGCCCGCCGACTCCCGCGATGGCCACCCATGCGACGAGGAGGACGGCGAAGAGTGCGATGAGTGAGCGGCGCGCGGGGACGCGGGTGGTGTGGGTTTTGCCTGCACTGGGGTCTGTGTCGGCTGGGGACTGGATCGAGTCTGGGGTCGGCTTCGGAGGGGTGCTGGTGAGGAGGTGACGGGGCATAGTCTCAGACTACGTCAGTAGACGCTTCACCTCGACGTTCACAGCCCGTGGGCCTGCACGAAGTTCTTGAGGATCTGACGAATCCAGTTGTGCTCAATGAGACCGTCCACCTCCGTCTTCCAGATAGCTGAGATCGTAAACCGCGGCTTCAAGAGCCGGCGTTGTCGTGGGAACGATATCGATGATGAGGTCATCCAAGGTTGAACCCCACACCTGACTATTCTTCTGGTGGATGGCAACGTTCACTACCCAGAAATGATCCAATTTCTGCCGGACGATCCACGGCCCGAAGAGAACCTCAATGTCATCCGACATCGCAAGATAGTGATCAACGAGGTGCATTCCGTCGGACTCGTCGTAGAAGGAGTAGTTGTCGAACCTATCCGATCGCGCGCTGGAGAGGGTCCTGGCCCACCGCCCGCACCGGTGACCGCTCACTCACCCGCACCCAGCCGCCGACACTCCAGCGCGATGACGACATCGGCCATGACTCTCGGGTCCCCGAGTCGAGATCCGAGAATGCCTTCGATCTGAGTCAACCGGTACCGAACAGTGTTCTCGTGGACCTGCAGACGACGAGCCGCCTCGGCGACGTTCGCACCGCAGTCGATGTATGTGGTCAGGGTCATCCAGGAATCAGGATTGCGGGAGATCCTGTCGAGGTAGCGCTGGACGATGAGCTGATCGAAGCGCGAACTCATCCGCGCCGCCGCCCAGACCACCGGGCGCATGGAGTCGACATAGACGAACTCCCCAGGGCCTGCGGCCCCAAGCGCCACATCTGCCGATCTCAACATCTCAGGGACTTGGCTGAGCGCAGTGAACGGCTCGGAGACCCCAGCGCCGATGATTTCCACGGCGAAGTAGTCCTCGACAGCGAAGTCCTCGGCACATAGCGCGGTATGTTCGACCGCGGAGGTGGTGTAGCCGGTGTCACTGGCGACGATCCCCTGCGTCAAGGTCGGAGATTGCTGAGCAGCGCTCGATGTTCCTGTGTCCGCCCTTGCCCGCACGATGCGCACGGGCTGATAAGGTGCGAATCCGAACTTCTCCAGTGACCTCCACCGTGCGGGTTCATTACCGGGTGACACCCCCGCCTCAAGGTCGCGCATCAATCGCGCGGATTCTTCTCGGCGCGTGCTGATCGAGAATGATTCGAAGCCTTCGAATGCCTGCAGGATCTTCGTCATTGTGTCGAAGACGAGTGCCACATCGGCTCCAGCGCCGCTGCCAGGGCGGCCCGACTCACGAGCAGCCCCACCGGCCTCGAACTCCTCGTGAACGGCAATGACAATCACATGGTCGCGCTGCCTGATCCGTACCGCACGCGCCCGCACAATCCACCGGCCGATCTGAGTCTGCGCGGTATCGGCCAGATCCGCGGAGAGAACCCAATCCGAGATGAGGCGGCTGGGAGCCGACCCGACCGACCGGGTGACTTCGCCGAGTTCATTGACGACCAGGCCCGAACCCCTGCAGATTTTCGCCGCTCGCCGAAGCACCGATTCCAGAGGGTCCGCAGTGCCAAGTGACGCCAACAGCTCGCCGAAGACCCACTCCCGTGATCTCGCCATCGCTTCTCCTCGCCTCTCTGCACCGACGGTCAGTTCACCAGCCCCGTTGCATCGCTTTTGTGTTTTCCACAATATCAGCGGATCTATCCTTCGATTCCTCCATTGACCCGGCGACTTCGACCAGCCCATGATGTTATGCAGATCACAATCAAAGGAGATCCCGTGGCCGATCTGCGAGTCGCCGTCGACGTTGGCGGCACCTTCACCGATATCTGCATATTCGACGAATCCTCCCAGTCCATGCGGGTGACGAAAGTACCGTCCACCCCAGACAATCCCATGCAAGCTGTTCTCAACGGAGTCAGAAGAGCCAACATCAACCTCGGCGACGTCGAGCTTTTCTCTCATGGAACCACCGTTGCCACGAACGCTCTCATCACTCGTAAATTCCCCAAAGCTGCAATGGTGACAACCACGGGCTTTCGCGATGTCATTGAAATCCGCGACGGCACGAAAGATGACCTGTGGGATGCCTATTCCGATGTGTCCGGCCCCTACATTCGGCGCCGCGACCGCTTCGAAGTCCCCGAGCGCATCGACTATGCGGGCAATGTCGTCACCACTCTCGACGAGGATGAAGCCCGCCGGGTCGGGCGCCTGCTGAAGAAGCGCGGTGTCGACACCGTGGCAATCTGCTTCATCAACTCCTACGCCAACGCCGCGCACGAGGTCCGTATGAGGGAGATTCTCACCGAGGAGCTTCCTGGCGCG
This sequence comes from Brevibacterium sp. AGC70, assembly GCF_057334195.1. Lineage (NCBI taxonomy): Bacteria > Bacillati > Actinomycetota > Actinomycetes > Micrococcales > Brevibacteriaceae > Brevibacterium > Brevibacterium sp. AGC70. Next base: position 418,029 of record NZ_JBHFIH010000018.1, on the reverse strand, counting down.
AACATCTCCACTTCGGCGGAGATCCTGCCGGAGATCTTCGAGCACAACCGCTTCAACACCACGGTCGCCAATGCGGTGCTCGGCCCCCTGGTCTCCGGATACGTCGAAGAACTCGACAGCAACCTCACCAAGGACGGCTATTCCGGAGAGCTGCTCCTCCTCCACTCAGGTGGCGGATCGATGACCTCCGAAATGGTCAAACGATTCCCCGTGCGCTTGGCTGCCTCCGGCATCGCCGCCGGAGCCATCGCCGCTCAGCACGTGGCCGAACAGTGCGGCTACGCCAATGCCGTCGGCCTCGACATGGGCGGAACCTCGACCGACATCTCACTCGTCGCCGAAGGCGAGCTGCGAGTGACCAACGACTGGGAGGTCGAGTACGGGCACCCGATCGTCTTCCCCAGCATCGAGGTCCTCACAATCGGTGCGGGTGGTGGTTCGCTAGCCCACATCGACATCGCTGGATCATTGCGCAATGGTCCGCAATCTGCCGGAGCAGATCCCGGACCGGCCTGCTATCGCCGAGGTGGTGCCGAACCGACGAACACCGACGCACATCTGTGGATGGGACGCCTGGGCACCGACTTGGCCGATGGCGAAATGACCCTGGACAGAGCTTGCGCCAAAGATGCGATCGAGGCGAAGGTCGCCAGCCCCCTCAATCTAGGAGTCGATGCTGCGGCGGATTCGATCATCAAGGTGGCCAACGCCAATATGGCCGACGCTGTCCGGCTCGTCTCCATCAGGCGCGGACTCGACCCTCGCGACTTCGCCCTCATTGCCTTCGGGGGCGCCGGGGCACTGCACGGGGTGGATGTTGCGAAAGAGCTGAACATTCCCACGGTCGTCGTGCCACCGAATCCGGGTGTCACCTCCGCGCTGGGATGTCTCTTGGTCGATATTCAGCACGATCTCTCCCAGATGTTCACCGGAGCCGCCGATTCGGCAGATTCTGAGGCCGTGGAACAGCATTTCAAAGAACTCGAGCTCGAGGGCCAGGAACGGCTGCGGCACGAGAAAGTCGCCGAATCCGACGGTGTATTCGAGCGCGGCATCTCCATGCGCTACCAGGGACAATGGCGGTCCTTGCAGGTCAAGATGGGTGATGGACCCAACGCTCTGCGGGAGGCTGTGCAGCTTTTCCACGAAGAGCACGAGAAACAGTATGCGTTCCGGCAGGACGAAACTCCCGTCGAGATCTACCAACTCCATCTCAAGGCGTTGGGCAAGACTCCCAAGCCGAGCTTCCGCCCATCGCCCATCGGCACGGGTGATCCAGGTGAGCCGCTCGAGGTTCGCGAGGTGTACTTCGAAGGCAAGTGGCATTCCACTCCCGTCTATCAGCGCGAGAATCTGCCTTCCGGCGCCGCATTCATCGGGCCGGCGATCCTCAATCAGATCGATTCGACGACAGTCATCCCACCGGACTCCTCCGCTGTGATTGACGAATGGTTCAACATTCGCATCGCGGTGGACTCCGCCACCAGCGAACCTGCCCTAGCTGCGACTGCGGCCGATTCGCCGCAGTCAGTGAAATGAGGAGAGAACAATGACCACGATCGCTTCTGCGAAAACCGCAACCACTCTCGACCCGGTCACCTTCGAGGTACTCAAGAACGCCTTCGCCACCAGCGTCGACCTGATGAGCGAGCAGATTCTGCGCACCTGCTACTCCTTCGTCATCTACTCGCGCGATTTCTCCTCTGCTCTGTGCGACAGATACGGCAACACAGTGATGCAGGGCAGCGCGGATATCGCGGTGCACGTCGGCACCCTTCATTTCCAGTGCAAGGCAGTGATGGAGGAATTCGGCGACGACATCAACCCGGGCGACGTCTTCCTCATCAATGACCCCTATCGGGGCGGCACCCACTTCAACGATGTCAGCTTCATCCGCCCCATCTTCGCCGAGGAAGAGATCATCGGGTTCGCTCAGAACAAGGGGCATTGGGCCGACATCGGCGGGTCGGTGCCTGGCTCCTTCGACGTCTCTGCCAGTGAACACTTCGGGGAGGGATTGCGAATCACTCCCCTGCGAGTGTGGCGCAAAGGCCGGTTCCTCCATGATGTGGCGCAGCTGCTCGTATCGAATACTCGGGCTCCTGATCAGGCACTCGGCGATCTCAACGCCCAGGCCGAGGCCACTGCGGTGTGCGAACGCGAAGTGCTCCGTCTTGTGGACAAGTACTCGAAGGACACAGTTCTCGATGCCATGCAGGAAACGCAGGACTACGTCTGCCGGACTGTGCTCGCCAGCCTCGGCGACCTTCCACGCGGAGAATGGGAGACGGTCGACTACCTCGATGGCGACCCTGCCAAAGGGGAGGGGCTTATACCGATTCGCGTCAAGCTCACCCTTGATGGCGAAGGCATCCACTACGACCTGACCGGAGCCGCCGATGCGGTCTCAATCTTCCTCAACTCCGGATACGGAACCACCTATTCGGCAATCTACGCCGGAACGAAGACCTTCTTCCCCGACGTCCCACTCAATTCCGGGTTCTATGAGGCCGTCACGGCAGAAATCGGCGAGGAGGGCACCGTCGTCAACGCTGGTTGGCCGCACGCGGTGACCGGATTCTGTTCGGGCCCCTATGAGAAGGTGATGAACGCTATCTTCGAACTTTGGTCCCATATCATGCCTGAAAGGGCCATGGCTTGTGCCTTCAACCTCGAATATCTCCTGGTGGGAGGCCATGATGGGCGAACAAAATCGAAGCCGTATTTCATGTGGTACGACTGGATGGCAGGCGGCTGGGGAGGACGATCCACGAAAGACGGCTCATCGGCGACCTCGCCGGTGTTTGGTACCGGGCTCGCGGTGCAACCGGTCGAAGGGCAGGAACGCCTGACACCCGTCATCACCACACAGCATTCGATCAACATGGACTCAGGTGGACCTGGAAGGTTCCGCGGCGGCTGCGGCGTCAACAAGGGCGGGATCCTCACTGATGCTGCCGGTGCTGTGATGAGTTACTGCTGCGACCGCGGTCGCTCCACGACTTGGGGCATCAACGGCGGGCTCCCATCGATCCCGCACGGTGTATGGCTCAATCCCTCTTCGGACGATTCGAAATACCTGGGCGCAACGTTCTCGAACGTCTCTATCAGCCCTGGCGACACGTTCGAGAGGCCGAGCGCCGGTGGCGGCGGGTTCGGGGATCCGCTCGAACGCCCCAGTGCCGAGGTGCTCGAGGACGTCATCGACGGCTACGTCTCCATCGACCGAGCTGGCAAGGACTACGGCGTCGTCATCACCGAGATCGATGCTGAACTCGATGAATACGAGGTCGACGAGGCCGCGACGACGAAGATGCGTGCGCAGATCCGTTCCGAACGCGCGTCTTGGCTCGATGCCGACCCTGCCGAGGTGGCCCACTGTTATCGCAACGGAGACATCACCGTTCACGACGTCGTCCGGAAACACGGGGTCGTTCTCGATTGGGGCACCGGGGAACTGCTGGAGAAGTCGACCGGCCAGTTCCGTGACAGTATGCGGAAACGTTCGGCGGCACATTGGAAGTGAGGCACTCCGGGTCGAGCTCACTGGGGCTGCACATCGAAGGCGCCTGAACCTCAGACAAGCATCCCGCGACACTGGGACCTGTCGCGGGATGCGTTCTGGCGTACCGTGGTCGGTTGTGGGACGGCCCTTCCGCCAACAACCCGTGAAGGAATCCCGCTAAGAGTCATCCTCATGTGCAAAGAGCTCACGCCTATTGCGCAGACCCAACTTCTGAAACGCATTGGATACGTGAGACTTCACCGTAGTGACGCTGATATAGAGTTCGCGAGCTATCTCGGCATTGCTGAATCGCTGCAACACGAATCCGACAACTTCCGATTCACGTTTGGTGAGCAATGACGAATTGATCCGGTCATCGAGGTCACGCGCTGTGGTATCAGAATCCAGTCCAGTGATCCACACCTTTTTGCCCACCGCTGTCGATCTGATGGTCTCCAGCAGGCTTGCTTGGGATTGATTCTTCGTAAGAAAGCTGTCGGCACCGGATAGAAATGCGAGAGTTGCCTCGCTCGGAGACGTGAACGAGGTGTACATCAGCACCTTCGTCGCCCGTGGCATCGCCTTGATCTCACGGCAGATCTCGAGCCCCTTGTTCTCTCCTTCGAAGCGAAGGGGAATAATCACGAGATCAACCGCTAGCGTCGACAACTGCTCGAAGACTTCTTCAGTCCGGGCGGCTTGTCCGGCAACACTCATATCTTCTTGGGCCGAAACAACGGTAGTCAGACCAAGGCTGACGATGGGGTGGTCTTCGACAATCAGCACCGCAATGCTCGTCATTCCTGGCTGTCCGTTCTACTCACCCGAATTCCATTGGGCACCACTCCGACGGAATGGTGATGCGTGCAGTGTGAAGTGGATTGACCAGTTGGCTGATTTCGGCGTTGGAGACAATGCTGGTCAAACGATAGGCATCATCCCATCCCAGTTCATGCCACAGCCGCATGAGGTCAACCGCTTCTTCGAAACCCGTCCGAACGGCTTCGTGTATGTCCTCTGCACTGGAGAGCACACTCATTCCTGCAGAATGGATCACCACAGGCAGATGTCCTTCGTGGTCGACTTTACGGATGCTCAGTTGGATCTCCCCCGAGATCTCGATGCCAGTTCCGCCGAGTTCTCCATCACCTTGTGCTGCATGCAGATCACCGGCAGACACAAGGCCCCCGTCATGCTGCGCCTGAAGCAGAAGCCCGCTGCCGGGCCTCAACGTACGAGTATCGAGATTGCCACCGTGGACTCCAGGCAACTCGGTATTGATCTCTCCGACCCGAGGCGCGACTCCGAGGACGCCGACCATTGGTGAAATCTCCACCGCCAGTGTGTCCGTGATCCATGCCCGCCCATCATCAACTGGCACGATCCGTGAGCTGGCCTGTTCGATCTTGTCGCCCAGAATGCCCAACCCCGGGGACAGAGCCATGACGCCCCATCGACCGACACTCACACGTTCGATTTTGATCAAGATCCAGTCGCCGGCCTGAACTCCTTCAACCGCGACAGGGCCTGTGGCCCGATTGAACTTGGCCATGTCGACATCCGGCCGCAGAACCCGCTCCGAATCGATCTGTCCTGCGTAGCAGTCAAATGTCTCCAGAACAAAGGATTGGCCAGTCGCAACCGTTGCCACCACATTGTTGATGCCCGATAACGCCGACGATGATTCTGTGTTTGGAATCCTCAGCATCAGGCCCACCCATCGGGAATCAGACCGACCGCATTCAACAGTGAGTAGATGAATGCCAAACCGAAGACGATGATGAGCAGCGCCTGTATCAGCGGATGTGCGATCCACCCGGCTGTCCATGCGGGTTCCTGGTCACCGAATCTGCGTGCACGATGCAACATGAGCACGGGAACTACGGACATGATGGCTCCGGCGAACCCTCCCGCATAACCAAGCGCCGCAACGAATCCGGTGAGATGGAATACACCGACCAGAAACGGTGGGATTGCGACAAGAGCCAATGCGGCGATGCGGTACTCGTTGGCGTTCTCCGCCGGCCATTTGAAACGGTCGAAGATGTTCGTCATCAAGGTCAGGGCGATTGCCCAGAATGACGTCATCATCGCCAACAGAGCGAAGACGTTTGAGAGCACATAGGCAACCTGCCCCAGACTCTGGCCCCACCCGATTGTGACCACTTCGGTGATGCTGTCTGGTCCCAGCATTCCCAGTGCCGCCAATGGGACGATCGCCAGAAGGAATCCTGTGATCCCCATGCCGACGATGACTGCTCGTGGAAGACCCTGCGGATTCGTCTCAGCCAAGCCACGCGCCAATTCCGGAACAGTGTACTGAGCGATGAACGAGAACACCGCCAGGTTCACGATCGGAATGATGAAGAAGGGGTGCACATATGTCAGATGCTCGAGGTGGATCCCCGGCCCGATGAACGTCCAGGCACACAAGAAGAGGATCAGCGCTATCATCGCGATCGACAGCCCCTGCTCAGATCGCCCCGTCGCCTTGAGCCCGAACCACACGACAACGAGACCCGGGATGAAGAACAGGAAGCTGCCGACGGTTACCGGTATCCCCAGAAGGTCGGCGAGAACATTGCCGCTGCCCGAGGTATAGGCGATGAGCGCACCCAAACCGTTGATCACGACACCGGCGAAGATCAGCCAGGATCCGGCCTGCCCAAGATACTTCTCTGCCAGCCCTGACAGCTGCAGAGGTTCTTTCGTGCGCAGGGCAATCTCCGCCACGTAGAGCATCGAGGCTGTGGTCAAGAAGCCTGCCACCAGGAGCGCCACAAGAAGAGCGAAGAACCCGCCGTTCTTCGCCCCGTACGGAAGGCTGAGAATTCCCGCACCGATATTCGCGCCGACGATGATTGAGACACCCTGCCAAAAGGTGATCGTTTCGCTCTTGCGAATATTCACATTCTGTCTGGGTTGGTCAAACGTCTCACTCATTACCAAGCTCCTCCGGCGGTCCGATTCAGGGCGAGAGATCACGCCGAGGTGACGGTGCTCTCCGCAGCTTTCTGCTCATCAGGGTCAAGCATCGTTGCTTTATCAGTTCTCCACTCTATGTGTTCGACGCCACGTCCTTCTTCCTACCTGAGGGAGGAGATTGAGTTCACGAGCAACTGGGGCGAAGAACCCGCCACCTCCAACTTTCCGCAACCCTCTGGTCGAATTCGGGCAAATCCTATAGGATCTATGAAATAGGAATCAGTTCGAAGGGGAACTCGTGACCCGATTATTCAATGACCCGAATGACTTCGTCTCCGACATGTCGCGAGGTTTTGCGCTCGCCTCGTCCCGTTGGGTGCGAGCCGTCAACGGCGGAGTCGTGCGCTCCACCGCAGCAGATGAGCCGACGGTCTCGCTCGTCATCGGAGGCGGCAGCGGCCACTTCCCTGCCTTCTCTGGACTCGTCGGCCCGGGACTGGCCCACGGCACCGCCATGGGCAACGTCTTCGCCTCGCCGTCGACGAAGCAGATCATGTCCGTGGCCCGCGCCTGTGACCAGGGCCGGGGCGTCCTCTTCAGTTACGGCAACTACGCCGGAGACGTCCTCAACTTCGACCAGGCCCAGGAACAGCTGCGGGCCGAAGGCATCGATGCGCGCACCGTCGTCGTCACCGACGACATCTTCAGCGCCCCCAGCGGAGAGATCGAGAAACGTCGCGGCATCGCCGGTGACCTCGTCGTCTTCAAGGTCGCCGGGGCTGCCGCCGAGGCGGGCCTCGATATCGCCGAAGTCGAACGATTGGCGTCATCGGCGAACGATCACACCCGATCGATCGGGGTCGCGTTCTCCGGCTGCACCCTTCCCGGGGCCGATGAGCCTCTGTTCACAGTGCCAGACGGGCAGATGGCCATCGGGTTGGGTATCCATGGAGAACCGGGAATCGACGAGGTCCCCCTCCCCAGCGCAATCCAGCTGGCCGAGCTTCTCGTCTCACGACTCCTCGCCGAGGCACCCGATCAGTCGAAGCGAGTTGTTCCCATCCTCAATGGCCTGGGAACGGTCAAATACGAAGAGCTCTACCTTCTCTACGGGCTCATCGACCCCCTGCTGCGCACCGCCGGCTACGAGCTCGTCGATCCGGAGGTCGGAGAATTCTGCACGAGCTTCGACATGGCCGGCCTCTCACTGACTCTCCTGTGGCTTGACGATGAACTCGAACCGCTGTGGAACGCTCCCTGCTCATCGGCCGCGTTCACCCGCGGCGAACTCGGGACCGCGCATCTGCCGACAGGCCTCGCCGGACAGGAGCTCCCACAGGAACAGGTGAACACCGCAGCACCGGCTGCCGCCTCGGCAGCTTCACAGCAGCTGGGCAGAGAAGCCTCCGCCGCCTTCACTCGAATCGCCGCAGTCCTCGATGACGCTGCCGGAGAACTCGGTCGCCTGGACAGCGTTGCCGGAGACGGCGACCACGGAATCGGAATGCAGCGCGGATCGAAGGCGGCAGCACGCGCCGCAGCTGACGCAACGGCCGCCGGCCACGGTGCCGAGGCGGTGCTGGCCTCAGCCGGTGAAGCCTGGGCCGACGTCGGCGGAGGCACCTCCGGAGCGATTTGGGGACGGATCATCGGCACACTTGCGGCAGGGTTCGCTGGCGACTCCCGCCCAACTCCCACTTCGATGGCTGCTGCCATCGATGCCGCAGTCGATGAAGTTCGCATGTTCGGCGGAGTCGAGGTCGGCGAGAAGACACTTCTCGATGCACTCGTCCCCTTCGCCACCGAGTTCTCCCGTACCGTCAGCTCCTCGGGCGACGACTCCTCGCCGCTGGTTCTCGCCCGGGCGACCACGTGTGCCGCGCACGCAGCGACTCAGGCGGCCCAATCCACTGCAGACCTCGTCGCGATGCGCGGCCGGGCCCGCTCCCACGGTGATCGCAGTGTGGGCACGCCGGATCCCGGCGCGATCTCCCTGGCGATGATCGCCTCGGCGATCGCTGAACAGTTCACCTCCGACACACCCCTACCTACACCCACCGAGCGAAAGGCAGCGCGATCATGACCCTGCGAGTGGTCGTCGGATCCGACGATGCGGGATTCGACTACAAAGAGATCATCAAGTCCGACCTCGGAGATGACGCACGCATCACCTCGGTGGTCGACGTCGGAGTCGACTCCGAGTCGCACACCTTCTATCCCTCCATCGCGACCACCGCAGCTGAGATGGTCGCCCGAGGTGACGCCGATCGCGCGATACTCATCTGCGGCACCGGGCTCGGTGTCGCGATCGCAGCGAACAAGGTCAAGGGCATCCGAGCCGCCACCGCACACGACTCGTTCAGCGTCGAACGCTCGGTCCTGTCCAACGATGCCCAGATCCTCTGCATGGGCCAACGCGTCATCGGCCTCGAACTCGCCCGTCGTCTGGCCCGGGAATGGATCGGCTACACCTTCGATCCGGCGAGCGCCTCAAATGACAAAGTGGCACAGATCAGCGCCTACGAGTCCCGCTGATCCATGCCTGACACCTCCTCGCTCGCACGCTCTTCGCCACCGTCACCCGCTCTTCCGGACCGGCTCATCGGTATCAGCCTGAAGATGTACATGTCCCACGTGCAGACAGTGGACTGGGCCCACAGGGTCACCGAACTCACGCACGCCCACCCGGCAGTAACGTCGGGGGCGGCAGGACTGGCCCTCCTCCCCCAGTTTCCGTCGATCCCCGCTTGTCTCGACGTACCCGGGCCGCTGCAGATCGGAGCCCAGAACCTGTCCGCCGAGGATGCCGGTGCATGGACCGGGGAAGTCTCCGGAGCGGTACTTGCCGAACTCGGCTGCCGCTACGTCGAAGTGGGTCATGCCGAACGTCGTCGCCACTTCCATGAGACCGATGACATCGTCCGCGCGAAGATCGCCGCCGCACTGCGCCACCGATTGTTCCCAGTCCTGTGTGTGGGAGAGAAATCCGCCGGTACACCGGAATCTGCCGCCGCCGAGGTGACCGCCCAGATCCGCTCGGCCCTGCCCACAACGGCTGGTGACCTGCCACCCCAGAGCGGCGTCGTCATCGCCTATGAGCCGATGTGGGCGATCGGTGCGCAGCAGCCAGCCGCCCCGGATTACATCATCGCCGTCTGCGAAGCGGTGCGTGCCCGCACTCGCACCCACTTTCCCAGTCTCGACTTCCGCCTCATCTACGGTGGAAGCGCGGGACCCGGCCTCCTCACCCGCCTCGGCCCCAGCGTCGACGGTCTCTTCCTCGGCCGCTTCGCCCATGATCCCGATTCAGTGCCGAGGATCCTCGATGAACTCGCCGATGTCATTATGCTGAAATCATGAATGCACAGCCTCCGATCCCCCGCGCAGACATCGAACGTCGCGGACTCCGCGACCTCGTCTACGAACACATCCTCGAAATCCTTCTCACCGGAGAGATCTCCCCAGGCGAAAGAGTGTCCATCGACGGATTGGCCAGACAGCTCAATGTCTCTCCCACCCCCGTGCGTGAAGCACTCGTCGACCTCGAACGCACCGGCCTCGTCGTCCGCGAGGCCCTGCGCGGCTACCGCGTCTCACCTCCTCTGGAACGCGGACAGCTGCAAGAACTCTTCATCGCCCGAGAAACGGTGGAAACCGCGGCGACACGACTGGCCACACCGGCCGATGACGAACTGCTCAGAGCATTGGCAGCCGCCCACACCGAACATCAGAAGGCCGGTGACCGGGTGCGGGAGACGGCGGAGCAGGGCAACGAGGCGACAGAGCGTCCCGAAGAGGCGCGCCGGATCCAGGTGAGCGCAGCCCAGGAATACTTCGCCCGCGACCGGGACTTCCACGACAAGATCCTCGAGCACTGCGGCAACCGCTACCTCGTCAAGATGTCGCAGGACCTGGGGGCACAGGTCCACCGCCTGCGACAGGCCCTGCCCCACGGCATCACCGACGTCGACGAAGCTCTGGCCGAACATCGCGCCATCATCGAGGCCTTCGCCTCACCGGACCCGACTGCACCCGAGGCGGCCATGCGCCACCACATCAGGATGGTCGCTCACCGTGCACTCGTCGAAGACCCTCAAACTCCCACCCAAGAGAACCACGAGGACCCATGAGCCCCACCCATCACACCATCGCCTGCTGCATGCACGGCTTCTCCCCCACCGATTCCAACGGCCTGCCGCTCCAGGAGGCTGCCCCGCAGACGTGGGCCGGAATCTTCTCGACTCTGACGGGTCTCGGGTTCACGGCCCTCGAGATCGCCGACAGTCATATCCGTCCCGCCGATCTCTCACCTGAACGTCGCGGACTCCTCAAAGATCTTGCCGCCTCGGCGGGGGTCGAGCTCACCTCCATCCATGTCCAACGCCAGTCGATCATCGACCCCGACCAGGGGGAGGCCAACCTCGACTACGCGCATCGAACGATTGATGCGGCCGCAGAACTCGGCTGTCAGGTCTTCTCCACCGGACTCCATCAGCCCTTCTCCCAGGCCCAACGCGAGGCCCTGTGGTTCTGGACGGCGAAAGGCTGGACCGACCCCGCTGACCCCGAGGTCCGCGCCCTGGCCGTCCGACGACTGCGGGAATTGGGCCAGCACGCCGCCGAGGTGGGCCTGCCGATGTCCTTGGAGATGTACGAGGACACGTACCTGGGTACCGCCGAATCCGCTGTCCGTCTCATTGAGGAGATCGGACTCGACAACGTCGGCCTCAATCCCGACATCGGCAATCTCATCCGCCTGCACCGCCCCATCGATGACTGGCAGGAGATGCACGAACTGACACTGCCCTACGCGAACTACTGGCACATGAAGAACTACCAGCGCGACGAGGCCGCTGATGGCTCCTGGTTCACGTCCCATCCGACGACGATGCGCAACGGACTCATCAACTACCGCGCAATGGTCACTCGCGCCGTGGAGCTCGGCTTCAACGGCCCCTTCCTCATGGAACAGTACGGGGGCGACAGCCTCGGCGTCTGCGCGGAGAACAGAACCTACCTCGCAGGGCTCCTTCCCACCGCCCCATCAACGAAAGGCACGACAGGCTCATGACACCCTCTTCTCCTGGCTCCCAGTCATCGATCTCCCTGGGACCGGCTTTCCCTGCCGAACGCACCGCGGTTCTCACCGGTGTCGGCAGCGTCAACGGAATCGGCCGCCATACCGCGCACCGCTTGGCACGGACCGGCTGGAACCTCGGACTCATTGCCCGCCGCACCGACGAAACCCAGGAACTTGCCGCAGAGATCACCGAAGAATATGGAGTGGCCGCCCTCGGCATGGGCGTGGACGTGACTCGATCAGCGGAGATCGCAGAGGCGGCGGCCGCCTTCGAAGCGGGCCTGCCCCAGATCGTTGCGCTGGCGAACTTCGCCGGAGTCTCCTCCTCGACGACCTACTTCGAGATCACCGACGAGGAGTGGGCTCGGGTGATGACGAACAACCTCACCTCGACCCATCTCGTCACTCAGGCCTTCGGACGCATCATGGCGAACAACGGCTTGGGCCGCATCATCGGCCTGTCCTCGGTCACGGCGCAGAAGGGCGGTGGAACATTCTCCAAGACCGCCTACGCCGCGGCCAAAGCCGGGATCGTCGGCCTCATGCGCGGAGTCGCCCTGGAACTCGGCCCCTACGGGGTCACCGCGAACTCCGTGTCCCCTGGCCCCGTCGACACCGACATCATGGGCGGCCCGCTCGATGACGAACGCCGCGAGGCGATGGGTGCCGCGACCGCCCTGGGACGAATCTCTGTGCCCGAAGATGTCTCTGCCGCCGTCGAATTCCTCATCAGCGAAGGCGCCGGACACATCACGGGCCAGACCCTGAGCATCAATGGCGGGCTCTACTTCCACTGATTTCCCACGCCCACATCAAACCGATCCAATGGAGGATCCATGACCGTCAGCACAGATCACATCACGTTCGTCGGCATCGGGGCCATCGGCCTGCCCATGGCCCTGCGACTGCAGCAGGCAGGATTCCATGTCACGGGCGTCGCCCCC
>NZ_JBHFIH010000018.1:395966-405555 GCF_057334195.1 Brevibacterium sp. AGC70 | reverse complement strand
GGCACGGGCGGCGACCCGTTCCCGGGGCCCCGGGAACGTGCCGCTGCGGAGGGACTGCCGACCGAGGAACGACCGCTGTCTGCAGACTCAGCAGGCACGGTCATCGTCATGGTGGCTGACGGCAATCAGCTCAAGCAGGCACTCGATGGGGACGAGCAGACCGGGTCTCCCGGATTGCTCTCACTCATGTCGCCGGAAGCGGTGCTCATCATCATGAGCACCGTGGGCCCCGACGCGGTGCGAGCTGCAGCAGAACGCGCCGAAGAGCGTGGCATCGGCGTCCTCGACGTTCCCGTCACCGGGGGCATCGCCGGTGTTCTGGCGGGGACCCTGCGGATGCTCACCTCCGGCCCACACGAGGTGCTCGAGTCGCGCCGGACGGTCCTCGAATCCCTCGGAACGATCATCGCCTGCGGCGAGAGAATCGGAGACGGGCAGTCGTTCAAAACGGTGAATCAGCTGCTGTGCTCAGTCCACGTCGTGGCCGCCGCCGAGGCACTGTCATTGGCCGAACGGCTCGAACTTGACCAGGCAAAGGTCCTCGAGGCTATGACTGCCGGTGCCGCGAACTCGTGGATGCTCGGTGATCGCGGTCCCCGCATGCTCCAAGGTGTTGACGTCGAGGTGGCCAGCGCCGTCGGCATCCTCGTCAAAGACACTGCCATCGTCGCCGAGGTGGCTGAAGATCTCGACATCGATCTGGCCCTGCTCCCCGTGGCCGCCCGGAAATTCGGCGAGGCGGCAGAACTGGGTCACCTCCGCCGCGACGACTCGCAGGTGATGCGTACCTACGAGAGGTGAGGGGCGCGCCCCATCGAACCCCAATCAGTGACCTGAATGGACGACAAAGGCTTCTTCTCAAACGAGAAGAAGCCTTCGTTGCGACCGTTGCGGTCGCAGGGATCCGTGATCGGATCAGGCGAGGCCGAGTGCCCCGAGGATGGCGTTAAGGATATCTGGGAGATTGAGGTTGATCATGATTTTCCTTTCGTAACGACACTTCACTTTTGTGAAGGCACCTTGATTTAATCAGTGATGTTTCCCCAGGTCAAAAGTCATGTTCCCCAATCGGCTACTTACCGGATAGTAGTGTCTTCGACGCGATCCCGGAACTGTCCGGAACCAACTCATCGCCCGCGCCATTCGTAGGGAGTCTTATCGATGAACGCGTGCACGGCACTGTGGAAGTCCTGCGAACCATAGATTCGCTCGACGATGTCCTCATCGTCAACTGAACCGCCAGCATCCGAGAGCCTGCGCACGACTTCCTTGACCGACCACATCGTCAGCGGTGCGTGCCCTTTGAGGGTATTCGCCCACTCTGCGGTCACCTCGGCGATGTCCTCGGTCACGAGTCCGACGAATCCTGCAGTCAGGGCCTCATCGGATTCGATGAACCGGGCGCGCAGCAGCATGTCGACCACGCGGGCACGGCCGAGCAGCTCAATGAGCAAGCTCAGGGTGTCCCCGGACAGACAGTTGCCGAGGGTCCGTGCGATCGGCACCCCGAAGCGTGCCCGCGGTGAGGCGATGCGCACGTCGGCACAGGCTGCGATGCCAAGCCCTCCGCCGACACAGTAGCCGTCGATCGCCGCGATGACCGGGACGTTCACGGCTCGCAGTCGAGCGAGCACCTCGGAGATGCGCTTTTCGTACGCGACGCCTGCGGGGCCGTCGAACTCGGTGAACTGAGCGATGTCCGTTCCGGCGACGAAGGCCTTCCCACCCGCTCCGCGCAGCACCATGACGCGGATGGAGTCGTCTCCACCGGCCGTTTCACACGCCTCGGCGAGACCCATGTACATGTCCCAGGTCATCGCGTTGCGCGCCTCGGGCCTGTTGAAGGTGACGGTGAGGACGCCGTCCTCGCGCTCGACGATCAGGTCGTCTGTCTTCGCCTCTGCATCTGCTGCTTCGGTCATTGTCGCGCCTTTCCCTGTTCGCATCTCATTGTGACTTCAGTTCCACCAGCTCGGCTTCTGAGAACCCGAGTTCATCGAGAATCGAGTTGTCGGCACCGAGAGAAGGGCCAGCAGGTCCTCGTCTGGCCGGTGTCCGTGACAATCGCATCGGAGAGCCGATCTGCCGAACGGTGCCGGCCACCGGGTGCTCGGAGTCCCAGAAGAAGTCGCGGCTGGCCAGGTGCTCATCCGTGAATACCTGCGAATAGTCGCTGATCGGTGCGCAGGGCACCCCCGCCTCGTTGAGGACTTCGACGACCTCGTCAGTCGTCATCGTCTTCGTCTTCTCTTCGATGAGATCGATGAGCTCGTCTCTGTGAGTCAGCCTGTCATAGGACTCTTGGAAGCGTTCGTCGTCGAGCAGTTCCGCCAGGCCGAGGCCCTGACAGAACCTCACCCAGTTGCGAGGAGTGTTCGCACCGATGGTCACGTACCCATCGGCTGAGTGGACCGCCTGATAGGGGGCTTGGTTCTGGTGTGCGGAACCGTTCGGCCGGCCCACCTTTCCATCGACGAAGTATCCCGCCGCCTCCCACACTGCGTATGAGACTCCGCTTTCGAAGAGCGAGACGTCGATGTACTGGCCCTCCCCTGATCGGTTGCGTTCATAGAGCGCCGAGGTGAGGGCAAGCGCCACATACATCGCCGAGGTGAGATCGCAGATAGGCACACCCACCTTGGCCGGTGGCGAGTCGGGCTGACCCGTGATGCTCATCAGCCCGCTGCGGGCCTGGGCCATGATGTCGAGCCCGGCCAATTTCGCCAGAGGACCGTCCTGGCCCCACCCCGATGCCGAGGCATAGATGATCCCGGGGTTGCGCTCACGGACGTTCTCGTAGGCAACACCGAGGCGCTGCATGACTCCGGGCCGCATGTTCTCCACCACGACGTCGGCCGTCTCCGCCAGTCGCATGAAGGCTTCCTGCCCGACCTCGCTCTTGAGATCGAGAGTGATGGATTCCTTGTTCCGGTTGATGAGCATGTATGGGGCGCTCTCTCCGTTGACGAAGGGCCCTGTGCTGCGCGTCTGATCACCGCCGGTCGGGTTTTCGATCTTGATCACCCGTGCACCGAGGTCGGCCAGTTGCATCGTGGCGAATGGTCCGGCCATGAACACTCCGAGTTCAAGAACGGTCACCCCGGAGAGGGGCCCTTCGCCACCACCAGTCGAGCCGGATTCGGTTTCATCCATGAGATCCTCCTCTGATATTCATCGATCCTGTAGGAATCACGTGCCCAACCTTGGACAAGCATTGATTTGCTGGTGTGATCCGCGTTACAGTCTTCACACTACTGTATACAAAAGAGGATCTAACCGGAAGTGGTCACTCTCATCGCATCTCAACCCAGTTTGGCGACATTGGCCAGGCAAGCACTCGAAGGGACGATCCTGGCAGGAAACTACATGCCAGGAGAACGACTCGTGGAGGAGCGCCTGTGCGAGGAACTGGGCATCTCACGCCCTCCGCTGCGTGAAGCACTCAAAGAACTCGCGCACACCGGTCTCGTCGAGCACGTGCCGCGCAAGGGCGTGAGGATCATGTCGATCTCCCAACACGATGTCTTCGAGATCGCCACCCTGCGCCGTGAACTCGAACGAATGGCTATGAGTCTGACGCTGCCCGAGCTCGCTCCGGACAGGGTCGAACGCTGCCGCGAGACGCTGCGCACGATGGAGGTGATCGCCGAATCCGGCACCGAAGGCGACATGGTCGCGGCCGGGTTCGAATTCCATTATGCGGTCGTCGGCCTGGCCGGCCACGCGAGGATCGAATCGACCTACCGAGCGATGGCGATGCAGCTGCAGATGTGCATGGCGATGAACAACCAGGCCAGGCGGGAGATCGAGGATCTCGACGGCAACGTCGCCAGGCATGCGCGCATGCTCGACGTCATCCTTCGTCGCGACCCCGATGAGATCGAACGCGAATTCGACGACCACGGAAACCTGTCGTTCCTCGTCGACACCGTCGACCAGCTCGACGGAGCCACCCCGGAATCCGATCGTTGGCTCGAGGAGGTACGCGCTTCGCTGTCTGGGACCAATTGAGCTGTCGACGCTGACACCAGCCGACTGCAACATCAGCAACACAATATCGGGCACCACAGAAAATTCTGTCAAGGGAGATGGAAATGCATTCGAAGAAACTGCTCACCACCGCGGCCGTGACCGGCACTCTCGCATTGGGCCTCAGCGCCTGCGGCCAAGCCTCGGGAGATACTGCCGGCGGAGAATTCGAGCCGAAGGGCAATGTCACGATGATCGTGCCCTTCGCCGCTGGCGGCGGAAGCGATATCGCCGGCCGTGCCACCGCCTCGGGGCTGGAGGAGGCCACCGACAAGACCATCACGGTTCAGAACATCGATGGCGGCTCGGGCGCCGTCGGCTATTCGGAGTTCCTCGGGCGCAGCGGCGATCCGAACTACCTGCTTGCCACAGAGACGGCGATGCTCGCTCTGCCGGCAACACAGGATGTGGAGTTCACCCACGAGAGCTTCACTCCGATCATGAAGCTCGGAGATGACTACACGCTGATCGTCACGAAGGCGGACTCCCCGCTGAAGACCTGTTCCGATCTCACGGATAAGGGCGAGAAGGAGCGTACTGTCGTCGCCATCTCCGGGGCCACTGGTCTCGACAACATCACGTTCACCCTGATGGAGAAGGCCACCAAGGCGAAATTCGATCGAGTGCCCTTCGAGTCCGGGGCCGAGGCCATCACCGCGGCTCTCGGCGGCCAGGTCGAGGCGATCTCAGTCAACCCGGGCGAGGTCTCCGGCCAGTTGGAGTCGGGGGACCTCAAACCTCTGTGCGCCGCGGCCGATGAACGCTACGAATATCCGGAGCTCAAGGATATTCCGACGGCGAAGGAACAGGGCATCGACGTCGCCTTCGCCCAGTTCCGTGGTGTCATCGCTCCCGGAGACATTCCCGAGGAGGCGAAGGAGTACTGGATCAAGAAGGCGAAGGAGTTCGAGAAGTCGGACGCATACAAGACCTACATCGAAGACAACATGATGCAGCCCAACGCCGCCTACGGCGATGACTTCGCCACCTACCTCGGCGAGAACGACAAAGAGCTTCGGGAAGCGATCGGGAAATGATCATGACGCCAGACATCCCCCGAATCGTCCTCGTTCCCGGAGATCTCTCCGGGGTCGGGCCCGAGCTTATGGCTCGGCTCCTCGCTGACCCAGCCAATCGCGCTCGGGCGCGATTGCTCGTCACAGCGACGGCGGAGGAACTGGACTCCTTCGCCACAACGGCGGCGGTGACGATTGCCGATCGTGATGACATCGAGCATCTCGGCACCGACTACCGCGGGCCTGCCATCCCCGTCGGTGAAGTCAGCATCGCCGCAGGCGAACGTGCCCTGGCCGATTTGGCCACAGCGCTCGACCTGTGCGCCGGCGGTGAGGCCGACGGTGTGATGTTCCTCCCTCTGAACAAGGGGGCCATGGGGCAGGCAGGCATGACCGAGGAAGACGAGCTGCGCTGGTTCGCCAAGCGGCTCGACTTCGACGGCTTCACCTCGGAGCTGAACTTCATCGAATCGCTCGTCACGGCACGTGTCACCTCGCATGTTCCGGTCTCAGAGATCGCCGACGGCATCAGTGCCGGCAAGGTTCTCGAGACCATCGAGCTGCTCAATCGTGTTGTGGCGCAGACGCGAACCTCGACGCCTCGCCTGGCCGTCTGTGCGCTCAACCCGCATGCAGGTGAGGGCGGGAAATTCGGCAGAGAGGAGATCGACGACATCGCCCCCGCCATCGAGTTGGCCCGCTCGCGTGGAATCGATGTCGAGGGGCCTTTCCCTTGCGATACTCTCTTCGCACGCGCGGTCGGCGGGGACTACGACGGGGTGGTGACGATGTATCACGATCAGGGTCAGATCGCGATGAAGCTGCTCGGGTTCGATCAGGGAGTCACTGTCCACGGTGGGATTCCGATTCCCATCGCCACCCCTGCACACGGCACCGCTCACAACATCGTCGGCACAGGCAAGGCCGACCTCGGGCCGAGCACCCATGCCTTCGACCTGGCGGTGCGGATGGCTGAGAGCCGTCGGGCCACGGCAGATACCGACAACGCAGTCGTGGGCGCGGCTGCGGGAGGTGCGGCTGAAGTGCAGGTGAGTCCACGATGAGCACGGCAACCGACACAGAGAAGATTCCGCCTCGGAACAAGCCGGATCTCGCCGATGTCGTCGGGACTTCGATCCTCGGAGTCATCGGAGGAACGGCCGCCATCATGGGATTCGGCTACGGCCTCACCGTGGAAGGCGGGCAGGTCGGGCCGGGAATGCTCCCCTTCCTCACCGGAGCTTTCATCTTCCTAGCCTCGTCGGCTGAGATCTTCCGGCTCTTCTTCGCCCGCGTGGGCACCTCCGGAGGTCGCATCATGTCTGCGGTCGAAGACCTCGAAGCCAGGGCGGCGGAGTCGATCGACTCCATTGCTGAGTCTCGTTCCGATGACGGCTCCGACGGTGACCTTGACACCTTCGGGCGGACTGAGAAGCAGCGTAACCGCACACCCTTCTATATCTTCATCACGTTCGGACTCGCCCTCGCGCTCATTCCCGTCATCGGTCTCATCATCTCTTTGGCCGCCGCGATCCTCTTCCTGCTCCTCGTCGTGGAGAAGCAGAAATGGTGGACATCTGCGGCCACAACGATCGGCGCAGCCGTTTTCGTCTACATCGTCTTCGGGCTCCTCCTGTCGGTTCCCATGCCGACAGGGATGCTCGGACTGATCTGAGGATTCTCCATGATCGACAATCTCATGCTCGGGCTGGAAACTGCAGTCAGCCCCGAAAACCTTCTATGGTGCTTCGTCGGCGTCCTCCTGGGAACCGTCATCGGACTGCTCCCCGGGCTCGGCTCCACCACGGGTGTGGCCATTCTTCTGCCCGTGACCCTGGCCTTCGAACCGGTCACAGCCCTCATCATGTTGGCTGGGATCTATTACGGATCCCAGTACGGGTCCTCGATCAGTTCGATCCTCATCTCCACACCCGGAGACGCATCGAGCGTCGTACTCACCCTCGACGGCTATCAGATGGCACGCAAAGGTCGAGCGGGAGCAGCCTTGGCAATCTCCGCCCTGGCGTCCTTCTTCGCTGCGATCATCTCGCTCATCGGCCTCATGGCCTTGGCCCAACCGATCGCCCATTTCGCGCTCAACTTCGGGCCTGCGGAGAATCTCGCGATCATATTGTTGGGTATGGCCACAATCGTGTCCTTCGCCGGCGAGAACATTCTGCGCGGCATCACAATGGCCGCAGCAGGCCTCCTCGTGTCGATGGTCGGTGTGGCATCCGGGTTCTCCACAGCACGGTTCACCTTCGGCAGCGTGAACCTGCTCTCCGGGCTCGATTTCGTTGCCGTGATGATCGGAATCTTCGCCGTCGGTGAGGTTCTCCACCAGATCCGCCGAGGTGGTGAGAAACCCATCCGTGCACGCTTCAAGGATCTGCTGGTGACGAAGGAGGAGCTGACCCGCTCCGCCCCCGCGGCCACGCGCGGCACCGTCTTGGGCTTCACCGTCGGTGTCCTTCCCGGTGCCGGAGCCACACTGGCCACCTTCCTCGCCTACGGCGTTGAGAAGCAGGTGAGCAAGTTCAAGCATCTCATCGGGAAGGGTGCCCCGGAGGCTGTGGCGTCTCCGGAGGCTGCGAACAACGCTGCCGCCAATGCGAGCTTCATCCCCACCCTCGCACTCGGCATTCCCGGCAGCGGAACGACTGCAGTGCTGCTGGGTGCCTTCGTCATCTTCGGACTCCAGCCCGGTCCTCTCCTCTTCCAACAGGAACCTGACCTGGTGTGGGGTCTGCTGGTGAGCTTCTTCTTCGGCAACCTCATCCTGCTGGTGCTCAACCTGCCGCTGGCTCCGGTCTTCGCTCAGATCCTCAGGATTCCGTACGTCTTCCTCTACCCCATCGTGCTCATGATGAGCTTCGTCGGTGCTTTCGCTCTGGGAAACAACACATTCACACTGTGGATCGTGTTCTTCTCCGGGCTGCTCGGCTACTTCATGAAGCGTTTCGACTTCCCGGCGGCGCCATTCGTGCTCGGCCTGGTGCTGGGCCCACTGTTGGAGAAGTACCTCGTTCAGACTTCCGCGATGGGAGACGGAAACCTGCTCATCATGTTCCAGCGGCCAATCTCGCTCGTCCTCACCGTTGCGGCACTCATCGCCATCGCCTACCCCCTTGTAGGCGCGGTGATCCGCAACCTCAGGACGCGGAAGGCCGATGCTGCGGGGAAGGAGATGGCGTCGAAATAGCAGAGCAGCTCGGAAACTCGCCGACGTCCACGCTGACTTCCATCCCTCACTCATCGATCGGACCGCCGCCCCCACCTCGGCGAACGAACCAATAGACTCCTCGGGTGACCAGTTTCGCCATACCAGCCATCATTGCCGTTTTCGTCGGATGCGGGGTAGCCGCCCTCGCCTTCGTGCCTTTCGTCGCCATCAGCTTCCGACGACGAGGTGGGATGACTTTCTGGCGAACCGTATCGTGGTTCGCCGCGGCGATCTACTCGATGGCGCTGTGGACCTACACTCTCGTTCCGTTCCCGCAGCCCGCAGAAGTGGAATGCTCGCCGATTCAACTGCGACCATTCCAATTTGTCGACGATATCCTCGGTTTCGACACGAGCAGCATCAGTGCCCTCATGTCGAACCCGGCTGTGCTCCAAGCGACCCTCAACGTCTTCCTATTCGCACCCTTGGGATGGTTCATCCGGCAATTGGTCGGTCGTGGCGTCGTCATTGCGACCATCGTCGGTATCACCATCTCAGCCTTCATCGAGTTCACGCAGCTCTCCGGCATCTGGGGGCTCTACGAATGCGCGTACAGAGTCTTCGACGTCGACGATCTGATGATGAACACCCTCGGCGCCCTCATCGGCTCCCTCGCCTCGCTGCTTTTCGTCCGTCGAGGCAAGGACGGCCAGGACGCGAGCGCTCCACGGCCGATCACTGCGACCCGCCGCTTCATCGGCATCGTCTGCGACATGGTCATCGCCTGGCTGGGGCCATGGTTCGTCATCATCGGGACCGTCGTCATCACCACGATCCGAGGAGATGGTGAAATCGCCGAACCGGGCGACGCCGTCATGAACATCGCGTTCCTGCTTCCGTTTCTCGCACAGCTTGTGTCAGTGCTGTCGGAAGGAGTCACCCTGGGAGAGCGTCTGGTGCTCATCGGCTCCGCACAGACGCGCCTCTCGGTGGCGATCTCCAGACCGCTGCGCTTCCTCTTCGGAATCGGCGGCTACATGCTCCTGACCCAATGGCCCTTCCCCGGTTCCGGGCTCATCCTCACCGTGCTGCTGGTGTCCACCTTCGTCATGGTCTTCACGACCCGTTCGCACCGTGGTCTCGCGTGCGCTGTCGCGAGAGTCGAGATCTTCGATGCCCGCGCAGACCGGCGCGACGCCCAAGCAGCGCGTCGAGGATGAGGAATCCGAGCAGGCTGATGCTCACCACCTGAAGCGCTTCGACTTCCCGGCGGCACCATTCGTGCTCGGCCTGGTGCTGACCCCACGGAGTTGAGAACACGAACAAGCAACGCCTGTTCGCTGCGGTGGGGGGCATCACTCTGATGCCTGTCTCTTATACA
>NZ_JBHFIH010000018.1:367879-395946 GCF_057334195.1 Brevibacterium sp. AGC70 | reverse complement strand
TCACTCTGATGCGTCGCACCTGTGCGTTCCGGACCATGTCATCCGCGTTCTCACTATCGGGCCCCAACACCTTCCGGCAGTCGCTTCGCCCTCGCGGAGTGGTCGGAGCCCGCAGCAGCCCCTGTCAGCAGCTGGGACAGGGTCATGCCCTGCACCTCTGCGAGATCATTCGCCTGGGTTCTGCACGAGTAGCCATCGGCCAGGAAGATCGAGTTCTCCGGCGCGTCACGCAGTCCCGGCAGCAGCGCGTTCTCGGCTACAGCTACGGAGACCTCGTAGTGACCGGCTTCCATTCCGAAATTGCCCGCCAGCCCACAGCACCCTGCAAGTTCGCGGATGGTGGCTCCGGTGCGTTCGAGTATCTTTCGATCCGCGGCGAAGCCCATGACCGAATGTTGATGGCAATGCGGCTGGACGACGATGGTCCGGCCGGACAGATCGGGCACATCGATGTCCGACTCCACCAGCACCTCGGCGATGGTGGAGGTGTGCGCTGCGATCAGGCTGGCCCGAGTGTCATCGGGGAACAGGTCCTTCAGGTCGCTGCGCAGTACAGCGGTGCAGCTCGGCTCGATGCCGACGATGGGGATCCCCTTCTGCGCATACGGGACCAGCACCTCCATGGTGTGAGTCAGCCGGGCTCGTGCCGCATCAAGCTGACCGGTGGAGATCAGAGTCAGGCCGCAGCATGCCTGTGACTCCGGCAGCAGAACTTCGAAACCGGCGGCCTCCAGCACTGCGACGGTCGCTTTGGCCCCGGCATCCGAGAGGTACTCGGAGAATGAGTCCGCCCAGAGAAGGACCTGCGGTCGGTGTCCGCGTTGCACCGTTGAGCTGCGCACATAGTGCTCTCCCACCAACTCGTCACGGGCCTGGGCCTCCGTGATGTTCTTCTTCGCCCAGCGGGAGAAGCGCTGAGTGTTGAAGCTGACCATGCCGCGCCGGGTGTCCATCCCGCCACCTGCCAGCACGAGTTTGGCCAACGGTCTCAACGACAGTGCTGCGTTCGCGATTGCGCTGAGACCCGGAACCGCGGTCAGGGCCTTGCCCCACGTAGGCAGCCAGCCCAGCGAGTAGTGCGAGAGCGGCCGGACCTTTCCCTTGTACGTGCGGTGGAGGACTTCCGACTTGTATTGGGCCATGTCGACACCGGCAGGGCAGTCGCTGCCACACGCCTTGCAGCTCAGACACAGGTCCAACGATTCGTGCACGGCTGTGGAGTTCCAGTCGTCGATGAGGCCGCCGTTGGTGACCTCCTGAAGCACACGGGCCCGTCCCCGAGTGCTGTCCTTCTCATCGCGCGTGGCCAGATAGGACGGGCACATGAAACCACCGGAACCAGTGGTATCCGCACGGCATTTGCCGACCCCCACACAGCGGTGCACCGCATCGGTGAAGCTTCCCTTGTCAAGAGAGAAGGAGAACCCGTTGGACGCCTGGATCGAGATCGCCTGCGGCCGGCGCAGATCCTTCTCGAGCGGCAGCGGATCGACGATGACGCCGGGGTTGAGCAGCATCTCCGGGTCGAAGAGACTCTTGACCTGTTCCAATGCGGTGATGGCTTCGGCTGAGTGCTGCAGAGCCAGCAGTTCGGAGCGGGCGCGGCCGTCACCGTGTTCACCGGAGGCAGATCCTCCGAACTTGGTGACGAGTCGGCCGGCGTCCATGAGGAAGCTGCGGAAGATCTCGGTGCCGTCCGGCTGGTCGAAGGGGAAGTTCGTGCGCATGTGCACGCAGCCATCGCCGAAGTGGCCATAGGGCAGTCCGACGACCCCGTAGCTGTTCATCAGCTCGTCCTGTTCACGCAGGTAGTCGCCGAGGACGTCGGGGGGAACCGCAGCGTCTTCCCATCCGGTCCAGGCCGGGTCGCCCTTCTCGGTGCGCCCGGCCAGTCCCCCGGCGTCGGCCCGGATGCCCCACAGCGTCGAGGCCTCTGGGCCGGCGGGAATGATCCGGTAGGAATCTGTGCCGGAGTCGTCGGCGATGACCTGCGCGTTCGCAACAGCCTCGGCGGCGGTGGCTCCGGCGACCTCGATGAGCAGCCATCCGGAACCCGCGGGAAGTTCGGGGACCGCGTCCTTGCCCTTGTGGGCGCGGACCATGTCCATGAGGCGCGAGTCGATGCCTTCGACGGCAAGTGGTCCGTAGGGCAGCACACGTGGGACCGCGTCGGCGGCGATGAACATGTCGGGGTAGCCCAGGGCCAGGACGGTTGGTGAGTTCGGCACGTCCCCGAGGGACACCACCGCTTCCAACGTCGTCGTCAGAGTGCCCTCGCTGCCGACGAGGAACCGTGCGAGATGAGGTCCGTTCTCCGGCAGCAGGTGTTCCAGCGCATAGGCCGATGCCTGTCGGCTGAAGCGACCGAATTCGGTGCGGATGACGCCGAGGTGGCTCGCCGCAAGATCGCTCAACCCGGTGACCGGGTCGAGTCCTTCTCCAGCGGTGAAGCGTCGTCCCAGCCCATCGATGACGTCGAGTTCGACGATGTTGTCAACGGTCCGACCGGCCGAGATCGCGTGTGGCCCGCAGGAGTTGTTGCCGATCATGCCTGCGATCGTGGCCCGGTTCTTCGTCGACGGATCGGGTCCGAAGCGCAGACCGTGTGGGGCACCGGCCTTCTGCAGGTCGCTCATGAGGACGCCGGGTTCCACGCGTGCGGTCTTGGCGACGGGATCGATGTCGAGGACCCGGTTGAGGTGTCGGGAGAAGTCGATGACGACGCCGGTTCCGATGGCATTGCCCGCCTGAGACGTGCCTCCACCGCGGGAGGTGATCGGCACTTCATGGGACCGTGCCACGTCAAGGATGGCTGCGACATCGGCCGTCGTCGTCGGGAAGACGACGGCCTGCGGAGGCACGCGGTAGTTCGAGGCGTCGACCGCATATTCGGCTCGCCTGCGCGCCGAGGTGTCGACCGTGCCTGCAATGCTGTGGGTCAGATCTGCGATGAAGTCGCCCATTGTCTTCTCACCAATCGATCGTGCGGAGGCTGACTCATTGAGTGAAGCGTTGCCGTGAAGGTGGGGCCGCCCCTCACGCGTCCCGGAGGATGTCGAGCGCGGCCTCCACGCCCGAGGGATTGACCTTGATGCCGGCCAGCTGCAGTCCCATCTGCACACCGGAGAGGGTTCCGGCCAGTGTCAGGTCACTGAGATCGCCGAGGTGGCCGATGCGGAAGATCTTTCCCTTGAGTTTCGACAGTCCCGCGCCCAAAGACATGTTGAACCTCTCGAGGATGATTCTCCTCAGCTCGTCGGCGTCGAAGCCCTCGGGCATGAGCACGGCGGTGAGGACCGGTGAGTGCTCGTTCTCGTTCGTGCACAACACCTCGAGCCCCCAGGCGTCGACCGCTGCTCTGGTCGCTTCACCGAAGCGGATATGGCGGGCGAACACATTGTCCATTCCCTCCTCGTCGAGGATTCGCAAGGCTTCCTTGAGTCCGTAGAGGAGGTTCGTGTTCGGGGTGTAGGGGGTCTGCCCGTTCTTCCCGGAAGCAAGCATCTCGGTCCAGTTCCAGAAGGACTTGGGCAGAGTTGAGCGTTCGTGAGCGTCGAGAGCCTTGTCGCTGACAGCGTTGAAGGACATACCTGGCGGCAGCATCAGCCCCTTCTGGGAACCGGACACCGTGACATCGACGCCCCATTCGTCGTGACGATAGTCCACGGATCCCAGCGAGGAGATCGTGTCGACCATGAGCAGTGCGGGATGACCTGCAGCATCGATGGAGCGGCGGATCTCGGGAATGCGGCTCGTCACGCCGGTCGACGTTTCGTTGTGAACCACACAGACTGCCTTGAATCGGTGGGCGGTGTCCTCGGCCAGGGCTGCACTGATCTTCTCCGGGTCAGCTCCCGTGCGCCAGTCACCTTCGACCATCGTGGGCTTGAGGCCCCACTTCTCGGCCATGGCCTTCCACAGGCTGGAGAAGTGGCCGGTCTCGTAGCAGAGGATCTCATCGCCTGGGCTCAACGTGTTGACCAGCGCGGCTTCCCAGGCTCCGGTGCCCGTAGCGGGGTAGATGATGACCTGGTTGGAGGTTCGGAATATATCGGCGACTCCGGCCAGGACCTGAGAGAGGAGCGCCTGGAACTCCGGGCCCCGATGATCGATCGTGGGCATGGACATGGCTCGCAGCACGGAGTCGGGGACGTTGCTGGGCCCTGGGATCTGGAGAAAGTGCCGTCCGCTGTGAGTCATGATCTTCCATCCCTTTCGCGTGCCGATCGGCACGGAGTGTGAGTCGAATTCGGCCGAGCGGCCAGGAGGTGCCGAGGAGCAGAGTACGGATGGGTGAGAGCCGGACGCAGAGGGGCGAGGCTCGTCTCGACCGAGCTGGCGAAACGGTGTCTGATGACTTCTGCTGCCGGGTTCATCGTCGGAGAATCCTCTCTGATTCCACGATGCGATACAAAGGTTTCATTTTACGCTACCACAAGCAGAGCAATCAGAAAATGGGTAGTACGCAGAGTGGACTGCGATCCCCTCACCAGCACGGATGCATAAACCAGGTGCATCGACGGTCGCCTTTCCCATTAGTCAGGAAACCCTTGACTCGTCAGTCCGATGCGGGCAAACTTTCACAAAAGGTCCATCAAGATTCCGCATCATGGAAAGTACGGGGCGGTAAAGAGGCTGTTCCGGTGACTCTACACATCGCATTGGAGCGAATTGTGTCTCTTGAACTAGCGTCCATCCTCGTCCTCGTGGCCTTGTTCGTCATCGCCACCTTCGTCTCGGTCCATATGGGCGCGCTGGCGCTCATGGCGACCTTCCTCTTCGGCACCTTCGTCCTCGGAGAGGATGCCGACACGCTCTTGTCAGGGTTCCCGGCCGACCTCTTCCTCATACTCGTCGGCGTGACGTATCTGTTCGCACTGGCGAAGGACAATGGAACGGTCGACTGGCTGGTTCATGTCCTCGTCAAGGCGGTGGGAGGCAGAATCGCCCTGATCCCGTGGGTGTTCTTCGTCGTCACCGCGCTCCTCTCGGGTTTCGGCTCCGTGGTTCCCGCCGCCATCGCGATCATCGCTCCGATCGGCATGGGCTTCGCCCGTCGCTACGACATCCGGCCGTTGCTGATGGGTCTCATGATCATCAACGGTGCCACTGCGGGCGGCTTCTCACCGCTGAGCATCTTCGGCACGATCACCAACCAGGTCGTCGAGCGCAATGACCTGCCTGGCAGCCCTGTACTCCTGTTCCTCGCCTCCTTCGCCTTCAACTTCCTGCTCGGCCTCATCTGCTTCTTCCTCTTCGGCGGACGTGACCTGCTGGGCAAGCGGGATATGGGCCACGGCCTGGAGGACGTGCACGGCACCGACGTCGACGATCAAGCACGAGACAGCGGAGGCACCGGCTCCGGCGCTCACCAGAAAGTCCCCCGCAATGATCCGCAGCGTCGCGCTGCACGCAGGTCGCTGCAGACGACCATGGTCAAGGACGAGGACATCGACGAACAGGTGACCACGCTGGATCGCAATCGCATCGTCACCCTCATCGGCCTCATCGTTCTGGCGGTCATGGTGGTTCCACCGCTGAACCAGGACGTCGGCTTCACCGCGATCTGCATCGCCGTCATCATCTCGTTCTTCTCACCGAAGGTGAGCAAAGGAGCGGTCAGCAAGATCGCCTGGCCCACGGTGCTCCTCATCTGCGGCATCGTCACCTACGTCGAACTCATGAAGCGTCTGGGCACCATCGACTGGTTGGGCAACCTCGTTGCCGGCATGGGAGCCCCGCTCTTCGCGGCGCTGCTCATCTGCTTCATCGGTGCCGTCGTCTCGGCCTTCGCCTCGACAACCGGCATCCTCGGAGCTCTCATCCCACTGGCCGTGCCGTTCCTGCTCACCGGCAGTGTTGGTGAAATCGGCCTGATCATCGCTCTGGCCATCTCGTCCTCCGTGGTCGACTCGAGCCCCTTCTCCACCTCGGGTGCGCTGGTCGTCGCGAACTCGCCGGAGGAACAGCGTGATCAGGTCTTCAAACAGCTCATGCGGTGGGGCTTCTCGATGGTCCTCATCGCACCGATCGTCACCTGGCTCATCTTCGTCGTTCCCGGTTGGGGCTGATCCGCGAGCCGGGAATGAACGTCGGACCGAGATCACTCGGTCCGGCGTTCTGGTCTCACCGTCGGGCTCGCCTCCTCACCGACATCGCCAGCACCCCGTCGACAATGAGGAACCCAATCAGGCTGACCCCCGCCATCGGCAGGAACCACCCGATCCCCACTGCAACGAGCGCCACTGCAGCCACCGACCACCAGGGCGCGTCAGCAAGCGCGCCGCGGCCTGGTGTGATGCCGAATCTCCTGCTCGGATCATGCTTGGGTCGGCGCTGCCACCACATCACATAGCCCCACACGACCATGGACGCGATTGCGATTGCGAGCACGACGAGGACGATCTGGTTGGCCAGGCCGAACATCGTTCCCATGTGCAGGTCGATGCCCCACCGCGCAAGCTTCGACGCGAACCCGTAGTCGGAGAAGTCGACACGATCAGTGATCTCCATGGTGTCGACATCGATGGCCACGGCATCGACCTCGGTGGGGAAGCTGCGTTGGATCTCCTGGACGACCCACGCGGACTCAGCATCGGCTGGCGGCAGGATTTCGACGAGTCCGGTGTTGACGTTGATATCACGGGCCATGGCCAGCGTCATGTCGAAATCGGCCGGGTCGATTCCGCCAGCATCGGCCGCATCAGCTTGTCCTTTGTGAGCGCCGTCCTCGTGGCCTGCGTGGCCCGCGCCGTCCTCGTGCCCGGCATCGCCCTCGTGACCGGTATTTCCCTTGTGCCCTGCGTGGTCAGCGTGGTCTGCGTGGTCTGCGTGGTCTGCGTGGCCAGCGTGCCCGCCGTCGCCCGATTCCCCCGCTGCCGAGTCTCGACCGAGATCCGTCGAGACCACAGGCGTCGACCAGTCCAATGCCGCCCGCAGCTTCGTCACATTGTCTCCGCCCAACTGGGACCAGGTGATACCTGTCGCGGACAGGAACAGCATCCCGATCGCCGCCCACACCCCGACAGAAGCGTGCCAGGAGAAGGTGCGGCGAAGCCCCTTGTGCCTCATGTTCGGCCGCAGCAATGCTGAAGCATTCCGAGCCCTGCGGGCGCGCATCACCCACAGGCACAATCCCGCGACTGCGATGATGCCCAACCAGGACGCGGCGAGTTCACTGTAGTACCGCCCGAAATCGCCGAGGTGAAGGCTGCGGTGCAGCTGATCGACCCAGGTCCTCAAGGGCAGGGATCCCGAGGTCCCGTACACGGTCAGGTCCCCCTTCACCTCGGCGGTGGTGGGATCGATGAAGATCGCCCGGGATTCGCTCTCTTCCAGGTTCGGGTCCTCGAACATCACCCGGGTCGTGGCTCCGGGTTCCGGAGCCGGACGCACGGCGCTGACGGTCTCGCCTCCCCCGGTGTAGGTTGTCGCGGACGCGACCTGGTCGGCCAGCGGCAGGGCGGGGCCTGTCTCCTGAGTGGTCAGCTCATCTGCGTAGACGACCTTCTCGATCTGCGGGCTGATCGCATACAGGGCACCGCTGAGCGCCGCGATGAGGATGAAGGGACCGACGAAGATTCCGGCATAGAAGTGGAGACGGCGCATGAGTTGGCCGAACCAGCCTCGGCTGGGTGTTCGTGGATCGGTCCGCCCGGTTTCGGGCAGGGATGAAACAGGTGTGGTCATGGTGAAGCTTTCTGTGGAGTGCGCTCGACCGCTCTGAAAGGCGGTCAGGCGAGCGCGCGCCAACGGCAGTCCGCCGGCGCTGAGGTCAGAGATCTTGAGGTCAGAAAGCTTCCACGGGTGGTCCTCTGGTGAGGACAGTAGAGCGCAGAACGCCGAGGTGGCGGGGCAGGATCCGGGCGACGCCGAGGTGGGGCCTGGGTCCGGTCGGAACCGGCATCGGCCGCACCGCAGTGGGCAGGAGCGCGTGGATGACGAGCCGGACGAAGCTGCCGATCTTCGCCGGCAGCGTCTCCGACCAATAGATCATGGCGATCGTGAGGACAGCTGCGACGAGGTGGGCCGAAAGCATGGCCGGTGACGTATGCGCATGCATGCCGCCCTCCGTCGCACTCATGGTGCCGGGCATTCCTGACAAAGATCCCTGCCCCGCACCGGACAGGGGTCCGATCATGGTCACCGAATCCGAATGGTGCATCCCATGTCGCTCAAGTGCGTTCGCCGGACTCCGGCTTCCGGTCATCGGAGTGAAGATGGAGAAGAGAAGGTGGAACAGCGACTGGCTGGCCAGCACAGACAGAGACAGCCGAGGCAATGACAGCCTGCGACCCGCAAGGAGGACGCAGACCAGCATCGACAGCACCAAGGGGACGACGACACCCATGGCGGAAGGCAGCGCGCCACCGCCGATCATGTGAGAGGCCAGCGCCACGAACGTGGCGAAGACAGCGGCCACCGTCCCCCGCAGTCCACGCTGGTGCCTCAGTCCTCGCTGGTGTTGCAGCCCGCGCTCATGCAGCGGCGCATGCAGGTCCTCCGGCTCCGAGCTCACAGGGAACATTCTCACACAATCGGCGGGCCCACCTCGACGGTGGCGAACTCGGGGGAAGTCACTTGAACGCCGGCTCGTTGGCTTCCAGCCGGGGAACGGCGACTCCGAGGCGACGGGCATCGGCGAGAACATCCCGAGGGTAGTCTGCCTTCGCCTTGTAGTCATTGCGGCCGGTGATCTGCGCCTGATTCATGATGAAGGTGTACATGTTGTCGCCGGTCAGCATCTTCTGCATAGCGAAACCGACGACGCTGGAAGGGATGTACCTTGCTGCCGCAGCGCCGAGTCTCGACGTCCCGCCCTTCGCAGTGAGGACGGGGATCATCTCCCGTACGAGGCGCACGACCTCCCGCAGCGCGGGACGCGACCGCACAAGCGCATCGAAGCTTCCCATCCGCAGCCATCCGACCATGATTCCGGCATCGAGGATGAAGTGGAACCACAGCCAGCTGCGGAAGTCAGCGACGTCGGAGATTGAGAACCCGGCCCCGGTGAGAAGTTCACGGACGACGCGGTGCCGGTCAGTGCGGCTCGACCCATCGATATCGCCGAGGAAGATGGTTCTGACGAATCCGCCGTGCAGAGTGTTGACGTCGTAGCCACCTCCACCAGTTGGAAATCCCCATGTGATCTGCTCGCGGGGCAGCCGCGAGACTGCAGCCGCAGGGTCGGCCCAGACGTTGTTGAAGATCAGGATTGTGGCCCCGCCGACTCGGGTGTGGAGGAAGTCGACCGCGCTGTCCAGCTGGTCGTGATTGACGCTTACGATGATGAGGTCGTAGTCGTGATCCGGTTCGAGGTCCTCTCGCAGCGTGATGGGCCAATTCTCGTGAACCGGCTTCCCTTTCCTCGAGGCCCGGCCGTCCCTGATGTCCAAGTCGACCGAAGATCCGAAGTCGGCGGCACGTCCGGGGCGGACATAGAAGTCGACCTCGTTTCCCGCCTTCTCCAGGGCCCATCCGTACAGTGTCGAAATGACTCCGCGGCCGAACATCAGAATCTTCATATCTGCGCCTCTCCTCTGCGCCGTTTAGCGCGTCACGTCTCCACAATATGTGGAAGATGGTTTCCACTTACGTCTAGACTAAGCAGTGATCCCATCGCCGCATTCCGTTTTCACGGAAGTGAGAGAAGAAATGGCCGAGACGACTCAGATCGATGTGCAGCACGCGCCAAACAATTCAGAAGGTGCTGTTTCAGGCAGGCATGACTCTGTCCGCCCGAAGCTGCGTGCGGATGCCGCGGACAATAGGGCGCGCATCCTCGCAGCGGCGCGCGAGATCATCGCCGAAAGAGGCATTGAGGTGCCCATGACCGCGATCGCCCGTCGGGCCGGCGTGGGTGCTGCAACGCTCTTCCGCCGCTTCCCTGACCGCCGATCACTCATCGCCGAGGTCTTCGCCACACAGCTGACACATTGCGAATCGGTCCTCGAAGAAGCCGCTGCAGACCCGGACCCCTGGCATGGCTTCTGCACGTTCGTCGAAGATCTCGGCCGGATGCAGATCGAGGACCGCGGGTTCACCGAGGCGTTTCTCTCAGCGTTCTCCGAGGACGCGGGGATCGATGAGAAGCGCCTGCGTGCGGAAGCCGCCTTCGCGGACCTGGTCGAACGTGCGCAGAAATCAGGCGGGCTCCGACCCGACTTCAGCCCCAGCGACCTCTTGCTGATCTTCCTGGCCAACGGCGGCATCAGCGAGGCTCCGCCCGAGCATGCCCACGACCTCTCGCGACGACTCATCGCCTATCTGCTGCAGAGTTTCGAGGCGAATGGCCAGCCGGCCAGGCGATCACTTCCCGGACCAAGCCGCATGGGGATCGGCGAAGTCTTCGCCGCGCCCCAGTGAGCGTTCAACCTCGGTGACCGTTCAGCCCCATTGACTGCTCACATCTCTTCGTGGGTCAGCGGGTCACGGTTCTTCATCCGACCGCGCTCCAGACCGGAGATCGCAGCCACCTCGGCGGGAGTGAGAGAGAAGCCGAAGATATCGGCGTTGCGCCTCTGCCGGTCAGGGTTGGCCGACTTCGGGATCGGCAGGCTGCCGACCTCGAGGTGCCAGCGCAGAACCACCTGAGCCGGCTCGACCCCATGAGCCTGAGCCGCCTCGGCGATGGGAGCCTCATCGAACAGGCCCTGGTCGCGGTACAGCGGTGACCAGGATTCTGTTTGGACGCCGATGGATTTGTGGAAGTTGATGAGCTCGGTCTGCGGGAAGTAGGGGTGGAGTTCGATTTGGTTGACCGCCGGGGTCACTCCGGTCTCCGCGATGAGCTGTTCGAGCATGGGCTCGGTGAAATTCGAGACTCCGATCGAGGTCACCAGGCCGCGTTCGCGCAGTTCGATGAGGCCGCGCCAGGTCTCGACGTACTTACCTACGCTGGGGTTGGGCCAGTGTATGAGATGAAGGTCGAGGCGCTCGAGTTCGAGCCTGGCCAGAGATTCCTCGGTGCTGGCGATCGTTTCGTCGAAGCCGTGGTGACGACCCGGAACCTTGCTCGTGATGAAGAGCTCGTCCCGACCAACCTTGGAATCGATGACGGCCCGACCGACTTCGCGCTCATTCTCGTAGTTGACCGCGGTGTCGAGGAGTCGGTAACCATTGTCGATGCCGGCGATGATCGCGCCGATGCCCTCGGAGTCGCGCATGGCGTATGTGCCTAGGCCGATCTGGGGAATGGTCGCCTCGTCGTTGAGTTCAAGAGTCGGAATCGCTGAGCTGTGCTCTGAAGTGGACATGCCCCAACCCTATGACCGCCGAGGTGGTTCGTGCCAGGGGTCACACGGCAGCGAGGCATGCAGCCCTCTGGCCGTGCGGCCCTCTGGCCGTGCGGCATCGAGACTCCGGCGGAGCGCCGAGGCCCCTGTGCACACACAACTGCCTCGGCGCTCCGCCGGTGTCTCGGTGTGCCGAACTCCTTGAGTTCACACCACCGCGCCCCTGGGTGTCTTTCCGTCGAGGACGTCGATGACGGCTTGAGCTGCAGCGACCCCGGCGCGTTCCCGAGCTTCGAGCGTCTGTCCGGCGAGGTGGGAAGTGATGACGACGTTACTCATCGCCCGCAGCGGGTTGTCCGCCACGAGAGGTTCACGCTGCAGAACGTCGAGGCCCGCACCGGCGATCTCGCCGTCATTGAGTGCTTGGGCGAGAGCAGCTTCGTCGACGAGGGAGCCGCGGGCCGTGTTGACGAGGATCGCGGAGTTCTTCATCGCAGCGAAGCTCGCCGCATCGATGATCGGATCGCCCTTGCCTGCTCGACTGTGAAGAGTCAGGTAGTCGGCGGCCCTGATCGTCGTGTCGACATCCGCGAACTCGATGCCCGCCGAGTGCTCGGAATCGGGATGTGCCGTGGAGACGAGGACACGCATTCCCAGCGCGACACCGAGCGCGGCGATCGCCCGTCCGCTGGGACCGTAGCCGATGATGCCAAGCGTCTTGCCTTGCAGCTCGGTTCCCGCCGCGCGTGGCCATCCACCATCGGTTACGCCGGGCAGCACGGTGTTGAGCCGGCGGGCGCAGGCGAGCATGAGGGCGAGCGCCATCTCGGCAACGGCGTGGTGGTTGACCCCTGGTGTGTTGCACACACGGATTCCGAGCTCAACGGCTGCATCGGTGTCGACGTTGTCGTAGCCGACTCCGGCACGGGCGAGGACTTTCAGCGTTGGTGCGGATGCGAGCATGTCGCGGGTGATCGGTTCACTCGCAGCAATTGCACCGACCGCTGACTGGAACAGGTCCAGCTTCTCTTCATCCGTGCGATGCCCACCCGCCGGCGAGTACACCGGTTCGAGGCCGCGCTCCCGCAGCATCGCGTCGACGGTGTCGCCTGGGCGGAGATAGTCGGTGGTGATGACGATGCGATTGCTCATGTGTTCGAGGATAGCTACGTCTGCGAAGGCGGCGTCTCCGAAGCCACTTGGCGGACCAGACGTGCCGGAGCGGTATTCCGATAGGAGTCGGTCAGCAGCTCACGGACCTCGGCGTTGTCGAGGGCCTGGAGCTCGAGACCGATCCACCCGGTGGGACCCAGGTACATGGGAACGAAGGCGTCCGGTCGCTCCATCAGCACCTCGGCGTCCATCGGATCGGGCAGGATGAGCAGCGCCTGCGGATGCTGTTCCATCCCACCCGTGACGAGCTTCCGTGTGCCTCCGAAGTGAGCGAAGATCTTCTTCGTGAAGAACGCGGGTCGCCCATGCGAGACCTTCTCCTGCACCTCGGGGAGGCTCAAAGCTATCTCCCGAAGGCGCGCCAGCTGAGGGTCGTCATCATCGAACATCTGTGGATGCGCCATGGGCCCACCCTATTCACGGAAACGGCGACTGGCTAGAGGGAGTTCTCTTCCGAAGCTCGACAGGTCGGAGATCGGACTCATACCCACCGTGCATTATTACATGCTATTAAAACCTTGGACAGTGCAACAGACGTCTTCGTAGGCTGAAGCCATTCATTTCGCCGAGCACACGGAAGTGCGCGGGAAATATGACAGCAGGGGGAATCGTGAAGAAGCGCTATTCACCGGACATAGCCGAACCTTAAACACCTCGGACTCCCTCGCCTCTTCCCCCGGGGCACCCTCCACAGCTACCGACCATATCGACATGGCGCTGGCACACGAATGCCCTGACAAACACGACACCGACGCATGACTGCACGCCGAAAGAGGAAACGATGACAGTGAACAGTGAAAACCACACCACAGCTCCGCCCACGCGACGAAGGTTCTTAGGCAGCCTCCGAGAGTTCGGTCCCGGAATCATCGCCGTCCTCGCCATGATGGGAGCCGGTGACCTGGTCACTGCCTCCGTGTCGGGCTCGAATTACGGCTACAGCCTGATGTGGCTGCTGGTCGCCTCTCTTCTCATCAGGTTCGTAATCGTCAACATCATGGGCAGATATCAGGTTCTCAACATCAAGAACCAGACGATCGTCGAAGGCTATAACGATGTGTCGAGGTTCTATCCATGGGCGATCGGCATTGCCGCGCTCATCAGCGGCCACCTTCTCAATGGATACATGATCAAGGGCGCAGGTGAGGCGGTCGCCAAAATCGTCACTGTCGGCAACCCGTTCCTATGGTCGTGCATTCTGGTCGTGGTCAGCATCTTCGTCATCGGCCGCAACGTCTACAACACCATCGAAAAGGGCATGAAGCTCCTGCTGGCAATGATGACGGTGGTCTTCCTCGGGCTGGCAATCTACTCGGTCCCCGATGTCGGCGAGCTCGTCCAGGGAACCATCGGCTTCGGAATCCCGGCCAACACCGGCGCGTTCGGCGTCTTCGCCGTGGCCTTGTCCCTCATCGGTGCAGTAGCGGGTTCGATGGCGAACTTCCTCTACCCCTATTACGTCCGGGACAAGGGATGGAAGGGCATTGCCTTCAAGAAGCTGCAGCGCAATGACATCCTCTTCGGCATCTCCGCGGCCATCGTCATCAGCCTTTCTATCTGGGTGGTGGGTGCCGAGATCCTCAGGCCCCAGGGAATCCAGGTCTCAAGCCTGGATGACATCTCTCAAGCCCTGACCACTCATCTCGGAGCTTTCGGCGGAGTCATCTTCTACTTGGGTGCTTTCGGCATTCTCTACAGCAGCGTCATCGGCTTCGCCAACGGCTTCCCGAAGGTGATCATCGACTGCCTGCACATCATCCTCCCCTCAAGGCGCGAACAGTACGGCGCCAAGTTCGAAGACGATCCGCTGTTCAAATGGTTCAGCCTCTTCATCCTCATCTCCCCCATTCTGTGGTC
The DNA here is from genome assembly GCF_057334195.1 of Brevibacterium sp. AGC70. Lineage (NCBI taxonomy): Bacteria > Bacillati > Actinomycetota > Actinomycetes > Micrococcales > Brevibacteriaceae > Brevibacterium > Brevibacterium sp. AGC70. Next base: position 381,682 of record NZ_JBHFIH010000018.1, on the reverse strand, counting down.
CGTGCCTGGGATGCCGGGATTTGTGGAAATGGCTGTGTTCGTCACCGGGCTGCAGGCCATCATCGTCCCGCTCGTGGCCATCGGGCTGCTGATCCTGGCGAACAAGACGAGCCATTTCGGCAAGCACAAGGCCAATCTGTTCGAGAACATCATCCTGGTGGCGACGACACTTCTCACCATCTGGGTGACCATTCAGGTGTTCGTCGGCTGGTTCGCCGGTTGACGGCTGGTTCGCCGGTTGACGGCTGGTTCGCCGGCTGACGCTGAGACAGGACGACTTCGCGCCCCCAGTCACCCCTACTTCACCACTGCGAGCACCTCGTTGAGTGCCTCGGTCGCCGAGGGGTGGGTGTAGATCGTGTCGCGCAGCTCGGTGGCGGTGACGTCGTGTCGCATCGCCAGTGCCACGGTGTTGATGACCTCCTGTGAGTGCACGTGCACGAGTGCGGCACCGAGGATGAGGTCCGTCTTCGCGTCGACGACGAACTTGACGATACCGCGGGGGTCGCCCTCGATCTTCGCGCGGGGTGCTGCTGCGATATCGGCCATCGCCTTCGCTCCGACCTTGATCTCATAGCCCTGTTCGCGCGCATCCTTCTCACTCAGTCCGACACGGGCCACGGTTGGGGTGAGGAACATCGTGTACGGCACGGATCCGCGGTCCCTCGTCGACCGCTTGCCCTCACCGAGCAGCTGGTCGGCCAGGATGCGGTTGTCATCGAGGGAGATGTAGGTGAACATCGGCCCGCCGTTGACATCACCGAACGCGTACACACCCTCGGCTGAGGCACGCAGGTGCTCGTCGACGGTGATGAAACCGCGTTCGTTCGTCTCGATACCGGCCTTGTCGAGGCCCAGGTCCGTGGTGGCGGGCCTGCGACCGACGGCCAGGAGGACCGCCTCGGCGTCGATGGTCGTCGTCTCTCCATCGATCTCATAGCTGACGGTCGCGAACTCGGCGCCGTCGCTGACCGCGGTCACCGAGGCATTGTTGATGATGGTGACCCCGTCATCGGCCAGCGCCGAGGCGACTACCTCGGCAACGTCGTCATCCTCGCTGGCCAGTGGACGGGGCCCGTGGTCGAGGACGGTGACCTGTGACCCGAAGTGGGTGAACATCGAGCCGAATTCGAGGCCGATGTAGCCGCCGCCGACGATGACGAGGCGCTTGGGGAACGGGGTGACGTGCTGCAGCGACTCCGAATCGTGGATGCGCCCGCCCAGCTTGGCACCGTCGATCGGTGGGATGTTCGCGACCGAGCCGGTGTTGACGACGACGGTGTCGGCGGTGATCGTCATGGTGTCGGTGCCGCCGGTGACGAGGACTTCGCGTTCGCCTGTGAACTCGGCTCGGCCGGAGACCAGGAGGACTGAGTCAATATCGTCGAGCATGGAGAGGTTCTTCTTCCGCATCGCCCCGGTCAGGGTATCGCGACGCTTCACGGCTTTGGCGAAGTACTCGGCGACGTCATCGGATTCGCGCTTGTTCTCTGCATCGTGGACGAGGATCTTCGTCGGGATGCACGCGATGTTGATGCAGGAACCACCGATCATGGCATCGGAGCGCTCAACGACGGCGACACGCTTGCCCGCCCTGGCCATGGTTCCCGCGAGCGTCTTTCCGCCCTTGCCCCATCCGATGACGAGGAGGTCCACGTGTTCACTCTGATCGACTTCACTGTTGTGCTCGGCCATGATGGGTTCCTTCCAACTGACAGTTCGGTCCTGCCAGCCTACTCCGAGGACCTCAACATCAGATGTCGCCGAGGTGGGTCGATGTCAGGGCCATCGAGCTGGGGTTGCCCCTGGTGGAGTTCATCGTGAAGCTGGCCTTCCACGGAAGATAGCGATCGTCCGAGGATTCGATCAGTTCGCCGGCGCTTGTGAACGCGCGCCGGCGGACCCGCAGCAGCGGCGTGCCGACCGGGACCTCGAGCAGAGCGGCGTCGTCCTCGTTGGCGCCGATCGCATCGATGGTCCGTGAGGTTCGGCTGATGTCGACGCCCTGGTCGATGAGTTCCTGGTAGATCGAACCTGAGTCTGTGTCGAAGGCAAGCACGTGGCGCCCGACCTCGAGGGGATAGTTCAAGCGCTCGACCATGGTGGGCACATCATCCATGAGACGGAGCCGGAACACGGAGACGACCGGATCACCGTCGGGGATGCGCAGGCTCGCCGCCAGGGACTTCTCGGCGGGTCTGCGAGTGACCCACTGGGTGCGCTGACCCGGGACGATGTCGGCGTTGTGGCACCACTGGGAGAACGAGATGATGTCGTCGAAGGATTGAGTGGGCACATTGTCGAGGACAACCGTCCGGCGCCCTCTCCCGGAGGAGATCAGTCCTTCGGTCCGCAGGGTCGACATCGCCTGTCGAACCGGGCCGCGGGAGCTGGTGAACTTCCGGGTGAGCTCTGCCTCGGAGGGAAGTTCGTCCCCGGGCTGAAAATAGCCCTCACGAATTGCCGTTCGCAGATAATGTGCGATCTCGTCGTGCTGCTGTCGCGTGCGCTGCTGAGTCATGTGTGCTGGTCTCGTCGGGGTCGGGGATGGGGACACGTGCTTCCAACTGTGCTGCTGTTCGAGCGGGGCTCTCCTCTACTTCCTATTCCCGCCGAATGAACCGAGAGTGCTCCTCGGGATCTTCGACATCACGTTCAGATGAACAATCATCAAACTTGTACATACATGTAGTCATCGTACGGCAGAAAGCGACCAAGATGGGGGAATGTCGAAATCAGATCTCATCATCGTAGGCTCCGGAATCCTGGGCCTGGCCACCGCATTCCGCGCACACCAGCAGGGCCGCAGGGTCCATGTCATCGACCGCTCGGCTCGCCCTGTGGGCTCATCCATCCAGAACTTCGGACACGCGTGCTTCACCGGACAGGCAGACGCAGCCCAGGACCTGGCCATGAAGTCTCGTGCCGGCTGGCGAGAGGTCGCCGCCGCGACCGGAATCTGGGCCGCAGAGACCGGTTCCTTCATCCCCGCCATGACCGAACCAGAGCTCCTGGTCCTCCAGGAGTTCGCCGATCACCGAGGTCCGGATCAGGCAACGATGCTCAGCGCCGAGGAGGTGGCTGCGGCCATCGGGAACCCGAACCTGGGCGCGATCGGTGGGGCGCACCTGCCCCTGGACATGCGGGTCGACCCGCGTGAGGCCGCCCCCGCAATCGCCGACTGGCTGGCCCGTGAAGGTGTTGATTTCACCTGGAACACCACCGTCACCGAGGTGGCCGACGGCACCGTGTCCACCAACCGGGGCGATGTCCACGGTGAGCAGGTCGTCGTCTGTCCCGGCTATCAGCTCACTTCCCTGTTCCCCAGGATCGCCGAGACACATGGGGTGCGCATCTGCACGCTCGCCATGTCCCTGATCGAGCGACCGCAGCAGACCCCCACCGGGTTCGCCATGCTCACTGGCACCTCGCTGGCTCGCTACGACGGTTTCGCCGCCATGCCCGGGGCATCGGCTCTGCGGGAGGATCTCGCCCAGCGGGAGCCCGAACTCGTCGATGTCATCGCCAACCTCATGGTCACCGACATCGCCGACGGACTGCTCATCGGCGACTCCCACGCCTACGACCTCAGCCCCGAACCCTTCATCGACGAGCGCGTCGCGGACCTCCTCCTGAACCGCGCCACCAACATGCTCGGCATCGACGCGCCCGTCGTTCGCCAACGGTGGCTCGGCCAGTATGCGGACAGCGCCGAGACCAACCTGATCCTCGAACACCCCGATGAGCAGACGACGGTCGCCGTGGTCACCTCGGGCATCGGGATGACACTGTCCTTCGGGATCGCGGACCGCATCCTCGGTGGGGAAGCAGCCGCGACGGAAACGAGACCTGCGCCGCATTCATCTCCCCTCACCCCAACCGCCGGTGAAGTTGTCATGTCCGATCGGTGAACAGGCACGAATTGTATAGACATGTTGTTTCGAGTTGTCGAAGAATGGCACCAAGCGATCACCCCGACCACTCGAAAGGCAGGCCGCACATGGCCCTGTTCCCACGTTTCCGATCCCGCACCGTCCGCTCCCTCACGGCCGCAGCGCTCGCTCTCCCACTGCTCGCCGCCTGCGGCTCCTCCGGCGACGGCGGCGACACCATCACCTTCGCAGCAGTCCCAGCCGAATCCTCCTCCACACTGGAGTCGACCTTCGAGAATGTCACCGCTCTGCTCGAGGAGGAGACCGGCAAGAAGGTCGAGTTCCAGAATGCCTCCGACTACGCGGCCGTGATCGAGGGGATGCGCGCAGGCCAGATCGATGCCGCCTCATTCGGCCCGTTCGCCTATGTCATCGCCAAGGACTCAGGCATCGACATGGAGCCGGCAGCCGCTCCGACCCACGACGCAGACAAGGCCCCGGCCTACACATCTCTGGCCTACGTCAAGAAGGGCTCGGACATCAAGGGCCTGAAGGACCTCAAGGGCAAGAACGTCTGCTTCGTCGACAAGGCCTCCACCTCCGGTTACCTCGTCCCGATGAAGGGGATCATGGACGAGGGCCTCGATATGGAGCAGGACATGAAGCAGATTCTGACCGGCGGTCATGACGCCTCGCTGTTGTCCCTGGACTCCGGAGAATGCGATGCGGCCTTCGCCCACGACACCATGCTGGGAACCCTCGAAGAGTCCGAGCAGGTGAAGGCGGGCAGCCTGGAACCGGTGTGGGAGTCCGATCCCATCACTGAGGACCCGATCGCCGTCAACAACGAATCCCTCGATCCTGAACTGGCCAAGCAGATCACGACCGTCCTGCGCGATAGGGCAAACATTCCGGCCATGGTCGATGCCGGCATCTGCTCCTCCGAGGACGACTGCGTCCTGCCCGAGGAGATCGAATACGGCTATAAGCCTGTCGACGACTCCGACTTCGACTCCATCCGAGACATCTGCGACGCCACCCAGGCAGACGCCTGCAAGAACGTCGGCTAGGAGAGACACCCATGAGCAATCATCGAAATACCAGCAGCGCTAAGACCGTTGAACTTCAGCGAGAGATCGACGATATCTACGCCGTCCAACTCGACCACGTGACCAAGGACTTCGGCGGCGGAGTGCTCGGGCTCGACGACGTCAACATCGGATTCCGTGCCGGCAGGGTCACAGTCCTGCTCGGACTGTCCGGCTCGGGGAAGTCGACGCTCCTGCGTCACATCAACGGCCTGCACACCCCCACCTCGGGAACGGTGCGCGTCCTGGGCCAAGACCTGAATTCGACAGGGAAGCGCGGGCTGCGGGAGCTGCGCCGGAACATCGGCGTGATCTTCCAGTCCTTCAACCTCGTCGGTCCGATGTCCGTGCTGGAGAACGTCTGCGCTGGACAGCTCGGCTCGCTCAAGGGGCCGCGCATCTCGCTGATGATGTACCCGAAGTCCGTGCGACGAGAGGCCATCGAGAAGCTCGACCGTGTCGGTCTTGCCGATCGTGCCTACCAGCGCGCGGACACTCTCTCCGGAGGTCAGCAGCAGCGCGTGGCCATCGCCCGCGCACTCATGCAGCACCCCACAGTGCTGTTGGCCGATGAACCGGTGGCCTCGCTGGATCCGGTCTCAGCCCTCGACGTGATCAACCTGCTGCGACAGATCGCCGAAGAAGACAAGCTCACCGTCATCGCCTCACTCCACCAGGTCCAGTTGGCCATCGAGTTCGCAGATCGGATCATCGGTCTGCGCAGCGGGCAGGCGGTCCTCGATCGCGCGACTGAGGGTCTCAGTGCCGAAGAGGCGTCGACGATCTATTCGAGCGTCTCCGGAATGGACCTCGCCGAGGCTGCGGTCGGTTACCGAGCAGACGCCGAGTCCTCGTCCGCTTCGTCAGACCCGACGATCACATCACCCAGAGTCAGCGCCTCACATCATGTCAGCGCATTGCGCCCCGCGGCCGCGTCAGGTGCGACTCGCTGATGCCCACGCTCGTCGAGACCTCGCCCGAGGCTCCGGCGCCGCCGGCGCGTCCGCGTCCGACCGGGCACAGCATCGCCGCCGCGCTCGTGATGATCGTCCTGGTCATCGGAGGCGTGTGGTCGATCGGTTCTCTCGGCATCGATCTGGGCACCATCGTCGACTCCGTCGACAATGCGGGACGTTTCCTTGCCCGCGTGTTCCCTCTCGACTTCCCGCCTGTGTCAGAGACTCTCTCGCTGGTGTTCGAGACCTTGGCCATCGTCTTCCTCGCCACGCTGCTCTCGGTCGCACTCTCCATTCCGGTGTCTCTGGCCGCCGCCGGGCCGACCCGGTGGGGAGTCACCTCGCAGTGGGCCGCGCGCGCTCTGACCGTGCTGGCTCGGGCAATCCCCGATCTGGTGCTCGCGATCATCTTCCTGCGTATGTTCGGCCTCGGAGCCACCGCCGGAATCATCGCCATGGGCATCCACTCGGTCGGCATGATCGCCAAGCTCTACGCCGATTCAATTGAGGAACTCGACGATGGCCCACGTGAGTCGATGGAGTCCCTCGGCGCCGGCCGTGCTCAGCAGATCATGGCGGCCATTCCACAGACGCTGATGCCGCAGCTCATCGCGACGGCGCTGCACCGGTTCGACATCAATCTGCGCACCTCGGTGCTTCTGGGCTACGTCGGCGTGGGCGGCATCGGGTTGGCGATCGCCGATTCCCTGCGGACGCTTGACTATCAGCGAGGCATGGCACTGGCCGTGCTGGTCCTGCTGCTGTGCATCGGCATCGAGCTGCTCTCGGGAGCGATCCGAGCCGCGCTGATGAGATCGGCCGGACAGAGGATCACCGGCGGCACCTGGGTCGATCGCCTGTTCAACCGTGGTCGCGAATCGGGTGTCAATGATCTCCATCTGACTCCGCCGTGGAGTTCGGCCCGGTTCAAGCGCTTCCTCTCGATTGCGCTCATTGTGATCTTCACTGTTGCGGCCCTGTGGCGCGTGGATGTGTCCTGGTCAGCGCTCCTGCAGGGGCTTCTCGACTTGCCAAAGACCCTGGCGCTGTTCTTCCCGCCATCGACCGGCGGGACCATGTCCAACCTCGTCGAGGCGCTGCTGGTGACTATCCAGATCTCGCTCGCGGCAACCCTCATCGGCGCTGTCCTCGCGATACCGATCGGCATCCTCGCCGCCCGCAACGCCGTGGCGAATGCCTATGTGCACCAGACATTCAGGGTGGTCATCGTGATAGTGCGCGGCATTCCCGAGCTCATTCTCGCGATCATCTTCGTCGTCATCTCCGGCCTGGGTGAGGTCGCCGGCACCCTGGCTCTGTCCATCGGCGCGATCGGCCTGCTCTCGAAGCTCATCGCCGATTCGCTTGAGGAGACGGACACTCAGGTGCAAGAGGCGATGCGCGCGACCGGCGCCAGCGAGGCACAGGTGTTCTTCTCGGCCACACTGCGCCAGGCGGCACCGGCTTTCGTCGCTCACACGATGTACCTCCTCGACAACAACATCCGCTCGGCCACACTCCTCGGAGTCGTCGGAGCCGGAGGCATCGGATTCCTGCTACTCAACGCTTCGCGGGTCAACCAGTTCGACGTGGTCACCATGGTGCTCATCCTCATGGTCGCTGTCGTCCTCGCAGTCGAAGCACTGTCGATGTGGCTGCGCCAGGCCGTCCGCTGACAGTCCCGTCATCTCACACATCCCACCTGCACGCATCGATCCACCACAGAAGGAGAAACACCATGATTGAACTCGCCGTATTCGACATGGCCGGCACCACCATCGACGACCGAGACGAGGTCTACCGCGTTCTGCGGGAGGCCACGGAACGCGAAGGTGCGAACTACACGGACGAGGTGTTCCAGAAGTGGATGGGCACTGAGAAGAAGTGGGCGATCGAAAATCTGCTCCGCCTCGGCGGGGTCGACGTCGATGACGATCTCCACGAGAAGACCTGGGAATGGTTCCGACAGGAACTGCGCCGCACCTATACCGACAATCCGCCGAAGCCTCTGCCCGGGATCGAGGAAGCACTGACGACTCTGCGCGAACAAGGCATCAAGGTCGCTCTGACGACCGGGTTCGCTCGGGAGATCGCCGATCTCATCTTCGCTTCTATGGGATGGGAGCAGGGCGAGACCTTCGACGCATCCGCCTGCGGCGACGAGGTCGAGGCAGGTCGGCCGGCACCCGACATGATCGAGAGGGTCATGAAGGAACTCGGCGCGGAGGACACAGCAGCGGTCGTCAGCGTCGGTGACACCTCGGCGGATGTGCAGTCGGCCCTGCGCGCCGGAGTCACCTCGATCGGTGTCCTCACCGGCCACCTGAGCCGGAAGGACTTCGCCGCCGAAGGTGCCCACCTCGTTCTCGATTCCGCCGCGGAGCTTCCCGACGCTCTGGCCGACCTGCCGTCTTCAGCCGCAATCTCAGCCGGGGTGAACCAGTGACGGCGCAGGTTCAATCGCGGGTTCAGTCACAGCCTCCGGTTCAGGCTTCCCCGGCCGACACCTCAGTGACGGCGAGGACCTCGGCGAATGTCGAAGTCGTCGCAGACACGGCCCAGGCCGTCGTCTGGCTCGGCGGGGATCAGTTCGAGACTCGGTCATTTGACCGTCCCGAACTTGCTGCGGGCGAGAGCCTCATCCGCCTGAGCACTGCCACTGTCTGCGGCTCAGACCGGCACACCGTGCGCGGGCGTCGCCCCGGAGCATGCCCCTCCGTGCTCGGCCACGAGGGTGTCGGTGTGGTCGAAGATTCGCGGGCGGGCCTCCCGCTCGGCCAGCGTGTGGTCTTCTCTGTCACCTCGGTGTGCGGGGAATGCGAGAACTGCAGGCGCGGACTCAGCGCAAAATGCGAGTCGGTAGCCAAGGTCGGTCACGAATCCACCGACAGCGGCTGGGCACTGTCCGGCACCTACGCCTCACACATCCACCTGCCCGCCGGTGTGGCAGCCGTCCCGGTGCCGGATTCGGTGCCCGACGCTGTGGCCTCCACAGCAGGGTGTGCCGTCGCCACCGTCATGGCGATGCTGGAGGCCGCCGGTGATCTGCGAGGCCGACGGGTCTTCGTCAACGGACTCGGAATGCTGGGGCTCACCGCAGTCGCAGCGGCCCAGTCCCGCGGCGCCGCCGAGGTGCTCGCCTTCGACCCTACGCCGCGGCGACAGGATCTTGCTCTATTCTCCGGGGCGAGCACGATCATGGAAGACGAAATGCCTGCGGATGTCGATGTTGCACTCGAACTCTCCGGCACCACCTCGGGCGTAGAGACCTGTGTGGCCAGCCTGGGAATCGGCGGTACCGCAGTTCTCGCCGGAAGCGTGACCCCGGGACCGAACATCGAGATCAGCCCCGAACAGCTCGTGCGAGGTTGGCGCACCATCACGGGTGTGCACAACTTCGAACCCCACCACCTGCAGGAAGCCGTCGCCTTCCTGGCGACTGACGGCGGTGATATGCCGTGGGAGAACATCCTCGGCGGCCCGATCGAACTGGCAGAACTGGCTCAGGAGTTCGCAGAGCCAAGCCCGGGGCTGCGAACCGTGGTGCACATCGGCGGGTGAGAGGTGGTGCTTCCAGCAAGGTGAGAGGTGGGGGCGGCGGATACACTGCAGAACAGCAGCGGCACGAGACCCCGAAAGAAATCGAGCGAGCAATGCAGTTCACCCTAGCCCAGGTCACCGGCTTCATCGCTGTGGCCGAAAATCTCCACTTCGGACGCGCCGCTGAGGAACTCAATATGACTCAGCCGCCGTTGAGTCGGCAGATCCAGAAGCTCGAGAAGTCCATCGGTGTCCATCTTTTCGAACGCAACAATCGCACGGTGACCCTGACGCCAGCGGGCGAGGCCTTCCTCGCAGAGGCCTACGGCCTGCTTGCCTCTGTCGAACGCGCACCTCGGCGCGCGCAGAAGATCGCCGAGGGTTCGTGGGGGCAGATCACCATCGGCTGCACAGCGGTCTCGACATTCGGCGTCCTCGGCAGTTTGGTGTCCACACTGGCGCAGCGACTTCCAGGCGTCAGCGTCGAGATCGCCGAAATGGTCACTGCCGAGCAGATCAAGGCGCTGTCGGAAGGTCGGATCGATATCGGCCTGGGCCGGGTGGGCAGAATACCGGAGACCATCGACGCTGCCCTTGTTCTCTCGGAACAGCTGGTCCTCGCAGTCCCATCGGATCACGAATTCGCTGCACGGGAGTCGATTGCGACGAAGGACATCTCCGGGCAGAGGCTGCTCATGCATGATGCCACGAAAGCTCGATACTTCTACGACCTCACCGTTCGCTACATTGATGTCGAGGCCAATGAGGTCGCCCATTCCCTCAGCCAGATTCTCACAATCGTCAATCTCGTGGCCGCTGGCCGAGGTATCGCCGTCGTCTCCGAATCCGCTGCGCGCCTCGGCGTGGAAGGCGTGACATACGTGCCGCTGCGAGGCGCCCCACGTGATGTCGTGGAGTTGCACGCGATCTGGAATCCCGAGTCGCGCAACCCCGCACTGAAGGAAGTCCTCAGCCTCATCCGCGACGAATAGAAGCGATACTTCTAGAGCATCAATGCATATATAAATAATCTTGGACAGGAATCACTCGGCGTTCCTACAGTGGGATCATCATCCCGACTAACAAGGACGTCATTCCGTGGCCAACTACCTGCCTCAAGAACTCGCCGACCACCTCAAGGACGGTCTCCTCTCCTTCCCCGCAACCGCCTTCACCTCCGACCTGACGATCGATGCCGATGCCTACACCGACCACATCGCCTGGCAGTCAAGTTTCGATGTCGCTGGGCTCTTCGCAGCCGGTGGTACCGGCGAGGGCTTCAGTCTCACCCCTGCTGAAGCCAAGGAAGTCGTCAGCTTGGCCGTCTCGACCTCCCGCCAGGAGGTGCCGGTGCTCGCTTCTGCCGGCGGGGCCACCGCTCAAGCTGTGCAGAATGCGATCGACGCTGAGGCGGTTGGTGCCGAAGGCCTCCTCGTCCTCCCGCCCTACCTCACCGAGTGCAGCCAAGACGGCCTCTTCGAACATGTGTCAGCCATCTGTGCGGCCACGAAAATCGGCGTCATCGTCTACAACCGAGCCAACGCCGTCTACTCACCTGAGACCGTCGAACGACTCGCCGACACCCATGAGAACTTCATCGGCTTCAAGGACGCCATCGGTGACATCGAACAGCTGACCAAGGTCTACGCCCGCACCGGCGACCGTCTCTTCTACCTCGGCGGCCTGCCCACAGCCGAGGTCTACGCCTTGCCTCTGCTCCAGCTCGGGATGAGCACCTATTCGTCGGCGATGTTCAACTTCGCGCCTGAGTTCGCCCTTGACTTCTACTCCGCGGTCCGTCGCCAGGATCGTGCTGCAGTCACGGAGAAGCTCAATTCATTCGTGCTTCCGTACTCGAAGATCCGAGATCGTGTCGCGGGCTACGGCGTCTCCATCGTCAAGGGCGGCCTCAAGGTCATCGGTCGAGACTGCGGCCCTGTCCGACCTCCCCTGCAGAACCTCACACAGACCGATCTACGGGATCTCGAACAGGTGCTGGCTGCTGCCGGAATTCAACTCGACCGCACCACCTCCGCGGTCGCCTGACCTGTACCAGACTGCAGGCACCAACGCACCAGAACCACCGATACAGCTGCACAACCACAGATCGGCGCCGATCGGCTTGAGCCGGTCGGCGCCGATATCGTTCAACCGAAAAGAGGTCACTCATGACGACTCAGCTCACCGACACGAAGACCACAACGAACACCGATATGCCAACCTCAACCCTGCCAATCTCCGGCTCCTCAATCGTCGCCGGCACGAAGACTCCTGGAGAGGGCGGGACCGCACGCGCGGTCAATCCTGCGACCGGTGAGGAACTGGAACCCGAGTTCACGCTTCTGAGCGAGGAGCAGGTCTCTGCCGCCATCGCCAGGGCACACACAGCCTTCGCCTCCTACCGGAGCATCTCCCCCACACTCCGAGCGAAGTTCCTCACAGACATTGCGATGAACATCGAAGCCGCCGCGGACGTCATCGTCGAACGGGCAGGCCAGGAGACCGGACTTCCCGCCGGACGATTGAACGGAGAAATCACCAGGACGGCCAATCAGCTGCGCCTCTTCGCATCGGTCGTCCTCCTCGGCGATGCCCACGGTGTGCGCATTGATCCTGCGCTTCCGGATCGCGCACCGCTGCCTCGACCCGATATCCGTCAGCGTCAGGTGCCGCTGGGGCCGGTTGCCGTCTTCGGAGCCAGCAACTTCCCACTCGCGTTCTCCACGGCAGGCGGTGACACTGCTTCAGCACTGGCCGCCGGCTGCCCGGTCATCGTCAAGGCGCACAACGCTCACCCCGGCACCAACGAACTGGTCGGAGCAGCGATCTCCCGCGCCGTTGCCGACAATGATCTCAACCCCGGTGTCTTCTCGCTTGTCTACGGTTCCGGCGCGCAGGTCGGCCAGCAGCTGGCGGCCGATCCTCGGATCGCTGCAGTGGGATTCACCGGCTCCAGGACTGCGGGTCTGGCTCTGTCCGCCACCGCTGCCGCGCGGGCAGTGCCGGTCCCCGTGTATGCGGAGATGAGCTCGATCAACCCCGTCTTCGTGCTCCCCGGTGCGATCGCAGATGACGTCGCCGAGGTGGCCCGGGGGTTCTTCACAGCCGTGACCGGTTCTTCGGGTCAGTTGTGCACCTCCCCAGGGATTCTCTTCGTCCCCACTGGCGCTCGTGGAGATGCGCTGACCGCGCACATTGCGGAGGCGTTCTCGGAGGCAACGGGGCAGACGATGCTCACCCCGTCCATCGCCGAAGCTTGGCAGCGAGGTGTCGATCAGCTTGCGGCTCAACCCGGCGTCACGGCCTTAGCGCAGGGGGCTGACGGCAAGACGCTCAACGCCCCGGGCCCCGCCGTCTTCACCGTCTCGGTCAAGGACTTCGCCTCGAACGCAGAGCTGCAGAATGAGATCTTCGGATCGGCCGCTCTCATCGTGCGCTACGAGACCACCGACCAGTTGGCACCTGTCGTCACGGAACTCGAAGGACAGCTGACCGCGACGCTGCAGATGAGCGAACTGGACAGCACAACTGCGAACGCATTGGTGTCAGAGCTCGAGCTCAAAGTCGGTCGGATCATCGTCAACGGCTGGCCGACCGGCGTCGATGTGGGTCATGCGATGATCCACGGCGGACCGTTCCCTGCGACTTCGGCTCCCCAGACCACCTCGGTGGGTGCCACCGCGATCGAGCGCTTCCTTCGGCCTGTTGCCTATCAGAACATTCCCGATGCGATTCTGCCGTCAGTTCTCCAGCAGTCGAATCCCTGGAGAATCGGTCGCGCCGTCGATGGCAGGTACACCCCCGGGCAGGGTGGGGACCAACAAGGGGACTCTCCTGCGAACGCAGCGAGCGAGTCCGTCTCCGAGGGAGTACGTCGTCGCCTCGGCGATCTCGGGTTCGACCTTCCCGAGGCGAATCCAGCCAGTTACAGCTACAAGACGGTGACCGTCGCGGGGGATCTCGCCTTCGTTTCGGGACAGATCGCCAAGCAGGGCGGTGAGGTTCCGGTCCAAGGTGTCGTCGGTGACGACCTGAGCGTCGAGGACGGTATCGCAGCGGCTCAGCTGTGCGCGGTCAACCTCATCGCTCAACTGGAAACGAACCTCGGTCTTGAGAACGTCGAGAGCATCGCCAAACTCAACGTCTATGTGGCCAGCCCCGCCGACTTCAGCAAGCATCCGATCGTCGCGGAGGGTGCGTCGAAGCTCCTCGTCGACGCACTCGGTGAAGCCGGTCGGCATGCAAGGACCGCACTGGGAGTTCCCCGCCTCCCTGCGAACTCACCGGTCGAGATCGAAGCAGTCATCAAACTCAAAGGCTGAGAGCGCAACAGCACAGCGGCCCCGG
>NZ_JBHFIH010000018.1:350922-367824 GCF_057334195.1 Brevibacterium sp. AGC70 | reverse complement strand
TATTCGGAAGTGCCCGCCCTATTTTGCCTGCGAGGAGCCTGTCTCAGCGCTTTGAGAGGATATACGTGCGATCGTTGCCGACGTACCAGAGATCCTCTGTGCCGATTGCGACATCGCCATAGCGCCATGGAATCTCCGCTGCGCCGAAGGATCCGACCTGCAGCACGTGTTTGTACCCGGGCCGCAGTTCATTGGCGAACGATTCCTGCTTGCCCATGAGGTGTCCGACATTGCGCTTGCGGTACTCCGTGTTGAAGTCCACGTCCTCTCCGAGCATGCCGATTTCGACCATGCGCTCGAGGTGGGGTGCCAGGTAGTCCAAGGTCCCTTCGTGGACGTCTTCGCAGACTACCCCGGGCTTCAGCTGACCGATGATGCCCTCACGGACGACATCGAAGAAGAACTCATAGGCCTGTATCGCACCCTCGGTGCGCGGCAGGGAACGTGCCATGTCAGATGTCGCAACGGTGACACCGTCGAAGGTGATGCGCACACCGGCGTCGAGCTGAATGCACTTGGTGTCGTCGTTGATCGGGAAATCGACCGGAGGCCCAGGGAATAGCATCCGGTTCGATGAGTGCAGATTCGTGAAATAGGGCTCGATCGCGAAGGGAATCGCATTGTCCGTCCGGAACTCGACGATCTTATCGACGTAACGCGCATAGATGTCCAGCTCGGTGAATTCCTCGCCTGCTGCCAAAGAGTCTTTGGCCCAGCTCAGCGCTTCCTCGATGGCGAAGACGCTGCACCTGGCAGCGACGACCTGGAATCCCAGATCTTCGTGATCGCGGATGTCTCGCCAGTGTCCGAGCGAAGTCGACAGTTCGCTCACGTTGGCACCTTCGGATTCCAGCTCCAGCACCAGTCCGGTCGGGATCCATTCTTCCTCGACGCCGATCTGAGTGCCGTGTGCAAGTGCCACGACGCCGGCGCCGTACCCGGCGAACCGACCAACCGGAGTGCCTCCCACGCCATGAGCGGTTTCGGGTGCGAGCACATAGAGCTTTTCATCGTGTGCAGACCATAGGGCCAGCTGGTCCCCGCCCTGCCGAGCCCCGACGACTTCGCTGAAGTTCGGGGGCGCGGAGATGAGGACGGCGTCGAGACTCTCGTTCGTCGCCAGAGACTGCAATGCCTCATAACGGGTGTCGGTCTCTGACTGGATCTCCTTGGCGAGACCTGAAAGATGGTCGACGTCCTGAATGAGCCTCTTGGCCGTCTCGGCTCCGAGCCTGCGCCACTGTGCGAACCGTTCGAGCACAGCCTCGGTGTCAACCTCATAGGCCACGACCGGAGTGGTCGGCTGCTTATCGGCAACGACGTCGAGGCTCTTCGACAGGGCCGAGTAGTGCTTCATGACGACGTCGGACGCAAGACCGACCTGTTCGCCATCAGCCAGCTCGCCAACCAGAGTTGTCAGTGATGCAGATGCGGGGGTGTCGGCGACGATCCGCGGGTCGATCGTCACCCATGGCGCATAGAACCTCATTCGGTCCTTCGGAACTCCGGCGGACAGCGCGTTTCCCTGTTCCTGCTGACGTACGAGCAGAACCTCACCTTCGGAGGTATCAGCGACGATCGGGGCGACCAGAGGGCTCGAATCAAGCCGAATCGCAGAGAACAGCAGACTCTTCTGGGCATTCAGTCCGAAGGAATCCGCCAGGCGCGTCTTGTCTGTTGTCAGTTTGATCATTGTGTATCCAACTCCATATGTGTTTCGTGAGACTCGTTCGTCTCCTGCGGTGCGAATGGCATCCGAAGTCGAATGGATTTCGGACGGTCGGCCATCCGTCAGGTGTGTTCGTCGGGCCGAGAAAGCTGGGCGGGCAGTCCGCTCAGCTGATTCCTGCCGTCACTCCGATGTGGGATTCGATTTCCGCGACATAGTGGGCGAAGTCCTCCGAGAACTTGTGCTCCTTCGCGCGCGGACGTTCGATGTCGATCTTGACGTCGGCGATGATGCGTCCGGGACGGTCGCCGACAACCACAACGCGGTCTCCCAACCACACCGCTTCGGAGATGCTGTGGGTGACGAAGAGGACACTGCAGCCCGTACGGCGCCAAATGCGTTGGATCTCGAAATTCATCGAATCGCGTGTCATGGCGTCGAGGGCACCGAAGGGCTCGTCCATGAGCAGGATCTCCGGACGCGAAACCAATGCCCGGCAGATGGCGACTCGCTGCTGCATGCCGCCGCTGAGTTCGTAGGAGTATCGGGTCGCCTTCTCCCCAAGTCCGACCATGTGCAGCAGTTCCATGGCATAGTCCTTGGACTCCGGAGTGACGGCATCACGAAACTCCAAGGGCAACAGCACGTTATCGAGGTTGTTGCGCCATGGCAGGAGCACCGGGCTCTGAAACACCATGCCGATATCCTTGAGAGCCTCGCTGATCTCGCGACCACGGATGAGGATCTCTCCCTCCGTGGCCTCTTGAAGTCCGGAGATGGTATTGAGCAGTGTGGTCTTTCCACTGCCTGACTGCCCGACGATCGAGACGAACTCTCCGGGGTTGACGTGGAAATCGAGATCTTTGAGGACCACGTTCTCCTGACCGTCTCGAGAGGTGTAGGTCTTACCGACGTTATTGACTGAGATCGCGTAATCAGCGGTCATGGTGGTTCTCCATTCACTTGGTGGGGGCCGCTACGTCTTCGTCGTGGCGAATCGGATCGATGTAGTCATTGGAATAGATGTCATCGACCGTGAGCTCGGTAGAATCTTCGAGGCCCAGGAAGTCGGTGGCCACGGTGAGCATCTGCTGGACGCCGTCGTCACTCATCGTGCCGAACTGATCATCGGCATCTCCGGTGGCCCAGTTGAGTCCGCACTGAGACTTGAGCGCATAGGTCACAGTGTCTGCTTCGTAGCCCTGGACTTCCTTTGTGAAGTCTTCGGCGGTCTGCTCTGGATTCTCACATGCCCAGAGGAAACCTTTTTGCATGGCCCTGTTGAACTTCTTGACTCGTTCAGGCTCGTTGGCGAGAGCGTCGTCTGAGACCACGATTCCGTTGCCGTAGAGGTCGATTCCCACATCGGACCATTTGAGTATGGTCGCCTTCTCGCCCAGCGCCATGAGCGCGGGCTCATCCGACACGTAGAGGGCAAGGTTGGCATCCCACCGGTCTGCCAGAAGTCCGGGTATCTTCGACTCACCTGTCGCGTGGACGACGTTGACGTCTTCCTCTTTGAGTCCGCTCCGCTCGATTGCGAGTGGCCACATGGCCGTCATGGCTCCGGCACCTTCTGTGGCGACGGTTTTGCCCTTCATGTCCTCCCAGGATTCGATACCTGAGCTTTCGAGGGCAATCGTCGCATAGGCCGAGCGCGCCTGGAGCAGGTTCACCTGTTTGACGTGTGCCCCTTTGCCCTGGCTGAGGATCGTGGCGCCGAAATCGGCCCAACCGGCGTCGACTCGCCCCGTCTCGACCGAGGTCACCGTGTTCGTCGAACCCGACCCGGGCATGAGCGAGACGTCGAAGCCTTCTTCTTCAAAGAACCCTTGCGCCTCGGCGGCGAAGAACGGCGCATGCTTGGGCAGATAGGCGACATCGACCATGAGGTTGAAGTCATCGAGACCGTCCTCGGGCGCACAAGCTGCCAGACCAACGACGGAAAGGAGGAGCGGAGCAACAAGAAGCTTCTTCATGATATGCATCGTTCCGTGCCTCATTTCGTGTAGTTCTTCCACGGCAGCAACTTCTTCGACACGAGGTCGATGATGAAGAAGAGCAGAAGAGCAATGGCTGCAAGAACAATGAAGGCCGCGAACATCGACGGCAGGTCCACCTGGGCGTTGGCCAGCAGAATGACGTAGCCGAGTCCCTTGGAGCCCGCAATGAACTCACCGACGACTGCACCGCCGACGGCAAGCGAGATTGAGATCTTCGCGCCGGTGAAGATCGAGGGGAGCGCATAGATGAAGTCGATCTTCATCATCTTCTTCAGCTTCGATGCACGGTTGATACGCGCCAGATCCTGAAGTTCGTTGGGCACCGAGTTCAGCCCGTCGAATGTATTGATGACGAGCGGGAAGAATGCGATGGCCATGGCCACAAAGGCCTTCGATTCGAAGCCGAAGCCGAACCACACGATGAAGAGGGGCGCCAGCGCGACCTTCGGAATCGTATCGATGGCGATGAGTGCCGGGTAGAGGAAGGGCCGAAGGAACGAGGCATAGTAGAGCAGCGCCCCGCACAGGACACCCAGCGCTGTCCCGAGGGCGAAGCCCGCAAGGCCTTCTTGCAGGGTGGTCAGAGCATTGAGCGCGAAATAGCCGGGATTGGTGAAAAGCTCTTCGAATGCAGAGATCGGACCAACCAGCAGATACTTCGGGAAGTCAAAGATGACGACCACAAGTTCCCACAGCGCGAACAGCGCAGCAAGCCCCACGACTGCTTTGATGCCTGCAGAGACCGACTCAGACTTGATCAGGGACTGCTTCGGCGGTTTCGGCGGACTCACCGGTGGTGGGCCGGCTTCCACGTGTTGAACTGCATCGGCTTCGATGCGAGGTGTGGTTGTCATCGGCGATCCCTCCATTGGGTCCTGGTCCATGAACGACATTGGCAGTGCATTTTTGACGTGAAACTACTGTGATGCATTCCAGTATTCGCGACGTAACGATGCATGTCCAAGATTGTTTTCGCATTTTCCAATACCCTGAAGGAATGGATGAGCATTGAGTCTCGTGGCCTCTCTTCTGCATGGATCATCACGCATTTCCGAGATGACAGAAGGAAGTCGGAGCCTCGGATCGCAATTCCGAAATCTCCGACCGCCAGCCTTCGTTACGCAAGAAGCACGGACACAGTCAGCCCCGCGCGGTCGCCAAGTCCTCCCGGAAGGCACGTCCCGCAGCACCGATGTCCCCCGCCGAGGTGATGAACCGGAAGCCCTGTTCCCTGCGAGTCCTGGCCTCCGTACCATCACCGCAGTGGATGCCTGGGATGACACCGGCCGCATCAGCTGCTGTGCGGATCCGAGCGACCGCCTCGGCGTGGGCGTCGTTTGGTTGCCCGGGGAGCGAGTCCACTGCGAACGCAAGGTCGGCCGGTCCGATGTAGACACCGTCGATTCCGGGAACCTCACAGATCTTCTCGACGTTGGCCAGGCCCTCCCTGTTTTCGATCATGACGAAGAGCAGTGGGCGCTCGTCACGAGTGTCCTGCACCGCATCGTGCATGAGCTCGGCGGTCGGGCCCCAGGAGCGGTCGCCGCCTCGGCTCGGGTAGTCGAGTGCAGCAGCTGCCGCCTCGGCGTCAGCGACGGAGGAGACCAAAGGAACGATGACGGCTTCAACTCCGGCATCGGCGAGCATCCCGATCTCTGTGAAGCGGTTCGCCGCAACCCGGGCAGTGACCAGGGCGGATCCGCTGGCACGGATGGCATCTGTGAGCCGCAGGATATCTGTGGGACGAGTGAAGCCGTGCTGCATGTCGAGGCACACATAGTCATACCCTGCATCCGATCCGATCTTCGCGAGCTCCTGACTCGTCGACATCATCCACAGCCCGTTGTAGACCTCTCCAGTGGCGAGGCGAGCGCGATGTGTTTTCAATGCTTCAGTCATATGTGCATCGAATCACACCGACCACCCTGACGCCAGGTATGCCCGGCATCCGGATCATCCATGTGGTCTGGTCGGATCAACAGCAGAACCAGATCCGCATGGAACCCGCACAGTGTCATGCACTGCTCGCTTCCACAAGATCGTCGAGTGCTTCGAGGATGTGGCGATACGGCTTCCCCGTCGCCCGTGTCATCCCGATCTCACACGTCCGATTCGTCGAGGCGTGAACGTCCGCGCCGATCGATTCGACCTCGGCCGCCTCATCCTTCGTCGCCGAGGCGGTGAGTTCGGGATGGAGCATTCCCCGGTCCCCAGCGAAGGCACAGCACCCCCAGGAATCGGGCACGCTGACCTCATCAGCGATGGATCCGGCGAGCGCTGTCAGGTCCTCGTTGATTCCCAGTTGGGTCGAGGAGCATGTCGGGTGGAGAGCGATCGACGGCAGACGATGCTCGGTCGAGAGCACACCTCGGCCCCGTCCCTCGCGCGAGCAGACCCGCGTGGAAAACTGGTTCCCGTCTCCGCAGCTGCTCATCAGCGTCTGCCGCCGAGGTGTCGAGAACGGTTCCGCTGGGAAGGACGAGCACGAGCGAGTCAAGCGTCCGATAGGTGTTCGCTTCGATCCCGCAGGCCATGCCGGAGGAGTTGTTAGCGACGACTCCTCCGATGGTGCAGGCAATCTCGCTGGCCGGGTCCGGCCCCAGTTTCCGCCCATGCCGCAGCAGCCGCGCGTTCACAGCCCTGACCACGGCCCCGGGTGGGCAGCGGACCCGGTCACCGTCGTCGAGGCCGTCGATGTCCCTGAAATGCCTTCTCGTGTCGACGAGCACCCCGTTCGAGACGGACTGCCCAGACAGGCTGGTCCCACCGGAGCGGAAGGTCATCGGCGCTCTGCCCTGCCGTGAGGCCGAGAACACTGCCGCCACCTCCTTGCGGATCCGCGGCTTCACCACGGCCTGCGGTGTCAGCAGGTAGTGGGAAGCGTCGTGTGCGGCGGCCAGCCGGTCGCTGGCGCGGGTGCCGACCTCATCAGCTGCGGCCCGCAGATGATCGATGAGTCCCGTGTCGGCGGGAGAAAGCAGGGACATGTGGTTCCCTCCTAAAGCTGCTGAGTCCGCAGCTGTTCGGCGATGTATTCCGCCTGCCGAATCGCCAGTGCGACGATGGTCAGTGTCGGATTGGCCGCCGCGCTTGAGGTGAAGACCGAACCGTCGGAGATGAAGAGGTTCTTCACATCATGGGAGCGACCCCATTTGTCGACCACGCCGTCCTCAGGCCGTTCGCTCATTCTCGCTGTGCCCAGATTGTGCGTCGACGGATACGGCGGTGTCCGATGCGAGGTCTGTGCCCCGACTGCCCTGTAGACGCTCTCGCCTGCAGCGTAGCCGTGTTCGCGCATTGCCAGGTCATTCGCGTGATCGTCGTAGTGGACGTTCGGTACGGGAAGACCGTGCTGATCCTTGACCGTGGTGTTCAGTGTGATCCGGTTGGACTCCTGCGGCAGGTCCTCTCCGACGATCCACATGCCAGCCGTGTTGAGGTAGCGATCCATGAGCGCGGCGAAGTCAGGACCCCAGGCGCCGGGCTCAACGAATGCCGACATGAAGGCCGGGCCCAGTGAGATCGTCTCCATGTAGTAGCCTCCTGCGAATCCACGGTCGGGATCGTGGATCGACTCGTCGGCGATGACGCCGGCCATGGTCTCACCCCGGTACATTCGCACGGGCTTGTCGAAGTGTCCCCACACTGTCCCGGTGAGGTGGCGCATGTAGTTTCGCCCCACCTGTCCCGAGGAGTTCGCGAGCCCGTCGGGGAAGCTCGGTGTGCCCGAGAGGAGCAGCAGCCTGGACGTTTCGATCGAGTTTCCGGCCACGCACACCAGCTTGGCGGCCTGACGCTGCAGATTTCCTTCCCCGTCGAGGTAGAGGACGGCGTCGGCCTTCCCTCCTGAATCATGGGTGATCTGGACAGCCTGAGAATCGGGACGGAGATCGAGCAGGCCCGTCTCCGCTGCTCGTGGGATCTCTCTGACCAGGGTCGACCATTTCGACTTGTTCTTGTCTCCCTGAAAGTTGAAGCCATCCTGGATCGATGCGGGACGGCCATCGTATTCCTCGGCATTGGTCGCATAGGGGCCGGTGGCGTAGTAGCGGTACCCGACCTCCTTGGCACCGTTGGCGAAGACCTTGTAGTTGTTGTTCGCCGGCAGGGGCGGACGTCCGTGAACGTGAGTCGAACCCATCGATTTCTCGGCTCGGTCGTAGTACGGAGCCATCTCTTCGAGCGTGATCGGCCAGTCGAGGAGATTGGCTCCCTCGATGCGTCCATAGGCGCTGCGGGCACGGAACTCATGATTCTTGAAACGCGGGGTGGCTCCGGACCAGTGGGTCGTCGTGCCTCCGACGGCTTTGACGATCCATGCCGGCAGATTGGGGAAGTCCTGCGCGATTCGCCACGACCCGGTCGTCGTCCGCGGATCCAGCCAGGCCATCTGGTTGAACGCTTCCCATTCGTTGTTGACGTAATCGTCATGTCCCAGATGGGGACCTGCTTCGAGGACGACGACAGGGATTCCCTTGGCCGTCAGCTCATACGCGAGTGTGCCACCTCCGGCGCCGGATCCGATGATGACGACTGCCTCGTCGTTCTTGTCAATGCTGTAGCCGGTGACACTGCCGCCGGACGCTGGTTTCGCTGCCATCATTTCTTCACCTCGCCCATCTCGGCCTGCTCAGCGCTCGGCTGATTCGTCGATTCGTCTGTCACGTTGACCGTCTGCGGTCCCAGGTGTGCACCTGGGCCGAGTTCCGGCAGGTCCTCGCCCTCCGGATAGAGGATGCGCGGTTCGGGCAGCCAGTCCAGATCGTTGAATCCTCGATGGACATAGCCGCCGAGGTCGAACGACGGTCCTTGATATCCCAGGATCTCCCACACCTCTTCATCGTCGTAGAGACCGAGCGCTGCGGTGCGGCGGACGAACCCGAAGAACTCCGTGCCTTCGACGCGGCGCAGCACCCGCAGTGCTTCATCGTCACCCAGTGAGCAGAAGCTCTTGTCGGAGAGCTGGTCAAGTGACTGCAGTCCTTGGATGAGAGCCACCCGAAACCAGGTCTCGGCGTCGGCTTCGACAAGGATCTTGTCGGCAGTCCGTTCGTACGGGCCATCGGGAAAATTCTCGTGTGGAAATGCCACTCTCAGCACTCTGACAAGAGTCTGTCGGGCCTCATCGGTCATCTCCATCGCGTTCAGCGACGGAAATTTGGCAGGGAATGCCATGTGGGTGCTCCTTTGCTCCTCTGCTGGTGCCCCGGGGGATCCGGGCACCTTTGCCGAACCGGTCAGAAGCAACTTATGTGAACTGGACCACCGAGCACTATCCTTATTCTCACGAGGCGATAAACAGGGGAGCGCGAATGTCGAACAGCACCGTCATCAACAGGGTCTTCTCCGTGCTCGAGGCGGTGTCCTCCTCTGGAAGCGCCTCAGCGAAGACCATAGCCGACCGTCTCGAGATCCCTCTGCCCACCGTCTATCGCCTGCTCCATGAACTCGAAGACTGCAGCTATCTCGTCTACCTGAAGGAAGACAAGAGCTTCGAACTCGGACCGAAGTGCTTTGAACTCGGACTGTCATTCCAGCAGCGCCTCATAGCTCCTCAGCCCATCCGTCAGATCACCGATGAGCTGCATCGCAGCTTGGGCACGGCCGCCTATTTTGCGATCTACCGGGGGTCGGACATCCTGCTGACCTACTCTTCCGACTGCGAGAAGCATCCCCGCCTCCGCCCGCTTCGCTTCGGCTTCAACGAGGCTGCACATGCCACTGCCTTCGGCAAGATCCTGCTCTCGGCCATGCCGGAGACGCAGCGTACCGAGTATCTCGATGCCCGCGGGATGCCCGTGCTCACGCCGCACACGATCGTACGCAGGGACCTGCTCGACACCCATCTCGACGAGGTGGCCACACGCGGCATCGCCTGGGAACACGACGAGTTCCTGCCGCGCCAGACCTGCGCCGCGGTGCCCGTCCACAACGGCACAGGCATGCAGGTCGGAGCCATCGCGATCAGCACTCCTTCGAGCAAGGCGACGGGACGCGCGAAGACGTTCGACATCGCACTGCGCGAGCACGCGGGGTTGTGCTCGCGATATCTGCGCGGCGGTGCCCGCTGAGAGGCCGACTCGCCACCTCGGCGACCTAAGTTTCTCGCCACATGAGAAGGACCGTATTCTCCTGGACACGCTCGTGCACAGAATGATCGTGCTTACTCAACGACGAGACACGAAGGAGCACAATAATGAGCACGACCACCAGCGTCGCTGTCGTCACTGGATCAGCACGAGGAATCGGACAGGGCATCGCACAACGCCTCGGCGCCGATGGACACCACGTCATCGTGGCAGACCTTCCCACCATGCAGGAGGGAGTACAGGAGACGGCAGCGACCATCAAAGCCGCCGGCGGCAAAGCCACCGGAGCCGAGGTCGACGTCACCGATCAAGCCTCGGTGGAAGCACTCGTGGCCACCGCCGTCGAGGTGGGCGGAAAGCTCGACGTCTTCGTGGCCAATGCCGGTATCGCTCAGGTCGAACCCCTCATCGACTACTCGAAAGAGGATTTCGAAAAGATCCTCAACGTCAACATCACCGGCGTGTTCCTGTCCTACCAGGCCGCTGCCAAGCAGATGATCGAACAGGGCAACGGCGGAAAGATCATCGGCGCTGCATCGATCGTCGCCTTCCGCCCGTTCGCACTGCTCTCACCTTATTCGGCCACCAAATGGGCCGTGCGCGGACTGACGCAGGGCGCCGCGATGGAATGGGCGAAACACGGGATCACCGTCAACGCCTACGGTCCAGGCATCGTGGGAACCTCGATGTGGGATCTCATCGATGAGAAGCTCGGAGAACAGGAGGGATTGGCCAAAGGGGAAGCAATCAAGAAGTACGCGGGAGACATCCTTCTCGGACGAGTATCGGTTCCCGAGGATGTCGCGAACCTCGTGTCGTTCCTATCCAGCGAGGACTCGGACTACATCACCGGCCAGACCATGCTCGTCGACGGCGGCATGCAGTTCTCCTGAGACACACCGCGCCTACACCAGCACCAGAGTTGGCGAAGACCCCGTCAACCCAATCAGCTACGAAAGGATCCAAATGATTTTCATCGTCGTCAAGTTCCAGGTCAAGCCCGAGAAGGCCGAGGAATGGCCGCAGATCACCAAGGAATTCACCGAGGCGACGCGAGCCGAGCCGGGAAACAAATGGTTCGACTGGTCACGCAGCCTCGACGATCCCAATGAGTACGTGCTCGTCGAAGCCTTCGATGACGACGCTGCCGAAGCACACGTGAAGTCCGACCACTTCCAGCAGGCGACCGCAGACGGCGGACCGATGAACAGCGCCCTCGTGTCCACTCCGAAGATCATCTCTCGCCAGATTGACGGTGAGGGCTGGGACGAGATGGGAGAGCTTCAGGTCAGCTGACCCCAGTTGGTCCTCCGCCTGATCTCCCGACGCCCCTGTGTCGGGAGATCAGGTTCGGGCCTTCACCTCCGGCAGGTAGCCAGCTTGCTTCTCCACCCACTCATCGAGAATCGCAGCGCGCTCGTCGAATTTCGCCGTCGGGAATGAAAGACCAGCTGTGGGAACACTGGCGCCAAGTTCCACGAGGAGCGGCCTCAGCGTGAAATCCACGGCCAGCTGATGTGCGGGCGAACCGATGGTGAAGACCGGGATCGCGGTGACTCCGTGCAGTCCACCGGCGTCGTAGCGGTCAAGGAACGCCTTGAGCAGGCCGGTGTAGCTCGCCTTGTACGTGGGCGTAGCGATCACGGCGTAGGTCGAAGTCTGCAGCTGGTCGGTGAGCGCGCTCAGCTTGGACGACTCCCACTTAAAGATTTCGTCGGTCACCTCGGCGAGCTCAATGGTCGATCCGGCCTCCGCGCCTGTCAGAGCCGCTATGAGCTCCGCAAGATCTTCGGCGATCTGACGCGTCCTCGATCCGGGATTGGGGTTGCCGACGACTGTTGTGATTCGCGTTCCCATGGGTATTCCTCTCCTCATATGCTCACCGGCCGGAGGCGATGATGAGCACAACACTAAGAGAGGCGGGCTGAGGCAACGGGATCACTGTTCATCTGACGTCATGCGCGATGCTGCAGGCCCGACGCGTCATGCGCGATGCGTGATGATCCCATCGGAGACCGTCAGCAGCACCTTCCCATGCCCCAGTTCCTCGGGTGCGGCCGCGAGCGGGTCGAAGCACGCATCGAATCCGCCTCCCTCGAGGGAATGGCGGAAACGACCCGGCGCGCAACGAAAAGGCTGCTCGAGTCCCGAGCGGTCGATGAACTCCAGCAGTCGGTCGAGACCCACGTCACCCCCCGCGCCTCCACAGCGGGCCCCCTCCACAGACCCTCGACTCCATAAATCACCATTGACTTATATTGATGGATGCTTATAATTCAGATATGCACGCTTTCGACATCCTCGGCGATCCCGTCCGGAGGAGAATCATCGAACTCCTCAGGGAGGGCGAACTGAGCGCAGGCGATGTCGTCAGCGCGGTCGGAGAGGAGTTCGGCATCAGCCAGCCGGCCGTGTCGCAGCATCTCAAGCTGCTCCGCGAAGCCGGGTTCGCAACCCAGCGAGCCGAAGGCACGAGACGCCTGTATTCCTTAGATCCGACGCCGCTCAAGGCCGTCGACCAATGGATGGATCCTTTCAAACGATTCTGGGCGCCGAAGCTCGACGCATTGTCGACCGAGATCGCGCGCGGCAAGAGACAGAAACGACTGACCGATCCACCGACTCGATCCACCGATTCGACGACTCCACCCGCCACTCCCGAGGAGAGATCATGACCGACCAGAATGAGATCATCGCAGCACAGGCCGAGAACGTCGATCGGGGCCTGTCCATAGACCTCGACAACGGCACCCAGCACACGGTCCAGTCGATCAGCCAGTCATACCCGACCACGGTCGACGACCTCTGGGACGCGTGCACGAATTCCGAGCGGCTGGAACGCTGGTTCGCACCCGTCAACGGAAACCTCGAGCTCGGGGGCCGCTACGACATCGAGGGCAACGCCTCCGGCACGGTGACCGCCTGCGAGCCGCCGCAGTCCTACAGCATCACCTGGGAGTTCGGTGGAGACTCGAGTCAGGTCACCGTGAGAGTCGAAGAGGATGGCGACCGTGCCCGGATGACGCTGGAGCACTCCCATTCGGCCGAGGCCGGTTCAGACTTCTGGACCCAGTTCGGCCCCGGCGCCACGGGCGTGGGTTGGGACCTGGCGTTCCTGGGCCTCGCCCTGCACCTGATGGCAGGAACGGGCAGACCCGAAGACGAAGAGGCCTTCATCCAGTCGGAGGCGGGCGAGATGTTCGTCCGCGAATCCAGCAGGCGCTGGGGTGAAGCATCGGCTGAAGAGGGAACGCCTGAGGCCGATGCGACCGCGGCGGCCGAACGCACCACCGGCTTCTACCTCGGCCAACCTCCGGCCTGAACACGCCGCGCAGCCTCAGACGCCGGACTCGCCATAGGCATCCATGAACATGCCGATCAGCCCGTCAACGGCCCCCTCGTCGATAGCACGGTCCGTGAGCAGCCATCGATAGTACAGCGAGCCGACGAGCACCTCGACGACAGCTGCCAGATCGGCGTCACTCTTCAGCTGACCCTGCTGCTGGGCGAGACTGATGCGCTCCAATGTGCTCTCCTCGACCGTCTTGAGGAACCGCGAGTGGATGGCCGCTCGCAGAGACTCATCCGACTGCGCAGCTGCAATGACAGCACGGTAGATCGGGCCCAGCGGCGCGTGCGAGAGCGCATAGCTCGAGCGCAGGAACTGCTCGCGCAGGTCAGCCCTGATCGCGCCCTGCGACCGGTAGTCCAGCTCGCTGGACCATACGTGATTGAGAGCATCGAGGAGAAGATCAGCAATCGTGGGCCACCGCCGATAGATCGTGTGCTTGCCCACGCCCGCACGGCGAGCGATGGCCTCGACCGTCAAGCCGCGATAGCCCACCTCCTCGGCGAGAGCAAGCGTGACATCCAGGAGCTCGAGCGTGCGCTCCGAGCCGCGGCGGCGCGGCGTCGATGACGTGGACATAGCATCACGGTATCACTAAAGGCACGGTAAGTGCCGTTGACGTTTGATTCCCTGCCGACTACTCTGGTCCAGTATCGGCACACATCGTGTCGTTAGGGATCTCGACAGCATGAACCCGTCGCTGTCCCTTCGCCGCCAAGCACCTCAATGATGAGAGTGAGCAATCATGAACATCGCACTGTGGATCGTCGCAGGCGCCCTGGCCGTCGGCTATATCGCCGGCGGAATCATCAAACTGACCTGGACACACGAGAGATACGCCGCCAGACTGCACTGGCCGGAGGACTTCACCCCCGGCACCGTGAAGTTCATGGGGGTTATCGAAATCGCCGGCGGGCTCGGACTGGTCCTACCCGGACTGCTCGGTATCGCACCCGTACTCGTACCCATCGCCGCATCGGGCATGGCGCTCTACATGGCGGGGGCCGCAACCGAGCGGATCCGCAGGCTCGAATACAGGGAGCTGCTCGGGGACCTGCTCTTCCTGACCGGACTGATCTTCGTCGCCTGGGGGCGCTTCGCCCTCATTCCGTTCGGCTGAATGGGAGAACGGCCGAGCAGCACCTCATGCCTGTATCACCCCTCATTCAGACCGACGTGCCCCCAAGGCCAACCGCGCGATATCCCTGAGCACTGCGAACTCTTCGCTATCCTCGAGCAGCCCTTTGAGCTCGACCGCAGCCTGACCCAGCACAGCCCGGTAGGCGCCGGCGACATTGTCCGGTTCCCGGGTCAGAGGGTAGGACACGCATAGTGCGAGGATGGCTCCCCCGACGGTGAAGGCCACACTCGCCGAGGCGGTTCCCTTCACCCGCGCCTGTTTCGTTGCGTAGAACTCCTGTGGATTGCCCGGGCCGCACAGCGCCAGCGCGGCAGATCCGCCGTCGACGAGTGGGAGGACGGTGCCGACGCTGCGGGAGACGCGGAGTTCGTGGTCGGCTTCGACATTGCGCACGCACACCCGGTCCTCCCCGACACGGACCCACAGCTGCACCGACTCACTGGTCAGGGTTCGCAGATGCTCGAGCACCGAGTTCGTTGTTGCGATGCTGCGTCTGCCCGGGAACGGCCCCAGGCGCAGCAGCCCGTTGCTGTCACGGACGATGAAGCGGTGAGTGCGCAGATCCGCCAGCAGCCGGTAGGTCGTGGACTTGGAATAGCCCAGACGACGGCACACCTCGGCGGCGGTCATCGGTGAGTCCTGCAGTGCTGTGAGGATCGCGGCACTGCGGTCGATGACGCCGATCTCATTGGCCGAGGCAGCCGAGACGTCGGAGCGGCCAGAGGACTCGGAGCGGCCAGTGGTCGCTGAGTTATCAGTCATGGGGTTCTCTTTCATGCGACGCTCACATCGGCCAACAGCTGGCGGCGGCGCACCCACCAGCGGAAGATGATGGGTCCGACGATACCCAGGACCATGAGCACGATGATCGACAAAGACACGGGTCGGGTCAGCAGCGGCATGAACGATCCGCCCGAGATCTGGAGCATACGCCGGAAGTTGTCCTCCAGCAGCGGCACCAGGACGAGGGCCAGGATGGACGGTGCCAGTGGAATTCCACCCTTGTCCATGAGATAGCCGATGACGCCGAAGATGCCGAGCAGCATCAGTCCGAACAGACTGAATTCGATCGCGTAGGCACCGATGGCCACGAGGACGAGGATGGAGGAGAACAGGATCTCCTTGGGCATCTTCAGCAGTTTGACGAAGACGCCCACGAGCGGCAGGTTGAGGATGATCAGGGCCACGTTGCCGATGTACATGCTCGCGATGATCGTCCAGATCAGGCCCGACTCATCGCGGAAGATCAGCGGTCCCGGCTGCAGTCCGTACATGGTGAAGACGAAGAGCAGCAGGGCCGTGGTCGCCGATCCCGGGATGCCGAGGCTGAAGAGCGGAATCATGGCACCGCCGACTCCGGCGTTGTTCGCGGCCTCGGGTCCGGCGACGCCTTCGATCGCACCGTGGCCGAACTCGGACTTCCGCTTCGAGATCCGCTTCTCCATGATGTAGGACATGAACGAGGCCAGGGACGGGCCGACTCCGGGAAGGATGCCGATGATGAAGCCGAGCACCGAGCCGCGGGCCCAGGGCATGGCCGAGCGCTGCCAGTCCTGCCTCGTCATCCATTTGTCGTCTCCGAAGCTCTGAATCACGTCTTTGGCTCCGCGTCCCAATGCGAGGTTGCGGATCGCTTCGGGGATGGCGAAGAGGGCCATGGCGAAGATCGTGAAGTCGATGCCGTCTGAGAGCAGGCTCATGCCGAAGGTCTGGCGCGGCAGGCCCGTCTGGAAGTCGAGACCGACGAGGCCGACGGCCAGGCCGATGAAGATCGAGATCAGGGCCTTCGCCCGCGAGCCGGACGACATCGTCGAGGCCAGCAGGAGTGCTGTGGCCATGAGCAGGAAGTATTCGGTAGAGCCGAAGACGTTCGCCAACTTCACGAGCACGGGAGACAGGAATGTCAGCCCGATGATCGCCAGGGTCCCGGCGAGGAAGGATCCGATTGCGGCTGTCGCCAGCGCGGCCTTGCCCCGACCTCGGCGAGCCATTTCGTAGCCTTCGATGGCGGTCACCGCACTGGCGACCTCACCAGGGGTTTTGATGAGTGTGGCGGTGATCGAGCCGCCGTACATGGACCCGTAGTAGATGCCGCAGAGCAGGATGAGTCCGTGCACCGGCTCCATCCCGAAAGACACCGGGATGAGAATGGCGATGGCAGAGATCGGGCCGATGCCCGGCAGCACGCCGACGACGGTGCCCAACAAGACGCCGAGGAGGGCGAAAGCGAGGCTCAAGGGTTCGAGCGCCGAAGCGAAGCCGCCGCCCAGATCGATGAGTGTGTCCATGCCCGCCCTCTATCCCAGAATCCCGACGGGCAGGTATACGACCAGCCCGTAGACGAATGCGACGTAGATGATGACGGAGAAGAGCACCGAGAAGATGAGGTTGCGTACCCACCTGTGCGGGGCATAGATGCTGGTCATCGTCATCAGGAAGGCCGCCGTTGAGAGCAGGAAGCCGACCGGGATGAGGATTCCGAGGTAGATGAAGAAGAGCGCGAACTGCAGCACGACCTGCTTCGACTTCGGTTCCTCGGGAGCATCGAGGACGACGCCAGCAGACTCGACGTCCGCCACGCCCTCGGACGCGACAGTGCCGGCACCGCCGCTCGCCGAGGCTCTACCCGCCGCGGTGGTTCCGCTGGGGAC
>NZ_JBHFIH010000018.1:349510-350871 GCF_057334195.1 Brevibacterium sp. AGC70 | reverse complement strand
GGGGACCACCTCGCCGAGCTTCCGGCTCCGGTACAGGGCCTGTCCGACGAGGAAGAGGCCGAGCACGATGAGCGCGATGCCCACGATCGCGGGGAAGGTCGCCGGGGTGACGATGTTCTTCGTCTCCTGGATCCAGAAAGTCGCGATGTAGTAGACCGCGCCCACAAGCGTGACGGCGATGCCGGTGATGACATCACCCCTCAGCGCCGGAGTGAGCGTCCTCATTTGCTGTTGCCCAGTTCGGTCTCTTTGACGCCCTCCTCAACGGTGGCGGCTGTGTCTTCGGCGTACTTCTCAGCTTCGTCGCCGGTGAGGAATTCGGGCGCCCACTGGTTCTTGTCCAAGGTGTCCTTCCAGGTCTTCGTCTCGCTGACCTCTTCAAGGGTCTTCGCCCAGTAGTCGACGGCTTCCTGCGGCATTTCGGCCGGTCCGTAGACTCCGCGCCAGTTGCCAAGGGTCACGTCATAACCGGAATCCGCAGCCGTGGGAACCGAGTCGAATGGGGCCTGCAGCGGCTCCTTTGCGAAGGTCACGAGTGGTTTGATGTCACCGGATTCCAGCACAGAACGGAACTCGCTCAGCCCGGCGATGGCGACCTTCGCATCACCGTTGAGCATGGCGGTGGTCTGCTCGCCGCCGCCTTCGTAGTTGACGAAGTTGATGTCGGCGGGGTCGACTCCGGCTTCCTTGGCGAACAGTGCGAACGGCAGCGTGTCATCGCCGGATGCGGCCACAGTGACCTTCTGCGGGTCCTTCTTCAGCGCCTTGACCAGGTCCGCAACCGATTTGATGTCACCCTTGTCCGGGGAGACGACCATGAAGTCCTCAACGTACATGGTGGCGATGAGGGTGGTGTCCTCAGGGCCGAATTCGCAGAGTCCGCGAGCCTTCATCGTCTGGCTGGCCAGCGAGGTGATCGCGATCTGGTCGTCTTTGCCCTTCTCCTGCTGCATCATCGATGTCATCCACATGCAGCCCGTACCGCCGGGTTTGTTCTGGACCGGCAGCGGGGAAGAGACGATCTTCTCTTTCTGCAGAGCCTCCACGAGGGCACGCGCGGTGGTGTCCCAACCGGAGCCGGGTTCAGATGGGACGTTGACCGTGACCGGGCCCTTCGGGTAGTCGCTGCCCTCCCCCGGCGCCTGTGCCTTGTTGCCGCAGCCCGTGGCGACGAGTGCCAGTGATGCCAGCACCGCACCGACCTTGAGCGCGGGCTTCACCGCCCGATTCTTCCGACTCGCCGAGGTGGCCCGTCCTTGTCCTGTGATCGCCGTTGACCGCATTGCTTCTCCTTCGAATGCAACTGATACCTGCTGTGGTGGAATGTCTGTGTTGGTGGGACCTGAAGTGCTGGTGGGGGC
>NZ_JBHFIH010000018.1:344839-349490 GCF_057334195.1 Brevibacterium sp. AGC70 | reverse complement strand
GCCTGGGCGAGCCCAGGCCCCGGGGTGTTACTGAGACTGTGTCTTCGATTCGCCGACATCGGCGTCGACGGGTTCAGCTCTCGGATCCGACTCGAGGCCGGCTTCCCACTCCGAGGCTTCGGCTGGACCATCCCGGTAGCGGACATTGTGCTCACCAGGTGTTGGCACATCGCTGCGCAGACCCAGCCGACGTCCGCCGAAGGTCAGCGGCAGCAGGGGAACATCAACCTGGTCTCCGCTGGGCAGGCCGGTGCTGGCCAGAGCCCCGGAAGCGACGAGGTGGGCGTCGGAAGTGAGGTCGGCCGGGGTGTTCACCGGGGCGACCGGCAGTCCGCGGCGGGTGCATTTCTCCTCGATCTGAGCGAGGTCGAGCTGGGACAGAGCCGCCTGCAGCTCGCGGTGGATGCGATCGCGTTGATCGACGCGTCCCTGGTTCGTCTCGAGGTCAGTGTCACCGGCGAGTTGGGTCAGATCGAACTCGTCGCAGAGGTCATGCCATTGCCCGTCGCTGACGGCTGCGACGAAGATCTGGTCATCGTGTTTGTCGCGGAAGATGTCGTAGACAGCCCAGGTGGCTCGACGAGTGGGCATCGGACGCAGCGGTTCCCCGCTGAGCTGGGCCTGTGCCATGTGCGTGCCGACGAGGAAGGCGTTGTTCTCGAACAGGGCGGAGTTGATGACCTGCCCCTCACCGGTGCGTTCGCGCACGCGCAGTGCCGAGAGCACTCCGATGACCCCGAACATTCCGCCCATGATGTCGTTGACACTGGCTCCGGCGCGCAGCGGCTGTCCGGGCGGACCGGTCATATAGGCAAGGCCGCCGAGCATCTGCACGACCTCGTCGAGGGCGGTGCGCCCACCGTAGGGTCCGGACAGGAACCCCTTGAGGGAACAGTAGATGAGGCGAGGATTGCGCTTGGCGAGTTCCTCGTAGCCGTAGCCCATGGAATCCATCTTCCCGACCCGAAAGTTCTCGAGGAGAACATCGGCGGAATCGATAAGGGACAGAGCGACGTCACGATCGGCCGCCTCGGCGATGTCGAGCTGGACGGACTGCTTGTTGCGATTGAAGGCGGGGAACAGCCCGGATCCGGAGCCGGGCAGGTAGCGGGTCTTGTCCCCGGCCCCGCGCGGTTCGACCTTGATCACCTCGGCGCCCAGATCGGCGAGGATCATCCCGCAGCTGGGACCCATGACCATATGGGAGAACTCGATGACGCGGATGCCAGCCAGCGGCAGCTCCTCTACGCCGACGGTCGAGGATTCGCTCTGCTCAAGCATGGTAGGCCGCCGGAACAGCGGGGATCGCAGACAGGCTCGATGTCAGCTCATGGCCGACCGCGGCCGTCAGTGGTTCCCTGACTGCCGAGAGCGCGTCAACGTCGACCCCGGTCGCCACGCCTTCACGGTGCAGGAGGTGAACGAGGTCATCAGTGCCGATGTTGCCGGCAGCGCCCGGGGCAAAGGGACAGCCGCCCAGGCCGCCCATAGCCGCATCGAAGTTCGAGATTCCCAGGTCGAGGGCTGCGATGACATTGGCCATTCCGAAGTTGTATGTGTCGTGCAGATGCAGGCTCACTGGTCTGCCCGGGAAGGCCTCCAAGACCGCCGAGGTGTTCCTGGACACCAATGATGGGTTGGCGTTTCCGATCGTGTCGGCGACACCGATGCCGTGTGCCCCGGCTTCGACGAAGGGACACAGAACCTCGACGAGGTGGCCGGCGTCGGTGATGCCGTCGAAGGGGCAGATGAAGCTGACCGCGGTGGTGATGTCGAAACGCACACCGTTGTCACGGGCGAAGGTCGCGGCTTCGAGGAGACGCTGCGTGGCCTGGGCGATCGGGGCATCGGAGTTCGCCTGAGAATGGCCTTCGGAGGCGGAGAGGACGAGCTTGATGTTCTTCGCTCCGGCGTCGACGGCGCGTTGGGCGCCCTTGAGGTTGAACACCAGGGTGAAGAAGTCGATGCCCTCGGCCTCATACGGCTGGAGTCGTTGCAGGACCTCGCCGGTGTCGGCCATCTGCGGGACCTTCTTCGGATTGACGAACGATCCTACCTCGATCTCCTTGAGTCCCGCGGCGATGAGCTGCTGGCCCAGAGCGACCTTGGCGTCGGTGGGCACGATGGCGTCTTCGATCTGCAGACCGTCACGCAGCGTGGTGTCGAGAATCGTGACCGATGTTGGCCGAACCATGGTGAGAGCTCCTTCATTGATCTGCTCATTCCCGGAGACCGGGACGAGAGTGGCACCGCGCTCCTTTGCGCGCTGCCGTCTGCACCCAACATAGCCGTTCCCCGCATCCCTGCAATGAGCGCGGACGTGAAATGTTCGCTATATGAGAAGCGGCAATGAAGTGAGGGCTATCACTCCCATTAAATGGGACGAAGGATCTCGACAGTTCGGACATGGGTGTGCGGTTCTGAGCTGAGGCGTCGCCCAAGGCTGTCGTGAGTGTTCAGCCGCAGTCGTGATTGCTCAGTCGCGTTCGGGCAGCTGCCCGCCGAGCTGCTCGAGCACCTCGTCGGTGTGCTCACCCAAGTCCGGGCCGAGGTGGTCGATCGGGATCGAGGAGCCGCCGATGACCGGGGTGATTCCCGGGAAGGCCACGTCGGGCAGCGTCTCTTCACCGGTCGAGACGTCGAGGTGTTGGATCATGCCGCGTGCGGCGAGCTGCTCGTCGGCCACGAGATCCTCTGCGGTGTAGATCGGCCCGGCAGGAACGCCGGCGGTCTCCAAAGTTTCGACCACTTCGGTGACTTCGCGATCGGCACACCAGGCGCCGATGGCTTCATCGAGCTCCTCACGCCGATCCCAGCGACCGGCATTGGTCTGCAGATCAGGGTCCTCACCCAGGTCCGGACGGTCAACGGCCTCCATGAGGCGTTTGTAGATTCCGTCGCCGTTTCCGGCGATGACCACCGATTTTCCACCGGCGCAGAGGTATCCGTTCGACGGGGCGATGCCCTCCATCCGTCCACCAGTGCGAGTGCGCGTCTCACCGAACGCGGAGTAGTCGGGGACAAGGGATTCCATTACGGAGAACATGGCTTCGTTCAGTGCGACGTCGACCGTACGCTCAGCCAAGGACTCCCTGCCTTCGAAGCTGTGATCGGAGCCGGTCACAGCCTCGGCGGCGCCGGCGATCTTCTGGCGCTGACGATCGAAGAGCATCATCACGGCACCGAACGCAGCCTGCATACCGGCGATGGAGTCACCGATCGAGATTCCCACGCGCACCGGCGGCCGGTCGGGGTCACCGACGAGTTCGCGGAAGCCGGAATAGCCTTCGGCGACGGCGGCGAATCCGGGGCGCTCGGACATGGGACCGGTCTGGCCGAAGGCGGAGATGCGCACGAGGATGATGTCGGGGTTGGCCCCTTCGAGGACATCTGGTCCCAGACCCCACTTTTCGATCGTTCCGGGGCGGAAGTTCTCGAGCACGATATCGCTGCGACGCACGAGCTCGAGTGCCGAAGCTCTGCCTTCCTCTGAGCGAAGGTCGAGGACAACGGACTTCTTATTGCGGTTGATGGTCCTGTAGAGCATTGAGGTGCTGCCCTGTTTGAGGCGCCAGTTGCGGAGCTCGTCACCTGTGCCGGGGCGCTCGATCTTGATGACCTCTGCACCGAAGTCGGCAAGCATGCGACCGGTGGTAGGTGCCGCGATGTAGTTGCCGAGTTCGAGGACTCGCACACCGCTCAGTGGAAGACGACGTGCTGTCATGTCGATGCTCCTGTTCGTCGATCGGGCTCTGATGTGCCTACCGGACTGCGCCGGTCGCTGCCACACGGGCCTGTCCCGGTTTCTGTCTTTCTGCAATAGTGCCAGGTCAGCAAGACCAACAGCGACATTTCGGAATACATGACGCCGTAGGGTCGACGAACCCAGTGTCCGTCTACCGACAGAACCTCATGTCCGTCTACTGACAGGAGGACTGACGGGAAGGCCGACGGAAGGTGGAATCGATGACCCTATCTTGTTGAAACGTCATTCACTGCGACGGTTTTCTCCGAGCTTCCTGTGAAGATCGGCAGGAAATGAACAGCTTCTGAGACTTGAGCCAATTTCACGCAATTTTCCTTGCTTCCCCTTGTATCAAGACTCTTCATGTTTAAGACTGTCACCAAGCCGCAGGACGCGGCCGTATGCCATCAACCAAGGAGCAGAACATGTCGGAAAACTTTGGACAGGACAACGAGAACTTCGGCGGCGGCGACCAGGAGCAGCAGGGTGGCGGCTTTGGTGGCGGCCAGGAACAGGGCGGCCAGCAGGGCGGCGGCCAGGAACAGGGCGGCTTCGGCGGCGACAACGAGCGCAGCGAAGGTGGCCAGGGCGGACAGCAGTCCGAGCAGGGCGGCCAGGAATCCGGCGGCTTCGGCGGCGGCGACAACGAGCGTAGCGAAGGTGGCCAGGGCGGACAGCAGTCCGAGCAGGGCGGCTTCGGCGGCGGAAACGAAGGCAACCAGGGCGGCGGCTTCGGCGGCGACAACGAGCAGGGTGGCCAGCAGCAGGGTGGCTTCGGCGGCGGAAACGAAGGCGGCCAGGAACAGGGCGGCTTCGGCGGCGGAAACGAAGGCGGCCAGGAACAGGGCGGCTTCGACCAGCAGCGCTGATTCCCTCAGCCTTACGCAGTAACTGAAGAGGGGCGGG
>NZ_JBHFIH010000018.1:333303-344794 GCF_057334195.1 Brevibacterium sp. AGC70 | reverse complement strand
ACCGCCCCTCTTGCATGCCTCTACGCTGTCGTCATTGCGTGACGGCCACCGCCTGGCGGTGGCGGCCGAGGCCGTCGATCTCCATCTCAACGACATCGCCATCGATCAGGAACGGGAACTTCCCCGACATCGCCACGCCCTGAGGTGTGCCGGTCAGGATCACGTCCCCGGGCTCGAAGGGCATCGTCTGGCTGAGCTGATGGATGATCTGCCCGACGTCGAAGATCAGGTCACTCGTCGACGAATCCTGCCGCACCTCGCCATTGACCCAGCTGCGCAGCTGCAGGGACCCGGGGTCCACTTCGGCGGCGGGCCTGATCCACGGACCTAGTGGAGTGAAGCCGGGAAGGTTCTTCCCCTTCGACCATTGGCCGCCGGATTCCTCGATCTGGAACCTGCGTTCAGACAGGTCGTTGGCCAGCACATATCCGGCCACGTGCGAATAGGCTTCCTCAGCCGAGGCGACCCTGAAGGCCCGGGTGCCGATGACCAGCCCCAGTTCGACCTCCCAGTCGACCTTCGTGGCATAGGGCGGCAATTCGAGTCGGTCGTAGGGACCGGCAATCGTCGAGGGCATCTTGAAGAAGACAACGGGCGCCTTGGGCGGTTCGGCGCCCGTCTCTCGAGCGTGCGCCGCGTAGTTCATGCCCACGCACACCACTGCCGAGGGGCGCGAGACGGGCGCTCCGATGCGCAGTCCCTCCGCTCCATCGAGGAGCCCGAGGCCGCCTTCGTCCAGTGCGGTGCGGACTCTGCCGATGCCATCCTCGGCGAAGAACTCTGGGTTGATGTCGGTGGTCAGGGGGCGCAGATCGTAGTGGACGTCGTCGTCACGCACTACCGGGATCTCGTGGCCGATGGGGCCCAAACGCAGCAATTCCATACGGTTCCTTCCATGTTCGACAGACTCCCGCATCCGGCCGTCGTTGGACGGACGCGCTATGTGAGCCTGTGGAACCACGCTAGCGGCATCTCACACCCTAGGTTGGAATCGTTCAAGTATTGGACGGCTGTTTTGTGGAACATCGCACAATCTCTTCCGCACTGCGGAATTGCGGCCCGCCAACTCGTTCGGCGCTGCGCTTCTCCTCTTCTCGACCTACTCCCCGACCGTCAGACGACCGCTGCCGTGTAGTCGGATTTGGCCCGCCGGGGGACGACGACGATGGGCACCGGGGAGTGCTGCAGGATCCGCATGGCGTGACTGCCCAGTGATACGCGCTTGATCGCCCCGAGACCGGAAGAGCCGAGCATCATGACTTCGGGGTCTTCCCACTGGACCGCAGTCAGTGCACTGGCCCAGTCGGGTCCTGTCCCGATGGCCACGTCGGTCTCGCCGGGCTTGATGTGGAGATGATCGATCGAGCACAGTATCTCGTCGGTGTCTCTCCGGATCACGTTGGCCCATTCGTCGATGACACTGGATTCGACGTCGAGCCCCACTCCGGCCGCCGAGATCACCCTCGACCGAGGAGCGAACGAGGCGATGCGGAAGGGTACGCCGGACTCGGCAGAGACCACTGCGGCCCCGAGGATGAGATCCGCCGAGGTGGACGAACCGCTGTATGCGGCAGTGATCCTCCGCAGGCGAGCACCCGGTGCGGCTCGGTATCCGACCGGGGCCAGTGCCACCGGCAGGCTGGCGCTGTGCAGCAGGCCTGTGGAGACGGACCCCAGCGCAATCCGCCCCGGCTTCCCATCGGCAGCGGGGCCGACGACGAGGCGGAAGGCGTTCTCCTTCTGGCACACCTCAAGCAGCCCACGTCGCGATGAACGAGCACCGTGGATGACGCACTCGGACTCGATGTCATCGGGAAGGAACACCCGAACCTCGTCCAGGGCAGCCTCGGCGACGCTGCGAAGCCTCTTCTGGTATTCGCTTTCGAAAAGCACGGGACTCATCGGCCAGGCGGCGGAATCGATGGCCGCCGCGACGAGCCGATGCCCGTAGGACCGGGCGAGCACGATTCCCAACTCAACCGCTGGTCGGTTGTCCTGACCTGGTGCGATACCGAC
Source organism: Brevibacterium sp. AGC70 (assembly GCF_057334195.1). Lineage (NCBI taxonomy): Bacteria > Bacillati > Actinomycetota > Actinomycetes > Micrococcales > Brevibacteriaceae > Brevibacterium > Brevibacterium sp. AGC70. Next base: position 342,778 of record NZ_JBHFIH010000018.1, on the reverse strand, counting down.
GACGATGCTCAATGTTTCCCTCCTGTGGAACCAGTTCCGTCAATGCTGTCATGTGCTGCTCGCTGCTTACCGAGCACCGAGGATCTGCGGCCGAAGACGACGTAAAGGCCGAGGACGACCGCGGTCCAGATGAGGAAGACGACGATCGTGATGCCCTGCAGATTGCTGATGATCCAGAAGCAGCCGATGATCGCGAGCACCGGCAGGACCGGGTAGAAGGGCACCTTGAAGCCGCGCTCGAGGTTGGGTTCGCGCACGCGCAGGATGATGACGGCCAGGGACACGACGACGAAGGCGACGAGGGTGCCGATGCTCGTCATCTCCGCGAGAAAGTTCAGTGGGATGAAGCCGGCCAGGATGGCGATGACCACAGTCACGACGATCGTGCCCTTGACTGGGGTGAGCGTGCGGGGATTGACCTCGCCGAAGAGCTTGGGCATCATCCCATCGCGCGACATCGTGAACAGGATGCGGGTCTGGCCGTAGATCGAGACGAGAGTGACGGAGAAGATCGAGATCACGGCTCCGGCTGCGACAACGGTGCCGGGCCACTGGGCGCCGACGATTTTCTCGAGAATCGCCGACAGCCCGGCGCTCTGCCCTTCGAACTCCTGCCAGGGCTGAGCGGACAGGGCTGCGACGGCCACCAGCACGTAGACCGAGGTGACGATGAGGAGCGCCGCGATGAGCGCCTTCGGCATGGTCTTCTTCGGGTTCTTGGTCTCATCACCCGCGGTAGCGACGGCATCCATGCCGACATAGCTGAAGAAGATCAGACCGGAGCCGGCCACCACCCCGGAAAAGCCGAAGGGTGCGAAATCGGCGAAGTTGTCGACATTCCAGCCGGTGACTCCGACAAGCACGAAGAAGAGGAGGACTCCGATCTTCGTGCAGACCATGATGGTGTTGATGACGACCGATTCGCCGGTGCCGCGGACCAACAGGAAGCAGCACATGGCCAACAGCGCGATCGCCGGAAGGTTGACGATTCCTCCCTCCTCCGGGGCGTAGGCCAGGGCGTGCGGGATCTCGAATCCGAAGAGGTTGAACAGCAGCTGATTGACGTACTGTGACCAGCCCACGGCGACGGCAGCCCCTGCCACACCGTATTCGAGGAGCAGACACGCCGCGACGCCCATGGCCGGCATCTCGCCGAGCGTCGCATAGGCGTAGGAATAGGAGGAGCCGGAGACGGGCACGCTGCCGGCGAGCTCCGCATAGCAGATCACCGCGAGGCCGGCGACGAGGCCGGCGATGACGAAGGACCAGATGACTGCCGGTCCCGCGACGGGCACGGATTCCGAAAGGATGAAGAAGATGCCGGTGCCGATGGTCGACCCGACGCCGATCATGGTCAGCGAGAACAGACCGATTGTGCGCTTGAGATCGCTTTCCGTCTCCTCGGCCTGCTGTGGCACGGGCTTCACTCGGAACAGCTGTTGTCGCAGACTTGCCATTGTCTTTCCCCAGACGTCGTTGTCGTGGTGCAGGCAATACCACGAGCGCGAAGACCCCGCTCGCAACACTGCACTCATTACTATTGGCGACTTTACGACAAGACCGACACCGTTGCCGAGACTTCGAGAGGCAGGCCGTGTCTCCTGCGCAGGTCAATCGCGGCTCGTATGACGCCATACGCACGACAAGATCGGCCACGTGTTCGCGTCAGCTTCGCTGCTTCCGATAGTGCCTGAGCGCCTTGTCCCTGCCACCACAGGTCTGCATCGAACACCACCGCCGACTCCGGTTGCGCGACGTGTCAAAGAACAGCCATTCACAGCTCGGGCAAGACCTGACTCGGTCTAAGCGCTCACCAGTCAGTTCCGTCATTGCGGAGTCCGCGAAGACAGCAAGCAGAGCCGAAACGTCCCATTGTTGGGGCCATGTCCTCACAATCCGATCTCCCAGCGATGTGTAACCATATCGCCTCAGACCCTCTGCGTGCGCTTCCGTGATCGACTGGAGCTCACGGTCATCCGGTTGTGAACCATCGGCCAAAGCAGTGAAAACCTTAAATATGGATTCCCGCAGGCCCTTCAACGCAGCACGGTCATCGTCCGACGCCCCCCGCGCCATTGTCAGCCCCAGGGACTCCGCCCACTCTGCAGCAACATTCGACGAGCGCAACCAGTCACGTTCCCCTGAAACGCTCCGATCGGGGACCGAATTGCTCAGCTCAAGGCACAGTGCGTTGCCCACATGTTCGAACTCCATTTTCTGATTCTACCACCTAACTCCTCTTGACAGGTCAAGTCTTCAAGGCAAGACTTTACCATTGACAACTATTTAGGTGGTTAGAATGAATCCGATGTTCCGGTGGCTGTGGGCCAGCGCAGGTTTGGCCAACCTCGGCGATGGAATCATCATCACCGCGCTCCCTCTCATCGCAATCGCCGCAGGTGGCCAGCCGAGCGAGGTTGCCCTCGTCACCACCGCTGCGACCATCGGGTGGCCGATAGCAGGCCTTCATGCCGGGTGGGTCGTCGACAAGATTCCTCCTCACCGCCTGCTCACGCTCGTCAACAGCGCGAGGACACTAGCGCTCATCGGACTGACCCTGTCCATTGCGTCCGAGACCTGGGTACTTGTCGTGACGCTCGCATCAGCACTCATCTTCGGGTTCGTCGAGACTCTAGTCGACACCGCACTCATCGCAGGCATCCCACGCACGGTCAGTCGCAACCGCCTCGTCGGCGCCAACGCAAGGATCGAGGCCACGGTCAACATCAACAATCAACTCGCCGGACCACCGCTCGCCGGACTACTCATCGGAAGTGCCGGTCTACTCGCCGCCGCTACCGGTGCCGCACTCTACCTCCTGGCCGGAGTCGCGGCGCTGGGCCTCATGCACTCAATGCGACGCTCCCACTCCGAGTACCTCACAACAGCAGACTCCACCGCACCCGCAATCGACAACTCGACCGGAGAGGGCGGTGCAGAGATTCGAGTTCGCGACGGCATCCTGTTCCTCTGGCGGCATCGCCTCCAGCGAGAGCTGACGCTCATGACGGCAGCAATGAGCGTGATCTGGGGCGCCTGGACAGCCACCTTCGTCCTGCACGCCGTCGCTCCAGGCCCCCTCGGCCTCGATCCGGCCGGCTACGGGCTGCTGCTGACCACAATGGCACTGGGCGGCATCATCGCGTCGATGTTCACCGAGCAGCTTCAGACAAGAGTCTCACCCACGTCGCTGCTCTTCATCGACACCATCGGCACGATAGGCCTCGTTCTTCCGGCTGCACTCAATGCACCCGTGACAGTCGTGGCAGCCGGAATCGTCCTCGCCGGCAGCGGTTCGACCGTGTGGCGGATCATCGTCGCCGTCGTCCGCCAACGGTCGACTCCACTGCACCTCATCGGCAGGGTCTACTCGGCCTCCCGAGTCATCAGCTGGGGAGCGCTCCCCCTGGGCGCCACACTTGCCGCGATGGGAGTCGGTCCCTTGGGGCTGACCTCGATGTTTTGGATCGAGAGCGCGCTCGCAGCAGGGATCTCCGCCTGGTTCGCCATCAGAATGCCCGCACTCAGATCGCGCATGGAGGGGGCGGCCGCTTCGTCAGCAGAGGACACTTTATTCAACTAGACGGTTGACAATAACGAAGCTCAGGGCTAACTTATTAATCAACCCTATGGTTGAATACAGAATGGAGGTTCAGTGGCAGACCAACTGACAAAGGTCTTCGCAGCCCTGGCCGATCCGACACGACGAGACATGGTGGCCAGGCTGTCCATCGCCGACGCGACGGTCAACGAACTCGCCGAGCCCTATGAGGTCAGCGTCCAGGCCGTGTCGAAACACCTCAAGGTGCTCGAGGATTCCGGACTGGTCACTCGCACCAGAGACGCCCAGCGCAGACCAGTCCACCTCGAAGGCAATGTGTTCGATCTGATGACGAAATGGATCGAGAGATATCAGCGTCAGGCCGAAGACCGCTACCAACGTCTTGACGCAGTTCTGGATGAGATGAACGCGGACGAAGACACAGAAGACACCATTTCCACCACCACATCACGCAAGGGAGCATGACATGACCACCACGAACGACACCGACTACTCGACTCTGAAACTCGACGTCCCGGATGGCGTCCAGACTGTCTCGATCACTCGTGACTTCGCCGCCACCCCGGACAAAGTATTTCGGGCACACATCGACCCAGAAATCTTCGTCAAATGGTGTGGGCCCGACACGATCACGAATACGATCCGCGATTGGGACGCGAAGACCGGCGGAAAATGGAGCTACGTCTCGACCGACGACAACGGGGAGTATGGCTTCTTCGGCTCGTTCCACGAGGTGCGGGAGAACGAGCGCATCGTCCAGACCTTCACCTTCGAAGGCTTTCCGGATGCCGTGAACCTCGAGATCCTCACGCTCACTGACTTGGGCGATGGACGGACCCGCCTGCAGGCGACGTCGGTCTTCGACTCCATCGAATCTCGCGACGGCATGGTCGCCTCAGGCATGGAGCACGGAATTCGCGAAGGTTATGACAAACTCGAGAAGATGCTCGCCGGAATTCAGTGAGCGCTGACAGCGCCGACCCGTTCGGCGCCGGCGCTGTCGCATCGTCTGAGGAATCCCATAAGCTCGAAGACATGACCGACTCACACGATCACACGAGCGTGCCCGCCGAAGAGGATATCGACCGCTACGATACCGAGGCCCGCCAGTGGCTGGCCGGAGCCATCGGAGCGGTGAAGTCAGATGCCAACAGATCCTCGGACACGCACCTGCTGCGCGTGCCGCTGCCTTCTGCATGGGGAATTGACCTCTATCTCAAAGACGAGTCAAGCCATCCCACCGGGTCACTCAAACACCGCTTGGCCCGCTCGCTCTTCCTCCACGCACTGTGCAACGGGTGGATTCGCCCCGGTCACCCGGTCGTGGAAGCCTCCAGCGGATCGACCGCGGTCTCCGAGGCGTATTTCGCCCAGCTCATCGGCGTCCCGTTCATCGCAGTCATGGCTCGGTCGACGAGCGCCCAGAAGATCTCCCTCATCGAGTTCTACGGCGGCACCTGCCATTTCGTCGACAACGCCAACGAGGTCTACACAGTCGCAGCTGATCTGGCCGCGGAGTCCGGCGGTCACTACATGGACCAGTTCACCTATGCCGAACGAGCCACGGACTGGCGCGGCAACAACAATATCGCCGAGTCGATCTTCGATCAGATGTCGAGTGAGACCTATCCCGAACCGTCCTGGATCATCGCCACCGCCGGCACGGGCGGCACCTCGGCGACCCTGGCCAGATACGTTCGCTACACCGGTCGGGCCACCGGCATCTGTGTGGCCGATCCTGACAATTCAGCCTTCTTCGCCGGATGGCGCGACCAGGATCCGGCGGCGACGACCGATCAGGGATCCCGGATCGAGGGCATTGGACGACAGCGGGTCGAGGCGAGCTTCATCCCCTCGAGCATCGATCGGATGATGCATGTTCCCGATGCTGCCGCCATCGCCTCCATCCAGCTGCTCGAGAAACTGATGGGGCGTCGCGCCGGGGCATCGACCGGCACCGGCCTGTGGGCCGCATTCCGCATCGTGTCGCAGATGAAGGCGGCCGGTCAGAGGGGAAGTCTGGTATCGCTGATCTGCGACCCCGGCGAGCGCTACCTCGACAAGTACTATTCGCCGGATTGGCTCACAGAGGCAGGGATCGACACGATTCCCTACCGGGAGCGCCTCACGGAATTCATTGCCAGCGGTCGCCTTGGCTGAACTCGGCTAGGCAGGCTTGTCGGCCATCATGGCGAAGTACGAATCCCGACTGCGACGGACGTGCTGTCCCATCACCTCGGCCGCCTTCGTCTCCTGCCCGGCATCGATGGCTGCGATGATGTCGCGATGCTCGGGCCAGGCCTGCGGTCCTCGACGGGTGACGTTGAGGGAGTAGAGCCATTCGATCTTCCCTGAGATCTGGCGCAGGAGGCTGACGAAGGAGAGGCTGCCGCTGAGTTCGGCGATTGCGAAGTGAAAGCGCATGTTGAGCACCGCGAGGTCTTCGTAGCGTTCTTCCCCGATGACGATGTCACCGGCGGCGAGGATCTCATTGATCTCCTTGCGAACCATTCGCCAACGCTCGTCCGGGGCTTCTCCGTTGCTCTGCTGCGCTGCGCGCTTCGCGGCTCGTTTGGCGGTCGCGGATTCTAGGACGATGCGGATCTCGAACAGATCCTCAGCGTCCTCGATCGGTGACGGGGCGACCATGCTGCCGCTGTAGGGCCGAGACTCGACGAGCCCCTCAGACTCGAGAGAGCGCAACGCCTCTCGAATCGGGATCCGCGAAACGTCGTACTGCTTCGCCAGGGCCGCTTCGCGGAGCTTGCCCCCGGGCGGATGCACGCCTTTGATGATGTCGTGGCGGATCTTCGCCCCGACCGCGATGCTGTTCGAGGTCGACGCCGCGCTCGGCTTCGCGGCCGAACTCGACCGCGCTCGAGAACCGGCTTCAGGCATTGAGCAGACCGGAACCTGGCACAGCGGCCAACAGCTTCTGCGTGTACTCCGCAGCTGGCCGATCGATGACATCTCTCGTCGCGCCCGCCTCGACGACCTCTCCGTTCTTCATCACTACAACATCGTCTGCCAAGTTCGCGACAACTGCAAGATCGTGCGTGATGAACAGGCAGCTCACGCCGAGTTCCGACTGCAGCTGACGCAGCAGGTCGAGAATCTGCTCCTGGACCAAGACGTCGAGTGCCGACACTGCCTCATCGCAGATGAGCAGCTCAGGTTCGCTGATCAGCGCTCGCGCGATCGCAACCCTCTGTCGCTGTCCACCGGAGAGATCAGCGGGCCGACGCTCGAGCATCGAGGTGGGCAGAGCCACTTGGTCGAGTACCTCGGCGACCTTGTTCCTCCTCTCGGCTCGTGTGCCGATCTTGAATACGTCGAGGGGTTCAGCGATGATCCGCTCGATGCCCCACATCGGGTTGAGCGAGGAGAACGGGTCCTGGAACACCGGCTGACTGAACCGCCGCAGAATGCTTCGTTCGGCCCGCGAGGTGGCATCGACATTGAGCCCTCCAGTGAGAACTCTGCCGCTCGTGGCCTTTTCCAACCCCAAGACGATCTTCGCAATCGTCGACTTTCCGGAACCGGATTCACCGATCACCGCCGTCGTCTGCCCTCGCTTTGCGCTGAAGCTCACGCCCTTGAGTGCGTGCACCTCTTTGCTGCGGCCACGCAGCTTGTAGACCTTGTGCAGGTCTTCGACCTCGAGCACGTTCGCCGAGGCGTCCCCGCCGGTGCTGCGGTCGTTGCCCTCCCGGGAACCTTCGGCCACAGCATCGGCCGGATGCCTCTGCTGCGGGTCCCGCTCCACCACAATGCTGGGCGCGGCTTTGACCAGAGCCTTCGTGTACTCGTCCTGAGGATTTCCGAGCACCTGCTGCGGTGTCCCGCGTTCGACGACTCGGCCTTCGTTCATGACGAGGATGGTGTCCGTCCGCTCCCCCGCGACGCCGAGGTCGTGAGTGACGAAGAGCAGCGAGGTTCCTCGCTCGGTGACGAGCTTCTGCAGATGATCGAGGATCTGCTTCTGCACCGTCACGTCCAGAGCGGAGGTCGGCTCGTCGGCGATGATGAGGTCCGGTTCGCCGGACAGGGCGATTGCGATGAGGATCCTCTGCCGCATACCACCGGAGAATTCGTGCGGATATGACCGTCGACGGTTCTCCGCGTCTGGGATTCCCGCTTCCGTCATCAGCCGCACAACATTGCGGGTCACCTCGGCGGATTCCGACATTCCGTATGTCCGCAGAGCGTCGGCGATCTGGTCGCCCACGCGCATGCTCGGATTGAGACTGGCCATGGGATCCTGCGGTACCAACGCAATCGAACGGCCCCGAAGAGATTGGAGTCGCTGACGATCGACGTGGACGAGGTCCTCACCGCGGTACTGTACGGAGCCGGAGCTGACATGGCCTGCCCCCGGAAGGAGTCCGAGGACCGCGCTGATCGTCGTCGACTTGCCGGAACCTGACTGACCGACGAGAGCCAAACGCTCCCCCGGTGCCAACGTGAAGCCCACATCGTGGAGCACCGGGTTCTCGTAGGAGACTTCGAGGCCGGAGACCTCGAGGACGAATTCTGACGGTTCCACACCGCTGCTGGTCGCAGTACTCATCATCTGCCTGCCGCGTATCCCTGGGCACCGCGCGGGTTCGCCCCTGCGGTGACGCGACCGGTCGCAGGATCCCGGGTCACGCAGGAGAGCCTGCCCAGTTCCCAATCGCCGGCCTTGGTCACGACGTGGCCACGTGCGATCAGCCCGTTGATGACAGCCTCGCCGAGGCGGTCCTCGACCACAGCTCCGCCGGGAACCCAGGTGCGCGGCCAGAACGATCCCGCCAACGAGGTGGTGTGCAGTGCAGGAGCATCGATCGCCTGCTGGGGCGCGTAGCCGCCGATGAGCATGCGCAGAATCATCAACAGCTGCCACTGTTCCTGCTGGTCACCGCCGGGTGAACCGAGCGCGATGATCGGCTGACCGTCTTTGGAGATCAGAGTCGGAGTCAGCGTGGTGCGCGGACGCTTCCCGGGGGTCAGCGCCGAGGGGGCTGTTTCGTCAAGCCACATCATCTGCAGACGAGTTCCCAGGCAGAATCCGAGCTCGGGGACGACCGGCGAGGACTGCAGCCATCCGCCGGAGGGCGTGGCTGAGATGATGTTGCCCCAACGGTCGACGATGTCGATGTGGCAGGTGTCGCCGTTGTTGACACCGTTCTTCTGCACAGTCGGCTCGCCGATGCCCGCCTTGGCCATGGCTTCCTTGTCCGCGCCCTCGAGCACGAGCGGCGGTGTGAAGGTCGAGACAGAACCTGCCCGGTCGGTGCCGGGTCGGAATTCGAGTGAGGCATCATCTGCGATGAGGTCCCGGCGACTTGCGGCGTACTCTTCGCTGAGCAGCCAGTCGAGGTCGACATCGGCATCCCCGTAGTAGGTGTCGCGGTCGGCCATCGCGAGCTTGAGCGCCTCGAGGATCGTATGCGCACCGATCTCGGTCGAGGGATCGAGCCGGTCGTCGTCGAAGCCCTCGAGGATCTTCAGCGTCTGGAGCAGCACCGGGCCCTGACCCCAGGCTCCGATCTTCGCAATCGAGTAGCCGCGGAAATCGACGGACACAGGTGTCTCGAAGTGTGCGTCGAATCCTGCGAAGTCGGCGGCTGTCATCACTCCAGCGTGGTCGCCTCCAGTCGAGTGCCGGTGCGGGGTGGAGATGAACTTCTCGACCGCCTCGGCGACGAAGCCGGACTTCCATTCTTCACGTGCCGCAGCGACTCTGGCATCGCGCCCTTCCACACCGTCACCTGCAGCGATGAGCTTCCTCAGGACCTCGGCATAGGGGCGGTTATAGATGAGATCACCGATTTTCGGGATCTGACCCTCCGGCATCCACTGGGCTGCGGACGTGGGCCAGTGTTCGGTGAAGAGCTCCTGAACGCGTTCGATGGTGCCCACGACTCGAGC